>CADCBO010000007.1 GCA_902799685.1 uncultured Bacteroidales bacterium
CCTGCATCGCCATGGAGCAGGATGCGCTTCACAAATCAACACCCCGACAATCCGCTACTGGAATGTCGGGGCGTAATCATTTCGATAAACAAGAATTTATAAAAGTGATGCAAACACCCTCTCCTTGCTGAAATACCTGTCATACAGATACAGACAAACATCCATCATCAGCAGGACGATGAAACCGGCCAGGCCGGGACCGCCGTAGAGGAGGTCATTTGCCGGCGTGACAACCACCGCGCTGATGCCCACGACCGCATTGAATGTGCCGTGCATGATGGCCGGGACAATGACAGAACCGCTTTTTTGCCTGAAATACATCAACATGGGGGTAAACAGCAGGCAGAAAGCCACCATCATGAAAACGCCCGCCACCGGATGCTGGGGATAATTATGGCCGTTCAGGATGATGGGCGCATGCCAGAAGCCCCAGATGATCCCGATCCACAGGGCGGCCGTGAGGAACTTCCTCCCCTTGAATTCCTTCATCAGGAAGCCGCGCCAGGCAATCTCTTCACCGAAAGCAAAGACAGCATTGATGGTGATTCCGTTCAGGAGCCCGCTGATCATCGTAACGGCAATGACGCCCCAGATACCGAATCCTTCCGGCATGGAGGCAATGGCCGATTGCATCATCTCGCTATTCGGCGTCCACTTGGCTCCGGGCATCAGAAGCGTCACTCCCAGGACAGCAAATGCAATGACGGGCATCAACAGCCAGCCTATCCACCACCAGCGGTTGAGCTTGAAGGATATGCCCAGGTTCTTGAGTACCGGTTCCTTGAAGATCAGTTGCGTAAAGATAACGGCGAGTAGCGGAATGAGCATGGCTCCGAAGCCCTTCATCGCCGCAAGCGGGTCGATGGCGGAAGACTCCTCCGGAAGTCCGACGGCAGAAGCTCCGCTAAAGTGCATCACCAGTCCCACAATCACCATCGGCAGAAATGCCCATAGCAGAAAGACAATCAGCTTTTTCGTATTCATCAGTTTGTCTAAATTCCGATTTATCGAACCAAATATACTACCTTTTCGGCTAAGTCAATAGTAATCCCTTACGAATTACGCACTTGGCGTTCCGGAAGGGATTATCTTCACTGATTCCGTAGTTCCGGAGATAGGCGTACCCGACCCCGAGGGCATCCTTGCCCCAGTGGTCACAGAGGGCTTTCAGGTCCCAGTCGTCCTCCTTCTGTATCCTGTTGTAGTCACTTTAAGTTTTTATGAGAAGCCAATACAGCGAGGATTGCGCCCCAACAATCCTACGCCTTTAAAAGGGTACAACCCTCCCCAGATACACTGAGAGCAAGAAAAAGGGCAGCCAACTGCCGCCCTTTACTCTTTTTCATGACACACTCTTATACGAAGGCGCTCAACCGCCTCAGTGTGTTCACAGATGTCCCGGTTATAGAATATACGTTTCTGAGGCTAATGCCCTTACGAAGCAAGGATATCTCTCTCGGATATTGTGCTTTGTACTCCTCGTCCGTCTTGCGATATGTTGACGGCCTGCCCATCTTGATGCCTTCTCTCCTGCATCTCTCTATATACTGCTTACGGCCACTAGTCATGCGCTCGACGATGGTCAAACGTTCCATTTGCGCAATTTCCAGCAATATGGTGCATATTAGGCTTGCGACAGGGTTGACCTTCCCGTCAGGGTTCAACGTACAAAGGTTATAGTTCTTCACGTATAAGGCTATGCCATTGTCATTAAGCACCTGGATAACCTTGAGTGCTTCGAGGGTGTTCCTGCCCAGGCGAGAAATTTCTAGGCAAACAACTTTGTCCACATGATTGCCTTTTACGTAATCAATCATATCTAGAATCTCCGGTCTCTCCTCGACCGCCTTCACCCCTGATACTTTATTGGCGAATACCTTCTGGATGGTCCAACCAGCCTGAGTACAAAACTGCGTCAGCTCTGCAACCTGGCGGTGATAGTCCTGCCTGTTGGTCGATACTCGGCACAATAATACAACTTTTTCCATAGTTCTTATCAATTATAACTCAATACAAATATACACACTAACGGTCACATACTCAAGGTTTTACACATAAATATATCTGCTTTCCGAGGAGAAATTTTGATGGAAACTATCACAATAAATCTTTCCATTTTTACCTAGAAAGAAAACTACCGGAGTTCTACGGCAGCATAAAGGAGTTGCAGACCAAGTGGTCCAACCCCAAGACAAGAGAGGAACTGGGTACTTCCAAGCTGCCGGACCTGATAGCAATGAAGTACGGTTCTTTGCCAGACGGAATGAAAGCTCTGGGTGGGGTGAATGCAGCCAAGGATGCTTTCGTCAACTTCCAGAGGTGTCTGTACGCAAGCTGAGACCATCCTTCTCGTCCGTCATAACTTTCTGAATTCAATATTCTTTATGCAGGAGAGGGACCTAAAAACCTAGGGTCCCCCTCCTCTACCATGTGTATTCGCACATAATATAAAGAAAGTATGCCTGTAGAGCAGATATTTCCCATTTTTTTGTATATAATATATAGATCGGCAGGAGTACGTCCTACCAGTCTACAAAATAAATAGCAACAATCATGAAAATTAAAAACAACAACCCAGACCTTGGGCTACGGTCCGGGAGCAAAACAAGAACCAGGAAGGATGGTGGTTACGGAAGGGATCGACCGTCAAACTTGGGTTCGATGGAGATGGTAGCCGGCACTGACATGCCGACCACCAATAGTGTTGTACCTCAGGTGCCGGGAGAGCCTGTAAAGCATGAGCCATCGAAACATGAAAATACTTCCACCAAAAATAACCGTAAACTCCGTGAAAGTACATCATATTTATTCTAGGAAACAGCTATGTGAAAACAGAAAGAAAAAAAGAAAACCGGCTTCTGTGCTCAAACTTTACAATAGTATTGTAAATACCAAGAGCACATCGGATACCATAGACGACAATAAGACAGCGACGAAGAGCGAATCAGATAAACGACATGTTGTCATCCCTTACAGAATCTATCGTCAAGAACAACTGGATTGCCATCCGTACATCGATGATTACAAACTGAATGTCAACCCGCCTGGCCAGGAAGTCGTAATAGACGAACTACAGTTATGCTTTAATAGGGCAAACTCATTATCGGCCTACCACCTTGAGAATGTCAAGAAGGGCGCATCGGTAACAATCGATGGGTACGAGTTTCTTCGTCATTCCAACGATAGATTCAAATACTCCTTCTCGGTTTATGATACGCAGAAAGAGTGCGTCGCCACCTTGAAGTTTGGTCGATTCGCGGGAGAGAGAGGGGAGTTGGCATACTTCAGAGTGGAGAATCCAATATTGTACAACCCCAACAAACTTAATGATGTACTGAAAATACCGTTTCATATGCATATGGACTTGCATAATATCACTGCCTTGGACCTTGCCTACGATACACCCTTCAATATATACAAGTTGATAAGAAACAAGATGCGTTCCATGACTGTCGAAACCATTATCAATGACAAACGCATACATGACCGGACCAGCCTTATCAAAGGGGTGGATGTATGCTTCTCTGTTACAGAGGAAAGGTTGAAGAACCCAACTATCACTATCAGACAGAAGAATGCCATACACAACAAATACAAAGGGGTTACCGTACAGGCATACAACAAAAAGGAGGAGATAGAACATGCTTCTCATAAGGACTATATCCTAGAACGGTATGGTTACCCTCGCCATCTTCACCGACTTGAGGTCCGGCTACACAATGAACAGGTAAAGGAGTTCCTGGAGAATAAGAATGTGGAACGTGTCGTGTTACTGAACAATTCGGAGCTACTTAAAGAAATGTTCCTCCATAACCTTGGGAGAGTAATTAAGTTCAAGAGTAACAACAAGTTAGAAGAGTGGAGTGCTCTCCTGAAGATGCATTGTGAAGGTATATAACAATATACCTTCCCAAACTGGTCTAGGATTTCGATTTGTTAATAGTGAAGTCATCATCGTCTCCTATAAGATGAGCCACCTCCTTTATTATACCATCGGATATACTGTAGGTCTCGGGAGTACCCTTAACCATATAGCCAACTTCCACAAGGTAGTCAACTACTTCCTGAATCTTGGATTCGGTTGAGTCTGGTATCACCTTCCGGATGAACCACATAACCTCGCTCTCGCACACCCTGTTCTCATAGAAAATGGACTTAAAGTTTTTGGCCAATATCATAAGGAGGATAAGGGTACCCAGTTCAGGTGATGGGGAGGCTACTACCAGGCTTTGGATATAGGCCAGCAGGGTGCATCCGGAATAAGACTCTAGATAGTGGTTAATGGTATCACTAAGGTTTTCTTTAACCCTGATATACGCGCCAAAGTGTGTAACCTCATATCCTATCCGGCCGAGCATGTGGTTGCTAATAGCTTCCTGAGGGTCTTGGAAAGCCCGGTATAGCCGGTTGCCTGCCCAGCCAGCAATCAAGTCTGGCTCGATGATGTATTCGTATAGTTGCTCGCCGTCCTTGAGATATTCAATGTGCCTGAGGAATTCGATGTCCCAGTGCTTCGAATGCAGTCGACAAACAGGGCACCCTATATACTCGGCCATGTCTCTTAGTGAGGCGTATCCATTGAACTCCAGGACAACAGCCAGGATGGTGATTTGACGTGGGGTGAGGTCCATATAGGTACAAAGTGCCTGCATCTGCTCCCACACGCTGCATTGCTCCGTAAAGAAGGCCTCTGGCAGGCCAGAACCCTTGACAGTCTGCGCGATGTCGGCCATATCCTCGATGATGTTAACATTCTTTCTTCGGGGAATGGGGTCTCCTGTAACCTGATTGTTATTCATGACTGATTTGATTTCTTTCGAGGACGGGACGAATGCAGTACCCGTATCCAGTGTATTTATACATACACTGCTTATGATGTTCATCAAACCGAAAGGCCCAGGCGAAGTGGTTATCATACTGGTAGGGTTCACCTGTCCAGTATAGACACTTGTCCTCATCATGGATGATACCATCCAGGTCCCGCCAGCCAGTGGAGGGGAGGAAGATGTACTTGTTGGGATATACCCTGCTTACGGCGGTCAACCCCGTTACACCAAGATATTCGCCCCAGAACAGGTCACAGCACAGGAACAGTTCCTCAAACTCTGCTCTGGTGGGTTTCCGCCAGGCCTGCTCTTGTACTTGTTGTTCGCCCAGGTTATCAGATGAAATACTCTTATTGGATAGTTCGCTTGGGAGAGCCAGGGCATGGTATACTCCACTATCTTGGGGACAGGTCGCTCGCAGGTTTGATGCCGACCATAGCACAGACAGGCCTAGGTCTATGTATCTGTTGTTGCTTTCGAATATACTCATCTTGCTGAAGGTCAATCACATATGTCATAGCAAAGATACAATAATAGGTTCCGAGTTCCGTGTACTAACGGAACAGAATTGGTGCCCCTTAAGATTCTTTAGCTGTAGATATGAAAAATTTTGGGGTAGCAGCAATTTTTTTCCCAGAATCACTCTATAATATATAGGAGCCCCACTCGAATGGGTGTATATCCAGAAGGATGGGGTTACATAAAAATAATAACAATTTGATATGAATAAATTCAAAGAAGTAACAAACCACAAGAGCATGACAGTTCCGCAGGCAGCTGTAAAATTGACGCTGTGCGGCTATGGTAACTCTTGAGCGATGTAGGACATTATTAGGAGATTATGGCAAAGATTTGTCGAACGAAGAACTGCGTGAGTTGCGAGAGTGGCTAGATGTGCTGGCTCATTACTTGATCAAAGCAGATATAGAATACAAACAATAACAGATTATGGAAGAAAAGAAAGCCGTTTTGTATTGTCGCGTTAGCAGCGATGAGCAAGCCAAGGGATGCTCTCTGGATTTCCAGGAAGCAGAAATGAGGAAGTGGTGTATAGAGCATCATGTTGAGATTGTAAAAGTGTACAGAGAGGATTTCTCGGCAAAAACAATAAACCGTCCGGAGCTGAGTAAGGCGTTATCGGAGTTAAAGAAGAACGAATATAGAGTTGACTATTTCCTTGTGCTGAGGTGGAATCGATTGTCCAGAGAGACTTTTGATGGCCTCTATCTAATGAAACAGATGGGTAAATATGGCATACAAGTGAATGCAATACAGGAGTGGTATGATGATGGTATCCCTGAAGCCGAATATATGTTAGGAATGCAGTTGATAAATGCACATGTAGATAACAGGAAACGTGCGACTGCAACCAAGGATGGAATCCACCAAACCTTAAAGAACGGGAGATGCGCCAATAAGGCACCAAGGGGTTATAAGAACATGAGGAATGGAGACCATGACAAGTGGGTTGAAATAGATTCAGAGGTCGGTCCACTAGTACAGGAGGCCTTTACGGAGGTTGCGAAGGGACAGAAGGCCCCAACACTTGTATGGAGGGAGATGAAGAAAAAGGGCTTGAAATGTGAGAAGCAATCGTTCTTTGATATGCTTAGGAACCGTTTTTATGTTGGCGATGTGTTTGTGCCAGCATACAATAGTGACCCGGACCAGTATGTTAAGGGAGTACATGAGCCCTTGGTCAGTGAGGATATATTCGAGAAAGTGCAAGCCGTTCTCAATCCGTCTGCACGTCGTAGACGCGATTACGCATCACATAAAGATAAGATAAGGACAGTTAAGATGCCACAGCCGGATTTCTACCTGCGGGATTTCCTTGTATGCCCTCATTGCGGTAGCAAACTCCGTGCTTCTTTCAGCACGGGTCGTCATGCCAAATACCCTTATTATCATTGTAACAACTGTCATAAGTTCCGCATAAAGGCGGATGCTCTTAACCATGAATTTGAAACATCCCTGAACGGCTTAATACCACCAGAGAATTTGGTACGATTGTTTCAGGAGATATACGAGGATGTTGTAGGGGAGAGTAGGAGGTCTCGTGAACAACGTATCACAAAACTACGAGAGGAAATAAAGAAAAGAGAGGAGATGTTGGAGGAATCACAGGATTTGCTTGCTAGTCGTCAACTGTCCCTAGGGGACTATTCTGACATGGCAGTCAGGTATAAAAAGGAGATAGCAATAATGAAATCTGAGTATAACGAACTTGTGTACCAGCCCTCAGACAAGTCTATTGCCGAGAAAGGCATTGCAGCATCAAGTATCCTGAATCAGTTAGGAGACCTGTTGTCGCAACTGCCTGTAAATGAGAAGATTGAGTTGCTCGGTTCGACTTTATCTGAAAAAATCGTTTTGGGTGACAAAAAAAGTCGAACCGTTTACCTGAAACCGGCCCTTGCTCTAATTGCTGGAATATCAAGTGATTGCAAGGATAAAAAAGAAACGGACCGTGAATTTTCGTTCACAGCCCGTCTCAGTACCCAGAGCCGGGGTCGAACCGGCACGGGTTGCCCCACTGGTGTTTGAGACCAGCGCGTCTACCGATTCCGCCATCTGGGCTTGGTGTCAAAACCGCCGCGAAGGTACAACATTTTACTGAAACTAAAGGATAGGCCGGGCTTTTTTTTAGAATCCCGCCTTTTTGTGGACTGAAAGCTTGTTTTTCTGAAAAAATGACATATCTTCGTAGCAGACTATCCGTCTAAACGGATCAAACCATATAAAAAGTACTATGTTAGGATCAGATAATTTCTGCGTTGTGCTGGCAGGCGGTTTCGGCACAAGGTTATGGCCTTTAAGCCGCAAGGGTATGCCCAAACAGTTCCTTGATTTCAACAATAACGGCAATACGCTGATTAAGGAGACGGTTGCCAGAATGAGGCGCATATTCCCTGAGGAGAACATCATTGTTTCCACTAATCTGGATTTTTACGAGGATGTGTGCACGCAGTTGCCTGATCTGAATCCGCTTCAGGTCTTGCGCGAGCCTGTCATGAAAGGCACTGCACCCAGCGCAACGCTTGCATCGTACCATATCCGCGACATCAATCCCAATGCAAACATACTGATAGTACCGTCGGACCTAGTAATAAAGGATGAGCAACCCTATCTGGATGTGATTGAGAAGGGTATGGCTTTTGTAAATGACAACAAATGCATACTGACCGTGGGCATAAGGCCTACCCGACCTGAGACACGTTTCGGTTATATCCAGATCAATGAGAAGATGGCCGAGGGTATTTACAGCGTGCGTACGTTTACCGAGAAACCAGAGGAGTCATTCGCCAAGGTGTTTGTGGATAGCGGTGAGTTCTACTGGAACTCCGGCATTCTGATGTGGAACGTGAACTCTTTCATAGAGATTGCCAAGGTTTGCCTGCCGGAGATGGTGTCGCAGTTTAACCGTATCTATGATACCAAGCACAACCGTGACGAGCGGCGGAGTCTGCTCTATTCGGTCTATGAAGCGTTCCCGCATATCTCGATAGACTATGGCATACTGGAAAAGACCGACAACGTATGTATGGCCATAGGTGATTTCCGATGGAATGACATTGAGACTTGGGATTTGCTCTATGACTATTGTGCCAAGGATGCCGAAGGCAATGTACTGGGTATGTATAACTATCAGGTGTATAACTGCCGTGACAGTATGTTCCTGTGCAACAAGGAAAAGAAACTTGTGGTGATAGATGACCTGAGCGATTTTCTGGTGGTGGATACCGATGATGTGCTTGTTATATGCCGCAGGAACAACGAGACCGACTTTAAGAAGTATATAAATGACGCCATGCTAAAGTATGGCGAGAAATACTCTTAACTTTGCAGGGCCGCCCGGTAAAGGCGGTCCTTTTATATTATGAAAGAGAATAAGGTTAAGATGCCGGGGTTCCTGGCTTTGAGCCCCATAGTGGTTTTTCTGGTTGTTTATCTGGTGTCGTCACTGCTGGCAGGTGATTTCTATAAGGTGCCGGTGTCATCGGCATTCCTTCTGGCATCGGTCTATGCGGTGGCCATCACTCCGGGTAAGCTGAACTATCGTATCAATGTGTTCTCTGAGAGCGCCGGACACTGGAACATCATGCTCATGGTGTGGATATTCATGCTGGCCGGCGCATTTGCGGGGTCGGCAAAGGAGATTGGCTCCATAGAGGCAACCGTGAACTTTACGCTCAATATCATACCTGCACGGTTCCTGCTGGCAGGGTTGTTCTTGACGGCTTGTTTTGTGTCTCTTGCCATTGGCACCAGTGTAGGCACCATTGTGGCTCTGGTTCCCATTGCAAGCGGAATAGCCCAGGAGACTGGCGTGAGTCAGGCCATGATGACGGCGCTGGTAGTGGGAGGATCTTTCTTTGGCGACAACCTTTCATTCATTTCGGATACCACCATTGCAGCCACGCGGGCCGTGGGGTGCGCCATGAGTGACAAGTTCCGCGCAAACTTCATGATTGTATTGCCGGCAGTGCTGGTTGTGGCGGGATATTACGTGTTCAAAGGCTTGAGTATCCAGACCGCATCCGATGTCCATCCCATAGAGTGGCTCAAGCTGCTGCCGTACCTTTCAGTGATTTTGCTGGCTCTCTTTGGAGTGGATGTGACACTGGTGCTGGTTATTGGAATACTGCTCAATGCCGTGGTGGGATTCGGAACGGATACGCTGGATTGGTTTTCGTTGCTGGGTTCTGTAGGTAACGGTATAGCAGGTATGGGTGACCTGATAATAGTCACGTTGCTGGCTGGCGGAATGCTGGGTATAATACGGTATAACGGCGGACTGGAATACATAACCAGAGGCATTGCCAACCATGTTCACGGACGCAGGGGGGCGGAGCTTGGCATTGGTCTCCTTACTGTTCTTGCCAACCTTTGTACCGCCAACAACACCATTGCCATAATAACGGTGGGCGGAATAGTGAATGACATATCTGATAAGTTTGACATTCCCAAGCGACGTGCCGCCAGCCTGATGGATATTTTCAGCTGTTTTGTCCAGGGCGTGATACCATACGGTGCGCAGTTGCTCATGGCTGCCGGCCTTACGGGTCTGGCTACCACGCAGATAATCCCTTATCTTTACTATCCTTTTGCTGCAGGAATCTGTGTAATACTGTCTATCCTTTTCCGTAATAATCTGAAACGCTCCAAATGAAATATATGGAAAAACTCAAGAAAGATGCTTTGAGGCTTGCCTTATGGTATATAGTGGTAATCATAATCAGTTTTGCAGGCGGATATATTGTAGGTCCCGATTATCCTGTCCGTACGATGGCCATTGTAGCAATCATAAGTAATATTGCCTTTGTGGTTTATTACAGCTTCTGGGCCATGTTCCTGAAAGATTTCAAGGAACGGTATGAGAGCAATGAATCAATGCCTAAGGGGATAAGGTCAGGGTTCATAAGGAAGGGATTGCTGGCGGCACTCTTCATTACCGTAGTCATTGCAATATTGTATCTGTCCATATTATCGGATAATAATGCTGTCAGCGATGTGTCAAAATTGCGTATAATAGAACGCGTTGATAAGTCTGTGACAGCTCTTGCTATTGTTCTTACGGCTTGTGCATATTTCATGTTCAATAAGATGACTGATAAGAACAGCTTTATGCATACTATCACGGTAATACTGGGTATATTGACTATCATGTATGTTGTTTATGCTGTTTTTTCTACAAGTATGGATGATATTTTCAGCTTCATACTGATAGTGGTTGAATATGTCATGCAGTTTGTCTTTTTCCGTAAGATCCATAAGGGATATGAGTTTACCGACCCACACAAATGAAAATAAAAAAAGGGTGTCAGACGACACCCTTTTTTGTTGTTGACAGTTGATTAATAGGTAATCTTGGTGGGCTCCATTGCCTTGGCCTGGGCAATCATCTTCTCCAGTTCGGCAACTGAAGGAACGCGGTTGCAGAGGTTCTTCTCATTGTTTACTGCAACAAGCTTGGGCTGCAGGTTAGCGGGAACCCTGTGACGGAACTCCTTGATGGTGTCAACACCGGCGGCCTCAAGCAGCTCGGCAAACTGGCCGGCTATTCCGTTTACGCGGAACAGGTCTGCATGGTTGGTCCACTTAAGAATAAGCTTGGGTGAAATACCTGTGGCATCGGCAATCTTTACACGGCCACTCTTGGTTGCGCACTTTTTAAGCAGATCATCGGTGGTCTTGATGCCTGCGGTTGCCAACTTTGCTGCATAAGCAGCTCCAATTCCCTCAATCTGTTCAATCTTGTAACTCATATCTGTCCTTTTAGGTTAATAAATAGTTTAGTTAGCGTGGCATAAAGTTATTACAATTATTTCAAAATATTGGTCAAGTCTATAAAAAAAATTGAGTCCGGAATTTCCGGACTCATGTTGCGCTCCTTCTAGGACTTGAACCTAGGACCCCCTGATTAACAGTCAGATGCTCTAACCAACTGAGCTAAAGAAGCTTTTTGCCACATTTGGGGCGTTCTGCCCTCAAACGCGGTGCAAATTTACCGCCTTTTTTGGAATATCCAACACCTGCGGCCAAAAAAATCGGCGGGAAAGCCAAATTTTATATATCTTCGCGCAGATGTATCACAGAATTCAATTGCTATGAAGAGTTTTTTAAGGGTATTAGCCCTGTTTATCATATTGGTACCGGCTTCTGCGCCTGTTTTTTCACAGAACCCCGAGGACCACAATTTTGAACTTGCCAGGAATCTGGAGGTGTTTCACCAGATTGTAACTGAACTGGACCGATACTATGTGGATACCATTAATCCCGCCAAGACAGTGGAAACGGGCATATCGGCCATGCTCAAAGGTATAGACCCATATACCGAGTACTATCCGGAGAAGGATATCAATGACCTTAAGATGATTACCACGGGTAAATATGCCGGAATTGGTGCCATGATACGTCAATATACCGGTAGGGACTATATTTACATAGATGAGCCTTATGAGGGTATGCCTGCGGCTCGGGCCGGGCTCAGAGGCGGTGATGAGATACTGAGCATAGACGGTGAGAGCATGAAGGGAAAGCCGTCATCTTACGTGAGCGACCATCTTCGCGGTGAGGCTGACACCAAGCTGACTGTAACGGTGCGTCGTCCTGGGGTAAAGGATTCCATAAGCATTGATGTTATCCGCAGTGTCATATCATTGCCGGCCGTACCATATTACGGTATGTGGCAGGGTTACGGGTATATACTGTTGGAGCAGTTTACCGAGAACTGTTCCCGTAGTGTCATGAAGGCTCTGGTGGAGCTTAAGGAGCAGGGTGCCAAGGGCATTATACTGGATCTGCGCGGCAACGGCGGAGGACTGCTGAATGAGGCGGTTGAGATTGTGGGCCTTTTTGTTCCCAAGGGTACCAAACTTGTAGAGACACGCGGCAAGATTCCGCAGGCGGCATCAACGTATGTCACGCAGCGTAATCCTATTGATGAGAATATCCCGTTGGTGGTACTGACCGATGAACAGTCGGCATCGGCATCGGAGATAGTGGCCGGTAGCCTTCAGGACCTGGACCGTGCGGTGATTGTGGGTACCCGTACATTCGGCAAGGGACTGGTACAGAGTACCCGTATGCTGCCGTTCAACGGAACGCTTAAGGTTACTATAGCCAAGTATTACATTCCCAGTGGCCGGTGCATACAGGAGATAGACTATTCACGCAGGAACGAGAACGGCCAGGCGCAGCACATTCCTGACAGCCTGACCAATGTCTTTTATACCGCAGCAGGCCGTCCGGTGCGTGATGGCGGCGGAATACGTCCGGATGTGGAATGCAAGCAGGACACCATGCCCGATATCCTTTACTACCTGTCACAGAACGTAGTGCTGTTTGATTTTATCAATGATTGGTGCTCAAGGCATGAAAGCATTTCTCCGGCACAGGATTTCAGACTGACGGACCAGGATTACGCCGATTTTAAGGATTTTGTATGCAATTCGGACTTCAAGTATGAGAGCAATAGCGGCAAGGCACTCAAGTCACTTATAAAGATTGCCCAGCGTGAGGGCTTGGCCGACAAGGCAAAGGAGGAGTTCGATGCCCTGGAAAGCAAGCTCCAGTATGACCTTAAGAATGACCTGGATGTATTCCGTAAGGACCTGGAGAGCGTGATTGCCTTGGAGATAGTGATCCGCTACTATTATCAGCGTGGAGCTGTGATGCAGAACATCAAGTCCGACAAGTTCCTTGCCGAGGCGGTAAAGGTCCTGAATGACCGTAAGAGCTATGATTCCATTCTGGCAGGTCCCGCTGGCAGGAAGTGACTTATTCCAGTTTTTTCCGGTAGGAACCGTTTTTATCCTTGATTACGGTGACTGTCTCCGAGTGGTTGGACAGTGCTATGGTGGATACTATATCGGTATTGTTATCGACGATAAGCAGACTGCTTTCCTGAGCGAACCGTCCCACGGAGAGTTTCAGGTCAGGCCGGGGGGTACCGCTGTAAAGCAGACTGTCATTCAAATATATGCTTAGAGGAGTGTCCAGAGCGGACTGGTCAAGCACTATCTCATAACGTTCCGTATATTGGACATTCTTGTTGTCAAACAACCTTAGCGAGAGGAACAGGAACAGCACTACGACAACCAGTACCAGCACAATCAAAACGAGTGATCCCAGCAGGAAAGAGTTGTTGGCTCTTGTAGTTCTTCTCTTCATTTCATCTTAATTTGGGCACAAAGCTATCGGTTTTTCTTGTGCAAGTCAATAATTATTCCGAAAATTGCACCATCTAATCAGTTTAATGTACAGAAAAGATGAAAAAATCAGGAATCATTCTGCTGGCAGCTTTGATGCTGGCTCCGTTTAAGGTCCTGGCTCAGCCGGATCCCAATTTCCACATCTACATTTGCTTTGGCCAGTCAAACATGGAGGGCAACCCTCGTCCCGAGCAGATAGACAAGGAGAATGTAAGCCCCCGTTTCGTGACCATGAACGCTGTTGATTTCCCCGACAGCAAGATGGGCGAGTGGCGTACGGCCGTTCCGCCGTTGGCACGTCCCAACACAGGCCTTACCCCTGTCGACTATTTTGGCCGCACCATGGTTCAGAACATGCCTGAGAATGTAAAGATAGGTGTTGTGATGGTGGCTGTGGCAGGTTGTTCCATAGACCTGTTTGACAAAGACAAATGTATGGATTATATTCCCAAGCAGGCTGACTGGATGAAGAATATCTGCACTGCCTACGGTGGTAATCCCTACGAGCGTCTGATTGAGCTCTGCAAGAAGGCTCAGAAGGACGGTGTGATAAAGGGTATCCTGCTGCATCAGGGTGAGACCAACACAAATGACCCCCAGTGGCCCGCAAATGTAAAGAAAGTCTATGACGATATTCTGGCAGACCTGGGTCTGGAGGCCGGTTCAATTCCTCTGCTGTCCGGTGAGGTGGTTCCCGCCGACCAGCGTGGTGCCTGCGCAGCACACAACGAGGTAATGGCCAAGCTGCCCGAGACTCTGCCTCAGGCTCTGGTTGTTCCCGCATACGGTTGTGAGGCCGGCCGTGACCATCTGCATTTCAACTGCAAGGGTCTGCGCGAGTTTGGCCGCCGCTATGCCGCCCGCATGCTTGGCTACCTTGGGTATTAATTGAGAATTGAGAATTGAGAATTGAAAAAATCCTCGCGGAAAACCGCGGGGATTTTTTATATCGCGGGCTTTTAACTCAGGTTCTAAGTATTAATTCTCAATTCTCAATTCTCAATTTTCAATTATTATTTGGCCGTTAGGACAAAAAACTTTATCTTTGCACCCGATAAGATGATGTGTGGAGAGGCTGTGAGGCCTCTTTTTTGTATCCATACATTACATATTGGTTTATTTATATGATTGACAAACAACAAGTTATCACTATTGCAGAAAAGTGGCTGGACACTAAGGAGGGTTATTTCCTGGTGGATGTTGACGTTACCCCTGATAACCGTATCGTGGTGGAGATTGACCAGGCGGAGGGCGTTTGGATTGATGATTGTGTGGACCTGAGCCGTTTCATTGAGTCTGAACTGGACCGTGACGTTGAGGATTATGAGCTTGAGGTAGGATCGGCCGGTATAGGTCAGCCTTTCAAGGTGTTGCAGCAGTATATCAATCATATAGGCCAGGAGGTTGAGGTCTTGCCCAAGAGCGGCGCAAAGATCAAGGGCATCCTGACTGAGGCCGATGAGAAAGGCTTTAAGATCAAGACCACCCGCAAGGAGAAGGTTGAGGGTTCAAAGCGCCCCAAGACCGTAGAGGTGGAGATGCCTTTCGGCCACGATGAAGTGAAATATGTAAAATACGTAATAAGTTTAAAGTAAAATGGCTACTAAGAAAGAAGAGACGATCTCATTGATCGATACCTTTCAGGAGTGTTATCTCCAAGATGTTCGGAACAGATGAGAACTATTCTGTAATCGTTAACCCCGATAAGGGTGACTGCGAGATACAGCGTTCCCGCGTGGTTGTGGATGACAAGGACCTGGAGGATTCAAACACACAGATTTCACTTTCCGAGGCCCGTCAGATAGACGAGGACTTTGAGGTAGGTGAGGAGGTTTCGGAACAGGTGGATTTCTCCAAGTTCGGACGCCGCGCCATCCTTAACCTGCGTCAGACCCTGGCTTCAAAGATTCTGGAGCTTGAGAAGGACAGCCTCTACAACAAGTATGTTGAGAAGATAGGCACAATCGTAACAGGTGAGGTCTATCAGATATGGAAGAAGGAGATACTGCTTCTGGATGAAGAGGGTAATGAACTGCTTCTGGCCAAGACCGACCAGATTCCCAGCGATTTCTTCCGCAAGGGTGAGACCGTACGCGCCGTTGTTGACCGTGTGGATAACGTGAACAACCCCAAGATCATGCTGAGCCGTACATCACCCATATTCCTGCAGCGTCTGCTGGAGCAGGAGGTTCCGGAGATTGCCGACGGCCTGATTACCATCAAGAAGATTGTGCGCATTCCTGGCGAGCGTGCCAAGATTGCCGTTGAGTCTTATGATGACCGTATAGATCCCGTAGGTGCCTGCGTAGGTGTGAAGGGTTCACGCATACACGGCATTGTACGCGAGCTGCGCAATGAAAACATTGACGTAATCAACTATACTACCAACATAGAGCTGTTCATCAAGCGTGCCTTGAGCCCCGCCAAGATATCGGAACTGAATCTGGATACCGAGGCCCGCAGAGCCGAGGTTTACTTAAAGCAGGATCAGGTATCTCTTGCCATAGGTAAGAGCGGTTTGAACATCAAGCTGGCCAGCATGCTCACCGAATATACCATTGATGTATATCGTGAACTGGAGCAGGAGCAGTCCGAGGAGGATATCTATCTGGATGATTTCCGTGGCGATATTGAGGACTGGGTGGTAGATGCTCTGCATGATGCAGGCTTTGAGACCGCGAAGGCTGTTCTGCGTGCCGACCGCGAGATTCTGACTGAGTCCGTTGACCTTGAGGAAGAGCAGGTTGATGAAATCCTGGATATCCTGGCACGTGAGTTTGCCGATGAGGAGGAGTTCCAGAAATATATCAGGAATTAAAACAATCCGGGCAGTGCCCTGGCAAGATATTTTTATAGATGGCAATAAGAATAAGTAAAGCAACGAGAGAGTTGAATGTAGGAGTCTCCACATTGGTGGAATTCCTGCACAAGAAGGGTTTTGCCGATGTGACCGAAGACCTGAACCAGAAACTGACCGATGAGCAGTACAACCTGCTTGTGGCCGAGTACAGTCAGGACAAGTCCATACGCGAGGAGGCTACCCGCTTCCTTCAGGACCGTATGAGCAGGAAATCTGCTTCGGAAGAGCCTGTACAGGAAGAGAAACCGGTCAGGAAGGAACCGGAGATGATCAAGACTGTCATCCCCGAGGAGCCTGTAATAAAGTTCAAGACCGTGGGCAAGATAGATTTGGGCACCTCAAAGCCGGAATCTAAACCGGAGCCTGCCAAGGAACAAGCCAAGCCGGCAGCTAAGCCTAAAGCGAAACCTGCCGAGCCCAAGAAACAGCCGGCTGAGAAGCCTTCCAAGCCCGTCAAACCTGCGGAGCCTGCCAGTGTCAAGGCTAGCGAGGAGCCTAAACCGGAGCCTGTAAAGGTGGAAGTACCCCAACCGGAACCTGCCAAGGCCGAGCCTGTAAAGCCGGAACCTATCAAGGAAGAACCGGCTCCCATGCAGGTTGCAGAACCTGCGCCTGAACTGGAAGAAGAGAATCCCTCTCCCATGGATGAGGAGGTGTTCAAACTCTCCACTCCTCAGAACGGAGGACTTAACCTCAAGACCGTAGGAAAGATTGACTTGTCTGCCATCAACCAGTCAACCCGTCCCAAGAAGAAGTCAAAGGAGGAGAAGAGAAAGGAGCGTGAGGCCAAGGAGCAGCAGCGCCAGCAGCAGCGTCAGCAGTTCAAGGAATCTCTCATGAAAGAGATCAAGCCGGGCGATAAAACCCAGCAGGGCGGCGGTGATGCGCCGCGTAAGAAGAACCGCGTACGCATAGGCGGCGAGAAGGTTGACCTGTCCAAGGCCGACAGCTACGGTCAGGCACAGAACGGCGGTGACAGCCATGGCAAGGATGCCCAGAAGGGAGGAGGCCGCAATGGTAAGGACCGTCGTCATAACAAGAATGACAAGGCCGATTTCTCCAATGAGGATGTGAATCGTCAGATAAGGGATACATTCTCATCGTTCCAGAAGGGTAAGACCAAGTCTTCAAAGTACCGCAAGGACAAGCGTGAGCAGGTTCAGCAGCGTCAGATGGAGGCTCTGGAGCAGGAGATGGCCGAGAGCAAGGTTCTTAAGCTGACCGAGTTCGTGACCGCCAATGAGTTGGCAACAATGATGAACATACCCGTTACCCAGGTTATAGCAACCTGTATGAACGTGGGTATGATGGTGTCAATCAACCAGCGTCTGGACGCCGAGACCATCAACATTGTGGCCGATGAGTACGGATTCACGACTGACTTTGTGAGTGCCGAGGTTGCCCAGCAGATAACCGAGGAGGCCGACAAGGAGGAAGATCTGGTACCGCGTGCACCTATCGTGACCGTTATGGGTCATGTGGATCATGGTAAGACCTCTCTGCTTGACTACATCCGCAAATCGAACGTGATTGCCGGTGAGGCCGGCGGTATCACGCAGCACATAGGTGCCTATAACGTGAAGCTGGAGGACGGACGTCACATTACGTTCCTGGATACTCCGGGTCATGAGGCATTTACCGCCATGCGTGCCCGTGGTGCCCAGGTTACCGATATCGCAATCATCATAGTTGCTGCCGATGACAACGTGATGCCCCAGACCAAGGAGGCTATCGCTCACGCCACAGCAGCAGGTGTTCCTATAGTATTCGCAATCAACAAGGTTGATAAGCCCGCAGCCGATCCCGAGCGCATTAAACAGGAGCTGGCACAGATGAACTTCCTGGTAGAGGACTGGGGAGGCAAGTACCAGAGCCAGGACATTTCTGCCAAGAAGGGAATAGGCGTGAACGAACTTATGGAGAAGGTGCTGCTTGAGGCCGAGATGCTTGACCTGAAGGCTAACCCCAACCGTAAGGCTACCGGTACAATAATTGAGTCATCGCTTGACAAGGGCCGCGGTTACGTGGCTACCGTGCTGGTATCGAACGGTACACTCAAGATGGGCGATATCGTGATTGCCGGAACATCATGGGGTAAGGTCAAGGCTATGTTCAACGAGCGTAACCAGAAGATGAAATCGGCCGCTCCCGCAGAGCCTGTGCTGATTCTGGGTTTGAACGGTGCTCCGCAGGCCGGTGTAAGCTTCCATGTGGTGGAGACTGAGCGTGAGGCGCGTGAGATTACCAGCAAGCGCGAGCAGTTGCAGCGTGAGCAGGGTGTACGTACAGCACAGACTCTTACACTTGATGAGCTGGGCCGTCGTATCAAGATGGGCGATTTCCACGAGCTGAACCTTATTGTGAAGGCCGATGTGGACGGATCTGTCGAGGCTTTGAGTGACTCACTCATCAAGCTTTCCACTCCTAACATCCAGGTTAACGTGATACACAAGGCCGTGGGTGCCATATCCGAGAGCGATGTCAGCCTGGCTGCCGCATCCAACGCCATCATCATAGGCTTTGATGTACGTCCTTCGGGTGCCGCCAAGCGTCTGGCCGAGCAGAATGATGTAGATATCCGCATCTATTCAATCATATATGATGCCATTGATGAGGTCAAGTCGGCCATGGAAGGTCTGCTTGCTCCCAAGGTCAAGGAGGAGGTTACATCGACAGTGGAGGTTATGGAGGTGTTCCATATTTCGAAGGTGGGCATGGTAGCCGGTTGCCGTGTGCGTGAGGGTAAGGTGTCACGCAGTGACAAGGCCCGCGTGATACGTGACGGCATTGTGATCCATACCGGTGATATCCAGGCCCTGAAGCGTTTCAAGGATGATGTCAAGGAGGTGCAGGCCGGAATGGAGTGCGGTATCAGTCTGGTATCCTACAATGACATAAAGGAGGGTGACATTATCGAGACATTCACCCAGATTGAAGTTAAACAGACTCTGTAACCGCCTATGAATGCATTGGATTGGGTTATTGTGTCCATCCTGGGCATTGGTTTTGTGATAGGGTTCATAAAGGGAGTCATAAAACAGGCGTTCAGCCTGGGCGGACTGATTCTGGGAATAATCTGCGGCACCCTGCTTTACAGACCATTTGCGGATTTTCTGCAGAATATACTCAAAATGTCTGACCAGACGGCACGCATAGTGGCTTTCGTGATTATTCTCCTGGTTATACCCATCGTATGCGGGCTGTTGGGAAAACTCCTTTCAAAACTGGTACATGCGGCTAGTCTGGGGTTTGTTGACAGGCTTATAGGTGCTGTTTTCGGGCTGATAAAGTTCGTGCTTTTCATGGGGTTGGTAATACTGCTTCTGGAAATTACAGGGTTGGAAGAAAGGATTGTCAACAATGAGGAGAAGAAGCAGTCGCAGTTGTATGTCCCGGTGCGCGATTTCAGTTCATTCTGTCTTAGATGGACCTGGAACAAGGTACAGGAGAATGCCGATGACCTGATTCCTGATTTCAATGACAATCAGGACCGGAAGAGTAATGATAAAACTGACCAGAAAAAGGTTTGACAGATTTGGATACCGCCAGCCAGGACAATAGTCTGATAAGGGAAATCAGTGCCGAGAAGTACCGGTACGGATTCACTACCGATGTACATACGGAAATCATAGACCGTGGCCTTACGGAGGATACGGTGCGTCTTATCTCGGAGCGCAAGGGCGAGCCTGAGTGGATGCTTGAGTTCCGCCTTAAGGCTTATCGTCACTGGCTTACGATGGAGATGCCTCATTGGGCACATCTGGACATTCCTGAGATAGATTATCAGAACATTTCATACTACGCTGACCCCACGGTAAAGAAACAGGGTCCCAAGAACCTGGATGAGATAGACCCTCAGGTGATGAAGACCTTCGATAAACTGGGCATTCCCCTTGAGGAGCGTCTTGCGCTTAGCGGCGGTGTGGCCGTGGATGCCGTTATGGACTCGGTATCGGTCAAGACCACCTTCAAGCAGACTCTGGCCGAGAAGGGTATAATCTTCTGCTCCATGGGTGAGGCCGTAAGAAATCACCCTGATCTGGTGCGCCAGTATCTGGGCAGCGTGGTGAACTATCGTGACAACTTTTTTGCCGCTCTGAACAGCGCTGTGTTCAGTGACGGGTCATTCGTATATATTCCCAAGGGAGTACGCTGCCCTATGGAGCTGTCCACCTATTTCCGCATCAATGCGGCCGGTACGGGTCAGTTTGAGCGCACGCTGATTGTGGCCGATGATGACAGCTACGTATCCTATCTGGAGGGTTGCACTGCACCTATGCGCGATGAGAATCAGCTTCATGCCGCTATCGTTGAGATTGTGGTGCTGGACCGTGCCGAAGTCAAGTACAGCACTGTGCAGAACTGGTATCCCGGTGATGAGAACGGCCGCGGCGGTGTATATAACTTTGTTACCAAGCGCGGATTGGTAAAAGGTGTGGATGCCAAACTCTCCTGGACTCAGGTGGAGACCGGATCGGCCATTACCTGGAAGTACCCCAGCTGTGTTCTGCAGGGTGACGGTGCACAGGGCGAGTTCTATTCCGTGGCCCTGACCAATAACTGGCAGCAGGCCGATACCGGAACCAAGATGATACATCTGGGGCGCAATACCAGGAGTACCGTTATCAGCAAGGGTATATCGGCCGGACACAGCCAGAACTCTTATAGAGGTTTAATCAAGGTGGGTGAACATGCTGACGGGGCACGTAACTACAGCCAGTGTGACTCACTGCTGCTGGGCAGCGAATGCGGCGCACACACCTTCCCCTATATGGACGTGAAGAACGAGACTGCCATTGTGGAGCATGAGGCTACCACATCCAAGATATCAGAGGACCAGCTTTTCTACTGCAATCAGCGTGGCATACCGATGGAACAGGCTATAGGCCTGATTGTGAACGGTTATGCCAAGGAGGTGCTCAACAAACTGCCTATGGAGTTTGCAGTGGAGGCCCAGAGGCTTCTGTCAGTTTCATTAGAGAACACAGTAGGATGAGTAATATGATGCTTAAGATAGAAAACCTTCATGCCGGAATAGACGGCAAAGAGATACTTAAAGGAATAAACCTTGAGGTAAATGCCGGCCAGGTTCATGCCATCATGGGCCCCAACGGATCGGGCAAGAGTACCATGAGCAACGTGCTTGTGGGACACCCCGCATATCAGGTCACAGAAGGAAAGGTGACATTCCAGGGCCGTGACCTGCTGGCCATGAGTGCCGAGGAGCGCAGTCATCAGGGACTCTTTATGTCATTCCAGTATCCGGTTGAGATTCCGGGCGTGAGCATGACCAACTTTATGCGCACCGCCATCAACGAGAAGCGCAAGGCTTTGGGACAGCAGCCGCTTGCTCCTACTGAGTTCCTTAAACTGATAAAGGAAAAGCGTGACCTTGTAAAGCTGGACGCCAAGTTCATGAACCGCTCGGTCAACGAGGGTTTCAGCGGCGGTGAGAAGAAACGCAACGAGATATTCCAGATGGCCATGCTTGAGCCGTCACTGAGCATTCTTGACGAGACTGATTCAGGTCTTGACATAGATGCCCTGCGTATTGTGGCCGACGGCGTGAACCGTCTTAGGAGCCCTGAGACATCGGTAATAGTGATTACCCACTACCAGCGTCTGCTGGATTACATAAAGCCCGATGTGGTTCATGTGCTCTATCAGGGCCGTATCATCAAGACCGCGGGTCCGGAGTTGGCTCTGGAGCTTGAGCAGTGTGGTTATGACTGGGTTATAAAGGAGTTTGAGGATTCCGGGAAATGAAGTTTGAGCAGAACTACATAGATATATTCAATCAGAACCGGGCTCTAATTGACCAGGGATCTGCGGGTGCGCTGAACGCTTTGCGTGACAAGGCTTTGGACTGCCTTGAGCGCAACGGTCTGCCTCACAAAGGTCTTGAAGAGTATTTGCATACCGATGTGGCCCATTGGTTCGAGCCCGACTGGGGTATGAACCTGAGTCGCCTGGACATGCATGTGGATCTGGCTCAGGCATTCAGGTGCAACGTACCCAACCTGAGCACTTTGCTTTACTTCCTGGCCAATGATGAGTTTGCTCTGTCCGATACCGCAGCAAAGGCATCGCTACCTGATGGCGTGTTTGTGGGCAGTCTGCGCCGCGCCGCAAAGGAGTTGCCCGCCATTGTGGAGTCTCATTACGGTACTCTGGCAGATATGGACCGTCCCGGAATAGCAGCCGTCAATACAATGTTCGCCCAGGACGGACTGATGATATATGTTCCGGACGGTGTGATATTGGATAAACCGTTGCAGCTTGTAACGCTCCTGCACTCTCCGGTTGACCTGATGGTGAACCGTAGGATACTGATTGTGCTGGGACGCGGCGCACAGCTCAGACTATTGCTTTGTGACCACGCGCTTGCCGCGAATAACTTTCTTACAACTCAGATTGTCGAGGCGTTCGCGGGGGCCGGGTCCAGCCTTGAGCTTTATGACCTTGAGGAGACTCACAATGCAAACCTGCGCGTATCAGAATTTTACATAAACCAGGAGGCCGATAGCAATGTTGAGGCCGACTTTGTGACACTCCACAACGGCCAGACACGCAACAGCGTGTTCTCAACCTTTGTGGGCAGGGGCTCAAACCTCTCTCTGAACGGAATAGCAACCATAGACAGGGAGCAGCATGTGGATAACATGACATTTGTTGACCACAGGGTATCCGATTGTACCAGCAACGAGCTGTTTAAATACGTTCTGGACGATAACGCAAGCGGAGCATTCGCAGGCAAGGTCCTGGTCCGCCATGGAGCCCAACATACTGAGTCCCAGCAGACTAACCGCAACATATGCCTTACGCGACAGGCCCGCATGTTCACCCAGCCTCAGCTGGAGATTTATGCCGATGACGTAAAATGCAGTCACGGTGCAACGGTGGGTCAGCTGGACGAGAAGGCTATGTTCTACATGCGTCAGCGCGGAATACCTGAAAAGGAGGCCCGCATGATGCTCATGCAGGCGTTTGTGGGCGAGGTTATAGGCCATATAGCTCTTGAACCGTTGCATGACAGGCTTAACAGATTGGTAGAGAAACGTTTCCGTGGTGAGCTGTCACAGTGTGAAGGCTGCCGCGCTTGTAGAGAATAGGCATACAGAAATGATAGACGTTGAGAGTATTCGCAGGGATTTCCCCATTCTGGGACGTGAGGTGTATGGCAAACCATTGGTTTATCTTGACAATGCCGCCACTACACAGAAGCCGCAGTGTGTCATTGACTGCATCAGTGACGCATACCGTAATGTGAATGCCAACGTGCATCGCGGCATACATTTCCTGTCACAGGAGGCTACAGACATGATGGAGTCTGCCAGGGAGAATGTGCGCCGTTTCATAGGTGCAGGCAGCACGGAGGAGATAATCTTTACCCGTGGTACCACTGAGAGCATCAATCTCCTGGCCAGCTCGTTTGCGCAGGCATTCCTTAAGGAAGGCGATGAGGTGCTCATATCGGGTATGGAGCATCACAGCAACATCGTGCCTTGGCAGATCCAGGCCCAAAGGTATGGTTTCAAGATAAAAGTGATACCTGTAACAGACCTTGGAGAGCTGGATACGGATGTGTTCCGCACTTTATTCACTTCAAGAACCAAGCTTGTAAGCATAACGCACGTTTCCAATGTGTTAGGCACTGTGAATCCTGTTTCCGGAATTATAAACGAAGCCCATTCGCACGGTGTTCCGGTAGCAATTGACGGTGCCCAGTCCGTTCCGCACATCAGGGTGAACGTTCAGGAGCTGGGAGCTGATTTCTATGCTTTCAGCGGACACAAGATTTATGGTCCTACAGGCATAGGCGTGCTGTACGGACGCAAGGCACTCTTGGAAAAGATGCCTCCGTATCAGGGTGGCGGCGAGATGATAAAACGCGTAACCTTTGATAAGACCACTTATAACGAACTACCCTATAAGTTTGAGGCCGGTACCCCCGATTATATAGGTTCCATAGCTCTGGCCACGGCACTTGACTATGTGAACGGCATAGGGATGGAAAGGATTGCGGAATACGAGTCTGAACTCTGCTCATACGCAATAGACCGTCTGAGTGAGATTCCGGACATGCGCATTATCGGAACGGCTCCGCATCGCAGCGCGGTTGTCTCATTCCTGGTTGGCGGTATCCATCCGTCGGATATGGGCACGCTTCTGGACCGTCTGGGCATTGCGGTACGCACCGGCCACCATTGCGCCGAACCGCTTATGGACCGTTACGGTATCCCCGGTACTGTCCGTGCATCGTTCTCCTTATATAATACAAAGGCTGAGGTAGATTCCCTTGTGGCAGGGATAGAGCGTGTCAGAAAGATGTTCTGAACAGGTTTTTTCAAGGCGTTGAACACTTTATGTGTTTTTTATGTACCTTTGCGGCCAGACAATTCATTTTACAACAATTATGAAAAAACTGTTTTTTAGCGTAATGGCACTTGCAATGGGTGCTTTTGCATTCGTTTCATGTAACAAGGACGATGACAAGAATGAGAAGAATGGAGGTCAGGATAAGTTCCTGCCTTATGAGCAGCAGCAGAAAATAATTGAGCAGTCTGTAGAAGGACTTGCCCAGAACATTGATTTTAATAGTCTGGCAGGTTCTGTCACAACTCTTATAAACAGCCTTTACAAAGCCGAGGGATATGTCATTGACTGGAGGGCAGGTATAGAGATTGCGGCAGCAGAGGATTCCATATTTGCCGGAAAGATAAGCGCCATAAAGGAGTTGTTTAATTCAAGTGATATCAACCTCAATCTGGAACCCCTGTATTTTGAGGCTGACATTGAGTTTGATTCTGTTCCGGCTACCTATTATTATAATTCTGTTGATGATTCTATTAATGCATATCCGCATTATCCTCGCCATGGTGGTAGCGAATATATGGGGGGTGTACTTATACCTGTAATCAAGAATATTAAACATGATACAGACCGCTTTTTGCTGAACTTCAAGACCATTGACGATCATAACGTAAATGTCAGTCTTAAGGGAAGTTGTGACAAGGAGGCCAGGTTTGCTTGGGTTACCGGAAAGGAGACAAAGAATGTGAACCTGCCCAATTTCATTGATTTCTCATTGACTCTGGACAACAAGAATGTGTTGACTTTTGGAGGCGGACTTGATACTGATTTCAATGTGGTGGTAAAGGGTGACAGGAATGGTGAAGAAAATTCATCCTTTAAAGTATCTGAGGTGACTGCTTACGGTCAGAATCTGGCTTTTATGGCTAATGCTACAATTGACAGTTATACTGTGTCTGCCAATGCAGTATATGGAGCAAGAAGCGGACTTAACGTTGATGCCAGGGTTTTGATGTATGGAAAGGAGGCTCTCTCTGTGAATGCCACTGTAGATGCAACCCTTGATGAGCACATTAACTGGTGCGAGGTTCCCTCAATCCTGAGTTGGCTTATGAATTACGAACTGGTAAGAGGTTTGAATGTGAGCGCTGCCTTAGGTGGTGACCAGATCAAAGTGGTGGCCGGTCTCAAGGAGAATCCTGTTAAGTATCAGGAGGTACTGAATGCTGTTGCTATGATTGTCGGCGGTTCAACTCCTGATCCTGAAGCTGTAAAGGCAATGGTTGACAAGATCAATGAGATACTTGTAGGTGAGATTTATTTCAAGGGATATGACAAACCGCAGGCTAAGCTGAGACTTGTCTATGAGGCTCCGGCTCCTGAAGGAACCAAGGGAGAAGTCAGTTCTATGCTTTCATCAATTACTGAAGCTATAGCACAATCAGGTCTCAGGATTCTGGTTGACACATACGATGCCGAGGGCAATGAGGTTACAATCACGGTAAGTGAATATTTCGGCAAGATTAACCTGCAGGGTGCTCTTTCAACCGTGGTTTCAAACTTCAAGCAGGCTTTTGGTCCTCTGATGTCGATGATTGATCGCCATGATGAAGAGCTGGATGGTAAAATCAGGGATAAGGAAGTTCTTTGAGGGAGAGATTTAATTTCCGGAAGGAATTTTACCGATAAGTTTAAGAGGGGACGGCACATAAGTGACCGTCCTCTCTTTTTTACACATTTTTAATGAGTAACAAGTGCCGAAAAAATTGTAATTTTGCAGGTCAAAAAAATTGAAGGTCAAAATTATACGATATATGAAACAGAAAGCACTCCTTATGATTCTTGACGGCTGGGGCATAGGTAACCGTTCCAAGGCCGATGTGATCTACAACACTCCCACTCCTTATATGGATTATCTGAACGCCAACTATCCTCACGCACAGCTGCTGGCCAGTGGTGAGAACGTTGGTCTTCCTGATGGTCAGATGGGTAACTCCGAGGTAGGTCACCTCAATATCGGTGCAGGCCGCGTGGTCTATCAGGACCTGGTAAAGGTTAACCGCGCCATTGCCGATGGCAGCATCCGTCAGAACAAGGAGATTGTATCGGCATACAGCTATGCCAAGCAGAGCGGCAAGAAGCTGCATTTTATGGGTCTGGTATCGGACGGCGGTGTTCACAGTTCACTGGAGCATCTGTTCTGCCTTACCGACATAGCCCGTGAGTATGGCATTGAAAACGCTTACGTACACTGCTTCATGGACGGTCGTGATACCGATCCCAAGAGCGGCAAGGGTTTTATAGACCAGCTTGTTAAGCGCGGTGATAAGGTTGCCACAATCATTGGCCGTTATTATGCAATGGACCGTGACAAGCGTTGGGAGCGTGTAAAGATTGCTTATGACCAGCTGGTATCAGGTGAGGGCCGTAAGGTCAGCGATATGGTTCAGGCTGTTGAGGAGTCATATGCAGAGGGCGTTACCGATGAGTTCATGAAGCCTATCGTAAACGAGGCATATGACAGCCGTATTGAGGAAGGCGATGCAATCATCTTCTTCAACTTCCGCAACGACCGCGCCAAGGAGCTCACTATAGTCCTTACACAGAAGGATATGGACGCAGAGGGTATGCATATCATTCCCGGTTTGCAGTACTACTGCCTCACTCCGTATGATGCATCGTTCACCGGAGTCCACATCCTGTTTGACAAGGAGAACGTTACCAATACCCTGGGTGAGTACATTTCATCACAGAACCTCAAGCAGCTGCATATAGCCGAGACCGAGAAGTATGCTCACGTTACATTCTTCCTGAACGGTGGCCGCGAGCTTCCGTTTGAGAATGAGGACCGTATCCTGGTTCCGTCACCCAAGGTTGCCACATATGACCTGCAGCCCGAGATGAGCGCATACATAGTACGTGACAAGCTGGTCGAGGCCATAGGCACAGACAAGTATGACTTTATCGTGGTCAACTTTGCCAACGGTGACATGGTTGGTCATACCGGCGTTTATGAGGCTATAGAGAAGGCTGTTGTGGCTGTCGATGCCTGCGTACACGATGTCATTGAAGCTGCCAAGGCTCACGGCTACGAGGCAATCATAATTGCTGACCACGGCAATGCCGACAACGCAGTGAACGCTGACGGCACTCCTAACACCGCTCACTCGCTGAATCCCGTTCCGATAATCTACGTTACCCCGCGCAAGGATGCAAAGGTTGAGAACGGAATCCTGGCCGATGTGGCTCCGTCCATCCTCACCATCATGGGTCTGCCCATTCCCGCCGAGATGAGCGGCAAGGTTCTTATCAAGTAAACAACTGACTGTTAATTCATAGCCGATGGCCTGTAATAAGGCCGTCGGTTGTCCTTTTTGTATTATTGAGATGAAACTGATTCCTATCTATACCTGGAACAGGAGCGTTCTGGAGTTTAACCGTAAGAGAGACCGTATTACACGTCAGCCTTGGTTCCAAGGAGTATTGTTGCTGCTCTGCGTTATCATTGCAATGCTGTTGGCTAATCTGCCTGTAACCAGATTCTATTACCATGCTTTTCTTGAGACCAGCATCCAGATTCACATGAAGAGCCCAGACGGCAGGGTTGACTGGCTCTTTCCGCACGGTATGACCATAGAGAAGCTCATCAACGATGTGCTGATGGTGGTGTTCTTCTTTACGGTAGGACTGGAGATAAAGCGTGAAGTGGCTCATGGCGAGCTCTCATCGGTCAAGAAGGCACTGTTGCCGGTGATTGCCGCTTTTGGCGGCGTGATAATGCCCGCTGTAATCTACACGCTGGTAAACCGCGGTACTGCGGCTGCATCGGGCTGGGGTATTCCTACTGCTACAGATATAGCGTTTGCGGTCTGCATCCTGTCAGTCCTGGGTGACAGGGTTCCGGTATCGCTCAAGGTATTCCTTACGGCGCTGGCAATTGCCGATGATCTGATAGCAATACTTGTTGTGGCATTTTTCTACGGCGGACATATCAATCTGATTCTGCTGGCCATATCGGTTATTGTCATATTTGTGGCCTGGCTGTTCAAGCATTTCGGTCAGAAGCATGTATGGGTATATCTGATGCTGGCGGTAATGGTATGGATACTGTTCTACTATTCAGGTATCCACGCCACAATGTCCGGTGTGGTGATGGCGTTCATAATTCCATCCAAGGCACGTTATGACAGGCCTTATGTGCTCCATAAGATCAGGTTCTTTTCACAGAAACTGCTGGCTTTTGACAAGATTGATGACGAGACCATGTTCCCTAACGGTCCGCAACGCCATTTCCTGCGTCGCATACACAAGACGGCATATGGATCTTTGGATATGAGTTATCGCGTGGAGCACGCACTCTCACCTTGGGTTAACTTTGTGATAATGCCCATATTCGCTCTGGCCAATGCCGGCGTGGAGATACCGGATATGTCATATTTCAACATATTCAGTACAACCGGAGTGACCGGAGGAGTAGGTCTGGGTATATTCCTGGGCCTGGTTCTGGGCAAGCCGCTGGGCATCACGCTGTTCAGCCTTGCCGCCATAAAGTCACGCCTCTGTGAGATGCCGGAGAAAGCTGGCTGGGCTATGTTCTTTGCGGTTGCCTGCCTGGGCGGTATAGGATTCACGATGTCAATATTTGTGGATACACTCTCGTTCCAGGATGTGGCTGTGGTAGAGCAGATGCAGAACGCAGGTAAGATAGCCATCCTTGTGGGGTCACTTGCGGCCGGTATCCTGGGTTCCCTGCTCATAATTGTAGTTTCAAAATCAGGCAGACCGCGTGATTAATCAAAGTTTTGGTTATTTTTGTAACCCTAATCTATAAGTATGGTTAAGAATCTGAATGACAAGGTCAGGTACATCGGATGTGATGACCTGGAGCTGGACCTTTTTGAGAGTCAGTACATAGTTCCGGAAGGAATGGCCTACAACTCATACCTTATCCTGGATGATAAGGTGGCCATCATGGATACTGCCGATGCCCGCAAGTCCGATGAGTGGAAAGCCAACCTCAGGGAGGCGCTTGCCGGTCGTAAGCCTGATTATCTTGTAGTACACCACATGGAGCCGGACCATTCGGCACTTATAGAATGGGTGCTGAAGGAGTATCCTTCGCTCACTCTTGTGGCCAGTGCCAAGGCTATCCAGATGCTTGGTCAGTTCTTTGAAGGTATCCAGATTGAGGGGCGCACCCTTGCCGTCAAGGAGGGTTCGGAACTTGAGCTTGGTGAGCACAAACTGCGCTTTATAGGTGCTCCTATGGTTCATTGGCCCGAGGTTATGGTATCTTTTGATGAGGCCGACGGCGCATTGTACAGTGCCGATGCGTTCGGTAAGTTCGGTGCTCTGGGCAAATGCGGTTTCTATGGCCGCGATGATGATGACTGGGCTTGTGAGGCCCGGCGCTACTATTTCAATATCGTGGGTAAATACGGTGGCCCGGTACGCACACTGCTGGACAAGACAGGTAAACTGGCCATCAGGACCATACGCCCGCTTCATGGTCCTATCCTTGAGGATAATCTTTCCGAGTATATTGACCTATATAATATATGGAGCAGCTACGCTGTTGAGACCGAAGGCATTTTCATTGCCTGTGCGTCAATACATGGCGGTACTATGGCTGCAGCCCAAAAACTGGCGGAGATACTGCGTGCCAAGGGTGCGCGTCGTGTTGAGGTAAGTGATCTGTGCCGCTCTGATTTTGCCGAGAATGTTGAGGATGCATTCCGTCATTCCAAGCTGGTGGTGGCTGCTTCTTCTTATGATGCCGGGGTATTCACTCCCATGTATGAGTTCTTGCATCGGCTCCAGATCAAGGGCTTCTGCAACCGTAAGGTGGGAATCATAGAGAACGGATCGTGGGCTCCTTCGGCAGGCCGCGTCATGAAGGAGATGCTCTCAACAATGAGCAATATCGAGATTGTTGAGCCTATGGTTACCATCCGCAGCCGTATGAAGGCGGCCGATATTCCAGCCCTGGATTCTTTAGCTTCAGCTCTTCTTTAAGGGGGAACTTAAGGATATACCCTTCTGAAACACAACGTTCCGTGGCTACTCCGCACCCCTACGGGCCCTAAACGGCAAACTTACCCCTTTTAATCGCCTACGGCGCTTAACGGGGCGCGGACAAGTGCCGTTCTTAACGGGATCCTCCAGGGTGCTACGCTTTACGCCACTTCACTGATGGTTTCAGAAGGGTATATCCTTAAGTTCCGCTCGCAGGGTAGTTTTTTCGTACCCAAAATGATACAATTGGGGCCTGACCCCTTTTGTATCATTTTTTTGTGTTGACTAAAAAACATAGTTAATTTTTGACGAATTTTGATCGACTATAAAAAATAGTTGTATATTTGCAGCATCAGTTACGATTATAAGTGTTCAAACTATAGTTTTAAAATGAAGAGATTAAGTAAGAAAGAAGAAGAGATCATGGAGCTGTTCTGGCAAAACGGAGCCATGACCGTTGGTGAGCTTAGGGAACTCTTGCCAGAGCCCAAGCCTCATCAGAACACCATTTCCACTCAGGTCCGTCTGCTGGAATCAAACGGTTTTTTGGGTCACGAGAAAGAGGGAATGGGTTACCGTTATCACGCCACCATAAGCCGTGATGAGTACAGCAACACGTCTATAGGACGTATAGTGTCACACTGCTTTGAGAACTCTTACATCGATGCGGTATCGGCCCTGGTCAAGGACGATAAGATTTCGGTCGATGAGCTGGAGGAGCTGATAAACCGCATCAAGAACGAAAACTGATTCTTATCAGAATTCTCAATAACCTTTGTTTTTAATTCTCAATAACCTTTTATAAATAAGAATAATGGAGGCATTGTTGATATATCAGGTCAAAGTGGCAGTTCTGGTGGCCGTGCTGTTTGGCGGTTACCGTCTGCTGCTGGGACGTGAGACGTTCCACCGCTTTAACCGGTCGGTACTGATAACCATTGCTCTTCTCTCCTTTGTTTTGCCTCTCTTCCATATTACAAGACATCCTATAGCAGCCGATAACGTAGGCGCAGTGGAAGAGAATACCCAGTTGGTTGCATCGGATTTGGATGCAGCAGCCGCACAGACGTCTGCTCCCGTAAACATGTTTGCTGTACTGCTCGTGTTGTACGGGGCAGGTGTTCTGTTCGTGCTCGTTAAAAAAGGTATTTCAGTATGGACTATGTCACGCATCATCCGTAAGGGTCGTTATGCCGACCGTTCCGAGGGTGTTGACGTGATTGAGTCCGACCAGATTCCCGGACCGCTTAACTGGATGCGGTACGTGGTTATGCCGCATGAGTGGCTGGAATCAGAGAATGCATCGGTCTGGAAGCATGAGAACCTTCATGCCCACCGATGGCATTCGCTGGATCTTCTGATGGCCGATGTTATGACGGCGTTCCAATGGTTCAATCCCGTAATGATCCTGCTGCGCAAGGAGTTTGAGCTCATACACGAGTATGAGGCAGACCAGGCTGTGATTGAGAGCGGAGCCAATGCAAAGGAGTACAAACTGATGCTGGTCAACGCAGTAGCCGCAAGCCGCGGACTGGCCATGACCAGCTGGCTTAAGCAATCCAACCTTAAAAAACGTATAGATATGATGGACAAGAAACAATCAAACGGATGGAGCAGGCTTAGAGTCCTGTTCATCCCCGCAATCGCGTATCTCTTCCTGTTTGCGACTGCAAATGTGGCTGTGGCCGAGGATAATACTTTCCGCTGGCCGGTATTTGAAGACGGTAAGACCTGGATATACCGGGACGGAACCTGTAAGGTAAGGACTTTCAACGGCGTAGAGGCCAGCATGAAGGTAAGTGAATTGGCCGATTATCTTGCCAACTACAAGGATTTCAAGACCACCCGCATGACCCTCATGTACACCTATCCCATTGAAGGCCTGGCCGAGGTTCAGCCTCTTGCCGAGCAACTTGTAGCAAAAGGCATCCGTATAAGCGTTGCCAACAACGATGAGATCCTTACCCAGATGACCATGCCGGAGTATCGTGCCGCACGCATATTCGACTTGGGTGGCGGGCAGTACAGATTTGAGTTGAACTGCAACCTTAAGTCAAATAATCGCCTGGCTGCAATGATGGGTGACAGCTCATACATCAAGTATCCCACACCTTCAATTACCGGTGATATCAACCTGATGAAGAAGTGGATAAACCTGTTCGACGGACACGGAGTATCCATTTATCCTGATAAGATGAGTGCGAGGGATGCAGACATCCTGTCCCAAGCCACTTTTGGCCGTGGTATTGATCAGTTCTCAATTGTAACCGATATTGAAGGCGAAGAAATCAGAGCTGTGCCAGTAGGAAATGGTATATCAATTAATCCCAGAAGTGGTTTTGATCATAATATCACCATCATTCCCAAGAACTTCAACATTGAAAGCCATTATCCGGGTATGGACGCAAAGACAGCGGCAAAGCAGATGCTGTATGACCTGACAAACAAGTATTATGGCAAGGGATTGCATATCCATGACCCCAAGGTTTTCTTTAATCCCGAGGATGACTGGATTTACATGAATCTGGTCAATGCCGATGATGAATTTATTATGGTGTTCACCACCCATCAGTACAGGGATCAGTGGGTGACTGGATTGAGCGAGTGTGAGATTGAGGTTAACGGCCAATGGATTAAAGAGATAAAGAATGAAGGAATGGACGGTTTCCTGAATCACTATTTCTGGAATCCCACATACGGATTCGTTTATCAGACCATACACTTCCCTGCTCTGCCCAAGGATGTCAAGACCATCAATTTCAGAGAGAAGACCCTGAACATAAACATGAAGAAGATCCAGGTGACAGAGGATGTCAGCATGTTTGATAATGTACGCAGTATTGAAGTTAATGGACATACCTTCCTCAAGACTACACATCTCAATGATGATGTCAAGGATGAGTTTGCCGCCGACAGGGTTGACTTTGACGAGAATGAGACAACCATCTACTGCCTTATGTACATCAGGGCAAACCACTCGTTCCCCGGACATATAGGCAACGACTACAAACTGACTCTTGCCAACGGAAAGGTTCTGGATGCCATAAGGATTGAAGGACTTCCGGTAAATGAAGACTTTGACCGTCACGGTGACTGGGTATCATCTCCGTATCAGGTAATATTCCCCGCCATTTCCGAGGAGGAGTGGAATGAAGGCGCTCCTACGCTTTCCGGATCGGTATGCCATGAGCCGGTAAGCATCAAACTGTGGCAACCGGGAATGCCTGCAGGAATATCGATAGAGACGGTTAGTGAGATTGCCCAGGGAACCTATAGAGGCCAAGTTCATACAGCTGTTGTAGAGGATGATGGGGCATTAGGTTTCAAACCATATCAGATAGTAAAAGTTACTGTAGATGAAAAAGGAAAGATCTCTTTTTCCGGTGACGAATCAGGTTTGTTTACCAATGGCAAATATGGTATGGTCTGGAAACATCCGTCAGAAATTAAAGAATTGGCGGGAACCGATATTGCAAATGATCCTGATGCTTCTGATCTTTTGATTCTTAAGATCAAGAGAACTCAGCTGGTATTTAGAGTCAATGAGCAGATAATAGATAAGGATTCTCCATATTACGAAAACTACGGAGGAATGGATCATTTCTATATATTATCTCCAGTAAGGTTCGGAAATAGAGAAATAATAAAAGGTGAGATCTTGCAGATGACTCTGGATCCGATAGTGGAATAAAAAAGAGAAACGCGGGACATCAGGTCCCGCGTTTCTCTTTTTTATCAGTTCAGATTATTTCTTCTTTGATACCTTGGCGCGCTGGGCGTTCAGGAAGTCAACCATCTTCTTGAGGTTCTCCTCGGTGTACATGGCTGCGCCACCGTGGCTGCCCTCGGGAACGCGTACGATGTAGCTCTCAACGCCTGCCTTCTGCATCTCGTCATAGAGGTACTGGCTTACGCATGATGCTACAATGGGATCTGAATCACCGTGGAACATGTAACCGGCCACATCGTTCTTATCCAGGAAGCCGGTGGCACTCAGCAGCATGAACTTATCCTCGTTGCCCTCCTTGGGAGCGCCGATAAGCTGCTCCTCGGGGGTGTTACCGGGACCACCGAATATCATGGCGTTGCCGCAGTCCATGTGCAGAAGCTCTGTGGGGCCGGACCAGTCGCAGAATGCGTTGACCATGCTAGACTCCTTGGTATAGGGGCCTACGTTACCTTCGATGTCATACTCGGCTGTGCCGCGCTTGGCAACCTTCACGCCGTTTGACAGAGCGGTAACTGCACTCAGATGACCGCCTGATGAGAAACCTGAAGTTGCTATGAATGATGTGTCAAATTTGTACTTATCAGCATTGGCGCGGATAAAGCGGATAACGGCCTTGATGTCGTTAACCTGAGCGGGCCACTTGCCGTCGGCAATTGAACGGTGGTTGGGGCAAACCACTGCATAACCGGCATTGAGAAGTGCCTGACCTATTGTGTTTACATCGGCCATACCCTTTGAACTGTTGCTGCCCCATGCGCTGCCGTAAATGTGAACGACTACGGGATACTTATCCTTAACCTCCTTGGGCAGATAGATGTCGAGCATGTGATATACCTGACCGTCATCGCCGGCATAGTTGATGTCTGTGAATTTCTCGGAGCACTCAACCTGGGCACCGCCCTGAGGACCACCGAATCCGCCGAAACCGCCGAATCCGCCGCCACCACCCATAGGAGGCATACCGCCACCGGGGAAACCGCCACCAGGAAAACCACCACCGCCCGGGAACTGGGCGAAACATGTGAGCGACATCATGACAGCCGCTGCAAGAAGAATCTGTTTTTTCATTTGTTTTATAATTATAGGTTTAAAAATCTGTCTTGATATAATACCTTATTTATTGGAGAAAGTTAAAAGTAACTGCAAAGAAAAGGATGTCCGGATGTCAAAATTTCAGAAAATGATATATAACATCATTGTGACGGTAGTGATGAGTTTGATTCCGGTACCGGCCATCACTCCCGCAAATGCTCCCAATGCTGATTTGAATGAAGGACCAGGTTCTTTCTTTCCAAAAACCAGCTCACCTATGAGCGCTCCCAGGAAACAGCCGGCTATCATACCTACAGCCTGAAATATAATTCCCACCAGCATACCTATCATTGCACCCCAGCTGCCGGCTTTTGAACCGCCTACCATGCGTGTGAATTTAGCCGGAATCACGTAATCAAGAATGGTTACTACAATAGTAATGGCCAGCCATACCAACAGACAGGTAACTGAAATCTCATTACCGCTCTCTGCCACTCTACGTCCGAAAAAAGCCAGCAGCAGACCGGCCCAGCTAATGGGCGGACCGGGTAATCCGGGGACAATGCTTCCTACTATCCCCACAATTCCCAGAATAACGGCAAACACAATCAGTGCGGTTGACATAGATGATTTGTTTTAGCTCCGCTAAGATAGACAAAAATGATTATTTTTGCACACTGTAAAGAGTCTTGATTACAGTCAATGGTTCAAATTCAGGATACTATAGTGTCACTAGACGTGATTACCAAGGAGTTCTGCTGTGACCTCAAGAAATGTCACGGTGCCTGTTGTGTGGAAGGTGATGCCGGCGCTCCCGTAACTGTGGATGAGATTGCACAGATAGAGCAGTTGCTCCCGGCTATCAGGAACATGCTCTCTGAACAGGCTCTCAAGGCCATAGATGAAAAAGGAATAGCCTATCCGGATCCTGAAGGTGAACTTGTCACTCAGATTGTTAACGGTAAAGACTGCGTATTTACCTGCTATGATGAGAACGGATGCTGCTACTGTGCCATAGAAAAGGCATATCGGGAGGGCAGGGTGAGTTTTATGAAGCCGGTTTCGTGTCATCTCTATCCCATACGTGTAAAAAGAATAGGTCCGTACTGGGGGCTTAACTATGACCGTTGGGACGTGTGCCAGACAGCTGTCATAAAGGGACACAGGGAACATATCCCTGTCTATAAGTGTCTAAAGGAACCGCTCATACGCCGTTTTGGCCAGGATTGGTATGATGAGCTGGAACTTACGGTAAATGAAATGAAAAAACAGAACATAATATAATCATAATGGAAAGGAAAGCAACTGAACGCATAGCAATAACCCTGATTGTCTTTTGCACCACCCTCTTGGTTTCATGCGGAGGTGACAGCTATAAGGACCTTCCGTTTGGCGGACTGAACGGACGTGTACAGAAAGTCACTGTATGGCACCTTATGCCCGAAATGTGGTATGCAGGCAACCGGGGAACCGACATCATGTACACCAATGTATCCATCTATGACGTTGAGGGCAATGAGATATGCTCAGCCGTAATGGACAGCGCCGGACATATAATGTCCCAGACCGAGAGCCTGTTTGAGAACGGCGTGTGCATACGCAGCGTACAGAAAGCCGGGAACCGCACCGTTGCACGCCTTAACCTCAAGTCAAACAGGAAAAACGTTCTTGAGTACAATGAGGAGAGGAACGGGCAGATGATAAACATGACAGTAAAGAAAAGTTCCTTTGGTAACCGGCACAAATCAGTTGTGACGGAAGACGGTAAGGTTACAACCATAAGCGTCATAAAGACAGACCGGCAGGGCTATCCCGTAAAAATCACCATTACCGAACCTCTGACAGGCAACAAGACCGTAGAGACAAACAAGTTTGATGAAAACCATAACGTAATAGAGAAACATATATTTACCCACAACGGCAAGAACGGCAAGGATGAGGAGAGAATCACATACACGGACTACAGTGGACCCGATGACCACGGAAACTGGAAGGATGCCCGCACATACGATGAGTTCCGCTTGCCGTCCGAAGTCCTGGTACGCGAATTTGAGTATTGGCAGTAAATTAACCATCCCTTTTGGGCGGATATTGCAAAAAAGACGTATCTTTGCCGCGCTTTTACAGCATATCATAAACATCGTTTCGTTAGCTCAGCCGGTTCAGAGCGCTTGCTTCACACGCAAGAGGTCGGCGGTTCGAATCCGCCACGAAACACAAATAAAATAACCACCCGTCAGGGTGGTTGTTTTATTAGCAGACGGCCATAAGGCAAGCTTGCTTGCATTAGGGCTGGCTGCTAATAAAACCCATCCGGAAGCATTCCGGATGAGATTTTATTTGTCCAGCTAGCCCCCCGCAGGGGATTGCGGATGCGCGTAAGCGAATTCGCCCAGTGATATGCGGATGCGCGTAAGCGAATTCGCCCCCAAGCTTTTATCAGAAAGTATATACAAGCTGAGCACAAATACCCAAATGTACCAGCCCCTCATAGTTTTCCTTATCAAGATCAACTGTCGCTCTCTTATCGCCATCTGAGTACGTAGCTTTCCTTAGCACCCCCGATGTATATGATATATCAGCACCTAAGGTCAAACGGTCACTCAGGGAATATGAGTAACTGACGTCAAACGTAAATCCCAAAGTCCTTCCGGTTACAGTCATTTTCTCATCTTCAAACTTAGCTGCATCATTATAAAACAGCACTCCCAAACCAACATTATCCATAATGAGATGCTTTCTGTTCCTGGAAATGAACCTGCCGGAGTATATCGGACCCAGAAAACTGATATTCACAGTCTCATTAAGCACGCCCTCCTTAGTGGTACCGTTTTCATACAGCGCTGTTGCCGCATCTGCCGATGAAGAATGGTAAATCTGATACCTGATTCCCAGTCCGCTGTTTATGGCACGGTTGAAATACTGGATGAATTCAGCACCAAACATAGCACCATTCATTAGTCTCTTTACATGTTCTCTTTCATATACAGACAGCCCCGGAGCAATTTTGTTCAATCTGCGTCCGTATCCCACATAAGCCCTGAAAAGGTTAATGGGCACATCAACAGTAGGAGTCTGTAATATATTGTCTGCCGATGTAACTGGGGAAGTTCCGTTGGCATAAACGCCTGCCGTACCGGCCTCATTAATTGACAGTACCCTATCCGGTGATACCTTTGCAGTATCTGCATGGTAAACATCAGAATTCATTACATGAATATCTGACCGCACACCATCCACGCCGTAGTTCTTTATCTTTATATACTTAGCGCCCTTCTCCCAAGCACGGAAACGGGCCATCTCGGCCATCTTCTCATAGCTGCCCTTACCCTTCACATCAACGGTACCTATCCATTCAGCATCGGACGGAAGAGGATCAGATTCCTTAAGAACAACCACATCCTCAAGCCACTCCTCAGGCTGGTAAGTACGTAGAGTGCTTGATGTAACCTTTGGCGAGCAGGACGTAAGCACCCACGCCGCTCCGAAAACGATTACTAATAACGCTTTTTTCATAATCATATTATTGATGTTTGTTCAACATAAGAATATCCCGTTGTAAAATTAGGCTTTTTATTATGCAATTCAGTATGCTATTTTGTGCTATTTCTATCATTTACTCATTTGGAGGGTATATCAATATCCAGCTATCATTTGCTAATGGTCACTTGAATAATAACTCAAATCATATCCATCAATTAAAGAACTTGTTCGTACTATCCGGCTTGGCATCGGTCTGACGGAAACGATACAAATAATCTATGGCTTCGTATTCGGATTCGTCTGAGCATTTACCTCTTGTCATATGAAAAGTAGTATCATTTAGAATTGTTCCTCTCATAGTCACCACCTTCTCCTCATAATCATCCCAGTAGAACTTTTTATAGAGTTCCTGGTATGTACGGTGCATCTCGCTGGTCACCCTCCTTAGGTCCGGGCCATAGTTTAAGCTGTAGCTGTAGAAATCATGCTCGTCATAGGCCCAGACAGAGCTCATCTTGTTCCAGTCATTGAACCCCACGTCCTGCACCTGCAGTGTGATGCAGCCGTCCGTGTTGTCCACCTCTGTCACCGCATGCGGCCGTGACGATGAGCCGTAGGTATAACTGCCCATACCAGTCTTGGAGAGTAGTGTCACAGGGAAACAATCCTTTTGTGTCATTATTGTCAATTTTTCTTTCTCTTTAGAACAACAGTAACAATATCTTTTCTATAATATGACTTAAACTTTTTTGTTTTCTTTTTATATCCTTCTTTATCGAAAGAGAGAGAGGATTTAGGGCAGAAACCACCTACCATTGAATTATACTCAAAAAAACCAAGACTATCAGTATAAATGACTTCTCTTTCGGAACAATCGCAAGACACATTCTCTTTTACCAATACGCTATCAATTGGTAATCGGGTTTTGGAATCAATCACTACGCCTTGTATGTGTACAAGGCAATCACATGAAATAAATAGCGTACCAACAAACAATATAATAATTATTATTTTTATCTTTTTCATTTTAGGTTCATTTTAGGGGAAAGTTGTTCTTTTTATTCCTAATATAACGGCCTCGGCGCTGTCCATAAGCGCAACTACAGCGCGCGGCGTCCGTGCGCCTTGACGTTAACCGCACGGTTGCAACCCGTAGCCAAACAGACGATGGCTATGAGCAGCAACGCTATTTTTAGAAACCCCAATCTCATGGATTTTTTGTTACCATACGCTAATATACAACTAAATCCAATTAACCGCTCCGCAGTCCCGAAAAGGCTCACAAAAAAAAGCGGTCCTAAGACCGCCCCATTTTGTGATCCTTAGCAGATTTGAACTGCTGACCTCTTGCCTGTCAAGCAAGCGCTCTAAACCAACTGAGCTAAAGGATCAGTTTTGCTTTCCCTTATCCGGAAAGCGTTGCAAAGGTACATTATTTTACGTAATCTGCAATGGTTGGTCTGTTTTTGTTACTTTCAGATGGCAAACCGGGTTAAAAATGTATAATTGCCGTACCAATAACAGATTCAAAGAGTAGTAAAGATTACAATTAGCCAGGGAAAAGTGTAATTTCGCGGCCGAAAAATAAAAGTATTAAAAATTTGCCGGCAAAGGGCTGGCGCTATTGATGTAACATTATGAATCTTAAGGGATTTCAACCCAAACTGTTCTCAACTCTGAAGAACGGTTATGACAAACAGACTCTTGTTCAGGACCTGCTTGCAGGTGTAATTGTAGGCATAGTGGCTCTGCCGCTTGCCATCGCGTTCGGTATCGCATCAGGGGCTACTCCTGAGGCGGGCATTCTCACTGCTATAGTGGCAGGTTTCATCATCTCTTTCTTTGGCGGCAGTAAGGTGCAGATAGGCGGACCTACCGGTGCTTTTATTGTGATCGTATATGGTATCATACAGGATTACGGTATGAGCGGACTGTGCATTGCCACTTTCATGGCGGGCGCGTTCCTTATACTTATGGGTGTGCTGCACCTGGGTACTATCATAAAGTATATTCCTTATCCCATTGTGGTGGGCTTTACCAGCGGTATTGCGCTTACAATCTTTGCAACGCAGATAAAGGATCTGTTCGGACTTCAAATTGAGAGTGTTCCGGCCGGTTTCATAGATAAGTGGGTGGTCTATTTCCGGCACTTTGATACCGTGAGCTGGTGGTCACTGCTTATAGGCGTGGGCAGCATACTGCTTATTGTTTTCACTCCCAAGATAAGCCGCAAGATCCCGGGATCACTGGTGGCAATCATCATAATGACAGTTGTATGCCTTATTCTGCGCGGTGTGGGCGTTGAGGGCATAGAGACTATCGGTGACCGTTTCTCTATCTCAACCGAACTGCCGCAGGCCGAGGTCCCCAAGATAAACTGGGACAGCATTACCCGTCTGGCTCAACCCGCTATGGTGATTGCTATGCTGGGCGCAATTGAGTCACTGCTCTCTGCAGCTGTAGCTGACGGTGTGATTGGTGACCGTCATGACAGCAACCAGGAGCTTGTGGCTCAGGGTATTGCCAATATGGTATCGCCTCTTATAGGCGGCATACCTGCCACTGGAGCAATAGCAAGAACCATGACCAACATAAACAACGGCGGGCGTACACCTGTGGCAGGAATCGCCCACGCCGTTGTACTGGCTTTAATCTACCTCTTCCTTATGCCGCTTGTCAAGTTCATTCCCATGGCTTGCCTGGCCGGTATTTTGGTGGTGGTATCATATAATATGAGTGAATGGCGCAGTTTCAAGGCCATTCTCCGTAACCCCAAGTCCGATATCATAGTGTTGCTGGTCACATTCTTCCTGACCGTGATATTTGACCTGACCGTTGCAATTGAGGTTGGCGTGCTGATTGCCTGCCTGCTCTGCATGAAGCGTATGGCTGAGACCACAAACGTCTCTGTGCTGAGCGATGAGATCGATCCCAATGCCGATAGCGACGTGATGGGCAATCTGGACCACCTGACCATCCCCGAGGGTGTGAAGGTGTACGAGATTAACGGTCCCTATTTCTTTGGAATAGGTAACAAGTTCGAGGAGATGATGGGCGATATGGGAGGCCGTGCCAAGGTGCGTATCATCCGCATGCGTAAGGTTCCGTTCATTGATTCCACCGGAGTACACAACCTGCAGAATATGTGCCGCATGTGCTCACAGATGGGCGTCAAGGTAGTCCTGAGCGGGGTAAATCCCAAGGTAATGAAGGTGATTGAGGATGCCGGAATGGATGATGTAGTTGGTAAGGAAAACATCTGCAGCCACATCAACATCGCCCTCAAACGCGCCGAAGAAATTCTTTCTGAATAAATCATAGTTTTCAACAGATTAGATTGTTGGCCTGAACCGGTGCTTTAACTGGTTCAGGCCAATTATTTGATTAATAGCCTATAGAGTTATTAACAGGCGGTTAAAAACTTTTTTATATAAAAAGTGGGGCAAAGTGGGTGAAAGTGGAGTGAAAAAGTTATAACTTTGAAACCGAATATCGATTATAGGCAAAAATGAGTTTCATTGGACAGTTCCCGGTGCGTCTGGACGCCAAGAACAGGGCGTTCATGCCGGCAGGATTCCGCCGCCTGTTGCAACAGGCCGGCCAACAGACACTGGTGGTCCGCAAGGACTACTTCGAGAACTGTCTGGTGGTCTATCCTGCTACGCAATGGCGGGAAGAGATTGCCGGCGTCCGTGCCCGTCTTAACCGTTTTGATGGAAATCAGCAGATGGTCTATAGGAAACTGGTATCTGAAGCTCAGGAGGTGCAGCTGGACAGCAATGGCCGTCTGTTGTTGCCTCAGATGTTGCTTGACAAGGTGGGGATTAAGCAGGACGCCCTTTTTGTGGGCATGGAGCAGACCATAGAGATATGGAATCCACAGCTGGCTGCAGGTTCAGGACAGCAGCCTTTCATGAGTGACAGCGAGTTTGCCGATAGTCTAAGAAAGTTCATGACTGAGTGATACACATTACATACATAACGGGCAATTGGACACAAACGGGACATATCATGTGCCGGTCCTTCTGCAGCAAAGCGTAGAAGGGCTTGTGACAGACCCCAGCGGGGTCTATGTGGATGCCACCTTCGGTGGTGGTGGCCACTCGCGCGAAATAGTGTCCCGTCTCAGTTCCAAAGGCCATCTGTATGGTTTTGACCAGGATGCTGATGCCATGAAAAATGTGATTGATGACAAACGTTTCACGTTCATATATTCCAATTTCCGTTACATGCGCAACTTCATGCGTTGGTACGGTTGCGATAAGGTAAACGGCATACTTGCAGACCTTGGAGTGTCTTGGCATCATTTTGATGACAGCACACGCGGATTCTCGTTCCGTTTTGAGGGGCCTATAGACATGCGCATGAACCAGAAGGAGGGTATTAAGGCATCGGATGTGCTCAATGACTATCCTGAAGAACGTCTGGCTCAGCTGTTCTGGCTATACGGAGAATTGCAGAACGGAAGACAACTGGCTCAGGCCATAGCGCGTGCCCGCAGGAATGGTCGCCTGGAGACAGTTACACAGTTGCTCGATGCGGTGCGCGGGGTGATAGGCCGCGAACGCGAGAAGAAGGATACCGCAAAACTGTTCCAGGCTCTGCGTATGGAGGTGAACCATGAGGTGGATGCGTTGCGTGAGATGCTGGAGTCAAGTGTCGAGTTGCTTGACAGGGGCGGCCGTCTGGTGGTGATAACATATCACTCCATCGAGGACCGTATGGTCAAGAACCTGATGAAGAGCGGAAACATAGAGGGTGTTATCAAGACAGATTTCTACGGAAACCGTCAGGTGCCGTTCAAGGCTATAGGCAAACCTGCCCAGCCCGATGCTGCCGAGCAGGCTGCCAACCCGCGTTCCCGTAGTGCCAAACTTAGGATTGCAGAGAAGGTCTGATATGGAGGAGAATGTCAGGAACAATGTCAGGAGGAAGGGACTGATACAGTCGGTGCCCGACTTTATCCACCGCAACATCTGGCTGCTGGTGGAGATACTGGCATGCATAATCTTCTACATCGGTAACCGATATGCTTATCAACGTGACCAGGCTTATGCCGAGAGGCTCAGGCGTGAACTTGTAGATATGGAGTACCAGACCCTGAATACTACGAGCGACGTATCGGCCAAGAGCAAGCCGTCATACATAGAGGGTGTAGCTACCAGAAACGGCTCTGGGCTGCAGCCTGTTACAGAACCGCCGTACAAATTGCCTGAATGAGTGATATGACCGACAGTAATGATGCACGCAAGCAGGAGAAGAAGAGGGTGTCGCGCAAATACGTCTCCCTGTTCCTGCTCATGCTGTTATGGGGCGCACTCATCATAATCAAGATGGGCATTGTGATGTTTGCGGAGCGTCAGTACTGGAATGACGTGGCCAAGAACATGGTTCCGGTGAACAAGGTCATAGAGGCCAGGCGCGGTAACATATTGAGCGATGACGGCCTGTTGCTGGCAAGCAGCATGATGCAGTATCGCGTTTTTCTGGATTTCAAGACTGCCGAAAAATCACCTGAACGGGCCAAGAGGGACCAGATGCGCAAGGATACGCTATATTCAGGACATTTGGATGAGTTTGCACGTCAGATGCATGAAATCTTCCCGCAATATTCCGTTCAGGAACTGATCAGTCATTACAATAAGGGTTATCAGTCCAAGTCCCGTTCCTGGTTCCTGCTTCCGGGTGTCTCACGTAACTCATTTCCCATATCATACAATCAGTTCAAATCATTGGCCAAGACCGTATGGCTCAAACCCAAGTATGAAGGTTGGTTCTTCAGCGCCGAATCCAAGATATCACGTCAGAAACCGTTCGGCACTCTGGCTGCCCGTACGATAGGTAGTATGTTCGAGGCCAAGGACTCTGCCCGAAACGGTTTGGAACTCTCTTTCGATTCATTGTTGCGCGGAGTACCAGGGCGCGGTCACATAGAGAAGGTGCAGAACGTGTCACGAATTGTGACCGAGATTCCTCAGATAGACGGATGTGACGTACACACCACCATAAACGTGGATATGCAGGACATTGCCGAGGTGGCGCTGCGTAAGCAGCTGGAGTTCCGTAATGCGGCATCGGGGATAGTGGTGCTTATGGAGGTGCCTACCGGTGATATAAAGGCTATTGCAAGTCTTACCAAGACGGAGTCAGGGCAGTTCAGTGAGATACAGAACAATGCGGTGAAGGAGCTGTTTGAGCCTGGTTCAACGTTCAAGCCGGTTTCCATGATGGTGGCTCTTGATGACGGCAGGATAAAACTGACTGACAGTGTCTATTGCGAATACGGCCGATACACCGGATTCGGAGGTGGTGCGGTCATGACTGATGCAGGCAACGGGTACGGATGGCTGGATGTGCCGGGTATAATAAAGAATTCGTGCAACATAGGAACATCCAAACTTATAAATGCTGCATACAAGAGTGACCCAAAGGCGTTTGTGGACGGCATTTACCGTACAGGCATAAACACACATTTTGACCTTCAGCTTACGGGAACTGCGGCTCCTGTCATAAGGCGTGAAGGAAACTGGGATGCCACGCGTCTGCCTTGGATGTCCATAGGCTATAACACCCAGTTGCCGGTAATAAATACGCTGGCGTTCTATAACGGTGTGGCCAACGGAGGCTGCATGGTCGCTCCCAGACTGGTTACTTCGGTCACACGGGACGGTGAGGTTATAAAGGAGTTCCCGGTTGAGGTAGTGCGCCGTCATATGTGTAAGGATGAGACCTTGAAGCAGGTTCAGTTCCTGCTTGAGAATGTGGTGCAGAACGGAACGGGCAGGAATGCGCAGTCCAAGTATTTCAGTGTGGCCGGTAAAACGGGTACGGCACAGCTGTCACAAGGTGCTGCCGGTTACAAGAACGGTCCACGCAGGCACATGGTGTCATTCTGCGGGTATTTCCCGGCCGACAACCCGCAGTATTCCTGCATAGTGTCCATACGCACGGACGGTGGTGCTGCCGGCGGTGCCACATGGGCCGCGCCGGTATTTCATGAAGTGTCGGAAAAGGTTATGGCAAGCCGTAACCTGCGTGACATAAAGGAGGCGTATGACTCTACGCACCAGTTTATACCTAAAGTTCTTCCGGGAGACCTGGCCAAGGCAGGTACCGTGCTCAAGGGGTTGGGCAAGAAGGAGTTGATGAGCCGTGAGGACAGGAACGTGGCCGACACAGTGTGGGGCACGGTAAGATCCGATTCCGGACGCTATGTGATGAACCATGTGGAGTATGCCCAGGGGGTGGTTCCCGATGTACGTGGCATGGGCGCTACCGATGCCCTTTATCTTCTGGAAAAGATGGGACTCCGCGTAGAGCTCAAGGGCGTGGGCCATGTGAGGAGTCAGAGCCTGCAACGGAACACTCATTTCCGCAAGGGTGACAGGATACAGTTGACGTTATCAATGTGACAATATATGGTGACAATAGGAGAACTTATATCAGGTCTTAAGACACTTAAAACGGTTGGAGATACCGGAGTAGAGGTGACTGACATCCAGCTTGATTCCCGTAAGGCGGGCAAGGGATGTCTGTTTGTGGCTATGCGCGGTACTACGGTAGATGGACATCAGTTCATATCAAAGGCCATAGAGTTGGGTGCTGCATCTGTATTGTGCGAGGTGATGCCGGAGCAGACAGTTCAAGGTGTAACATATATACAGGTACCTGATTGTGAGGATATTGTGGGCACGGTAGCTACACGTTTCTTTGGCAACCCCACCGATAAGGTCAAGCTGGTGGGTGTGACCGGAACAAACGGTAAGACCACTATTGCAACCTTGTTGTATAATATGTTCCGTAAGTTCGGATACAAGGCCGGTCTGCTCTCGACAGTGTGCAACTATATTGACGGTGAGCCTATACCTGCCGATCATACCACCCCCGATGCCGTTACCTTGAACCGTCTGTTAGGTCGTATGGCCGATGAGGGTTGCAAGTACGTATTCATGGAGTGCAGCTCACATGCCATAGTACAGAAACGCATAGGCGGACTCAAGTATGCAGGAGGAATATTCACTAACCTTACCCGTGACCACCTGGATTACCATAAGACAGTGGAGAACTATCTCAAGGCCAAGAAGATGTTCTTTGACGGACTTGGCAAGGATGCATTCATGGTTACGAATCTGGATGACAGGAACGGCCTGGTGATGGCACAGAACACCAAGGCCAAGGTAATGACATACTCTCTGCGCAGCATGAGTGACTTCAAGGGGCGTCTGCTGGAATCCGGGTTTGACGGCATGCTGTTGGAGATAAACGGACGTGAGGCGTTCCTGCGCTTTATAGGCAAGTTCAATGCCAGCAATCTGCTTGCGGTATATGGCACAGCCGTGATGCTGGGCCGTGACCCCGTGGAAGTGCTTACGGTAATGAGTACGCTCACTCCGGTAAACGGACGTTTTGACGCCATCCGTTCACCAAAGGGATTCACAGCCATAGTTGATTATGCCCATACTCCCGATGCACTGACCAATGTGCTCACAACCATTGTCGATGTGCTGGACGGAAAGGGTCAGATAATAACAGTGGTTGGAGCCGGAGGAAACCGCGACAAAGGTAAACGTCCGCTCATGGCGCAGGAAAGCGTAAAGTACAGCGACAGGGTTATAATAACATCGGACAACCCGCGCTTTGAGGAACCGCAGGATATAATCAATGATATGCTGGCCGGTCTCACCAAAGAGGATATGCAGAAGGTGATATCCATTGCAGACCGCCGTGAAGCCATACGTACCGCCTGCATGATGGCGCAGGCTGGCGATGTAATCCTGGTGGCTGGCAAGGGTCATGAGGATTATCAGGAGATAAAGGGAGTCAAGCACCATTTTGACGACCATGAGGTTATTAGGGAATCATTTTAACGGGAAATAGATGCTATACTGGCTGTTTGAATACTTCAAGAGAGTGGGGATAGACATTCCAGGCGGCGGAATGTTCAGTTATGTCACATTCAGGGCCATATTCGCTCTGGTGGCATCGATCGTGATATCGTGCTGGTTCGGAAGCCATTTCATTGATATGCTCAAGCGCAGGAACATATCGGAAACGCAGCGCGACGCCAAACTTGATCCGTTCGGCGTGACCAAGAAAGGCGTGCCCACCATGGGAGGCGTGATTATCATTGTAGCCATACTTGTACCATGCCTGCTTATAGGTGACTTGGGCAATGTCTATATGTGGCTCATGCTGATCACCACCATTATACTTGGAGTGATAGGTTTTGCCGATGATTACATAAAGACGTTCCGCAAGAACAAGGAGGGCCTGAACGGCTGGCTCAAGGTGTCGGGGCAGCTTCTGCTTGGCCTGATTGTGGCGCTTACGCTACGTTACAGCCCACAGGTGGTAATAAACGAGAAGGTGGAGACCCGCATTGAGAACAATACTGAGATCGTGGTCAAAACCCCCGATGTAAAATCCACACGTACCACAATACCTTTCTTCAAGAACCATAACCTGAATTATGCAGACGCTTTCGGGTGGTTGGGCGAGAAGACCAAGTATCAGGCAGGCTGGATTTTCTTTGTATTGCTGACGCTATTCATAGTGACAGCCGTATCAAACGGTTCAAATCTCAATGACGGCATGGACGGCATGGCGGCAGGCAATTCGGCCATTATAGGACTGACTCTGGGTATTCTGGCATACGTGTCCAGTAACGTGGTCACTGCCAGCCATTTTGACCTTATGTATATTCCCGGCAGTCAGGAGGTGGTGGTCTATCTGTGCGCGTTCGTGGGATCGCTTATAGGTTTCCTGTGGTTCAACTCATATCCGGCACAGATTTTCATGGGCGATACAGGCAGCCTTACCATAGGCGGCATTATTGCCGTGTGCGCGCTGTGCATACACAAGGAACTGCTCTTGCCTATGCTCTGCGGCGTATTCCTGGTGGAGAGCCTCTCTGTGATCTGCCAGCGTTTCTACTATAAGTTGGGCAAGCGCAAAGGGGTTCACCAGCGTATATGGAAGCGTACGCCTATACATGACCATTACCGAACAAGCATGGAGCAGGTTCTTAAAACAGATCCCGGGAGCACGGTAAAGTTCCAGGGAAATGACAACAAGCTTCAGTTTGAGACCAAGATAACGCTCAGGACCTGGATCATAAGCATAGGTCTTGCGGCACTTACAATATTGACCTTGAAGATAAGATAACCAAAAATGGCAAAGAAGATCGTAGTTTTAGGAGCAGGCGAGAGCGGCACGGGAGCTGCCATACTGGCTAAGACCAAAGGCTTTGAAGTGTTTGTCTCTGACCTGTCGGAGATAAAGGATTATTACCGTTCAGAGCTGGAAAGACGCGGCATAGAATGGGAACAGAAACAGCATACGGAGGAACGTATCCTGGCTGCTGACGAGGTAATAAAGAGTCCGGGCATTCCCAAGGAGGCTCCCATCATACAGAAACTCATGGCACAGGGCACTCCCATAATATCGGAGATAGAGTTTGCAGGCCGTTATACCAATGCCAAGATGATTTGCATTACAGGATCCAACGGCAAGACAACCACCACGTCTCTCATATACCATATATTCAGGATGGCAGGCATGAACGTGGGTCTGGCCGGCAATATAGGCAGCAGTCTGGCCTGGCAGGTGGCCGAGAAAAGCTTTGACTACTATGTGATAGAACTGAGCAGTTTTCAGTTGGACAACATGTATGACTTCAAGGCCGATATTGCCATACTCATGAACATAACCCCGGATCATCTGGACCGTTATGACCATGAGATGCAGAACTATGTGGATGCCAAGATGAGGGTTATCCGCAACCAGACCAAGGATGATGCGTTTGTCTATTGGAGCGATGATCCCATCATAACCCGCGAACTCAAGAGGTACGGACTCAAGGCTACTCTATATCCTTTTGCCGAAGCCAAGAGGGAAGATCTGGCGGCATACGTTGAGGACGGTACACTATACTTCAATAAACCGTATGCCTTCAATATGGAACAGGAGTCTCTGGCACTTACTGGTAAGCATAACCTGTACAACTCAATGGCTGCCGGTATATCGGCCAATATAGCCGGTATCAAGTCTGATACCATCCGTAAGGCGCTGCAGACATTCCAGGGGGTGGAGCATCGTCTGGAACGCGTGACCAGAGTGAACGGGATAGACTTTATAAACGACTCCAAGGCTACTAACGTGAACAGTTGCTGGTATGCTTTGCAGAGCATGCCTGTAAAGTGCGTCCTGATACTTGGCGGCAAGGATAAGGGTAATGACTACAACGAGATAGCCGACTTGGTACGCGAGAAATGCTGCGGTCTGGTATATATGGGCCTGCATAATGAGAAACTGCATGGCTTCTTTGACGGGTTCGGTCTTCCGGTGGCCGACGTCCAGTCTATGAAGGATGCCGTGGATGCCGCTTACAGGATGGCTCATAAAGGTGAGATAGTCTTGCTGAGTCCATGTTGCGCCAGTTTTGACCTGTTCAAAAGCTACGAGGACCGTGGCGACCAGTTCAAGGCTTGCGTAAGAGCTTTATAATAGAGGATTATGGAGAGTACCGAGGACAAACCCAAACGCAGGCAACTGCTTAACGGAGACCGAACCATATGGGCAATGGTGTTCGTTCTGTGCGCCATATCATTGGTAGAGGTGTTCAGTGCGAGCAGTCGTCTCACTTTCGGCAAGGAGAGTTTCCTGACACCTATCATATCTCATTCCGTGCATCTTGGCATAGGTTTGGTGGGTATGTACCTGGTGCACCTGCTCCATTATAAGTGGTATAAGCTGTTCCCGGTATTGCTGGTTCCGCTGTCTGTCATATTGTTGGCTTACCTTTCAGTACAAAGTGCAAGCTCTTCGGGGGCTGAACGCTGGATTAACATGGGCTTTTTCCAGTTGCAGCCGTCGGAACTGGGCAAGATAGGCGTGATCATGTCGGTAGCTTACTGGCTCTCCAAACTGAAACAGGACGATCCGCTGAGCCAGTCCAACACTTTCTGGAAGATAATGGCTCTGACCGGACTGGTGTGTCTGCTTATTGTGGGTGAGAACCTTTCAACTGCAGTGTTGCTGGCCGGGGTGATATTCGTTATGATGATATTGGGCGGCATAGCATGGAGACGAATGCTGGCCTTGACCGGAGTGGTGGTAGCGGTAGGAGTGGTGGCCGTGGTAATACTCCTGTTTGTTCCGGCTCAGACCATACGCGATTCCAGGATAATACCGTCACGTGCCACCACATGGCAGGCCAGATTGCAGGATTTCTTCCAGCCGGGCAGCGAAGGTGATCCCACCGCATATGATTATGCCAGGACCGTGGCACCTGAGAAACCTCAGGAGACACATGCCAATATTGCGATAGCCACAAGCAACATACTGGGTAAGGGACCCGGCAACTCCGATGAACGCGACTATCTGCAGGAGGCCAGTTGTGACTTCATATACGCTATCATAATAGAGGAACTTGGCATGGTGGGCGGCATATTTGTGATGTTGGTATATATAGTCTTGCTGTTCAGGGTGGGACGTATAGCCACCAGGTGCAAGGAGAAATATCCGGCCTATCTGGCGATGGGATTGGGTATGCTATTAGGGTTGCAGGCATTCATAAACATGTCGGTGGCGGTGGGGCTGTTCCCAGTGACCGGTCAGCCGCTGCCGCTTATAAGCAAAGGAGGTACGTCAGTCCTTATGACCAGCGGCTGTATTGGCATGCTTCTGGGTATCAGCAATACATTGGACAGGGAGGCTAACGGTGATCATGTATTGGGGATGGAGACTGAGGTGCCTGCACCGATAGACGGCAACGAATCATTTGACGAAAACAACTGACTTTTCATATGGAGGCAAAACCAAGAATCATCATCAGTGGAGGCGGTACAGGAGGACATATCTTCCCCGCCATTTCAATTGCCCATGCCATAAAGGCTATTAACCCCGATGCGGAGATACTGTTTGTTGGGGCTCAGGGGCGTATGGAGATGCAGCGTGTACCGCAGGCGGGATTCGAGATAAAGGGACTTCCTATCTGTGGGTTTGACCGTAAGAATCCCTTCAAGAACATTGCGGTGTTGTTCAAAATCATGCGTAGCCAGATTATGGCACGTCGCATAATACGTCAGTTCAAGCCTATGGTAGCTGTTGGTGTGGGCGGTTACGCCAGCGGGCCTACATTGAGGATTGCAGGCAAGATGGGTATTCCCACGCTGCTTCAGGAGCAGAACTCATATGCGGGTGTGACCAACAAGATTCTGGCCAAAAAAGCCGATAAGATATGTGTGGCATACGACGGGATGGAGCGTTTCTTCCCCGCCGACAAGATTATCAAGACAGGTAACCCTGTACGCCCCACCCTGACTAAAGGTGGCATAACCCGTAAGGAGGCTGCAAAGAAGATGGGGCTTGATCCTTCCAAACGCATTGTACTCATTGTAGGCGGCAGTCTGGGCGCACGCACACTGAATGAAAGCGTGATGGCAAACCTGGACCTGATGCGTATGTCGGATGATGTCCAGTTTGTATGGCAGACAGGAAAGTTCTACTTTGAGGAGATGAAACAGCGTCTGGCCGGGCAGCAACCGGTAGAGAACCTGTTCCCTACGGAGTTTGTTCAGGATATGGATCTGGCATACGCTGCCGCCGACCTTGTGATTTCACGTGCCGGTGCGGGCACAATCTCGGAGCTGTGTCTGCTTGGCAAGCCTGTGATCCTGGTTCCGTCACCCAATGTGGCCGAGGACCATCAGACAAAGAATGCCTTGGCGCTGGCCGACAAGGACGCGGCAGTCCATATCCGTGATGTGGATGCACGCAGGGAGCTTATACCTGCCGCAGTGGACCTGGTAAAGGATACGGCTCGTCTGGAGCAGCTGCAAGGAAACATTCTTAAGCTGGCATATCATGATTCGGCCGAGATTATTGCGCATGAGGTTCTCAAACTGGCAGGATACGGAGGCACGGCACTTAAGCTTGATGATATAACGTCAGTCTATTTCGTTGGCGCAGGAGGCATAGGGATGAGTGCCCTGGTGCGCTATTTCCTTGCACGCGGATGCAAGGTGGGCGGTTATGACAGGACATCTACAGAACTTACATCGGCATTGATAAAAGAGGGTGCAGTGATAGGTTTTGAGGATGATGTTGACAAGATTGATGAATGCTTCAGGGATCCTGATTCGACGCTTGTGGTATATACCCCGGCCATTCCTGCCGACAACCGTATTTTGCGGTGGTTCAACATCCACTGTTTTGACGTGCAGAAACGTGCGCAGGTGCTGGGTACACTGACCCGCTCTCTGGATGGCCTGTGTGTGGCCGGTACACATGGCAAGACCACCACATCGTCTATGATTGCGTATATACTTGACGGAACCGAGGAGGGCTGTAACGCATTCCTGGGCGGAATACTGAAGAACATCGGAAGTAATCTCATGATAAGCAGGGATAGCCGGCGTGTGGTTATTGAGGCTGATGAGTTTGACCGCTCGTTCCATCATCTTACTCCGTTGCGTTCAGTGATAACTGCCGTCGATGCCGACCATCTTGACATATACGGCACGTACGATGCTTATGTGGAGAGTTTCCGCAAATATACGTCGCTAATTAAGCCGGGCGGAGACCTGATACTGCACGTAGGGCTGGCCGACAAGATCATGCCACAGCTGCAGAAAGGCGTGAACCTGTACACTTACGGCCTGGATGAGGGTTATTTCCATGCAACCAATATCAGGATAGGTAACGGTGAACTTAAGTTTGACTATGTGTCACCATTGGGAAGTATTGCCGATGTGGAACTGGGCGTACCCATTCCGATAAATGTGGAGAATGCGGTGGCGGCTATGGCAATGGCTCAACTGAGCGGAGCACAGGATGAGGTGATACGTGACCGCATGGCCAGTTTCCGCGGATGCGACCGCCGTTTTGACTTTCATGTAAAGAATGATGAAAAGGTATATTTGAGCGATTACGCCCACCATCCGGAAGAGATACGTCAGTGTGCCCTCTCATTGCGCAAGCTCTATGCGGACCGTAAGATAACCTGCATATTCCAGCCACATCTCTATACCCGCACAAGGGATTTCTACAATGAGTTTGCCGACAGTCTCTCGTTGTTTGATGAGGTTTGGCTGCTGGAGATTTATCCCGCACGTGAACAGCCTATCCCAGGCGTGACAAGCAGTCTGCTGGCTGACAATATGAAACCTGGCGTGTGCAAGGGTATAATATCACGCAGCCAGGTGCTTGATACGGTCAGGTCCATCAAGGATGATGTACAGGTTCTGGTAACACTGGGTGCAGGCGATCTGGAAGATTATGTTGATTCTATAACAGAGATATTAAAGTAAGACAGGTGTTCAAGAAGATTCTTTCCATATTATCAGTTGTTCTCATAGCCGGATATCTGGCATTCTCCCTGATGGGTATGACCGACAGGCATGAGGATATCCGTATATGCAAGGGGGTGGACCTGCATATAACGGACAGCCTGCATTCTGACATGATAGATGAGGAGATGATCCTGGATTTGCTTAAGGAAAAAATGCTGGATCCTGTAGGTAAGCCTCTTGACAGGGTTGATGTCATCTCCATTGAGTCCGCTCTTGCCCAGCATCCGCTTGTGGGATCGGCGCAATGTTACAAGACCGGTGGTGACAAGGTCAGGATAAACCTGTCAAGCAAGATACCTATGGTCAGGGTACTCAACAGCTACGGGCAGGATTTCTATGTGGACAGTCGTGGCGAGATACTGACACAGCATTCACTCGCGGTGCAACTGCCTGTTGCTACCGGATACATAGACAGGCGTTTTGCATCGGAAGACCTTCTGAAAGTGGTTCGTGCCATAGATGAATCTGAATTCTGGAAAGCCCAGGTGGAGCAGATAGACGTGACTAAAGAAGGACAGATACAGCTTGTACCAAGGGTAGGAGACCATCTGCTTGTACTTGGCACTGCCGATGATGTGGAGAACAAGCTGGACCGTCTTATGAATTTCTATGAGAAAGGTCTGGACAACGTGGGTTGGAACAAATATCGTACCATTAGCGTGGCGTACGATAATCAGGTTGTTTGTAAAAAACGATAAAGGGATAAATGGAAAACGACAAAGTGATTGTTGCTATTGAGCTTGGTTCATCCAAGATCTCAGGTGTGGCCGGCCAGATCAAGGCCGACGGTTCACTCAAGGTCCTGGCATACGCCTGGACTCCCTCGTCTTCATGCATAAGGCATGGAGCTGTTTATAATCTGGACAAGACAGCCAACGCCATTGCCGAGGTGGTTGGCAGACTGGACACCATTCTTTCCACACGGATAGAGAAGGTTTATGTGGGATATAACGCAAAAGGACTCAGGTCTGTGATAAGCAGGGTTGAGCATAAGTTTGATGAAGAGACTGTGGTAAGTCAGGAGGTTATAGACGACATGTTCCAGCAGTGCAGCGAGATAGAGTATGACGGATATGTCAACCTGTTCCAGGAGTCTCAGGAATATGTCGTTGACAACAAGCGCGGTACAGAGACCGATCCCATGGGTGTGGCCTGCCGTTCACTTGAAGGCAATTACCTGAACATACTGCTTAAGAAACAGGTTGCAGACTATATTGGACAATGCTTCCGTACGGCTCAGGTCCAGATTCTGGACGGATACGTGGCTCCGATGGTCCAGGCCGACGCCGTGCTAACCGATGATGACCGCCAGCAGGGATGCGCACTGGTAGATTATGGTGCCGATACCACTACGGTATCAGTTTATAAGAATGGCCTGATGCGTTTCTTGCGTGTCATACCGCTGGGTAGTTCTCTTATAACACGCGACCTGTCATCCGTTCTTAAGATAGAGATAGAGCAGGCGGAGCAGCTCAAGTGCACCTACGGACTATGTAACCTGATAGGCAGTCAGGATGCTGATGAGACAATAACGCTTAATGACCGTAAGGTAATTCTCAAGGAGATAGGTGACATAATTGAAGCACGTAATGAGGAGATTATACGCAATGTATGTGCACAGATAAAGGCATCGGGCTACAGCGAAGTGCTCTATGCTGGTATAGTGCTTACGGGTGGCGGCTCCCAGTTGCGTCAGCTGGACCAGGTGTTTGCCAAGCTCATGCCTTCCATGCGCAAACCCCGTTTGGCCATTGAGCCGGCCTGCGGCGTAATATGGAATGAACAGAGCTGGAAACGCGGTGACGGTTCACAGCTGGCACTGTTGTCTGTAATGGCCAAGGGCGATGAAAACTGCTGCGATCTCAAGCCGATGGATGAGATAGACAAGTTGACTCCTGAGGATCAGGACAAGGTGGTTCAGCAGAGCCTGTTTACTGAAGAAGGCGAGAGCGCTCAGGAGGAAAAGGACCGCAAGGAAGAGGAAGAGCGGAAGCAGGCCATGATAGCGGCTGCCGAACAGGAGAAGGAGAAAGAGCAGAAAGAAAAAGAAGGATCAGGGTATATCGGCGGCAAGAAGAAAAAGAACATGTTCCAGCGTTTCTATGAAAGTCTGATGAATGCCGGCGAGGATTTCTTTGACGGCGAGAAGGAGGAGAAGGAGCGTAAGGCACAGGAAGAACAGGAGAAACAGGAAACACAGGATTCCGCGCAATAACCTTTAAAAGTGAATGATTATGAACCAGGATATTAAAGATTTTGAGGAGAAGGAAATACTGCCGTTTGATTTTCCTACCGAGGCACGTAAGATAATAAAGGTGATAGGCGTGGGAGGCGGTGGCGGCAATGCCGTCAAGAACATGTATCGCGAGGGCATACATGACGTTGTATTTGTGATTGCCAATACTGACCAGCAGGCACTGGCGGATTCTGATATACCTATTAAGCTCCAGCTGGGTCGCCAGACTACCAACGGACTTGGTGCCGGCAATGACCCTGAAGTGGCGCGCAAGGCCGCGGAGGAGAGCATAGAGGATATAAAGGCACAGTTCAAGGATGACACCCAGATGGTATTCATAACCGCCGGAATGGGTGGCGGTACAGGTACCGGTGCCGCTCCCGTCATTGCACGATGTGCCAAGGAGTGCGGAATGCTTACAGTGGGTATTGTCACCATCCCGTTCAAGTTTGAGATGAGACCCAAGATAAAGCAGGCGCTCAAGGGTGTGAAAGCCATGTCACAGTATGTGGATGCCTTGTTGGTCATAAGCAACGAGAAACTGCTTGAAATATATCCTGACAAGAGTGTGGCTACAGGTTTCAAGCATGCCGACGAGACATTGACTACCGCAACCAAGAGCATAGCCGAACTCATTACCATCAGAGGTATCATAAACCTTGACTTCCGTGACGTGAAGAAGATTCTCAGTAACGGAGGCGTAGCCATAATGAGTACCGGTGTGGCCAGTGGAGAGAACCGCGTGAACCAGGCATTTGATGCAGCCATGAAATCTCCGCTTCTATATAACAATGACATTCACAAGTCCAAGAAGATTCTGTTCAACATCTACCAGAGTAATCAGGCTGAGCATCAGCTGATGCTTGACGAGATGAATGAGGTGCGTCACTTCATGGATAAGTTCGAGGACAAGAATATTGAGGTTATCTGGGGCCTTGCCAATGACGACAGCCTTACTGATGAGGTCAAGATTACCGTTCTTGCCACCGGATTCGGGATGGAGAGCATTCCTATGATGGAAGAGGAGTCGGAAGAGGAGATTGATACCGAGATAGAGAGGATTTACGGAGACCGCGTTGACAAGAAACAGCTCTATCTTTATGAGTTCTCCGATGCGGATCTGGACAATGACACGCTGATAGATGCGATTGAGTCATCGCCTTCCTATCTGCGCAATCTGACCGGACTTAACGAGATAAAAGCATTGCGTGCCAGTTAACTGAAGACTGTTTCCAGTATCTCAATCGATTTGAGTACCGGAAACATGGGTATGTGCAGGCGAAAATAGTTGTTGAGTGCATTTAGCATCATGACGCGTTCCTGACCGGTCAGGGGCGCGTCGTTCATCTGGTCATAGCTTTTGCACATAATCATGTACAACTTATAGGATAGTTCTGCAGGAATAAATTCCGGGTGTTTGGGTAACAGGGGGCTGAAACATCCGTCACGCATGTCAAGCACGCATCCGGGAGTATATTCATCCACATTGGGGCAGATTCCTATGTGACGTGCCGTTCCTATCATGAACGCCATGTGATAGTTTGCGTAAGTGCCTTCCTTTGCACTGTCAAACCATTGGAGTGATTCGCTAAGGAAACGGTACAGCCCGGGATTGTTCTGTTCGTCAATCAGGGCATGAGTCAGGAATTCCGAAAGGAACAATGCTATGGCACTTTTGCGGGGATTGAACGGTATGTCCCTGTATGGCAAGGCATTCTTTGTCTCCTTGAGATGATGAAGATTGTCCGTAGGTATATATTCAGCCTGGAAATCCAGATGGGTGAGAGGCTGCAGCAGAGTGTTGCGGGCTGCGTTCTTTCCGCTTTTTGACAGGAACCACACGAACGGAACCATACCATGTGTCCGTGTGAATATCCGTGCGACGCATGTCCGGTCATTATGCCGCACAGCTCCTATCAGAATACCTTGCTCCTGTTGCCACATTTTTCAAATTGCCTACTGCAGTTAATCTGAGAACAAAATTAGGCAAAATTTTGTGGAGATTGTTTGCGGTTTGGAAAAATGTAACTACTTTTGCATCCGCTTTATAGGGTGGCCTCTATAGGCTTACCGGAAAGGATGGCGCGTTCGTATATCGGCTAGTACTCAAGATTTTCATTCTTGCAAGATGAGTTCGACTCTCATACGCGCTACAAAATAGTAAAATTCAAAATAAAAAGTTGTTATAATGGCAAACCACAAATCAGCCTTGAAGGCTATCAGAAAGAGCGAGAAGAGAAGACTTCACAACCGTTATTATGCAAAGACCATGCGTAATGCAGTTCGTCAGCTTCGCGCCATGACCAACAAGGAGGAGGCTGCTGCAACCTATCCTAAGGTTCAGAAGATGCTGGACAAGCTTGCTAAGACCAAGCTCATCCACAAGAACAAGGCCGCTAACCTCAAGTCAAAGCTCTGCGCTCACATCGCTAAGCTCGCTTGATCTAAACCTCTTTGTCGGTTTGAATCGGTTACAGGTTGGATTTTTTCCAACCTTTTTTGTTTCCTTTTTCAATACCATCGCACCTGCGTGTCTACGTGCGTGATTCTAATCTGCAGATAGATTTCCTTGAGCGTGGTTCTAATCTGTAGGAAGGTTTCCAGCTGCACCCAGTAAAACCAAAAGGTTTTAGCAAAGCGTAAACATTTTGGTTTTACCCGGCCGGAGGCCGGCAGAGTGGAATGGAACGTAGTGAAATGAAACGGGTTTGGGGCGTCGCCGCCCCAAACTAAAATAAGGTTGTATCTAATACGCAGATATGTTTCCAGGTAGCGACTTTTTAGGCCCTTTAGGGCCATAAAAGTCAAAAAATACCGAGCTGCAAAGCAGCGAGCAATCCGCCGGATGGCCTACTTACGCATCAATATTAGCGTAGGTGGCATTTCTTTCGATGAATTCCCTGCGTGTGCCCACATCCTCACCCATGAGCATAGAGAAGATGCGGTCGGCTTCGGCGGCATCCTGGATGTGGACTTGCTTGAGCAGGCGGTTCTCGGGGTTCATGGTGGTTTCCCAGAGTTGCTCCGGGTTCATCTCACCCAGACCTTTGTAACGCTGAGTTATGATGTTCTGCTCAAGTCCTCCGCCGTACTGGTCAATAAAGCGCTGGCGCTGAACGTCATCGTAGCAGAACTCTTTTATTTTACCCTTTGTGCAGAGGTAAAGGGGCGGGGTGGCTATGTACAGGTGACCGTTCTCAATCAGTTCCGGCATATAGCGGAAGAACAAGGTCATTATAAGGGTGTCGATGTGCGAGCCGTCGACATCGGCATCGGTCATTATGATAACCTTGTAGTAACGCAGCTTATCATAGTTGGCTGCCTTGGAATCTTCCGGGTTGAGGCCGAAACGTACGCCCAGGGCCTGGATGATGTTGTTTACCTCCTCATGGTCAAAGGCCTTGTGCCACATTACGCGCTCTACGTTGAATATCTTACCGCGGATGGGCAGAATGGCCTGTGTGTGACGGTCACGGCCCTGTTTGGCGCTGCCGCCTGCAGAGTCACCCTCGACGATAAAGAGCTCGCAGTTGGCGGGATCCTTGTCAGAGCAGTCTGCCAGCTTGCCGGGAAGTCCGCTGCCTGAGAGCGGGCTCTTGCGCTGCACGCTCTCGCGAGCTTTACGGGCTGCCACACGTGCCTGGGCTGCCAGGATGACCTTGTCAACAATAAGCTTAGCCTCTTTGGGATGCTCCTCAAGGTAGAATGTGAGAGCCTCGCCTACAGCCTGCTGTACTGCACCGGCAACCTCTGAGTTACCCAGTTTGGTCTTGGTCTGGCCCTCAAACTGAGGCTCGGCTACCTTAACTGATATTACGGCTGTAAGACCTTCACGGAAATCTTCACCTTCAATCTCAACCTTTGCCTTTTCAAGGAACTTGTTGTCATCGGCATACTTCTTGAGCGTACGGGTGAGTGCGGTGCGGAAACCCACCAGGTGGGTACCGCCCTCTATGGTGTTGATGTTGTTTACGAACGAGCGGATGGTCTCCTTGTATTCCGTGTTGTAAAGGATGGCAACTTCAATGGGTACTCCCTGTTTCTCCGTGTTCAGATAGATGGGCTCCTGAATGAGGTGGACGCGGTTTTCGTCAATATAGGCCACGAATTCCTTGAGGCCCTCGTTTGAGAAGAAGGTGTCTTTTTTAGGCTCACCCTCCTCCATTACACGGTAGTCTGTGAGGGTAATCCTTAGTCCTGCATTCAGGAACGCAAGCTCATGCAGGCGGGCAGCCAGGATATCATATTTATACTCTGTTGTAGTGAATATAGTGGCGTCAGGCCAGAAGGTTTGCCTGGTACCGTTGATATCGGTTGTGCCTACGCATTCAACACCGGTTACCGGTTTGCCGCATGCATATTCCTGACGATATACCTTGCCGTCACGGAACACCTCTGTAATCATCTTGGTGGAGAGGGCGTTTACGCACGATACACCTACGCCGTGAAGACCGCCGGATACCTTATATGAACCCTTGTCGAACTTGCCGCCGGCATGGAGTACGGTCATTACAACTTCCAGTGCGGACTTGTGCTCTTTTGGGTGCATGTCAACCGGAATACCACGACCGTTGTCCTGAACGGTAATGGAGCCGTCCTTGTTGATGGCAACCTCAATGTGGGTGCAGTATCCTGCCATTGATTCGTCAATGGAGTTGTCGACCACCTCATATACCAAGTGATGCAGGCCCTTCTCGCTGATGTCACCAATGTACATTGCAGGGCGCTTGCGCACTGCTTCCAAACCTTCCAGAACCTGGATATTCTGCGCGGAGTAGTTGGCCTGTCCGTTGTTGAATTCGTCTGTCATTCTATGCATTTTTAAACATACAAAGATAGTGAAAATGGTTGATACCACATTGTTTAAAAATGAAAAAAATATTGTTGTTTTCAACAAGTATTATGCTCTTTCCTACATATTTATTGGCCTTTTTTGTATTTTTGCCGGACAAAACGGGATATTTCGTATTTTAATACAAAAAGCATGAATACTAAAGTACCAGTCGGAAAGAAAATCCGCTCCCTAAGGGAGTCAAAACAGATGGAGATTGAAGTGCTGGCCGAACGTGCCCAGCTCTCGGTGGAACAAGTCAAGGCAATTGAGGATGACGGCCCGCTGCCGGGCCTGGCACCTCTTATCAAGATTGCACGTGTACTGGGTGTCCGTCTGGGTACTTTCCTGGATGACCAGCAGAGCGTAGGTGCGGTGGTAAGCCGTGCTCAGGATGAGCGTGAAAGCGTGCGATTCTCAAACCATGCAGCTGCAGGACATGAGAACATGATCTATCATTCCCTCTCGGAGGGCAAGGATAACCGTCATCTGGAGCCGTTCGTTATTGATATACTTCCCGAGCAGGATCCTAAGTACGATCTCTCAACCCATGAGGGCGAAGAGTTCATCTATGTACTGGACGGCCAGGTTGAGATCAACTACGGCAAGAACACTTACGTTCTTGAGAAAGGTGACAGCATATACTACGATTCAATAGTCAAACACCACGTACACGGTTACAAAGGCCAGAAGGCCCGCATTCTCGCTGTGGTTTATACTCCAATCTAATGTATCAGTTATCGGAAAGAACACTGGGAGACTGGCTTGAGCATTGGGCTCAGGTATCTCCTGACCGCGAATATATAGTCTATTCGGACCGTGACCTTCGTTTTACCTGGAAACAGTTCAACGAAAGGGTCGATGACATGGCGCGTGGACTGATTGCCATAGGTGTGACCAAAGGCACGCATGTGGGTCTCTGGGCCCAGAATGTGCCGGATTGGCTTACATTCCTGTATGCATGCGCCAAGATAGGTGCCGTGTGCATAACAGTTAACACCAACTATAAGCAGAACGAGTTGGAGTACCTGTGCAAGGATTCCGACATGCACACCCTGTGCCTTACCGACGGCACATGGGAGAGCAATTACGTGGATATGGCTTACGCTATGCTGCCGGAACTGCGCGAGTGTCAGCGCGGACATCTGGAGAGTAAACGGTTCCCCAAGCTTAAGAATGTGGTATATATAGGCCAGGAGAAGTATCGCGGCATGTACAATACCGCCGAAATCCTTCTGCTTGGAGAGAATACCGATGATGAAGAGTTTCTGCGTCTGCGCAAGTCAGTGAACTGCCACGATGTGGTGAACATGCAATATACTTCGGGTACCACAGGATTCCCCAAGGGCGTCATGCTTACCCATTACAACATAGCCAATGACGGATTCCTTACAGGTGAGCACATGAAGTTCACGCAGGATGACAAACTCTGTGTGTGCGTGCCTCTGTTCCACTGCTTCGGCGTGGTTCTGGCAACCATGAACTGCCTTACCCACGGCTGTACCGAGGTTGTTGTGGAGCGTTTTGACCCGTTGGTGACTCTGGCATCGGTCCATAAGGAACGTTGTACGGCGCTTTACGGCGTGCCCACCATGTTTATCGCTGAGTTGAACCATCCAATGTTCAATATGTTTGACCTCTCTTGCCTGCGTACAGGTATCATGGCAGGATCTCTCTGCCCCATTGAGCTGATGCGCAAGGTGGAGGAGAAGATGTATCTGCATGTAACCAGCGTGTATGGACTTACTGAATCATCACCCGGCATGAGTCAGACCCGCATAGACGATCCCGATGAGGTTCGTTATACCACTGTGGGCCGTGACTATGAATTCGTTGATGTCAAGGTTCTTGATCCTGAAACCAATAAGGAGGTTCCGGTAGGTGTTCAGGGTGAGATGTGCTGTAAGGGATTCAACGTGATGAAGGGTTACTATAAGAATCCTCAGGCAACCGCCGAGGTGATTGACGAGAACGGTTATCTGCACTCCGGTGACCTGGGTGTGATGGATGAGAACGGAAATTATCGTATAACAGGACGTATCAAGGATATGATAATACGCGGCGGTGAAAACATATATCCGCGAGAGATAGAGGAGTTCCTCTATCACCTGCCCGGCGTACGTGACGTACAGGTTGCAGGCGTGCCCTCAAAGAAATACGGCGAGGAGGTGGGTGCATTCATCATCCTGGATGAGGGCGCAAGCCTTACTGAGGAGGAGGTGCGTGACTGGTGCCGCGGCAAGATAGCCCGCTACAAGATACCCAAATATGTGTTCTTTGTAAAGGAATATCCTCTTACGGGTAGCGGCAAGATACAGAAATTCAAACTGCGCGAGCTTAGCCTTAAGCTATGCGAGGAACAGGGAATAGAGGTGGTGTGATATGGAAATAAACGAACAAATCAAACAGATGGCCATGCGTCTGCGCGGACTCCGCGAGGACCTTGAGATGACCGTTGAGGAGGTTGCGCAGAAGTGCGGAATAACTCCCGAAGAGTTGAAAAGATATGAGTCGGGTGAATCGGATATTCCGATGAATTTCCTGTGCAACGCCGCAAACGTGCTTGGCGTTGAGCCGTTGGAGCTGTTTGCAGGTGATGCGCCTACCATGAGCAGCTATTGGCTGGTCCGCAAAGGAAAGGGACCTGTCATAGAAAGGCAGAAAGCTTACAAATATCAGGCTCTGGCCATGGGTTTCAAGCATGCCAAGGCTTCGCCGTTCATTGTAACTGTGGATCCCAAGATGGAGAGCCAGATGCATCTGAACTCACATGAGGGTCAGGAATTCAATCTTGTGCTCAAAGGTTCCCTGCTGCTGAGCATAGGAGGCAAGGAACTGGTGCTTGAGCCTGGTGACAGTATATACTTTGATTCAACACAACCGCATGGAATGAAAGCTCTCAATGGTGAGCCTGCCAGGTTCCTTGCCATCATATTCTAAACCTTACAATGTTAGAAAAATATTTACAAAAAGTAGAGTTTGACTCTCTTGAGGATTTTCAGAAGAACTTTAAGATAATAGTTCCCGATAACTTCAACTTCGGTTACGATGTCGTGGATGAGTGGGCTCGTACCAATCCTGACAAACTGGCTTTGCTATGGACCAACGATGAAGGTGAAGAATATCGTTACACTTTTGCCGACATAAAGCAAAAGTCTGACCAGGTAGCTGCATTTTTCCAGTCTTTGGGCATAGGGCGCGGTGACTGCGTGATGATGATGCTGAAACGACGTGCTGAATTCTGGTTTTCAATAGTAGCATTGCACAAGTTGGGTGCTGTGGCTATTCCCGCCACTCATCTGCTTACCCCCAAGGATCTTGTATATAGGGCCAACTCGGCACATATCAAGATGATTGTATCGGCCGATGAGCCTGTCATGATACAGCATGTAAATGACTGCCTCAAGGATGCTCCTTCAGTAAAGGTTCTTGTGGCTACAGGCTCCTATTGTGAGGGCGGTTGGCATAGCATGGACGAGGGCATGAATAATGCACCTGAGTTCCGCAGGCCTGAGTATGTGAATGACAATCATGACATTTCGCTCCTGTATTTTACGTCGGGTTCAAGCGGTAACCCCAAGATGGTTGCCCATAACTTCCTTTATCCTTTGGGACACATTGTCACCGCCAAGTACTGGCATAACGTGAATGAGGAGAGCCTGCACCTTACCGTGGCTGATACAGGATGGGGAAAGGCCGTATGGGGTAAACTCTACGGACAATGGCTCTCCGGCGCGGCGGTGTTCGTATATGACCATGAAAAGTTCACTCCGGCCAACATATTGGCTGCGATGGCAAAATATAGAGTCACTTCTTTCTGCGCACCTCCCACGATATACCGTTATCTTATACGTGAGAATTTGAGCCAGTATGATTTAAGCGCCCTGAAATATTGCACTACTGCAGGTGAGCCGCTTAACCCGAGTGTGTTCGAATTCTGGAAAGAGCACACTGGCCTTGACATACACGAGGGTTTCGGTCAGACGGAAACCGCCATGACAATCGGGACATTCCCGTGGATGAAACCCAAGCCGGGTTCGCTGGGCGTGCCCAATCCTGCATACGACATGGACCTGCTCACTAACGACGGACGTTCGGCCGAGGACGGTGAGAGCGGCGAGATAATACTTCATACCGACAAACGTGTGCCGTTAGGCCTGTTTGAGGAGTATTATCATAATCCCGAACTTACCAAGACCGTTCACAACAACGGGATATACCATACCGGTGATGTGGCTTGGCGCGACAGTGACGGCTATTACTGGTTCGTGGGCCGTACCGATGATGTGATAAAGAGTTCCGGTTACCGCATAGGCCCGTTCGAGGTTGAGAGTGCACTGATGACACATCCCGCTGTCGTGGAGTGCGCAGTGACAGGTGTGCCCGATGAAGTCCGTGGCCAGGTAGTCAAGGCTACCATCATCCTTTCAAAGGAGTACCGTGACTGTCCTGATAAGGAGGCATTGATCAAGGAAATCCAGAATCACGTGAAGAAGGTTTCCGCACCTTACAAATATCCTCGCGTAGTGGAGTTCGTCGATGAACTGCCCAAGACCATCAGCGGCAAGATACGTCGTGTTGAAATCCGTGACCGTGACGCGGAGGCAAAAAAGCAGTGCTGATTGCTTCGGGTGAAAAATAAGTGTTAACTTTGCAGAGTGATGTAAGTGTTTTTTTGTTTTTCTCCAAACTGTATAAAAACTTTGATTATGAGAAGGACTGTTACTTTGTTTGTGATTCTTTTGTTCGTTTTTCTGCAAGTTCCTGCACAGAGCGGTACAGGTTTTGCGTATGAAGACATTACGTCAGGCTTGAGCTCCGTTCCTGTCGAAAGACCGGACAGCGGATACAGATGGATAGACCGTATTGAATACATTCCTGATTATATGGTTGAATTTCATAAGACTTACGGAGAAATGGTCAGGGAGGTCCTCGATGGCGGTCAGAACTGTCTTTCAAATCCTTTGCTTGGAGAAAAAGCCAAGATGAGCAATGGTGTGGAGAGTTATAGCCTGAAGGTTACCACTTTTTATGATACCGTTTCATTCACTTTCAGGGCAGGATCTACGGAAAGGCAGATTAAGGCTGTTGCAAACAATGTCGTTACAGACTATGTCATTAACCAGTCGTATGACGTGTCTGAGGCAAACATGTTTGTTGATTACCTTATCATGTCCCTTCATTATGACTATCCCGAGGCATTCTGGATCAATACCAGTTTCCCGCTTTTCTTTGATCCCAGCGGTTCAAAAATCATATATGCGGATCAGAAGACAGGCAACGGACTTATAGCCATAGAAATAAAAATGTTGCTTCAACTTGCTGACGATTCGTCCGACAACAGGTTTGGCGAGTTTCTTGAAGAAGCCGTTATAGGTATGCAGGATTTCAGGTATGAGAGTGTTACTGCATTCAATGACTCAATAGATAGTATCCTGGCTCGTTGTCCATCTACAGACCGTTGTGCGCAGATTGTCTATTTTAATGATTGGCTTACAAAACATAACGGCTATTGCACAGACAATCCTGTGACCGCCACCCCAACCATTCGCAGTTCCTATTCCGCCATCAGCGGAAGATCCGGTGACAATGGCCCTGTCTGTGAGGGCTACGCGCGTGCATTCAAGACTCTTTGTGACAGGGTTGGGATTCCATGCATTGTCGTGACCGGCTATGCACGGCAAAACAATATTTCATCGACCGAGCTTCACATGTGGAATGAGGTGCAGATGGAAAACGATTACTGGTATGCAGTTGACGTTACTTGGAACGATCCTGTTCCCTTTGAAACAGATTTGCGTAAAAAAGCGGTATCCGGTTATGAAAACGTTACCTGGCTTCTGAAAGGCAAAAGGGATAATATAGGCCAGAATTTCACGTTTGGAGATTCTCATCCCAATTCCTTGACCTGGCAGACTGAAAACAGTATTTACTGGAGCTATTCCATAAAGTCATTAATCGTCAATACGGGTTATGACATTGATTGGGAAAAAGTTTGGGCAGACATAGAAAATGCCAGGAATGATGATAATTCCGTTTATGACATACCTTACGACGTCAGGCCTGAATATTTGAGAGCGTATTCCATTGACGGGCGTTATCTTGGTACTTTCAGCTCTGTTGACGGCATGTGTCGTATCCTCAAGGACGCCGGTACTGTGATTGTCAATGGAAAGAAAATGTATATAAAGTAATACGTGTCTTGTGCGATTAATCCCGATATCGTATCTGATACGGGTATCGGAAGTGTCCGTTATAAGGATATTTTCTGTATTTTTTTGAAAAAAAGTTGTATTTTACTCCTTTAACACTATTTTTTCTAAAAAAACATATCATGTATTCGGATTTGAATTGCTAACTTTGCAGTTCGAATGGTGAATTCCGTTATTATATAATAATGTGTATGCCATTTCAGATTGTATATGATTTGAACTTAAATAACAATTTTAACCGTTTCAACAAATGAAAAAGAAATTAGTTAGCTATTTGGTGTTGGCCTGCTCTGTGTTCGGGCTGACAATGGTTGGCTCTTGCAAGGACTATGATTTTGACGTTCTTCAGGACCAGATTAATTATCTTGAGCAAGATCACGTAGGTAATCTTGGCAACAAGCTCAATGCTATGCAGAAAAGCATTGATTCATTGAAGACTGTTGTAGCAGGATTGGGTACCGGAACCGGTACGGGATGCAAAGTGAACTGTGATTCTCTTGCAAATGCGCTTGATTCCCTGTATAAGTATATAGGTGAGATAGCCGCTGATTCTATCGGTACTGTTATTCCCGGTTATACCGGTGGTAATGGTCTGTCAGGTATCCTGACTTACCTTAACACCCAGCTTACAAATGCTGCTAATCTTGCCGAAAAGGCTGATTCTACAGCAAAGGACGTAGCTCAGGAACTCAAGGAGTTGAGATATGGTTGGTCAGATTCTCTAAAGAAGGCTTATGACACTGCATTTGCTGCATTTGATCAGGCTAAGGAGAACAAGGAGAAGATAGATGAGCTTCTTGAGAATGATTCCATTCAGGATGCTAAGATTGACAGCCTTGCACAGGTTACAGATGATCTGTATGACCTTGCCGAGCAGTATCTGGACAGCGCAAAGGCTTGGGCTGATTCAGTTGCCAACAATGTAAAGGTTGAGCTTTCAACCAGAATTGACAGCGTTGAGGCACAGTACAAGAGGGCTGATTCTCTTATCCAGAAGAATATTGAGAACGCATGGGATTCAATCCGTGCAAACAAGCAGCGTATTGATGAGATAGCTGACCAGATTGATGAGATTGAGGCTCGCCTTGATTCAGTAGAGAAAGCTATTAATGGTCTTACCGATGCAGAGAAGAAGCGTATCACCAGCCTCTATGTACAGGGTACAATGAATCCGATATTCGGTTCATTCGCTCTTCCTGTAGGCATCAGGTCAAATATTATTGCCACTTATTACGGCAAGGCAACCAGGTCAAGCGTATTCCCCGCAAAGGCAGATGGTGACCTGAGTGCTGTGATAGATGAAGGTATGGAGCTTTCCGCTGCCGAGGCTGCTGTTGTTGGCTCAATTGAGACTATTTCCACCACCAGTGGTTCTTATCTTGTTAGCGAAAATGAAGGCAATGCCGGTAGAATATTCCTGACTGTCAATCCTAATGAGGTTGAGCTTGACTCTACCTATAAGTTCACATTCGTGACCAGTGACGGTGCCGAGACAAAGGCTACTATCGGTGAGCTTGTTCCTTCTACCGAGAAGCTTAAGTTCGGTCTCCAGACCAAGGCTGCTTCAGAAACCGGTTTCTATGAGGCTCCTGTTACAATTGAAGCTGCTGATGCTTATGGACTGTCTCCCAAGCTGGCAGTAACAAAGGAGCAGCTCAAGAGTATTGCAAAGGATATTGCTTCTTACTCAGATGGTATCAATCTGGCAGGTATTGGCAGCGCAGTGTTCAAGCTGGCTCAGACCGAACTTGATGCAAATGCAATCAAGGTTGAATGGTCAGACAGCTTAGGCAGCCACAGTGTCACATCACTTTATGATGTTGCCGTGACAGCTATCAAGCCTCTGTCATACAATACTTTGGATGATAAAACCATATCATTCAGACTCCCGACAATCAACAACATTTCAGAGCTTTCAATAGACTTGAGTACAATTACATTCGATAACATTGATCTTGAGGACATTGATTTCTCAATTGACGGCACCTCTGCACACATTTCATTCGACGGAATTGAAATTGACACTACAGGCCATATTACTGTAACAGCACAGGTTCCTAACAAAGTTGATCCTTTGACTGGTGATGTTATCGGATATGAGACCAAGACTTATAATGTAGATGGTCTGGGTGATATATTGTTTGATATACAGAAAACATTTAATGGCAAGGCTATTAATTGGGCTAATAATGTGAATTCAGCTATTGATGAACTGGTCGCTAAGATCAACAATGAGGTTAACACAAAGGTTAATGCTCTCTTCGCTGATATTGAAGGTAAGTTGAATACTCCTATCCAGAATCTGCTCAATGACGTTAAGGATCAGATCAACAGCTCTCTGAGCGGTTACAGCGGATACTTTAAGAAGATGAACTCACTGATTGACAGGATAAACAGCTTGACTAACAAGATTAACAGCAAGCTTGGTGCTGACCTTTCTACATATGTTCTGCCTATGGTTGCTTATGAGGGCGCTGATGCATCAATGCACCTTATGAGTAATGACAAGGCTGTTCCTTCATCATTTGCAGCTGGAGATGGCGGTACCAAACTGTACCTTACATCATATACTGCTGAGTTGCTTGCTCCCGCTTACAAGAAGTACATTGCAGTTGTTGATTATGTGAAGCCCGATGGCATCACTCATGACGCTTCAGTAGCTCAGGCTGTCAACAGCGGTAACGAGTATTTCAACACTGTAATCGAAGGTTCACAGTTCGCTGTTCCGTTCGCTCCCACACAGAAGGGTACATACACAATCTACTACAGTGCTATTGACTATTCAGGCTTTATAGCTTCTGGCAGATTCTATGTGACCGTTAAGTGATAAGTGTAACTACAAAATGATTTTTGAACAATGAAGAGTTATAAATTATTCGCAACGGCAGTACTGATGTCATTCTGTGCTGTGTTGCCCGCTCAGGCCCAAAAGACGGCCGGACAGGATCAGCAGTATGAATATGTGTTCAACCCGCATTGGTTCATACAGGGTCAGTTCGGTGGTCAGTACACTTTGGGTGAATTGAAATTCTCTGACCTGACTAGTCTGAATGCTCAGGTTGGAGCTGGTTACGAGTTCAATCCTTGGTTGGCTGCCCGTCTGTCATTCAACTTCTGGCAGGGTAAGGAAGGCTTCAAGAAAGATAAGGACAACACTTATAAATGGAATTGGAAATATGTAGCTCCCACTATTGACGCTATGTTTGATCTTTCCAATGCCATTGGCGGTTTCAATCCTGAGCGTAAGATCAGTCTTGGAGCTATCGTAGGTCTTGGAATGAATGTAGTGTTCAGCAAGGATGATGCTGATAAGACAATTGACGAGATTGTTGCCGGTTATCCTGCAGGTATAGCTCCCGGATTCTACAAGAATGCTACAGGCCCCTTTGCTGTTGGACGTTTAGGTGCATATGTTGATTGGCATATCACTGACAATCTTGCCCTTGGTCTGGAATTGCAGTCAAATACCACATTGTTTAATGACAAATACAACTCAAAGGCTGCAAACGACGGTAACTGGGACTGGTATTTCAACGGTCTTCTTGGCCTGAAGTACTGCTTTGGCGGTGAAGGTGGCAAGACTTATGAGAAGAGGGCTAAGGAGAAGCTTGTTCCTGTATCACAGGCTGCAAACTACGCACCTGATTGCGATCCTGTTGAAAAGATCGTTGAGAAGGTTGTTGAGAAGCCTATCGAAGTTACTGTTCCCAGCATCTATGAGGAGATCTATTATGACATCAATAAGGACCAGATCAGTGCTAACGAGAAGTACAAACTGCGTCGTATCGTTGATTTCATGAAGAAGTATCCTGACACTAAGATTGAGATTTCTTCACATGCTGATAGAGCAACAGGTACTTCTGACTATAACCAGAAGATTTCTGAGAGGCGTGCTGCCAATGTTGCCAAGGCTCTTGTTGAGGCTGGCATCAGTGAGTCACGTATCTCAACATCTGCTCATGGTTCAAGCCAGAATATGTACTCTGGTGATGAGATGAAACTTAACCGTGTTTCTATCTGCATAGCCAAGTAATCATTAAGGTTAAACTATAATACTTGCCTGTGGTCTGCCGATGGGACAGGCTACAGGCAAGTTTCTTGTTATGAGACGTTTTTTATTCCTTTTTTTTATTGCTGCCTCAAGCCTTTCTTTTGCACAAGGTTTGGAATCCGGTTATTACAGGGTGTCCAACCTTAAGACTGGACGGTACGTTTATGTGAAAGACAATAAGGGTTCCATAGACATTGCATCCAGATCTGCCGAGATGGGTGCGCTTGAATTGTGGAAGGATCATTCAAGAACTATTTCCGATCCTGCATCGGTTATATATATTGAGTATATTGATTCCAGCAGTGGAGGTGCATTCTATGATCTTAAAGCCCAAGGTACCGGTGTTCATGACATAACCGATTATTATGTATATGCTGAATATTCAAAAGGTTCATATCAGGTTTATGCCGAGGGTCTGTATCTTTGTGACAGCAATTATGGTACAGGTGAATCAGGTCAGATGGGCACAAACCGCTCCGGTGACTACCGTCGTTGGTTGGTTTCAAAGATTGATACCGTCAATGAGTTTTTTGGAATAAAACCCTCAGTATCCTATAATGGACGTTATTTCCATCCTTTCTATGCTGATTTTGGCTTTTCTGTAGGAGAAGGAATGAAGGTATGGGTGGTCAATTCCGTAAACGCTAGTGCAGTGGAGTTGGTGCCTTTTGAAGGTAATATTGTTCCGGCAATGACCCCTGTCGTTATTGAGTGCAGTTCTGAGAATGTTGATCAGAATAAACTGGATATTGTCAGACTAGACGGAACTGTTTCACAGTCTAACCTGCTTAAGGGCGTTTTATTTAACAATGCAACAAGAAACAACCGTGTTGCATTTGACGGAAATAGAATGCGTGTTCTTGGTATAATGCCCGATGGAAACCTTGGCTATGTTTATTCGACAGACACTCCTGATGAAAAAGATGGTAAGAGATACCTTGCTGCCAATCAGTCTTATCTGGCGGTTTCTGCGGGATTGCCTGACAATATACGAGTGTTTTTTCCAGGCGATGAGAATGATGTTGAGGACATTCTTATTGACAATACGACAAAGGCTGTCTATACTATCTGGGGCACAAAGGTTGGTGATTATACTCCTTTGCAGATAAAAGAACTGCCTGAAGGAATATACATTATAGACAACAAGAAGGTGATTATCAGATGATCTTTCTTAACATATAAAAAAGACCGGAATTCTGATTCCGGTCTTTTTTTATTTTGTCAATCGGTATGATATGCTCAGGTTCAGCATGGGATAAACTTTTAAAGGTTTTATTTTATCAACATATTTGTCTACCTGGCTAGTTATGTTTTCAAGTTCGCTGACAATATCCGTACCGTCATGTGTATATACTTTTGGCGTTCCTCCCCAAAACATAATACCGCAGTCAACGGAGAATCTAAACCGGTCATTCAGTTTATAAATAGGTCCACTGTATCCGGCTCCAATATAAGGCCTAAAGGAGTTGACTTTCATTTCTGCCTTTACCATATTGTCCTGATCCGGTTCCATCATATATGGTATCGGATTACCATTCTCATCAACCTTATCTTTGTAATCACCTATGTGCATGCCCATACGTCCAGCGTCAAGTATCTTGTTGTTTACGGCAGGAGGAAGCTCCAATCCAAGGAATACGCCGTTAAGTTCACTCTCGTCATTGTATTCTATATCATATACCTTATCATATATGTTATTATACATTGCAACTGACATGAGAGTTGTCATGTCTTCTGTACGGTTATAAGCACGACCAATTATGGATGAACCGGCGTAAAATCCTGCAGTGAAATACCAGTTCTTGTTGTTGAAAGGTGATACGTCAAACAGCAGCTTGAAATTATTGAAACTGGGTACACCTATCATCTCTACCTGCTGGTCTATCTTGAATCCTGTCATCTCTTCCAGATATCCTGCCATTCGGTCAAAACGGGAATGGCCTTCTGCGTCGTACCCAGGGTCGCCGTCTTCGCCCACCTGTATATTGAAGTTCATGGGGTACTCAAACCGGGGAACCCAGTTAAATCCGGTACGGAGACGTACATTCTTGTTCAAGTGTGAATCCAATCCTATTCCAAAGCCTGTAGAACCTGTCTCAAAGGTAATGTTGATGTCAGGATCTAATTCAAAACAGATGTTCACACGGAATGGCCGGGCATAGGCTGCATTTAGCATGAATGCCGTAGCCAGAGCGATTGTTAAAAGTTTTTTTGACATAAAATAATCACTTAACCAGCTCCATGCCGGCCTTGATGGCCTTTTCGTTCAGGGGCAGGTATTTCCAGTTACGCTCCGATACGGAGTGCTTGATACCCTCCATAACGTACTCCACATCCAGGATGGGGCGTATCTTCATGAACGCTCCCAACAGGAACATGTTGGCTACCTTGGTGGCGTTGATCTTGGCTGCCTCCTCGATGGCCTTGATGGGGTAGATGGTTATGTCGGTGCGGACAGGCTTGCGCGTGATGGTACTGGGGGTGTAGATGAGTACGCCACCGGGTTTTACCATAGGCTCAAACTTGTCCATAGACTGCTGGTTCAGAATGATTGCGGTGCTGAACTTCTGCAGGATAGGTGAACTGATGCGGCTGTCACTGAGGATAACCGTAACGTTTGCTGTGCCGCCACGGATCTCAGGTCCGTATGATGGCATCCATGATACTTCAAGGCCCTGCATAAGGCCTGAATATGCTATTATCTTGCCCATTGAGAGGACTCCCTGTCCTCCGAATCCGGCTATGATTATCTCTTCTGTCATAGTTCTGTGTCTTTTCAGGTTATCTTGGTGCGTTCATGTCCATGACAAGTTTGCCATCGACTTTCATGTCGCCCAGAGGATATTTCTTGAACATGTTCTCTACCATCCAGTCGTTGGCCTGCTTGGGAGTAAGACCCCAGCCAGAGTTGCAGTTTGAAACAACCTCAACGATTGATGTTCCCTTCTTGTCACGCTGGTTCTCAAATGCCTGGCGCAAAGCCTTCTTGAGCTTGCGTACATTGGCGGGAGTATGTACTGAGTGACGTGTTACGTAGCAGACACCGTCCAGTTGAGCCAGCAGCGGAGTGATGTTGAGCGGATAACCCATAGTCTTTACGTCACGGCCGCGGGGGCAGGTGGTGGTCTTCATTCCCTCCAGAGTAGTGGGGGCCATCTGACCGCCGGTCATACCGTAGATACCGTTGTTGATGAACACTATCACGATGTTCTCGCCGCGGTTGCAGGCGTGCATTGTCTCACCGGTTCCGATGGCGGCCAGGTCACCGTCACCCTGATAGGTGAAGACGAACTTGTCGGGCTGAACGCGCTTGATGCCGGTTGCAACGGCGCAGGCACGTCCATGAGCTGCCTCAACTACATCGAACTTATAGAAATCATAGAGGAACACAGAGCATCCTACCGGTGATATGCCGATAACGTCATGCTCTATTCCCATCTCCTCGATAACCTCGGCAATGGTGCGTACAACTACGCCGTGGCCGCAGCCAGGGCAGAAGTTGAACTGCTTTTCGGCCATCAGACGACTTTTCTGATAGACCAGATTCTCAGGTTTGATTATATCGTTTACTTCCATTGTGCTGATCATTTGATATTAAAGTAATCATAGAGAGCGGTCTCAATCTCCTCGGGGGTGGGGACCATACCTCCCAGACGGCCAAAGAAGCCTACGGGCTTGCGTCCCTCCACTGCCAGACGGATATCCTCAATCATCTGACCGGCGCTCAGCTCAACTGACATAAAGCCCTTTACGCGGCTGTTGTCTGCAAGTTCACGGATCTGGTCATATGGGAAAGGATATAGGGTGATGGGGCGGAAAAGACCTATCTTGTGGCCCTTGGCACGTGCCAGCTCAATACTCTTCTGTGCTATGCGGGCGATGATACCGAATGCTACGATTATGTAATCGGCATCTTCGCACTGTATCATCTCATAACGGACCTCATTCTTCTCCATCTCGCGGTATTTCTTCTGCAAGCGGATATTAACCAGTTCGTGCTCCTGCGGCAGCAGGTTAAGTGAGGTTATGAAGCGACGCTCTTTACCTTCGGGGGTACCGTTAGTGGCCCAGTCGGGATATTCGGTCATACGGGGACGGGGTGCAGGCAGATAGATTTTCTCCATCATCTGACCCAGGGCACCGTCGGCCAGGATCATAGTGGGGTTACGGTATTTGAATGCAAGGTCAAAACCAAGTGAAATGAAATCGGCCAGTTCCTGAACTGATGAGGGAGCCAGGGTGAGCAGTTTGTAGTCACCGTGACCGCCGCCCTTGACAGTCTGGAAATAGTCGGCCTGGCTGGGCTGGATTGTTCCCAGTCCGGGACCTCCGCGTGATACGTTTATAAGCAGGCAGGGCAGTTCGGCGCCGGCTATGAATGAAATGCCTTCGCTCATAAGGCTGATACCCGGGCTTGACGATGAAGTCATGACCCTGTGTCCTGTTGATGCGCCGCCATAGACCATGTTGATGGCGGAAACTTCACTCTCGGCCTGGAGTACGGCCATACCCGTGCGGGCAGTGGCATCGGTCTCCATAAGGTACTCCATTACCTCCGTCTGCGGAGTGATGGGGTAACCGTAAAAGGCATCGGCGCCGGCGCGGATAGCGGCCTCGGCAATAGCCTCGTTGCCTTTCATAAGTCTCATTTCTCTTTCTTCCATAATTACTCCTCTACTTTTACCCTATAGACCGATATTACTCCGTCAGGGCAGATAATACCACAGTTGGTGCAACCTATGCATGCGTCCGGGTTGGCCATGTATGCATAATGGTAACCCTTGCTGTTGACTGCTGTTGACATGCCCAGGACCTGCTTGTCGCAGGTAAAGACACATAGCTCACAGCCTTTGCAGCGTTCGTTGTCAACTGTTACGGCACCTCTGATTTTTGCCATGATAAATAATTGTTATTGGTATGAGTTATTGGTATAAATTATCTGGGTGATAGGTCGTGCCCGGTAGGGGCAATCTCAGTAAGGTTTATTTCATAGATAAGGGCGGAATAACCGGGAATAGTTCCCTTGTCGCTTGTTCCGTATCCAAGTCCGTACGGGATATATACCCGCCAGAAATCACCTTTGTGCATGTTCATGACCGCAGTTGTAACTCCGTCGATAAGACCTGACACCAGAAATGAGTAAGGTATGTTTACTGACGGATCCAGTTCTGTAGTCTTGAATGATTGGTCTATGACCTGACCTTCAGGATAGTAATCCGTGGGGATTAGCCGCACCCTGTAGTTCATGCGAATACTGTCGGTGTAATGCGGTGCAATGGTGTCATCACTCTTGTCCAATATCCTGCAATAGATAAAGGAACCGTCGCCCCATTCCTTGCCTGAATCAAGTTTGAAAGACAGTAACCTGAACAGCTGGCCTACCTGGGCTGTTTGCGGAGTAAGTTCAGGATTGCATTCCGCTGCAATCCTGGAAATATATTCGGTATTCCGCTCCTGCCAGTTGTCATGATCATCGATTTCCTTGGTCTCCTTGCATGAGACAGCAACCAGGACGGCTAATACCAATGGAATTATTGTGGCAATACGTTTCATCTTCAGAGTGTCTTGAGCACGCTTGTTATTGAAACGGTGTCGGAAAGTATATTGCAAAGGTCTGCAATCTTTACGCGCTGCTGCTCCATGGTGTCACGGTTGCGCAGGGTTACGGTCTTGTCCTCAAGTGACTGATGATCGACAGTTACGCAGAACGGGGTGCCGATGGCATCCTGACGGCGGTAACGCTTGCCTATTGAATCCTTCTCGTCATACTGGCAGTTGAAGTGGAACTTGAGGTCATTCTGGATGCTGCGTGCCAGTTCGGGCAGTCCGTCTTTCTTTACCAGCGGCAGGATAGCCAACTTGACTGGAGCCAGAGGTGCAGGCAAGTGCAGGACTACGCGGGTCTCGCCGTTCTCAAGGGCCTGTTCCTCATAAGATGCGCACATGACGCTCAGGAACATACGGTCAACGCCGATTGAGGTCTCTATAACGAACGGAGTGTAGCTTTCGTTGGTCTCGGGATCAAAGTACTTGATACTCTTGCCGCTGAACTTCTCATGCTGTGAGAGGTCAAAGTTGGTGCGGCTGTGGATACCCTCCACCTCCTTGAAACCGAACGGCATCAGGAACTCAATATCTGTTGCTGCGTTAGCATAGTGGGCCAGCTTGTCGTGGTCATGGAAACGGTAGTGGTCTGCGCCGAATCCAAGGGCCTGATGCCATTTCATGCGGGTCTCTTTCCACTTGGCAAACCAGTCAAGCTCGGTGCCGGGCTTGATGAAGAACTGCATCTCCATCTGCTCGAACTCACGCATGCGGAAAATGAACTGGCGGGCTACTATCTCATTGCGGAAAGCCTTACCTATCTGGGCGATACCGAAAGGAATCTTCATGCGGCCGGTCTTCTGCACGTTCAGGTAGTTCACGAATATACCTTGTGCAGTCTCGGGACGCAGATAAATCTTCATGGCACCGTCGGCGGTTGAACCCATCTCGGTCTGGAACATGAGGTTGAACTGGCGTACATCGGTCCAGTTGCGGGTGCCGCTGATGGGGCATACAATACCCTCATCCAGGATAATCTGCTTGAGTTCATCCAGATTACCGTCATTCATGGCCTTCTTGTAGCGCTCGTGAAGTGCTTCACGCTTGGCAATGTGCTCCAGTACGTTGGCGCTGGTGGCGCGGTACTTGGCCTCATCGAAAAAGTCGCCGAAACGCTTGCGGGCCTTAGCCACCTCTTTCTCTATCTTCTCGTCATACTTGGCAATCTGGTCCTCAATCAGGACGTCGGCGCGGTAACGCTTTTTTGAGTCGCGGTTGTCAATAAGGGGGTCATTGAATGCATCAACGTGACCCGATGCCTTCCATATGGTGGGGTGCATGAATATTGCTGAGTCAATACCTACAATATTGTCATGCAGCAGAACCATACTCTGCCACCAATAGGTCTTGATGTTATTCTTCATCTCAACTCCCAGCTGTCCGTAATCATAAACAGCTCCCAGACCATCATAAATCTCACTTGAAGGGAATACGAAACCGTACTCTTTGCAATGCGCAACAATCTTTTTGAAAACGTCTTCCTGTGCCATAATATGCTATTATGCGAAAATTTTGGCAAAGGTACTTCTTTTATTTAATAAAAGGGGATGTGCCCCTTTAAAATAACCTAATTGGAGGGCTTTTGCATAAATAACGTATAATGTCAGACTGCAGGCTGTTGATAAGTTGAGCGTAAAAAAATGTCAACTTGGCGCATGTGATTGGGATTTGTCGCTGAAAAGCAGTAATTTCGCGTCTAATAATTTTAATTTGGGTTATTACAGACATGAGCGACGATACAGAGGGTATGGATGAGGAAGTACGTGCGGAGGATGCAACAGTGATTGATGACAGTCAGGAGACAGGTCATTCATCATATCATCCTGTCAAAGATGACAACGGCATGATACGGCACCAGCTTTCAGGTATGTATCAGGGCTGGTTTCTGGACTATGCCTCATATGTTATCCTGGAGAGAGCCGTGCCTCATTTCGTGGATGGCCTCAAACCTGTACAGCGCCGTATCCTGCACTCCATGAAACGTCTGGATGACGGTCGTTTCAACAAGGTGGCCAATATTGTAGGCCATACAATGCAGTTCCATCCTCACGGAGATGCATCCATAGGTGATGCCCTGGTTCAGATGGGGCAGAAGGACCTGCTAATAGAGTGTCAGGGAAACTGGGGAAACATCCTTACAGGCCACCGCGCCGCCGCACCCCGATACATTGAGGCCCGTCTGTCCAAGTTCGCTCTTGAAACCCTGTTCAATCCCAAGACAACTGAGTGGAAGGCTTCGTATGACGGTCGTAACAAGGAGCCGGTCACACTGCCGGTCAAGTTCCCGCTGCTGCTTGCACAGGGGGCGGAGGGCATCGCTGTAGGATTGTCCTGCAAAATACTTCCGCATAACTTCAACGAGCTTTGCGATGCTGCGGTTTCATATCTAAACGGTGAGGAATTCCACCTTTATCCCGATTTCCAGACAGGCGGAGCCATAGATGTGTCACGTTACAATGACGGTGAGCGTGGCGGTATGGTCCGCATACGTGCCAAGATATCGAAAGAGGCTGACAACAAGACTATCGTCATCACGGAGATTCCGTATGGCGAGAACGTGATGACCCTGTGTGATTCCATCGTGAAGGCCGGTGAGAAGGGCAAGATTAAGATCCGCAAGGTTGAGAACCTTACAGCCGACAAGGTTGAGATACGCATTTCTTTGGCCCCGGGAGTATCATCGGACAAGACCATAGACGCCCTGTACGCATTTACCAACTGCGAGGTGAGCATATCGCCCAACTGCTGTGTCATTGATGAGAACAAACCTCATTTCCTGACGGTGAGCGATGTGCTGCGCAAATCGGTCGATAACACCAAGGAACTGTTGCGCCGAGAGCTGGAGATAGAGCGCGGCGAGATAATGGAGCAGCTTCATTTTGCATCGTTGGAGAAGATTTTCATAGAAGAGCGCATCTATAAGGACCGTGAGTTTGAAGAGGCTCCCACCATGGATGCCGCCTGCGAGCATATCGATGACCGTCTCACTCCTTACTACCCGCAGATGATACGTGAGGTGACCAAGGAGGATATCCTTAAGCTGATGGAGATAAAGATGGCCCGCATCCTGAAATTCAACAAGGACAAGGCAGAGGAGGCCATTGCCCGTATGAAGTCCGATATTGCCCGCATTGACAAGGACCTGGCCAATATGGTAGGCGTAACTATCAGGTGGTTCCGTATGCTCAAGGACAAGTATGGGGCGCAATACGAGCGCAAGACCGAGATCAAGAACTTTGACACCATTGTGGCCACAAAGGTGGTCGAGGCCAACCAGAAACTCTACATAAACCGTGCCGACGGCTTTATAGGCATGGAGCTTAAGAAAGACGAGTACGTATGCAACTGTTCTGACCTGGATGACATAATCCTGTTCTACAAGGATGGCCGTTACAAGGTTGTAAAGGTGGCAGACAAACTGTTTGTGGGTCAGGGTGTACTCTATCTTGACGTGTTCAAGAAGAATGACAAGCGTACCATATACAATGTGGTCTATCGTGACGGCCGCAACGGGGCTTACTTCATGAAGAGGTTTGCCGCTACCGGCCTGACCCGTGACAAGGAGTATGACCTGACACAGGGAAAGGCCGGATCCAAGGTCATGTATTTCAGCGCTAACCACAATGGTGAGGCCGAGGTCATAAAGATTACTCTCAAACCAAATCCGAAACTCAAGAAACCGGTGTTTGACAGGGATTTCAGCGAGTTGATGATAAAAGGCCGTCAGTCTATGGGCAACCTGCTTACGCGCAACGAGGTGCAGCGCATAGGTCTCAAGTCACAGGGAACATCCACCTTGGGCGGCCGTAAGGTTTGGTTTGACAAGGATATACTGCGCCTGGACTTTGACGGCCACGGCGAGTATCTGGGTGAGTTTGACAGCGATGACCTTCTGCTTGTGATAAACACTGACGGTGAATACTACACTACTGCACCCGATGCCAACTGTCACTTTGATGCCGGCCTTATACGCATAGAGAAATATGATCAGGGTAAAGTCTGGACCGCCCTGTTGTTTGACGCATCGCAGAAAGGTTATCTGTACCTTAAGAGGTTCAATCTGGATCCGTCGTCCAAACGCATAAACATACTGGGCGAAGAGAAGGGTAGCCGTCTGGTGCTGTTAACAGATACCGTTTATCCGCGTCTATTGGTTACCATGGGCGGTGCCGACAGTTTCCGCGAGCCGATGGAGCTGGATGCCGAGAGTTTTGTGGGAGTGAAAGGAGTGAAGGCCCGTGGACGCAGGGTTACGGCATTCAAAGTACAGGATGTGGAAGAACTTGAGCCGTTGCGTATGCCGGAACCAGATCAGGAACCTGTAAATGCCGATATAGACCCGGATGATACGGGAAATCAGGGTCAGCCGGATGAAGAAAATACTGAAAATGTTGATGACGGTCAACTCTCACTGTTCTAAACCGTTGCTGCCGATATTGCTTACGGTATGCCTTACGGTCCTGCCTCTGACGGGTTTTGCCCAACGGACGGTGTGGAGTCTGCCCCAGTACAAAGAGACGGTAAGGTCAGGCTCAGTAGCGTTTGGCAAAGCTTTTGCCCGCGATACATATCTGTCGGCTTCGAGCTATTCAGGATGGGCACTGGGCTTTGAGGGTGACAGTTGGACAGGATATAAGCCATACAGGCTTTTCAAGTATGGAAGAGGCCATTCAAGCCTGTTTTTCAGCTCTATGACCAACCGTCTGAAGGGTGGCAGCACTCTTCAGTTATCGGGCTCAGACCATGCGGCTTTCCTGTGGCCGGCCGTGAATTGCAGCATGTGTGACCTGCTTATAGGTCCTGTGGTCATGATGAATCTGGGGTTGCTCTATAATCAGCAGAACTCTAACAACCCGGTCACTATGGAAGGATACCTGGGTGCAGGATTGTGTGTGGACAACACCTTCCGTTTCAGCCTATTCCGTTATGATATGGCTCTTCAGGCAACGTTGTATATGCCATTAGCCGGGATAGGTGTCGCACCGGACTATGACCAGCCGTACTGGTATATGTACAAGTACAGCGAGTATGGCAAGGCATTGCATTTTATCTGGCCGTTCAACAACACGGCGGTGGTGCAGCAGGTTGCTTTGATATTGCCCATACGTGCCGACCGTCTGAAGATAGGTTACACGTTTGATTATACCGGAAACAGTCTGGGCGGTCATTCAAGGAGAGTGGGGAGCAGTCTCTTTACCATTGGTTATGTAAAGAGATTCCAGACAAAAGATTGGGACAAATGAGCAGGAGATACTTGTTACATATTGTGTGTGTAGTTGCAGCGTTTTTTCTGATGCTGTTCCCGTTATCATGCTCTTGGAATCAAGAGCAGAAGGATCAGGAATTCTCCAATACACCATATGGCAATTTCATGGCTCTATGGACCATAATGGATGAACGTTACTGTTTCTTTGACCTTAAGCAAGAGAAGCTGGGCGTGGATTGGAACGAGGTGAGAGACCGGTATGCGGCAAGCATATCGGACAATATATCGGACAGGGCGCTGTTTGAGGTGTTGTGCAAGATGATAGGTGAACTGCGTGACGGACATGTGAACCTGACCAGTTCATACGATTATGGCCGGAACTGGAGCTGGAAGACTGATTATCCGGCCAACTACTCCAGGGACCTGCGGGAAAAGTATCTGGGTAAAAACTACATCATAGGTGGAAACGGCTATTATCACCGTATTCTGGATGATAATATAGGTTATCTGGTGGTTGAAAGTTTTGAGAGTTTCATTTCAAGCGGCAGGATAAACGTGATGTTCAACAATATGTCGCTCTGCAACGGACTGATAATAGATATCCGTGACAATGGCGGTGGCGACCTGAGGGCGGCTGAGTTCCTGGCATCGCATTTTACCGAGAAGACGGTGACCGTTAGTTATTACTGCTACAAGTCCGGGCCGGGGCACAATGATTTCTCAAGGCTATACAGTAACGAACTCAGTCCTGCCAGTGAAGATCTGCGCTGGATCAAGCCTGTGGTGCTTCTTACAAACAGGGGCTGTTTCAGCAGCGCAAATGACTTTGCCTTCACCATGAAGGCATTGGATAATGTCACTCTGCTGGGAGATACTACCGGTGGCGGAGGCGGCTTGCCAATGTCGTCGGAACTGCCCAACGGTTGGGTGGTAAGGTTCTCTTCGGCTCCCACTTTCGATGCTGACACCTGCCACGTGGAGTTTGGCGTTGCACCCGATATCAGGACTGATATGAAGGATGAGGATATCCTTTCAGGCAAGGATACCTATATAGAGGAAGCCAGAAAGTTTATAAATGACAAGTTAGTTAATCCTTAACAATATGAAAAAGACACGTTTGTTTTTAGTTGCCATAGTGGTCATGCTGCCGCTTATGGCAATGGCCGGAAAAGCCAAAGTCCTGAAAATTGATTTCAAGAATCCTATTGCAGAGCGTAATGTCGGCAGTTCATCATTCGACATAATGTCTTTGGTTCAGGGAACTCCCGGTTCAGTTACTCTGCTCAGTTACATCAATGCAATAGATGCCGCAGCCGAAGACAAGAACATCAGCATGATTTACATGACTCCGGAGAATATCTCATGCGGAACCGCCCAGCTGGAGGAAATCCGTGCTGCCTTGGAGCGTTTCAAGAAGTCCGGCAAACCCATTGTGGCCTATTGTAATTCATTCGGCAACGGTTCCTATTATCTGGCATCGGTTGCAGACAAGTTAATACTTGACCCGGCATCAGAGAGCACGATAACCGGTGTGGGCAGTCAGATGATATTCCTTAAGGACCTGTTCGATGCTCTTGGCGTTGATATGCAGCTTATCCGTCACGGTAAATACAAATCGGCCGGAGAGATGTACACCCGCAGTTCATCCAGCCCTGAAAACCGCCTGCAGAATCAGGAACTCATAAATTCAATCTGGAATACCATGTCTGGCCAGATTGCCGCTTCACGCGGATTCACTCAGGAGCAGTTTAATGAGTGGGTGGAGAATCTTGAGATATGCCATGCCGATGAATACAAGGCTAAGGGCCTGATTGACGAGACCTGGTACAAGGATGAGGTGGAGCAGTATCTTTGCGAGCAGAACGGTGTCAAGAAGATTGGCGAAGTTCCTTTTGTCAAGATAAACAAATATGCGTCCAAGGTCAAGAAAGGTAGCCGCAAGAATAAGATTGCCATCGTCTTTGCCGATGGTGAAATAAAGGATAGCGGCTCAGATGCTGATATCGTAGGTTCAAAGCTGGCTGCTACCATCAGGAAGGTTCGTGAGGACAAGAAAATCAAGGCCGTTGTGTTCCGTGTAAATTCTCCGGGTGGAAGCGCACAGGCATCGGAGGCTATCAGGCATGAACTGCAGCTGTTGCGTGCCGAGAAGCCGGTTATTGCCAGCTATGGTGACTATGCCGCATCCGGCGGTTATTGGATATCGGCCGAATCAGACTATATTTTCTCTGACTATAACACAATTACCGGCTCTATCGGTGTGTTCGGACTGGTGCCCAGTATGGGGGATGCCATCCGTAAGAACCTTAAGGTAAATATTGAAACGTTAGGAACCTCATCGCACAGCGATATGATGAGCGGTATGCGCAAACTGAGTGATGAAGAGGTTGCGTATGTGCAGCGTCAGATAGAAAAGATTTACGATGACTTTACAGGTCTGGTTGCCAACGGCCGCAGTATGTCCAAGGACAGCGTTGATGCCATTGGCCAGGGTCGTGTATGGTCTGGTGTCGATGCCATGCGTATAGGTCTTGTAGATTGCCAGGGCGGATTGAAGGAGGCAATAGAATATGCTGCCCAGAAAGTTGGATTGGACAAGAAGGATTACCGTCTCAGCACCTATCCTGTAGCCAAGAGTGTATCGATGCTGCAGATGCTTTCAGGTGGTGGCGCCGATGATTCTGAGGAGAATCTTACCACCAGCGTTGAGAATCAGCCTTCATTGAGTGATATGTTCCCGGCTATTGCCAGAATGCGTGAGCTCAAGAATCCTACCATAATGCTCAGGATGGAGAGTGTAATGGAAATCAGGTGATGCTTGGTAGTTACAGCTAAAAGAACTAATTTTGCAGCGCGTTCCTGATTGGAGCGCGCTTTGCATGCGGGCGTGGCGGAATTGGTAGACGCGCTAGACTTAGGATCTAGTGAACTAGTTCGTGTAGGTTCGAGTCCTATCGCCCGTACGAATAAAGGTGGCTATCAGGCCACCTTTATTCGTACGGGCGTCGGTATGTCCGACATAGGATTTTGAACTGCAAAAACGTTGCAATGAAATGCAACGATATTGCAATGCTCATTGCTTGCTTATTGTAAATATGAGAAATAGTTTTGCAGCAAATAAGTCAAGATTATGAAAAAAATATTTGCTGTATTATCATTTGCCCTGCTGGTTGCGGCTTGCGGCAGCATCCGCGGCAATCTTTTGAGCAGGGTTGAATATCATGATGATGAAGTGTTTGATCGTGAAGAGTATCATTATTCATCAGATGGTGAGCTTGCATTAGTTACTCGTGTCATTTATTTCAACAACACTCCGGATTCCTCATGGACAGAGTATGAAATAAGACAAAACGGTCAGATTACAGACACGATAGAAACAATAAACAGTAACATGAGGAACATTAAAAGCAGCGACGGTACCGTAAGAACGTATAATCTAGTGGGTGATGAATGGGAAGAGACATCATTCCATAAACGGAATGAGAAAGGGACATATATTGACTATAAAACAAGCGATTATCACAGTTGGAACACCTATGATTCTTTGGGTCGCTCTACAGGTAACGCTTACATACTTGTAAGAGACAATGGTGAGATTCAGAAAGGAGGTAGTAGAATTGAGTTTTCTGCCGATGGTCTGGAATCTATCCTGACGGAATACTATCAGATTGACTCTCTCCAGCCGGTTATATTGTTCAAGTCTATTTGCAAATATGATAAAAAAGGCAGAATCCTGAGCAGGGAAGCATACGATCCTGATGAAACTGATGACAACTATCCTACATTCCTGACAGATACTTATAAATATAGAGGAAATAAGATAATAAGAATTGAAAGTACCAAGGAATACAAGGATGGCAGCTATCATAAAGAGCCAGGCATAAAATTCAAAGAAAAGTATAAACACGGATTGAGAACCAAGATTGTCGCTTATATGATGAAGGACGGCAAGTTCCGTAAACAGAGTGTGAACACATGGAAGTATGACTTTCGCGCAAAAGTTCCCCTCAAATCATTCGTTTATAGTCCCAGTGACTACCTTATTTTCAGGAGGCCCTGGCAAAAAACCGTCTGGACATATGAAAACTTGTCAGGACGTTACCAGAGTTTAGGACATAATCATAATGCAATCACATTGCTTCGCCTTGACATGGCTTTTGATACGGTTGTACAAGTAGTGCGTGGTCAAAATCGTCTGGAAATAAGAAAAAATATCGATAACGAAGACGGCAGCAGAATTAAGCGCATGACAACATACGTTTATGCTCAAAACAAATCCACGATTACCGCGTTCAGAGATGATTCTATTTTTGGTATAGACGGCAACCTTATAGACGTTTTGCATTTTAAGTGTAAAGACCTTAAGGATACTGTTTTTGTCTTTGCTGAAACTCCTCTCCAGTTCAAGATACCAGTTAACAGCGACTCTGGGTGGAGCCAATATCAATTAAATGATTCACCCGAAACAAAAGTGTATTACGATAGGTTAGGACGCGTAGTGATTAAAGAGACAGATAATGAAAAAACAGAATACACATATGATGAAAATGACAGATGTGTGCTTGAAATAACCAGCAGTGATTATTCCAATACAGTAATAACAACAGAGTTTACATACAATAACGCTGGTTATCTTGTTTCCAGTACAACAAAAAACAATGATGTCATCAGCTATAAGTTGGAACACAAATACGATAATAACGGAAGGTTGGCGGAAGAACTACAGAATATTTATGAAGATGGGCAGCAAACTGAGTTAATCAAGGAGCGTTATAGATACGACACATATGGACGTGTAATAAAAGATGACTATTTATTCCGGACAGTTCGGAAAGAAATACTCAGACATTATACATTAAGGTACACATACAATGACAAAGCAGGAATCATTACATCCAGGAATGTAAGCAAATGGCATCCCGAAGGAAAGGATCCGGAGTATATTTTTTTATTCCTTTCGTAATACTTTGTCATTATAATTACTTAAACCTACATCAGGTGAGTCTAGTACTAAAATAAAAAAACAGGACAGCCGACCTTGTGGCCGGCTGTCTATGTTTGTAATCAGATTTGTTTAGAAAGAGTAAACGAGTCCGAAGTTAAGACCAGTGCTAAGACTGATACCTGCTCCATTCTGACGGGTATAACCTGCTGCGCCGGCAACTTTGGGATCATAATGATTGAAGTACAGACTTCCAAGTTTTGCAACGATTGCGAACTGGTCAGTCAGCTCATATTTGATACCGGGCTCAATGCTGATTTCAAAATTTACATCTTTGTCATCGGTAGTTGGATGCTTATAAAATGAGTATCCTACATTACCTTGCAGGAACATGCTGAAATTACCGTCAGAGAAGAATGTATATCTTGCAAAAGGAGCAATTGAGAAATTCATTGGTTTATTGTCTCCCTGGCTGCTGCCTGAAATGCCCAGACCCAGACCTACCTCAAAATTCTCATCCAGAACATAACCTATTGTAGGATTGAAGCCCCAACTGAGTTCTGATTTGTCATTGTTATAATACCCTTGGTCTTCTAAGTTTACACTACCACCGATCCATACCTGTGCACTTGCTGTCATACATGCTGCCATAGCGGCGATTGCGAATAAAACTTTCTTCATAATTCTTTTAATTAGTTGATAATGAATAATGTTTATTGGTTCTCAAAATCATTTGGCTGATTTTGATTGGGCCAAAGGTAATCAAAATCTGTTAAAAGAAGAAAAAACAAGAAAAAACAAGAAAAAAATGTTTTGTATAGCTTTACAGTTCAATGTAGACTGTGCCTCTGGAGAAAAATGAGTGTTTTATATCTGGCGGGCGTAAAATAAGCAGATTTTATGTAAGTTTGCATCACAATGAGGGTAGAAGAGATATATAGCAGGTTTAGGGAGTGCTTGGGCGTTACTACCGATAGCCGTAAATGCGGGCCGGGGCTGATGTTCTTTGCACTTAAGGGTGAGCGTTTTGACGGCAATGAATTTGTGCGTGGGGCGTTGGAACAGGGATGTCCGTATGCCGTAATGGACAATAAGGAGCTGTATGATGCTTCAGATGCCCGTATGATTCTTGTTGATAACGTCCTGGTTGCATTACAACAGGTTGCGGCGTATCACCGCCGTGAGATGGGCACTACAGTGATAGGTATAACCGGAACCAATGGCAAGACGACCACTAAAGAACTGACCAATGCAGTAATGAGTACCACATATGATGTTCTTTGTACTCAAGGTAATCTGAATAATTCAATAGGTGTTCCTTTAACCGTACTTGGACTTAAACCTGAGCATGAGTACGCTATTGTGGAGATGGGTGCCAGCCATCCGGGCGATATAAAGGAGCTGGTGGAGGTAAGCCAGCCTGATTACGGGCTTATTACCAACGTGGGTAAGGCACATTTGCTGGGATTCGGCTCTTTCGAGGGCGTTAAGCGTACCAAGGGTGAGCTTTATGACTGGCTGCGTGAGCATAACGGTACTGCATTCGTGAACCGTGACAATGAACATCTGCAGAAGATGTGTGCAGGATTACCCGAAATAGAATATGGCAAGCCCGGACAAAAAGGTCTTCTTGTAGAGGGTGAGGTACTGGAGTGCAATCCTTTTGTGAAGTTCCGCTGGAGAAGTGGAAAGGGCGATTGGAATACGGTTCAGACCAACCTGATAGGTGCTTATAACGTAGATAATGCTCTTGCCGCCATTACTGTGGGGTTGCATTTTGGTGTATCGGAACGGAATGCATCGGATGCGGTGGCAAACTATAAGCCTCAGAACAACCGCTCACAGCTTACGGAGACCGGACGCAATCATCTTGTGGTGGATGCTTATAACGCCAATCCCACCAGCATGGCGGCCGCCATAGAGAACTTCAGTATGATGAAGGCTGATAATAAGATGCTTATACTGGGTGATATGCGTGAACTTGGTGAGGTATCTGAAGCCGAACACAGACATATAGTGGAGTTGCTAAAAGAGAGCGGTTTTACTGATGTGTGGCTGGTGGGTGCTGAGTTCGCCAAGGCTGCAGCACATTCCGAATACAGGCTGTTTTCTGATGTGGAGGCAGTTAACGATGCACTCATGGGAGAGCCGGTAAACGGAAAGACAATACTTATAAAGGGTTCCAACAGTATAGGATTAACCAAAACAATAACCAATTTATAATTATGAAAAAGATAGTTGCATTTTTTGCATGTGTTCTTGTATGCGGTATCATGTCCGCACAGTTGAAGGTCTCCGTCATGGGTGACTCTTACTCAACCTTCACGGGTTCCATGCCCAGGTATTATGACACATTCTATCCCAACCAGTTTTGCGGTGTTACCGAACAGAGCCAGCAGTGGTGGGCTCAGGTGATAGAGAAGAACGGATGGGTTCTTGAGAAGAATGATTCATGGTCAGGCAGCACCGTTTGTTGCCGCGGTTACAATCATGATGACTATTCAGACCGCGCTTTCGTTACCCGTCTTAACTGCATAGGCACTCCCGATATCCTGTTCATATTCGGCGGTACCAACGATGACTGGACACATGAGCCTTTTGGAGACTACAAGTATGCCGACTGGACCAAGGAGGACCTCTATTTCTACCGTCCGGCATTTGCATATCTGCTGGCCAACCTTAAGAAGCTTTATCCCAAGATGAAGATCTACTCTCTGCTGAATGACGGCATGAGTGAGAACCTGGGTGAGTCAATGAGGGAGATATGCAAGCACTATGGTGTTCCCGTAATAGCCGTGGACGGCATAGAGAAGCGCATGAATCACCCAACTGCTGCCGGTATGACCAAGATTGCCGAGCAGATCCAGGCTTTCCTTGACGCCGAGAAGAAGTGACGCAAATACTGGGCATAGTAAATGTAACACCTGATTCCTTTTGGAGCGGGTCACGTGTGCAGGACAGGCAGACTCTTGTGGAGCGTGTCCGCACAATGATCCGGCAAGGGGCGGATGCAATTGACGTAGGCGGCTGTTCAACCCGTCCCAATGCCGTTCAGGCTACAGAGGAACAGGAGATGGAACGCCTCGAGTGGGGGCTTGATGCCATAAGGGAGGAGTTCCCCGACATAATGCTATCGGTTGATACCTACCGTCCGCGGATTGCAGAACGCTGTATCCGTGAGTGGAACGTGAATATGATAAATGATGTTTACGGAGGCAATGCCGATATGTATGAAGTGGTTGCAGAAACAGGTGTACAGTACGTGCTCATGTGGGCTGAGCAGGTTAAGAATAACCCCGTAGAGGAGATGAAGCTGTTCTTTGCCGACAGATTGATAAGGCTGGAGAACGCTGGGGTGAACGTGACAGAAAAAGTGATACTGGATCCGGGATACGGTTTCGGCAAGACGCTTGAACAGAACTATACGATACTTGCCCATCAGGATGAACTGCTTACATTCGGGCTTCCCGTGCTGGCCGGCCTGTCACGCAAGTCTATGGCCTGGAAGCTGTTGGATATCACTCCCGATGAGGCTCTGCCCGCTACCGTTGCAATGAATACCGTGGCCCTTTTGAATGGCGCCGACTGGCTTCGCGTTCACGATGTACAGGAAGCTGCTCACACCCTCAAAATCGTACAAGCATTATGCGATTATAAATAATTCTCAGTTTTCAATTCTCAATTCTCAATTTGAGTCATGGTTGATTACTTTGTATCATTCGGAATAAAGGACATAATAGACGTGCTGTGCGTCTCGCTGCTGTTGTTCTACCTCTACAAGCTGATGAAGAGGACAGGATCGCTCAACATGTTCATAGGAATTCTTGTGTTCATACTGGTATGGATAGTGGTGTCGCAGGTGTTGAAGATGCAGCTGTTGGGAGCCGTGATGAACAAACTGGTAGATGTTGGCGTGATTGCGCTTATAGTGCTGTTTGCCGATGACATACGCCATTTCTTCCGCGATATCGGTACTTCCACCCGTACCCGCAAGCTGTTCCGCTGGCTGGTGCGCAGGCGTCATGCCGATGGTGACCTGAGCAAGTGGGAGCCTATTGTTAAGGCTTGCGAGAGCATGAGTCACCGCAAGGAGGGCGCGTTGATAGTGCTGGGCCAGAATGATGAGCTTCATGATGTAATTGCCACAGGCGAGGAGGTGAATGCCAATATCAATCAGCTTCTTATTGAGAACATTTTCTTCAAGAACAGCCCGCTGCATGACGGTGCTATGATAATTGTGGGTGACCGCATAGAATCGGCAGCATGCATCCTGCCTTTGTCGCAGAGCGAAGAACTGCCCAAAGAGTTCGGGTTGCGTCACCGTTCTGCAATGGGCATCTCCGAGAAGACAAATGCTGTGGCCGTGGTGGTATCGGAGGAGACAGGAATCATCTCAGTATTCCGAAAGGGTTCGTTCCAGCGTAACATATCGGGGCAGGATCTGACCAAGTATCTGGCAGAGAATGTCAGATGATGATATTACAAGTTGTGCCAAACTGTCAGAACGGGTGACACATTAGTCCCGTATGGCGGTTTGGCATATTTTATGCTTTGGATGTAATGCCCGATGAGGGGCTTTGTGACAGAATCAAATAACTTAAAACTATAGAATATGAACATTAAACCGTTAGCAGACCGCGTTCTGATACTCCCGGCAGCAGCCGAGGAGAAGACAATCGGTGGAATCATCATCCCCGATACAGCAAAGGAGAAACCACTTAAGGGTGAAGTCATTGCAGTTGGAAACGGCACCAAGGATGAGGCTATGGTACTCAAGAAAGGTGACCAGGTACTGTATGGCAAATATTCAGGCACTGAGCTTGAGATAGATGGAGAGAAATATCTGATTATGCGCCAGAGCGATGTTCTGGCTGTGGTAGAAAAATAATAAGGAGATACGATTATGGCAGCAAAAGAGATACGTTTCAATACCGATGCTCGTGACCTTATGCGTCAGGGTGTTGACGAGTTGGCAAATGCAGTCAAGGTTACACTTGGACCTAAGGGCCGCAATGTTATCATAGAGAAGAAGTTCGGTGCTCCCCAGATTACCAAGGACGGTGTTACCGTAGCCAAGGAGATTGAGCTGGCCGACTCTTTCAAGAACACCGGTGCACAACTGGTTAAGTCAGTGGCTTCAAAGACCGGTGAGGATGCAGGTGACGGTACTACCACCGCAACCGTTCTGGCTCAGAGCATAGTGAATGTTGGTCTTAAGAACGTTACCGCAGGTGCCAATCCTATGGACCTTAAGCGCGGTATAGACAAGGCCGTTGCAGCTGTTGTTGAGAATATCAAGAAGCAGTCAAAGGCCGTAGGTGACAACTTTGACAAGATCGAGCAGGTTGCCACTATCTCTGCAAACAACGATGCCGAGATTGGTAAGCATATTGCCGAGGCCATGCAGAAGGTTTCAAAGGACGGTGTCATCACCATCGAGGAGGCCAAGGGTCGTGACACATACATCGACGTTGTTGAGGGTATGCAGTTTGATCGCGGTTATCTGTCATCATACTTTGTAACCGATACCGAGAAGATGAACTGCGTGATGGAGAATCCTCTGATTCTTATCCATGACAAGAAGATATCCAACCTTAAGGACCTGCTTCCTATCCTGGAGCCCGCCGTACAGACCGGCCGTCCGTTACTGATTATTGCTGAGGATGTTGACTCTGAGGCTCTGACCACACTGGTTGTGAACCGTCTGCGTTCAGGTCTTAAGATCTGCGCCGTCAAGGCACCCGGATTCGGTGACCGCCGCAAGGAGATGCTTGAGGACATAGCCGTCCTGACAGGTGGATTCGTAATCAGCGAGGAGCGTGGCGTAAAGCTGGAGCAGGCTACAATGGATATGCTTGGCACAGCCGAGAAGATCACCATCACCAAGGACAACACCACTATCGTTAACGGTAAGGGTGAGAAGGCCAAGATTGCCGACCGCGTAGCCCAGATCAAGGCTCAGATCAAGACCACCACAAGTGACTATGACAAGGAGAAGCTCCAGGAGCGTCTTGCCAAACTGTCAGGCGGTGTTGCAGTAATCAAGGTTGGTGCTCCCAGCGAGACCGAGATGAAGGAGAAGAAGGACCGTGTGGACGATGCGCTGTGCGCAACCCGTGCAGCCATTGAGGAGGGTATCGTAGCCGGTGGCGGTGTGGCTTATATCCGCGCCATCAGCGTACTTGACAAGCTGAAGGGTGACAATGCCGATGAGACCACCGGTATCCAGATCATACGCCGCGCCATTGAGGAGCCTCTGCGTCAGATTGTGTTCAACGCCGGTATGGAAGGCTCTGTAGTTGTCCAGAAGGTGCTTGAGGGCAAGGGTGACTTTGGTTACAATGCACGCTATGACCGCTATGAGGACCTTATGAAGGCCGGTGTGGTTGATCCCGCCAAGGTTACACGTGTGGCTCTTGAAAACGCCGCCTCTATTGCAGGTATGTTCCTGACAACCGAGTGCGTCATCGTAGAGAAGAAGGAAGATAAGCCTATGCCTGCTATGAATCCCGGAATGGGCGGCATGGATGGAATGATGTAATTCCAATTGAGAATTGAGAATTGAAAATTGAGAATTATAAAAAAGGTTCGGAATTTTTTCCGAACCTTTTTTAATGTCGCGGGTATCACGCAGGTTTCTTGGTTTCAATTTTCAATTCTCAATTCTCAATTCTCAATTTATTGTTCTACTTTTGCGGGAGTATGATTAAATTAGCGATTCTGGCATCGGCCAACGGGACGAACGCGCAGGCTATAATTGAGGCTGTGCGTACAGGGAGGCTTGATGCTGATGTAAAGGTGGTTCTGACCAATAAGGAGGAGGCTGGCGTGATTGAGCGTGCGCGTAGATTGGGTGTACCTGTGGAGATAGTTCCTTCAAAGGGTATCCGGAACCGTGCCGAGTATGATGCTTTAGTGGTTGAGACACTTAAGAAGTATGATGTTGATACCATCGCTTTGGCAGGTTGGATGAGAATTCTTAGCGAAGTATTCGTGAATGCATATGAGGGCCGGATACTGAACCTGCATCCGGCGCTTCTGCCCAGCTTTAAGGGTGCTACGGCGATAGTTGATGCATACGAGCATGGTGTGAGGATAACCGGATGCTCGGTTCATCTGGTGACTCCGGAGCTTGATGCCGGTCCGGTTATCATTCAGGCGGGTGTACCGGTGAACGGAACTGTTGATGAACTTGAGGCGCAGATTCACCGTATGGAGCATCGCATATTCCCGCAGGCCCTGCAGTGGTTTGCCGAAGGGCGCATAAGAGTTGATGGACACAAGATATTTGTGGCTCCTTCACAGCACAAGGTTAAGAAGATTGATTACATAGAGGGTTGCCTGGTTTCGCCGGCACTCGAAGAAAAAATATAAGCTTATGAGTAGAGAAGATACACCTACCGCCCATATTGCGGCACAATATGATGAGATAGCCAATACTGTGATAATGTGCGGCGACCCGCTTCGCGCCAAGTTCATTGCCGACAAGTATCTGACTGATCCGGTGCTTTTCAATGAAGTTCGCGGTATGCTGGGTTATACAGGTTACTATAACGGCAAGCGCGTGTCGGTAATGGGGCACGGAATGGGAATTCCTTCAATAGGTATCTACTCATACGAGCTGTTCAATTTCTTTGATGTGGAGAACATCATAAGGGTTGGTACCGCCGGAGCCTTGAGTCACGATATGCAGATAGGCGATATGCTTTTTGCACAAGCCGCCTGCACGGATTCAGATTACGGTCATCAGTACGGTTTCCCGGCCAAGTTTGCCCCGATAGCCAGTTTTGAGCTGCTCGAGAAAGCGGCGAAAGTGGCCCGTGAGAAAGGTTTCCCGTTCCAGGTGGGCAATATCTACAGTGCCGATGTGTTCTATGATGAATCAGACAGGCAGATGGAGTGGGGCAAGTTCGGAGTGAAGGCGGTAGAGATGGAGGCGGCCGGACTCTATATCAATGCGGCAGCATCGGGCAAGAAGGCGCTGACCATCTGCACCATCTCGGATCAGCTGGTTCACCGCAAGTATGCATCTACCGAGGAGCGTCGCTCCAGCTTTACCAACATGATGCAGGTGGCACTTGAAATCGCGTAAGTCATGAAACATATCCTGTCGCAGATAGAAAGAGCATTGGACGGTCTTTATGATGCGGCAGAGTTGGAATCCGTAAAGAAGGCACTATGTCTGGAACTGCTGGGCATAAGTGCCGTCTCTTTTTTTACTAAAGAAACCCTTGCTGCTGATACGGAGAGGGACAGAAAACTTGATGAGGCTTTGGAGCGGCTTGCTCAGGGTGAGCCGTTGCAATATGTGATTGGATTCACTCCGTTCTGCGGATTGCAGTTCCAGGTTGATTCGCGTGTACTGATACCGCGTCCCGAGACTGCGGAACTAGTGGATTGGGTAGCTCAGGATGCTGTTGCCAGCGGTTCTCTGCTGGATGTGGGCACAGGCAGCGGGTGCATTGCAATAAGTCTGGCTCACCGGCTTCCAGATTGGAAGGTGCAGGGTTGGGATATCAGCGACGGTGCCCTTGATGTTGCTAGGGAGAACAACCGTTTGATTGGTACTGATGTGGTGTTCCGTAGGGTTGACATCCTGGCAGCGCAATCATCGGACCAAAAGTTTGACGTGATTGTGAGTAACCCGCCGTATGTGCTGGAATCGGAGAAGGTGCAAATGGAGAAGACGGTGCTGGATTATGAACCGCACACTGCGCTGTTTGTTCACGAAAATGACCCGCTGTTGTTCTACAGGGCTATTGCGGGATTCGGAAAGCATAACCTAAGCAAAGGTGGCAGATTGTATTTTGAGATCAACCCCATGGAAGCCGATGATTTGAGGCAGACGCTACTTAAGGCGGATTATCATGATATTGAGATACGGAACGATATATTTGGAAAACAACGAATGATTAAGGCGATACTATGACTGAAACTGAAGGAAAGACACTTGCAGAACGCTACTGTTCAGGGGCGGAACATTGCTGCTTTGAGGTGCGTGCAATGCTGCAGAGACACGAAGCAGAGAACGGGGATATAGACCGCATACTCAAACATCTTATCAAAGAGGGATACATTGATGAATCCCGATATGCGCGGGCGTTCGTGCACGACAAGGTACGCTTTGCCAAGTGGGGCAGGGGCAAGATTGCCCAGGCTCTATGGCAGAAACGCATACCGCTGGATGTGACTGACAGCGCTTTGGCTACGATTGATGAGAATGAATATATGACTGCATTGAATGATGTGGTCCAGTCCCGCTACCGTTCGGCAAAAGGCGCAACAGAGTATGAACGCAAGATGAAAGCCATGAAGTCAGTCTGCTCACGCGGGTATGAGCCCCAACTGGTGCGTAAGGTGCTTGACTTTTCCGATATTACTGAATACTGATTTACTTTAAGATATGGATAACCTTGTTTGCCCGGACGGACAATACCGTCGTCCCGGCATTGTCAGAATGTTGTTAGAGTTTGTTTTTCCACGCTACTGCAAGGTGTGTGGCAGACGGCTTGACCCAAGTGAAGAGGAGCTGTGCATCAGCTGTTATCTGGGTATGCCCCGTCTGGAATATGATATGGACTCCATCAATCCGGCTGAGCGTATGCTGCTTACCGAGCGCAGTATGGTTAGGGCCGCATCGGTACTACAATACAGCAAGGAGAGCGATTACCGCAACATACTTTTCCATCTCAAATACTGGCATCACCCTGGAGTGGGGCAATGGCTGGCACGGATCGGCGCTACAGATCTGTATGAAAAAGGGTTCTTTGAAGGGGTTGACTGCATTGTTCCCCTGCCGCTTACCCGACGCAAGGAGATAAAACGCGGTTATAACCAGTGCATGCATATTGCCAAAGGGGTGCGTAAGGTAACGGGACTGCCTATACTGTCTGATGCTGTTATACGTAAGGTGAACAGTAATAAGCAGGCCGGGCTTGGCAAGTATCAGCGCTGGCGGAACGCCCAGGGGTTGTTTGAGGTTGCCGATGCAGCTGTCCTTCAGGGCAAGCACATCCTCATCATTGATGACGTTATCACTACCGGGGCAACATTGCTGTCAATGATTGATACTATTGAGGCTGCAGTACCGGATATCAAAGTATCGGTGTTTACCCTTGCGCTTGCTCAATAAACACCGCCGGATGTCCGGTTTGGAGACCAACGTTACGAGGCTACTCCGAGCCCTTACGGACCCTAAACGTCGAACTCGTCCTTTTCGTCCCCATTCGGGGCCGAACGTTCCTCAGACATGCGCCGTTCTTAACGGGATCCTTCGGGGCTCTACGCTTACGCCTCTTCACTGATGGTCCCCAAACCGGACATCCGGCTCCTGCAAAATTCGAGCTTATCATAAATTCAGATAGATATGTTACGCAGGTGATTGATTTCAATTTTCAATTCTCAATTTTCAATTTCTTCTTACCTTTGCGGTCCGAATGGAGGAGAGCGTAAAACATATCAGGATTGCGGAGTTCAATTATGAGCTGCCGGACGAGCGGATTGCTAAGTTTCCGCTGGCTGAGAGGGACAGCTCTAAGCTGTTGCTTTACAGGCATGGGGAGGTTAGTGAGGATGTGTTCCGTAATCTGCCGCAGTATCTGCCGGCAGGGGCTCTGATGGTGTTCAATAACACTAAGGTGATTCAGGCGCGACTGCATTTCCGCAAAGAGGCTACGGGTGGGCCTAAATCTACCGGGGCTCTGATTGAGATTTTCCTTTTGGAACCGGCTGATCCGAGTGATTATCAGGTAATGTTTACTCAGACCTCTTCTTGCAGCTGGTACTGTCTGGTGGGTAATCTTAAGCGCTGGAAAGAGGATACTCCGGTTTTGCGCAGCACCGTTCAGGTGGGCGACAAGACGGTTACGCTTACGGCTCAGCGTGGGCCGATGCATGGTACCAGCCACAGGATTGACTTTAATTGGGATGGAGGCGTTAGCTGGGCGGAGTTGCTTGAGGCTGCTGGTGAAATACCTATTCCTCCTTATTTGAATAGAGCATCGCAGGAGAGTGACAAGACTACATACCAGACCGTATATTCAAAGATAAAGGGAAGCGTTGCGGCTCCTACTGCAGGTCTGCATTTTACAGATCGTGTGCTCCGTGACTTGGATGCTCACGGGATTGACCGTGAGGAGTTGACCTTGCATGTGGGTGCAGGCACTTTCCGGCCTGTAAAATCGGAGGAGATAAGCGGGCACGAGATGCATACCGAGTTCATTGCGGTGCGTCGCGGCACCATTGAGAAACTTATTGCACATGGCGGTGAGGCGATTGCGGTGGGCACGACATCGGTCCGCACGCTTGAAAGCCTTTATTACATAGGCGTGTATCTGAGCACTCATCCTGATGCCACTGAGGATGATATGCATGTCAAGCAGTGGACTCCTTATGAGACAAATCCTACAATGAGTTCGGTAGATGCTCTGCAGCATATACTGCTCCGGGCTACAAGTACCATATTGTAAAGATGATGGTCACCAATTTCCACCAGCCCCAGAGTACTCTGCTGCTGCTGGTATCGGCCTTTGTAAACGGCGACTGGAAGACCATCTACCGTTACGCCCTGGCCCACGGTTTCCGCTTCCTGAGTTACGGCGATTCCTCCCTGCTCATTCCTTGACAGTTGCCTAATAGATCTGATATCCCGGACTGTAATAATCAGAGAACAACTTCTTTACCATTTTGCTGACAACGGAATAATCTGTTGGCTTGTTATCGTTGACAAAGACAGTATTATGGTAAACCACACAATCATCTCTTGTGTCAATTAATGCCACATTCAGTGTCAATGATCCCTTGTAAGGCATAGGTACGTAAACCATGGTTCCCAGTGTGATAATACCTGTCAATACTGCTGCAACAACGCTTAAAGCCTCTGCTTTTCTGTAATTGCCTTGACTACGCTCAAACCCGGTTCCCCAGACTATCATCCCAAACCTGTGCCCGGTGCTTTCAATAAGGGAATCCATTAATACCGGAACTGGAACTCTATATCTGTCAACTCCTTTGGCTTCCTGAAAGGAACGCATGAATGATTTGCAGGAAAGCATGGTGGCATCATCCTTAATACTTATGGTGTCAGTAACAGGAACCCAATAATTCTCAGCTATTATAGCCTCTTTGATCAATTGTGCAGATGCGTATGATAAGGGTTCGCTATAGTAGGTATCCTTTTTGTTTTCTATTGATTGTATCTCTGCATACGGTTCAATCATCATTACGTTCACAACATCCGCCGGTCCTACACTGACAGGAGGAATATCTACTGTACCTACCGAACCGCATGATACCATAAACAAGGCCGATAATAATACGGTGAAAACGGAAATACAAACAAGTGTTGCTTCTGTATAGTTTTTATTGTTGAATAAAGTAATCATAACGTGAATTCTAATTTAAAGTGCAACTTTTTCAAAGTCAAAGTTAAACATAGTTTTGCAATATTGTATGGTGTGGATGCATCGGAACACATATACGCTTATGATTTAGGTTCAATAGCCAATTTGCTGCCAAAATAGGTCTATGCACATCCAAATTCAAATGCAACAGTTTTGTAGTGTTAATATATCGTATCTGAAAAATTAATGCAAATATTTGCTTATAACTAATCATATCTGTATATTTGCGCCATGAATAATACAATTGAGGATCTGGAATTGTACGGATTGTCAAACAGTGACATATCCGTTGATCTTGGAAAGAGGTTCAAAAATTATAGAATTGCTCTGAATCTTACCCAAAAGGAAGTGTCAGAACAGAGCGGAGTTTCTGTCATGACCTTGGTGCGTTT
>CADCBO010000008.1 GCA_902799685.1 uncultured Bacteroidales bacterium
GGATCTGGTTGACGCTGCTCCCAGTGTAGTTAAGGAAGGTCTCGCCAAGAACGAAGCCGAGTCAATGAAGAAGACTCTGGAAGAGGCTGGCGCAGAAGTAGAACTTAAGTAACTTCTTTGGAGACCTGCCTCAATGCAGGTAAAACGGTTAAGTAACCCCGACGGCAGTCCATCTGGGACTGTCTAGGGTACTTAACCTTTTTGTGCGTTAAAGAATCAAGTTCCCTAATAACCTCCTTTATATGTCTTCAAACACTGATAATCAGAGAATTAATTTCGCTTCCGTAAGGAATCCGATGCCGTGTCCTGATTTCCTTGAAGTCCAGCTCAAGTCATTCAAGGATTTCCTTCAGTTGGACACACCACCTGAAAAGCGCAAGAACGAAGGACTCTACAAAGTATTTTCGGAGAACTTCCCCATAGCCGATACCCGGAACAATTTTGTCCTGGAATTCCTGGACTATTATATTGACCCGCCCCGTTACACCATAGAGGAGTGTCTGGAGCATGGTCTGACCTATAGCGTACCTTTGAAGGCCAAGCTGAAACTGTATTGCACCGATCCCGATCATGAGGATTTTGATACTGTGATACAAGATGTATTCCTTGGCCCGATTCCGTACATGACAGCACAGGGTACTTTCGTTATCAACGGAGCCGAGCGTGTGGTTGTTTCACAGCTGCACCGTTCACCCGGCGTGTTCTTCGGACAGAGCGTCCACTCAAACGGAACACAGCTCTATTCGGCCCGTATCATCCCGTTCAAGGGCTCTTGGATCGAGTTTGCAACTGACATCAACAACGTGATGTATGCATACATCGACCGTAAGAAGAAACTTCCTGTAACAACTCTGCTCCGTGCCATCGGATTTGAGACCGATAAGGACATTGTGGATATCTTTGACCTGGCCGAGGAGGTTAAGGTAAACAAGACCAACCTGAAGAAATGCATCGGACGCAAACTTGCTGCCAGAGTTCTCAGAACCCGTATTGAGGATTTTGTGGATTCAGATACCGGCGAGGTTGTATCAATTGACCGTCATGAGGTTGTAGTCGATCGTGAGACGGAACTCACGGAGGAGAACATAAATGATATCCTTGATTCAGGTCTGGAGACCATTCTGCTCCACAAGGAGACAGAGGGCCAGTCAGACTACTCAATCATATTCAATACTCTGCAGAAGGATCCGTGCAACTCGGAAAAGGAGGCTGTACTCTACATCTACCGTCAGTTGCGTAACGCCGATCCTGCCGATGATTCCAGTGCACGTGAGGTAATCAACAACCTGTTCTTCTCAGAGAAGCGTTATGATCTGGGTGAGGTTGGCCGTTACCGCGTAAACAAGAAGTTGGGTCTTACCACCGACATGAGCATCGGTGTGCTGACCAAGGAGGATATCATTGAGATTATCAAGTACCTTATAGAACTTGTAAACTCACACGCTGTGGTTGATGATATCGACCACCTGTCAAACCGTCGTGTACGTACTGTCGGTGAGCAGCTGTCCAACCAGTTCGCCATCGGTCTGGCCCGTATGGCCCGTACCATCCGCGAGCGCATGAACGTACGTGACAATGAGGTCTTCACTCCTACAGACCTCATCAACGCCAAGACAGTTTCGGCTGTGATCAACTCGTTCTTTGGAACCAACGCACTGTCACAGTTCATGGACCAGACCAATCCTCTGGCCGAAATCACTCACAAGCGCCGTATGTCCGCCCTTGGACCTGGCGGTCTGTCCCGTGAGCGTGCCGGATTCGAGGTTCGTGACGTACACTATACACACTATGGCCGTCTCTGCCCGATCGAGACTCCTGAAGGACCTAACATCGGTCTTATCTCATCACTTTGCATCTATGCCAAGATCAATGATTTGGGATTCATCGAGACTCCGTACCGTAAGGTTAAGGACTGCCATGTGAACCTGAACAATGATGAGGTTCAGTACCTTACAGCCGAAGAGGAGGAGGGTGTAATCATAGGTCAGGGTAATGCTCCTTACGATGAGAACGGAAAATTCATCCGTACCCGCGTAAAGGCACGCCGTGACGCTGACTTCCCTGTTGTTCCCCCTGAAGAGGTTGAACTCATGGACGTATCGCCCCAGCAGATCGCTTCAATCGCTGCCGCTCTGATTCCGTTCCTGGAGCACGATGATGCCAACCGTGCCCTGATGGGATCTAACATGATGCGCCAGGCCGTTCCTTTGATGCGTACCGAAGCTCCTATCGTAGGTACCGGTATCGAGAAGCAGCTGGCCGAGGATTCACGTACACAGATTACAGCCGAAGGTGACGGTACCGTAACATATGTTGATGCAGCTTATATCCGTATCCTTTATGATCGCACCGAGGATGAGGAGTTTGTAAGCTTCGAGCCCGCCGAGAAGGAGTACAAGCTGCCCAAGTTCCGTCGTACCAACCAGAACATGACCATTGACCTGCGTCCTATCTGCGAGGTAGGTCAGCGTGTCAAGGCCGGCGATATCCTTACCGAGGGTTACTCAACCCAGAACGGTGAGTTGGCACTGGGTAAGAACCTGCTGGTTGCCTACATGCCTTGGAAGGGTTACAACTACGAGGATGCCATCGTACTTAACGAGCGTGTGGTACGTGAGGATATCCTTACATCCGTACATGTTGAGGAGTTCATCCTTGAGGTTCGCGAGACCAAGCGCGGCATGGAGGAACTCACCAATGATATACCTAACGTCAGCGATGACGCCACCAAGGATTTGGATGAGAACGGTATAGTTCGTATCGGTGCCTACATCCAGCCGGGCGATATCCTGATAGGTAAGATCACTCCTAAGGGTGAGTCCGATCCTTCACCTGAAGAGAAACTGCTGCGCGCCATATTCGGTGACAAGGCCGGTGACGTTAAGGATGCTTCACTTAAGGCTTCTCCCTCACTCAAGGGTGTTGTCATTGACAAGAAACTGTTCTCACGCGCCATCAAGACCCGCAGTTCACGTCAGGCCGACAAGGCCCGTCTGCCTATGATCGACGTGGAGTTTGAGGATAAGGTTAACGAGCTCAAGGGCATTCTGGTCAAGAAACTTGTGACTCTGACCACCAACAAGAACTCACAGGGTGTGTTTGACCTGCTCGGTACCGAGGTGATAGCCAAAGGCCAGCGTTTCAGCAAGCAGATTCTGGAGGCAGTTGACTATTCATCGGTACAGTCTGACAACTGGACATCAGATGCTCATACCAATGAGCTCATATCCAAGCTGATTGTAAATTTCCTGCGCAAGTACAAGGAATATGATGCTGAGAACAAGCGCAAGAAGTTTGCTCTTACCATCGGCGATGAACTGCCTTCAGGTATCATACAGATGGCCAAGGTATATGTAGCCAAGAAGCGTAAGATAGGTGTAGGTGACAAGATGGCCGGTCGTCACGGTAACAAGGGTATTGTATCCCGCGTTGTTAAGCAGGAGGATATGCCTTTCCTGGCCGACGGTACTCCCGTCGATATCGTCCTGAACCCTCTGGGTGTGCCTTCACGTATGAACATAGGTCAGATATTCGAGACCGTACTTGGTCATGCCGGCCGTGAGCTGGGTGTCAAGTTCGCAACCCCGATATTTGACGGTGCTACAATAGATGATCTTAATGAATGGACTGATAAGGCAGGTCTGCCGCGCTACGGTAAGACTCAGCTTTATGACGGCGGCACAGGTGAGCCGTTTGACCAGTGCGCAACGGTAGGTGTTACCTATATGCTTAAGCTGGGTCACATGGTCGAGGACAAGATGCACGCCCGTTCAATCGGTCCGTACTCTCTTATCACTCAGCAGCCGCTTGGCGGTAAGGCCCAGTTCGGTGGTCAGCGTTTCGGTGAGATGGAGGTTTGGGCTCTTGAGGCATTCGGTGCAAGCCATGTTCTGCAGGAGATCCTGACCATCAAATCTGATGACGTTACCGGGCGTTCAAAGGCTTATGAGGCTATTGTGAAAGGTGATCCGATGCCGACACCCGGCATCCCCGAATCTCTCAATGTGCTGTTGCATGAGTTGCGTGGTTTGGGTCTTAGCATCAATCTTGAGTAATCATCATTTAAAGTAAGAAGCTATGCCTTTCAAAAAAGATACAAAGATCAAGAATAATTTCTCGAAGATAACCATCAGTCTGGCATCACCTGAGGAGATTCTGACAAACTCCAGCGGTGAAGTGCTCAAGCCTGAGACCATCAACTACCGCACATACAAGCCTGAACGTGACGGTCTGTTCTGCGAGCGCATATTCGGTCCCGTAAAGGATTATGAGTGCCATTGCGGAAAGTACAAGAGAATCCGTTACAAGGGTATCGTCTGCGAGCGTTGCGGTGTCGAGGTTACCGAAAAGAAGGTACGTCGTGAACGTATGGGCCACATACAGCTTGTGGTTCCGGTAGCTCATATATGGTACTTCCGTTCACTTCCCAACAAGATTGGTTATCTGTTGGGTATCCCTACCAAGCTGCTTGACTCAATCATCTACTACGAGCGTTATATAGTCATCAACAAGGGTGCGTGGGACGATCCTCTTAAGGATTCCCGCAAGCCGGACGAGCCTATTCTGCTGACCGAGGATGAATATCTGGATATCATTGACAGACTCCCCAAGGAGAACCAGATGCTCGATGACAATGATCCCCAGAAGTTCGTAGCCAAGATGGGTGCTGAGGCAATCTATGATTTGCTTTGCAAGCTGGATATGGACAAGCTCTCATATCAGCTCCGCGAGAAGGCAAATGATGAGAAGACCACCATGCAGCGCAAAACTGAGGCTCTCAAGCGCCTTCAGATTGTGGAGTCATTCCGTTCTTCACGTGAGATAAACCGTCCCGAGTGGATGATTCTCAAGGTGGTTCCGGTTACTCCTCCTGAGCTGCGTCCTTTGGTTCCTCTGGATGGCGGCCGTTTTGCTACATCTGACCTGAATGAATTGTATCGTAGGGTTATCATACGTAACAACCGTCTTAAGAGACTTATAGAGATAAAGGCTCCTGAGGTAATTCTTCGCAACGAGAAACGAATGCTGCAGGAGGCCGTTGACAGCCTGTTTGACAACAGCCGTAAGGCCAGCGCCGTAAAGAGCGAGGCCAATCGTCCTCTTAAGTCACTATCTGACTCACTCAAGGGTAAGCAGGGTCGTTTCCGTCAGAACTTGCTCGGTAAGCGTGTAGACTACTCGGCACGTTCAGTTATCGTGGTAGGTCCTGAGCTTAAGATGGGTGAGTGTGGTATTCCCAAACTGATGGCTGCCGAGCTTTACAAGCCTTTCATTATCCGTAAGCTTATAGAGCGCGGTATTGTAAAGACCGTAAAGTCGGCAAAGAAGATTGTTGACCGCAAGGATCCTATAGTATGGGATATCCTGGAATATGTAATGAAGGGTCACCCCGTTCTGTTGAACCGTGCTCCTACACTGCACCGTCTGGGTATCCAGGCATTCCAGCCCAAGATGATCGAGGGTAAGGCCATTCAGCTTCACCCGCTGGCATGTACCGCTTTCAACGCCGACTTTGACGGTGACCAGATGGCTGTACACCTCCCGCTCAGCAACGAGGCTATCCTTGAGGCTCAGATGCTCATGCTTCAGTCCCACAACATCCTGAACCCTGCCAACGGTGCTCCTATCACAGTGCCCGCACAGGATATGGTACTTGGTTTGTACTACATCACCAAGCTGCGTCGTTCAGTCAAGGATGCTGATGGCAACTATATAGAGAAGGTTAAGGGTGAGGGTCTGACATTCTACGGACCGGAAGAGGCTCTTATTGCCTACAATGAGGGTAAGGTTGATATCCACGCAGTTGTCAAGGTTATGGTCAATGACGTTGACGAGCAGGGTAGTCCTATCACTCATCTGGTAGAGACATCGGTAGGTCGTGTCATCGTTAACGAGCTTGTACCTGATGAGGTTGGTTATATCAACTACATCATATCAAAGAAGACACTTCGTGACCTGATATCAGACGTTATCAAGAAGGTGGGTGTTGCCCGTGCCTGCGAATTCCTGGACGGAATCAAGAACCTGGGTTACAAGATGGCCTTCCAGGGCGGTCTGTCATTCAACCTTAACGATATCATCATTCCTAAGGAGAAGCAGGAACTTGTAGCCAAGGGTAATGAGGAGGTTGAAGGTATCATGGCCGAGTATAACATGGGTCTTATCACCGATAACGAGCGTTACAACAAGGTTATCGATGTTTGGACACACGTTAACGAGGACCTGTCAAAGGTTCTGATGAAGACCATTTCATCGGATGATCAGGGCTTCAACTCAGTATATATGATGCTTGACTCCGGTGCCCGTGGTTCTAAGGAGCAGATCCGTCAGCTCTCCGGTATGCGTGGTTTGATGGCCAAGCCTCAAAAGGCAGGTGCCGAGGGTGCACAGATTATTGAGAACCCTATTCTTTCTAACTTTAAGGAGGGTCTGTCAGTGCTGGAGTACTTCATCTCCACACACGGTGCCCGTAAGGGTCTGGCCGATACCGCTCTTAAGACAGCCGATGCCGGTTATCTGACACGTCGTCTTGTTGACGTATCACATGATGTGATCATCACCGAGGAGGACTGCGGTACACTGCGTGGTCTGGTCTGCACCGCCCTTAAGGAGAATGAGGAAGTTGTTGCTTCACTATATGAGCGTATCTTGGGTCGTGTATCAGTACACGATGTAATCCATCCTACCACCGGTGAGCTTCTGGTTGCCGACGGTGAGATGATTACCGAGGAGATAGCCAAGAAGATTGACGAGTCACCTATTGAGAGCGTTGAGATACGTTCAGTGCTCACCTGCGAGAGCAAGCGCGGTGTATGCGCCAAGTGCTACGGACGTAACCTGGCAACAGGCCGTCTGGTTGAGAAGGGTGAGGCCGTGGGCGTTATAGCAGCCCAGTCAATCGGTGAGCCTGGTACACAGCTTACACTTCGTACTTTCCACGCCGGTGGTACCGCATCGAACATTGCTGCCAACTCAAGCCTGACAGCCAAGTATGACTGCCGCATTGAGTTTGAAGAGGTACGTACTGTCGATGCTACAGGTGATGACGGAAAGAAAGTCCAGATTGTAGTAGGCCGTCTGGGTGAAGTCAAGTTCATTGACGAGAATACAGGTATCGCCCTGTCAACCCATAACCTGCCTTATGGCTCAAAACTTTATGTCAAGAGCGGTGCAGTAGTCAAGAAGGGTGACATGATTGCAACATGGGATCCGTTCAATGCACTGATCATCACTGAGGTGGCCGGTAAGGTCAAGCTTACTGATGTCATTGCTAACGTAACATACAAGATAGAGTCTGATGAGGCTACCGGCCTTGAGGAGATAATCATTACCGAGACCAAGGACAGAACCAAGATTCCATCAGCCGATATCATCGGTTCAAATGGAGAGGTTCTCCGTTCTTACAACCTGCCTGTAGGCGGTCATGTGGTCATTAAGGATGGTCAGGAACTTGCTGCCGGTGACATTCTTGTCAAGATTCCGCGCGTTCAGGGTAAGGCTGGTGATATCACCGGTGGTCTGCCCCGTGTTACCGAGCTGTTTGAGGCCCGTAACCCGTCTAACCCCGCTGTGGTATCTGAAATTGACGGTACCGTTCACATGGGTAAGATCAAGCGCGGTAACCGTGAGATCTCAGTCGTGTCACGTACTGATGATGAGAAGAAGTACCTGGTTGCACTGTCCAAGCAGATCCTTGTTCAGGAGGGTGACTATGTACGCGCCGGAACACCGCTGTCTGACGGTGCCATCACTCCGAGTGACATCCTTGCCATCAAGGGTCCCACAGCCGTACAGGAGTATATAGTGAATGAGGTTCAGGATGTATATCGTCTGCAGGGTGTGAAGATTAACGACAAGCACTTTGAGATAATCGTTCGTCAGATGATGCGTAAGGTTGAGATTGACGAGCCGGGCGATACCCGCTTCTTGGCACAGCAGGTGGTTGACAAGCTGGAGTTCATGGAGGAGAATGACCGCATCTGGGGCAAGTACGTCGTAACTGACCCGGGTGACAGTGAGAACCTCTTTGCCGGTCAGATGGTGACCGCACGTAAGCTCCGTGACGAGAACTCACAGCTCAAGCGCAAGGACCTCAAGCTGGTTCAGGCTCAGGAGGCACGTCCTGCTACATCAACTCAGATACTACAGGGTATCACACGCGCCGCTCTGGCTACTCAGAGCTTTATGTCGGCTGCATCATTCCAGGAGACCACCAAGGTTCTGAATGAGGCTGCTATCAACGGTAAGAGCGACAGCCTGCTGGGTATGAAGGAGAACGTAATCTGCGGTCACCTGATTCCTGCCGGTACCGGTCTGCGTGAGTTCGAGAAGATTATTGTGGGTGACAAGGAGGAGTATGAACGCCTTCAGGCTTCCCGCAGCAGTTTTCTTGACATGAATCTCCCTACAAGAGAAAATTGATTATACTTGATAGAGGAGAGGGGTGATTGGCTTGTCCAATCACCCCTCTCTGTTTTTAAAATAGTACAAAAGGGGTCTGACCCCAATTGTACTATTTTATACTGCAGGAAGGCTGTTGCCGTTTATCTTGCGGTAGATGTCAAGGGCATAGACATCAGTCATGCCGCTGATGTAGTCAAGGACAGCAAGGATACGGTTGTAAATGTCCTTTGCGTTGATGTCATATTGGCTTGATACGCGGTCTATGAGCAGTTTGGAGTACTCACGTTCAGGATTCTGAACGGCCTCAACCATAAGGTCAAGCAGCGTGCTTATGATGCGGAAACCGGCCAGTTCCACCTCCAATACATCACGCGAGCGGTAAATCTTTTCTTTTGAGAGCTCTGCGCACTTGATATATGCCTGTCTGGGAGTATCACTTATATGTTTTATCAGTGAACCGCTGAATGTGCCGTCCAGAATTGCCTGCTCATTCTGCAGGAATACCTTTGTACACTCCTCTACCAGCAAACCCACCAGTTTTGAACGCAGATATGAAACCTGCTCATTCACATCAGTTACCATGTCAATGATGTCATGTGCATGGGCCTGCTCTTCAGGTTTAAGGAATTCCATCATGAGCCCGATGGTCTTCTCGGTTGAGAAGATCTTCAGTTTGTGAGCATCCTCAAGGTCCATCAGAAGGTAGCAGATATCATCGGCAGCCTCTACCAGCCAGACCAGCGGATAACGTACATATTTGAGAGGCTGGCCAGGTGCTGACAGACGGATTATTCCCAATTCATCGGCTATTCTGGCAAAAATAGGAGCTTCGCTGTCAAAGAACCCGAACTTGTGTCTGCCGTTGGCTACGTATGATGAATAGGGATATTTCACTATTGATGCAAGAGTGGCGTATGTCATGGCAAAACCTCCCTTGCGTCGGCCAATGAACTGGTGTGCCAGCAGACGGAAAGCGTTGGCGTTACCTTCAAAGTTGATTATATCGGTCCACTGGGCTGGATTATCGGTAAACTGTTCTTTAAGTTTCTGCCCCTTACCATCAGTAAAGTAGGCCGAGATGGCTTTCTCACCTGAATGGCCGAACGGGGGATTGCCCATATCATGTGCCAGGCAGGCAGCCGACACGATATTGCCTATCTCCTGAATATTGGTTTCTGTCAGTTCGGGGCGTTTTTTTATCAGTGCTCTTGACACGTTGTTGCCGAGCGAGCGTCCTACGCACGCCACCTCAAGACTGTGAGTAAGACGGTTGTGGACAAACACGCTGCCAGGCAGTGGAAATACCTGTGTCTTGTTCTGCAGTCTGCGGAACGGTGCTGAGAAAATTAGCCTGTCATAGTCGCGGAGGAATGCCGAACGGTCATCCTTGTGCAGGCTTTCTATCCCCTCCATTCCCAGGCGCTTGGACGAAATTAGTCTCTCCCAATCCATCATAAGAATCTCTTTGTTTCAAAATTAGCGGTTTTTCAGATTATTTCTGCTTTAGTTGGCAGTATATTTGTTATTTTCGCTGAATAAAACAAACAAACCGTCTATGAGGGTAAAAATAATAAACCGTTCACATCATTCCCTGCCTGAATATGCAACCGTACAGTCGGCAGGAGTGGATCTGAGAGCCAATTTGGAAGAGCCGGTGGTGATGAAGCCCATGGAGCGTCGACTTATACCTACCGGACTGTTCATTTCACTTCCAGCAGGATTCGAAGCGCAGGTTCGTCCCCGTAGCGGACTTGCCATAAAGAAAGGCATAACGGTATTGAACACACCCGGTACAATCGATGCCGATTACCGTGGCGAGATAGGCGTCATTCTTATCAACCTGTCACAGGAAGAGTTTGTCGTGAATGACGGTGAGCGTATAGCACAGATGGTAATAGCGCGTCATGAGCAGGCAGAATGGGTACCGGTGGAGACGCTTGATGAAACGGAGCGCGGTGCCGGTGGTTTTGGTCATAGTGGTGTCTGATATTGACAAATGCCGATGAAAAGGGGCCTTTTACATATTGTTTTCCTTTTTGCCTGCATGGTAGTAACGGTTTCGTGCGGATCGTTGCAACATACCGCATCCGATCCGTTGTCTGAAAAGGACCTGAACGGCTATGCACGTGACCATCTCTATATGGAAGGCGTAAGGATGTACAATGAGGGGCATTACGATTCCGCTATGGACCTTATGGCCCAAAGTCTGTATTATGACACAGCATCGGCAGCTACCTGTTACAGTCTTGCACAGTACTACATGTCCATGCGTGAAAGGGCTCTGTTGGAAAAATATAACGGAACTGCACAGGCTCTTCTGGAACGTGCCGTCCGCCTGGAGCCCGACAACTATTGGTATCGTCGCCTGCTGGCAATGAATTATCTGCGTGACAACCGTCAGGCCGATGCCATAGAGCAGTATGAGGAAATCCTACGCCGCTTCCCGGGCAGGACTGATGTGCTCATGACTTTGGCAAGCCTGTATGACGAAGCAGGTGACTATGAAAAGGAATTGCGTGCACTAAAGCGTTACGGTACCTTGGAGGATGTGGCCGACGAACTCAAGTTCCAGCGTTTTGTATGCTATCTGCAGATGAATGAGTTGGATTCAGCCTATTACGAGTCAGACAATCCAACAGAGATAATAGAGCTGCTCATGAATACCACCCGGGATATGCTGGAGCATACTGAGACTCAGATGGACAGGATGCGCAGCCGCTCGCTTCTGGACGTTTCCATGAATTTTTGCGATGTGGTTTCCAGGCATGAGCCGGAACTTGTGGCCCCATACAGCCAGAAGTCAATAGCATATTTCTGGTTGGGACAGAATGATGATGCTCTTGGTATGCTTGACAAAGGCCTGCGACAGGTAAAGACCGACAAGGACAAGGCTGCACTGCATAACCTGAAGGGAGATTTCTATCACACCCTTGGAGACAAGGACCGTATGTATGCGGAATATGACTCCACGCTGATGTATGACCCCGAGAACATTGCAGTACTCAACAACTATGCCTACTATCTTTCAACAGAGAGCCGTGACCTGAACAGGGCATTGGAGATGAGTGCCATGACGCTTAAGGCAGAGCCTTTTAATGCAACTTATCTTGATACATATGCATGGATACTGTTCAAGATGAAGAGATACAATGATGCTTTGGGCTATATGGAAAAGGCTTTGCGTTATCTGGATGCAGACAACCCGGAAATATATGAGCATTACGGCGATGTGCTGTACATGTGCGGTGAGAAAGAGAAGGCTCTTGAGAACTGGCATAAAGCGGTTCAGATGAATGGAGCATCGGAAATGCTGGACAGGAAAATCCGTGAGGAGAGATACATGGAATGAGAGCGTTTCGTTACATATTGTTTCCTTTGTTGTTTGCGGGGTTGCTGCTGAGCGGCTGCCGTTCATCATCTTCAATTAGAAAGAACAAGGAGGCCGGTCAGTTGGAGGACTCACGTCTGATCCATTCTCTCCTGGCCGCTCCTGAGGCTGAAGAACTTACGGCAAGCTTGTCTGTAAACGTGCAGGGAACCAGGATAACAGGACAGCTCAGGATGCGACGTGACAAAAGTATCCAGATAAGTGCCAGTGTCCTGGGGCTTATGGAGGTGGCGCGAATAGAGTTCCTGCCCGAAATGGTGGTGGTAATTGACCGTTATCATAATCTGTATTCTGTATGCCATTATGCCGACATTCCTTACCGCAATGAACTGGGACTTGATTTTGAGGTGGTCCAGGCTCTCTTGTGGAACAGGCTGTTCTCACCCGGAAGCGCAAATCCGGCTGATGCCGCCACCCGTTTGTTGGTACAGAGTGCCGATGAAAAGGGGATTTTATCCATAAAGGATATGGAGTGCGGATATACATTCACCACTGATGTCAAAGGAAGGCTTGCATCTGTGAGCAAATCCGTGAACGGTGACATGTTCAGTATAGGATATGCTGATTTCAGCAGGATTCCGGGCATATCGGAATTTCCCGCTGAACTGTCGGTAAGTCTGCCTGACAAAACGTCTGTATTGGGCCAGCTGGACATAAAACTGTCATCTCTTTCAACCGAAAAGAAGAACTGGCAAGACAGGACGCAGGTAAGCCGTCGCATGAGACAAGTAACACTTGACGAACTGCTGGACAATATGAATATATGATGAAAAGGTTTTATATCCTATTGTTTCTGATATCTGTTCCGGTAATGGCTTTGGGACAGAAGAACAGTGTAGTGGAGCGGATGCGACGTGAGCGTGCCGAAATTGAAGAGCAGATTGCACGTCAGGAGCAGATTCTGGTCAGCACGGAATCGAGCATCACAAGTCAGGTGTCAAATCTTAATGTCATAACCGCCAGGTTGAAGGAACGCACCAGATTGCTTGACAAGACCAGGAGTGAGATACGTGCTCTTGACCGTGAATCGGGCAGGATCGAAAAGGAGATTGCCCAGCTTGAAAAGGAACACGAGCAATGTCGTGAGCGTTATGCCGATGCTTGCAGGTTCTATCAGAGCCAGAATTCCAGTTTCAATCCGCTCACATTCATACTGGCTACCGAATCGTTCCGTGAGATGAACCGTAGGGCCAGATATGTGAGCGAGTACTCCAATTCACTGCAGGAAATGGCCGATGAAATCAGCCAAAAGAGAGATACCCTTGAGGACAGGAAAGCGCAAATAGAGATGCTCAAGACAGAGAAGCAGGAATTGCAGAAAGTTCAGCAGCAGAATGAGGAGGAGGCCCGCAAGGAGGAGCAACAGCAGAAGGCCCTGGTAAACCAGCTTAAGAACAAGCGTTCCAATCTTAAGAAGGAGATCGCGGCCCATCAGAAAAAAATGGATGAACTCTCCAAAGAGATAGACCGTCAGATTCAGCTTGCCATCAGTAAGGAGAAGGAAAAGAGCAGCCAGACGGGCACAACTGCCAATACGCCTGCGGTCATAACAGCCAAGCCCCAGGATGATGTCAAGTTGTCCGGCAGTTTTGAGAGCAACAAAGGAAAACTTCCGATGCCTATTACCGGTGCGTATCTTGTTGTTGGTGAATACGGTGTGCAGAATGTTGCCGGCATGAAGGATGTCAAGCAGAAGAATCTGGGTATAGACATACAGGGACGCGAGGGTGCTCAGGCAAGGGCTGTGTTTGACGGAACTGTATCATCTATCTTCCAGCACGGAAAGGGAATGATCGGCGTGATAATCCGTCATGGTTCTTACATGTCCGTATATTGCAATCTCAGCGAGACACGTCTTAAGAACGGGGACAGTGTCAAGACATCTGATATAGTGGGTAATATCCAGGTTTCGGAGAATGGCAATCCCGTACTGCATTTCCAGTTGCACAAGGAAAGTACCCGACTCAATCCTACAGACTGGATTCGCCGATGAAGTATCAGGTTTTTTGACTAACTTTGGGCCCACAAAACCAATCCTTATGATTACAGCTGAACAACTCAAAGACGTACTTGACCGCACCGAGGCCCTTAAACGCTATCTGAACATTGACTCCAAGCTTATTCAGGTTGAGGAGGAACAGTTGCGCACCCAGGCTCCAGGATTCTGGGATGATCCCAAGAAGGCAGAGATCCAGATGAAGAAGGTAAAAGACCTTCAGGGTTGGATTGACGGGTACAAGCAAGTAAAGGCGTTGACTGATGAGTTGCAGCTGGCCATGGATTTCTATAAGGAGGAACTGGTGACAGAACAGGAGGTTGATGAGAATTATGCCAAAGCCCTTGAAGCCGTGGAGTCATTGGAGCTCAAGAACATGCTTCGTGAGGAGGCTGACCAGATGGACTGCGTGCTTAAGATCAATTCCGGTGCCGGTGGTACGGAAAGTCAGGACTGGGCCCAGATGCTCATGCGCATGTATATGCGTTGGGGTGAGGAGAACAAATACAAGGTTACGGTTGCCAACCTTCAGGATGGTGATGAAGCCGGAATCAAGCAGGTGACCATGGAGATAGAGGGACCGTTTGCATACGGTTACCTGAAGGGTGAGAACGGAGTTCACCGTTTGGTACGTGTTTCGCCTTACAATGCGCAGGGCAAGCGCATGACATCATTTGCCAGTGTATTTGTCACTCCGCTTATTGATGACTCCATAGAGGTTGACATAAATCCGGCGCTTATGAGTTGGGATACATTCCGCAGCGGCGGTGCCGGCGGTCAGAATGTGAACAAGGTTGAATCCGGAGTACGTCTGCGCTATCAGTTCAAGGATCCATATACCGGTGCCGAGGAGGAGATTCTCATAGAGAACACCGAGACCCGTGACCAGCCCAAGAACAAGGAGCGTGCCCTGCAGCACCTGCGTTCCATCCTGTATGACAAGGAGCTGCAGCACCGCATGGCCGAGCAGGAGAAGATAGAGGCAGGTAAGAAAAAGATAGAATGGGGATCACAGATACGCTCATACGTGTTTGATGACCGTCGTGTAAAGGATCATCGCACGGGTTACCAGACATCCGATGTGAACGGTGTCATGGACGGTCACATAGACGGATTCATCAAATCTTACCTTATGTCGTTTGCCGAATCACAGAATCAACAGTAATTTCCAATAAATCCAATCACTAATACTATGTCCATAGAGATTGAACGTAAGTTTCTGGTCAAGAATGAATCCTATCGTACACAGGCATTCAGTTATTATGACATTCTGCAGGGTTATATCGCCCATGAGAACGGTCGTTCCGTACGTGTGCGCATTACTGACAAGGAGGCTATCCTGACCATCAAAGGTCCTTCGGACGGCAAGGGCATGAGCCGTTACGAGTGGAACCATCTTATTCCGGTAGAAGATGCCCGTGAGCTTTTTGAACTGCACCAGAGCGGTGCAATTGAGAAACGCCGTTATCTTGTACACAGCGGTCCTCATGTATTTGAGGTGGATGAATTCCACGGTGAAAACGAGGGTCTAGTAATGGCGGAGGTTGAGTTGAGTTCAGAAGGCGAGACATTCATCAAGCCTGACTTCATAGGCAAGGAGGTTACGGGCGACCACCGTTATTACAACGCTTATCTGGCAGCTAATCCCTACAAGACCTGGAACAAGGATTGATTATCCTTTGCGGGAAATGACGCGGCGAAGCAGGAAGTAGCCTATGGCTGCCCCGGCCAACACACCTACCGTATCGGCCACAAGGTCAATCCAGTCACCGCTGCGGTTTTGGGTCAGGAAGGCCTGGGCCAGTTCCATAACCCCACCCAATGCAATGGGAGCAATAATACCCAACGTTATTATCCTGACTCTGTCAAGACTTGCGTGGTGACGCAGGTATTCAATCCAGATTACAAGTTCCAGTCCTCCATACATACAGACATGAGCTATCTTGTCTATGAAAGAGACCGTGTCCAGTTTCGTCTCGGGAGGATTGAACAGTGACAGGAACACAATGGCAGCTATGACCAGCAGTGAGAACGGATATTTCCTGATGAATCTTATCATGGCGCAAAATTAACCAATTATACCGTAACACAATGTCTAAAGACCATTTCTATTTCAGCCGTAATGACCGCATAGTGGCGTTGGTTCTGATAGCGGTTATTGTTATTCTCAATCTAATCCGAATGCGCGGTCATGATGCGGTTCCGGATACTGAGTCAAAGGCCGATTCCGTGATACAGGTCCGTAAAGAGGAACCTGCACCTAAACGTAACGCTTCAAGGAGCAGGCCATCTGCAGACAGCGTCAGGTCCGGCAGCAGTCGTACTGTTTCTTCCCGTTCCACCGCAGGATACAGGTCACGTTCGCCTTCTGATTACAAGGATACGGTCCGAAGGAGAGAATACGTAAATGACACTGTGCGGAAATATCTTTATGTACAGGACAATTTAAATGTAAACCGTTACTCTTCCAAGCAAAGTCCGTCCTCACCTCTTGACCTGAATGCATTGGACAGTGCGCAACTGGTCCTGCTTCCTGGAATAGGTCCTGTTTTTGCATCAAGGATAGTCAGATACAGGGAACAGTTGGGAGGATTCGCCTCAACTATGCAGCTTACGGAGATAAATGGTTTGCCGGATTCACTGATGAAATGGTTCATCATATCAGATACCATTCCGCTTGAAAAGATAGAGGTTAACAAAGGAACGCTAAATGAGCTTAGACGGCATCCTTACATAAATTTCTATCAGGCAAGGGCAATAGTTGAACTACGCAGGGAACGCGGTAACATAAAAAGTCCCGAGCAGCTCTCCCTTCTTGAGGAGTTTACCGCTCAGGACATTGAAAGGCTCAAACCCTATCTGGATTTCAGATAATAACTATAATCAGTATCCGGCCAGTTTCTTTATCTTCATGGGGATCTCTGTGTTGTCCATCTGGCCTGTAAACTGCTCAGCACCTGCGCCAATGGCAAATACTGGGACGTATCCACCGGAATGAGTTCCTGTACCCCAGCTTATCTGAGCTACCTCCGATATGATTCTGGTTGCCTCATCGGACATCTTGTCCACCTTGTAGTACTCTTCTTCCTTGAGTTCTCCCGGTCCCATTCCGAAAGTCTCAACGTATGTGCTGCGCAGTTTGTCAGTCTGGCGGTCGCTGAGTTTTACCTTGTCCCAGAATCCGAAGTGTTGTTTCAGTTCCTCCTGAACCTCATCCCAGGTCAGGATGTCACCTATCTCACGGCCTTTTTTCTCCAGGTAAGTTGAGAACTCACCCTCACTCATGTCCTGATACTGGAGAACCTGGCTGTTCAAACGGTATGCACCGTTGCTCAGACCCATAGCGCCCGTTTCATGGTCGGCAGTAACAATAATGAGTGTCTCTTTCTTGTGCTTGAGATAGAAGTCATATGCAATCTTTATGGCATTGTCAAAGTCTATGGTCTCCTGAATGGTGGTCGCTGCATCATTGCCGTGGCAGGCCATATCAATCTTGCCGCCCTCCATCATCATGAAGAAGCCTTTCTTGGGGTCTTTCATCATAAAGTCTATTGCAGCAGCAGTTATCTCGGAGAGTGTCATCTCGCCTTCCTTGCGGTCAATAGCGTATGACAGATAATGGTCACTGTTGGGATTCTTTTCCAGCAGAAGCATCTTGTTTGAGCCTGATGCCTTGGATTTATAGTCTGAATATCCGCGTGCTATGGTGTAGCCGGCTTTTTCCGCCTGGATATAGTTGCCTTCATCGGAATTGTCTTTGGTGAAGGGTGTGTGGAAATCAGCTCCTCCAAAAAATTCAAAGCCGGATTCCGTAAGCTGAATACCTATCTCGTGGTAATTGTTACGGCTGGCCTGATGAGCATAGAATACTCCAGGAGTGGCATGGTCAATACATACGGTAGTGCCAATGGCCACGCGAACACCTTTGTCATGTGCCATTTCAGCGATTGATTTGCAGGGAGTCTCCTTGTCGGGCAGCATGCCAAGAACGTTGTTGTCAGTCTTCTGGCCGGAGGCGAGTGCCGTGCCTGCCGCTGAACTGTCGGTCACGTATGAATTGGCGGAATGGGTAATGACATATCCCGAATAAGGGAATCCTGCAAACAAGAGTGGCTTGTATCCTAGTTTGCCTCCAACATCGGAAAGATAGTATTGGGTAGCCATGACCTGGTTCACGCCCATACCATCGCCGATAAAGTAAAACACATACTTGGGTCCTTTCTTGGCCGATGCTGTAAAGACAATCAGCATCATGGCCATAATCATTGTAATCCTTTTTCGCATAAGTCAGTAATTGTTATGTTGATCATTTGATTATTTCCATTGTTAATATGCGTATGTCCTTGCGCGGACGGTCACGTGTATCCGTTCCGGCGTTTTCAATCTTCTCCACCACTTTCATTCCGTCAATAACCTCACCGAATACAGTATAATCGTTGTCCAGGAACGGAGTTCCACCCTCTTTCGTATAAGCGTTGACCTGCTCTTGGGTGAACTTGAACGGTTCCTGTTCCTTTAATATCTGATTGGTCTTGAGATTGAGCTCTTCCTGAAGTTTCATAATCCCGTCATTGTCACCGGTCAGCTGCATACTCCTGATTGAATCCATGTTCTGGGCAACGAGTCTGTCAAATATTCCCCGACCCTGCCTTTGGCGGCTCTGCTGCTCCATATCCTGAAGTTCATACTTGTCATATGTCCTGCCAGTCACGATATAGAACTGTGATCCTGATGATTCACGTTCGGGATTCACCTGATCTGCCTGGCGGGCGGCACTCAAGGCTCCCCGCTTGTGGAAATATTTGGGATAAACGAACTCTGCCGGTATGGTATAGCCAGGTCCGCCAGCCCCTAGCTGGGCGTACTTTTCGGCATTTCTGGATTCGGGGTCACCACCCTGTATCATGAAATCCTTTATCACACGATGGAACAGAAGGCTGTCATAGAAGTGTTCCTGTACCAGTTTTATGAAATTGTCCCTGTGTTTGGGCGTTTCATTGTAAAGCTTGATGGTTATATCGCCCAAGGTGGTCTTGATAAGTATCCTGGTCTCATTTTCTGCAGACTGGGCATGGGCGTTCTGCGAAGAGCTGCCTCCGCAGGAGTTGATTGTTGCTGCCATTAGAATAAGTGCTATAAGTTTGTATTTCATATAATTGGTCCCTATCTTATCACAAAGGTAACCTATTTTTGTTACAAATGAATTATCTTTGCAGCATCTTTAGGATTAAATTGGATTGAACATGAAGATAGCAGTAGCAGGAACAGGTTATGTGGGATTGTCTCTGGCCACTCTTCTGGCACAGAAGAATCACGTTACAGCCGTTGATGTCGTTAAGGAGAAGGTTGATCTTATCAACAACCGTAAATCACCCATCCAGGATGACTATATAGAACAGTATCTGGCAGAGAAGGAACTGGACCTGACCGCCACATTGGACGGTGAAAAGGCCTATTCCGATGCGGATTTTGTTGTCATAGCCGCTCCTACCAATTATGACAGCAAGAAGAATTTCTTTGACACCAGCCATGTTGAAGAGGTGATTGATCTGGTTCTTAAAGTCAACCCTGATGCCATAATGGTAATCAAATCAACCATCCCTGTAGGTTACACTGAAAGCGTACGCGAGAAGTTCTCCTATCGTGAGCGCTTGCAGGACGGAACCATGAAGGTAGTAGTACCGAATATCATATTTGCACCGGAATTCCTGCGTGAGAGTAAGGCTCTTTATGACAACCTATATCCTTCCAGAATTATCGTTGGATTCGATAAAAACGTAAAGCGCCTTGAGGAGGCTGCCCATACCTTTGCACGTCTGCTTCAGGAGGGAGCAATCAAGGAAAACATAGACACCCTCTATATGGGAACAACCGAGGCCGAGGCTGTCAAGTTGTTTGCCAACACCTATCTGGCCCTGCGCGTAAGCTTCTTCAATGAGCTTGACACATACGCCGAGATGAAAGGACTTGATACCCGTGCCATCATAGACGGCGTGGGCCTGGACCCCCGTATCGGAAGCCATTACAACAACCCGTCATTCGGCTATGGTGGATACTGTCTGCCTAAGGACACTAAGCAGCTTCTTGCCAACTACAATGACGTACCAGAGAACCTTATCCAGGCAATCGTTGACAGTAACCGCACCCGCAAGGATTTCATTGCAGACCGTGTATTGGAGAAGGCTGGTTATTATACCGCCAACAGCACATGGAACGAGGCATCAGAAAAGGTAATAACCGTTGGTGTTTACCGTCTTACCATGAAGTCCAACTCCGATAATTTCCGTCAGAGTTCCATTCAGGGTGTGATGAAACGTGTCAAGGCCAAGGGTGCTAAGGTTATCATCTACGAGCCTACCCTTAAGGACGGCGATACATTCTTTGGCAGTGAGGTGGTAAATAATCTGGACGAGTTCAAGCGCCGTTGCGATTCTATCATAGCCAACCGCTATGACTCCTGTCTGGATGATGTCCAGGACAAGGTCTATACCCGCGATTTATTCAGGAGAGACTAATTTTTGTTCAGTCAGAGTATCTGTCTGTTCCGTTGTCGTGGTAGTTTGTTTTTCGGGACTGCTGTTCTTTTGTGTCAGCAGGTTGATGCTCATTATCACAGCCATAAGGACAGCGGCTACAGCGGGCAGTCCTACTGCTACTGCCAGGATGGAGCGGCGGCGCCTGGCGGCGCGTTCACGGACGGCTTTAGTGCTCCAGAATGATTGCTGGTCCATTGTGGGGAGTTTCATTTCATAACCATCCAAACGCTCCTTGAATATGTCTTCAAACTGTTTCATCTTCCTGTCCTTTTAAGATAATCGTTAACGGCACTCTTAAGTTGAGTGCGGGCCTTGGCCAGAATGGATGCCGAACCTTTCTCTGTGATGCCGATTGCTGCAGCTATATCCTTATGGCTGAAACCGTCTATGCAGTACATGTTGAATACCGTACGCCTCACGGATGGCAGTGCTGCCACCATATCCAGCAGAGCCTGTGCCGGTATGTCGTCTGCAACATCGTCATCGGTCTCCTGATTGCCAGGTTCCATTGCTGAATCGAGTGGTACTAGACGCAGCCTGCTCATCTGCCTGAGCCTGTCAATGACAACGTTGACTGTAAGGCGGCGCAGCCATGCGTAAAGGGATCCGTCACCGGAATAACTGAATGACTTGAAACTGTCCATGGCCTTGATCATAGCATCATGCATCAGGTCTTGAGCCTCGTCACGGTCTGAAACGTATCGGTAGCAGAGCGCATATAGGCGGGACGCATACTGCGCGTAGAGTTCGCCTTGCGCCTCCCTATTGCCTGCAGTACACAAGCGGGCCAGTTCCTGCTCGGTTTTCATCCTACTTTCAGCTGATCCGGTTATAGAACGTCAAGTTACGTGAAATACGTCCTTTCACCAAATATTTTTCTAACACATTGGGGACGGTTCTCAATGTGTTCGTTAACACAGGGAGAACCGTCCCCAATGTGTTTAGCGGTGTGCGGCGTTGAAGAGGCGCAGTCGTTCCTCAAGGATGGGGAACTGGTCGTCGCGGATGTTTGATGCGCAGCCACGGATGCCTTGACGGGTACTGCCTGTGGATGAGAGCACTATTCCGCTGATACCAAAGTATAACAACTCATGCAGTAGTTGGCCTCCCTCCATGGGTGTGCCGTCAGGCAGGTTGTATCCGAAAGTGAAGAAGAATCCGTCACTGACAGGCTCCTCCAGATCCTTATCGTATGTGATGTTGAATCCGTTGCGCAACAGGGCGGCCTTGATCTTCTCGGTGCGGCGTGCATACTCGCGGATATCCTCGCGGAACTGATAGGTACCGTCACATGCTGCCTTGAGCATAGCTGCCATTGCACACTGTACGGAATGGGTTACGCCCGATGACATTGCGTAAAGCATATCGTATGCATAGACTGCTCCAAAGCGTGAGATGTTGTAACGCTTCTGCAGAGTTTCAAAATGACGTTCATAAAGCTTGTCCGATATGCAGGCCACGGCAATACGTTCACCTGCGTAGCTGAATATCTTGCTGCCGCTGAGCATCATGATGTAATTGTCGGTGTAGTGTGATACGCTCACCTGGTAGGGAGCCTTGAAGGGAATGCCCAGGCCCTCGCGGCGAAAATCCATGGTCATGTAAGCAAGGTCCTCCAGTATGATGGTATCATATTTTGTAGCCAATTCACCGATGGTTTTTATCTCACTCTCGGTAAGACACATCCAACTGGGGTTGTTGGGGTTGCTGTAAACAATGCAGCATATGTTGCCCTGCTTGAGGTAACTTTCCAGTTTGGGACCTAGTTTCTCTGCGCGGTAGTCGGCCACGTCAAACTGGGCTGTCTTGACACCCATTACCTGAGCCTGCATCTTCTGTACGGGGAATCCCGGATCCACATAGAGGATGGTGTCCTTCTTGGGGTCTACCTGTGAGCAGAGAAGGAATGCGGCAAATGTTCCCTGCATGGCACCGCATGTGGGGGTACAGTGACCGGGCAGTATGTCGGTGTTGATGAATGCCTTTACAAAACGGGCTGCCTGCTCCTTGAGTTCGGGGATACCTTCTATGTTGGGATACTTTGAAGCTACACCGCGGTCCAGTGCTTCTTTTTGCGCCTTGATGCCTACAGCCGATGGCGGTATGCCGGGAACACCCATCTCAAAATGGATGAACTCCTGACCGGTAACTTTCTCGGCATTAAGCTCACAAGCCAGCACCTGGCGGATGGAGGCCTTGTTGAGGTCACGTACCTCTATACTCTCAAGATAATCGTCAATGACGTTTGCAGGAATCAGCGTTTTCATCGGTTCTTTATTCACAGTTACGGCCAATCTCAAGGGCCTTTATGTTCATTTCTACTATTGCATCGCCTTTGGCGCCGAATATGGTACGTATGCTCTGGCAGAGCTTGTCAAAGCTTATGCTCTTAAGGGCCTTTGATGCTGCACCCAGCAGTATCATGTTCACTGCCTTGGGCATCTTGTGCTCCTTGCCCAGTTCATCGGTGTCAATAAGGATAACGTTACCCAACTCCTTTAGTTCGGCAATGATTGCGTTTTGATCGGGATAATTGCCTATGTTCACGAACGGGTTAGATGATGTGATAACCCAACCGTCTTTGCTCAGGTACTGCTTGTAACGCAGGGCCTCCATGGGCTCCATAGCTATGATGATATCAGCCTGACCTAAGGAAATAAGGTCACTTGCTATGGGCTGATCCGATATGCGCAGGTTTGACTGTACGTCACCGCCGCGCTGGCTCATTCCGTGAACCTCGGCCTGCTTGATGTAGAGGTCCTCCTCAAGGGCGGCCTGGCCTATTACTGTTGCGATAGAGAGGATACCTTGTCCTCCTACGCCTGCAAGTATGATATCTGTCTTCATTTCTGTGCTGCTTTTGCTTTTGCCTTACGGGCAAGTGTCTGGATACATTCACGGCGCGGTATGATAACCGAGAGGCCCTGATACTCAATCTCCTCACGCAGGGTGCGGGTTATCTCTTCCATGTTCTGGGGCAGGGGAACCACAACCTTCAGGTGGTCGGGGTCAACACCTATTCCACGGCAGATAGCCTCGAACTTGTTGGTGCCGGCCGAATCCTGTCCGCCGGTCATACCGGTGGTAAGGTTATCGGAGATTATGATTGTGATGGGCGAGTTCTCATTTACTGCATCCAGCAGACCGGTCATGCCGGAGTGGGTGAATGTGCTGTCGCCGATGATTGCAACTGCGGGGAATACGCCTGCATCGGCGGCACCCTTTGCCATGGTGATGCTGGCACCCATATCGACGGTGCTGTCCAGTGCCTGGAAAGGAGGCAGGGCCCCCAAGGTGTAGCAACCTATGTCACCAAATACCTTGGCATCCTTGTAATCTTTGAGTACGATGTTGATGGCCTCATATACGCTACGGTGACCGCAACCCTGACAGAGGGCGGGTGGACGTGCCACAACGTTCCTGGCTATCTCGGGATGCGGCAGGGGAGTCAGACCCAAAGCAGCCTTTACGATATCAGGATTGAGTTCTCCCTGGCGGGGCAATTCACCGGTCAAACGGCCGATAATCTTGCAGTCTGACGGGAGTATGCCTGCTACCTGCTCTTCTACAAATGGCTGGCCGTCCTCTATCACCATGATTGAGTCACATTGCTCGGCAAGTGTGCGTACAGTCTCTGCGGGTATGGGATACTGTGAAATCTTGAGTACAGGGAAGGGTATGCCATCAGGGTAGCATTCTGAAAGATAGTTATATGCATTGCCGCATGCAATGGCACCCATCTTGAAACGCTTGGCCTGAGCCTTGAAACTGTTGAAAGGAGATTCTACCGATAGGCGCATAATCTCAGGCTGACGCTCCAGCAATGAGGCGTAACGGCGCTTGGCAATGGCTGGCAGCAATACCCAGTCACGGACTCCGCTTACGGGGCTGAGTGCGTTCTGGTTACGCTTCTCTTTAAGAGTTACAACTGCACGTGAGTGGGCCAGACGGGTTACGGTACGCATCAGAACCGGCAGTTTGAGAGACTCTGACAGGTCATATGCGTATGACATCATATCGTATGCCTCCTGCTGTGATGAGGGCTCAAGTACCGGAATCAAGGCAAATTTGCCGTAGAAACGGGTATCCTGTTCATCCTGTGAGGAGTGCATCGATGGATCATCGGCCACAAGGACTATCAGACCGCCGTTTACTCCGGTAATGGATGAGTTCACAAACGGGTCTGCTGCCACGTTCATACCTACGTGTTTCATACATACCAATGCACGCTTGCCGGCAAATGACATACCCAGGGCAGCCTCCATGGCTGTCTTCTCGTTGGTGCACCAGCGGTTATGTATCTTCTGGTCAGGGCTCTTTTTGCAGTAACCCTGTATGTATTCCGTGATTTCGGTTGAGGGTGTACCAGGATAAGCATATACTCCGCTCAGTCCGGCATCAATGGCACCCTGTGCTATGGCTTCATCGCCAAGTAAAAGTTTCTTCATATAAAAAGTGTCTTCAAATTTCAAGAACACAAAAGTACTTATTATTTCACTTCATCGGCATCCATAAGTGAGGTCGATGCACGTACTGTAACCTCACGGTTGTAGCAGCTGAACATCTTGTCAACCTCTTCCTTATGCTTTACGCTTGAGAACAGGCTTACAATAGGAACAATAACCAGGCCGGCCACCATTGAGAGCACACCAGCATTGATGGGTGAACTGAAGAACGGACTGATGAAGGTGGTCTTGGTGAATGTTCCGTACATGCAGCCGCACATGATAGCCACACCTACAATGAAGCTTGCCCAAACAGATGCTTTAGTAGTCTTCTTCCAATAGAGACCGTAAAGGAACGGGGCCAGGAATGCACCTGCCAGTGCGCCCCAGGATATACCCATAAGTTGGGCTATGAAGGTAACGGAACTCTTGGCCTGGATGATAGCCAGTACTGATGATACTGCAATGAAGAAAACAACCAGCAGACGGATTGACAATAGCTGTGATTTTTCACTCATACTTTTGCCTCCCTTAGCCAGAGCAGGTTTGATGATATCAAGAGTAAGTGTTGAGCCCGATGTAAGAACAAGCGATGAAAGCGTTGACATTGATGCAGAGAGAACCAGAATTATGACCACGCCGATCATCAGGTCAGGCAGCGTCTGAAGCATTGAAGGAACAATGCTGTCATATATAGGTGTTCCGTTGGGAGCAAAATCAATCACATTACCGTACAGACGGCCGAATCCGCCCAGGAAGTAACAACCGCCGGCAACAATGATTGCAAAGAAGGTGGATATGAAAGTTCCCTTGCGGATGGCGGCTTCGTCACGTATGGCGTAGAACTTGCCTACCATCTGAGGCAAGCCCCATGTGCCCAGTGACGTGAGCAGCACAACGCCCAGCAGATATATGGGTTGCGGACCGAAGAACGATGTGAATGCTCCGTTCAGGGCGGGAGCACTCTCGCTTGGAATCTGGGAAAGTTTCTCGATTGCTGCGGTGAAACCGCCGTTTCCGTTCAGGACAGACAGTATCACGGCAACTATACCGACAAGCATGATCATGCCCTGGATGAAGTCATTTACAGCTGTTGCCATATATCCGCCTACCAGCACATATATGCCGGTGAGAACGGCCATTCCCAGTACGCACCAGCTGTAGTCAATGCCGAATGAGAGTCCGAACAGACGCGACAGGCCGTTGTAAAGAGATGCGGTATAAGGGATAAGGAACACGAACACGATTACTGATGCAGCCACCTTGAGAGCCTCGGAGTTGAAACGCTGTCCAAAGAAGTCAGGCATGGTGGCGCTATGCAGATACTGGGTCATAAGACGGGTACGGCGGCCCAGGATTCTCCACGCAAGCAATGAACCTATAAGGGCGTTGCCCAATCCTATCCATGTGGCTGAAAGTCCGTATTTCCAGCCGAACTGACCGGCATATCCCACGAATATCACGGCCGAAAAATATGATGTGCCGAATGCGAATGCGGTAAGCCAGGAACCGACCTTGCGGTCGCCAAGTACAAATCCCTGTACATTGTTTGCAGTTTTACGGCAATAAATGCCTACGCCTATCATCACGGCGAAGAACAGAATCAGAATGAGAATCTTTAAAAACATGGTTATTTAATATTAGGGTATAATAATCTTATATTTATAAAAAAGAAGGGAATGAATGACTCATTCCCAACCTTGAATTAACGTAAGACCTTTCTCTGTAGCCACACGTTCCGCAATCTCCAGATTTGCCGGACGTATAATGAGCACCAGTTTACTGTCCTTATGGAAAGTGTAGAGGTAGTTGATGGAGCAGCCTCCCGATGTAAGGGCATCGATGGCATCGGCAAAGGCGGCGGTATCGGGCTCCACCTGGATAGCCAGTACCTCATTCAGGTTTACAAGATGACCGTTGGCTGTGAGCAATTGGGCAGCTTTTTTTTGGTCTGATGTAATAAGGCGCAGAATGCCGTACTCGGTGGTATCGGCTACTGATGCGGCTTGGATCTCTATGTTCTGGTTCTTGAGAGCGGTGAATATGTCGCTCAGTTTGCCGCGCTGGTTCTCAAGAAATATGGAAATCTGCTTTATGGTCTTCATAATGTCCTTTTTTAATGGTTGTTACGCAAATCATTAACTCTCTTGGCCTTGCCGTCAGACTGCGGAATTACGCCCTTGCCCACCAGCTTTACCTTAGGTGTGAACAGAAGCTCATCCTTAAGGCGGCGGGTAATCTCCTTGGTCAGGTTCTGGAGCATTCCAAAGTCATCGGTAGCCTGTGCAAGTTCAGCCTCTATGGTCATCTCATCGTTGTCACCGATGGTTTCGATTGTAATGAGGTAGTCGCTGGCCAGCTCGGGGAACTGCATCAGGATCTTCTCAATCTGTATGGGATAGAGGTTCACGCCCTTGACTATCAGCATATCGTCGCTGCGTCCCTGGAAACGTGCCAGACGTACGTGTGTACGACCGCAGGGGCATTCACCCGGCAGGATGCGTGTAAGGTCACGTGTGCGGTAGCGGAACAGCGGCATGGCCTCACGGTTCAGTGTGGTCAGAACCAGCTCTCCAAGCTCACCCTCCGGAACGGGCTCCAGAGTTTCGGGATCAAGAATCTCTACAATGTAATTATCCTCCCAGATGTGCATGCCGTTCTGCTCCTGGCACTCAATGGCTACGCCGGGGCCGCACATCTCACTCATGCCGAAGTTGTTGTATGCCTTGGCACCCCAGATCTCCTCAATACGCTTGCGCTGTGCCTCAGAGTGTGGCTCTGCACCTATAATAAGAGTGTGTACGGTGGTTTTACTCGGGTCTATTCCCTCTTCCTGGAAAGCTGCAGCCAGACGGGTGGCGTAACTGGGTATGCAGTGCAGGGCGGTTGTGCCAAAGTCAGTGATGAACTTGACGTGACGCTTGCTGTTACCTGCACCTGCGGGAACGGTCAGAGCACCCAGACGCTCTGCGGCATACTGAATACCTAATCCGCCGGTGAACATTCCGTATCCTGATGTGTTCTGTATGATATCGGTATTACGCAGACCTATGCAGTACATGGAGCGTGCCATTGCATCGGCCCATTCATCAAGGTCTTTCTGCGTATGAAGGATTACTGTGGGATTACCGGTGGTACCGCTCGAAGAGTGCAGACGTACAACCTTTTCCAGCGGAACCGATTTGATGCCGAACGGATAGGTGGCGCGAAGGTCATTCTTTGTGGTGAACGGGAAACGCTTTATGTCCTCCACTGATTTTATACTCTCAGGGGTGATGCCCAGTTCCTTGAATTTGGGCGCGTAGAACTTGCTTCCCATTGCAATCTCCACGGTTTTCTTGAGACGTTCCACCTGTAACTGCTCCAGTTTCTTGCGGGGCATTGTCTCAATCTCTTCATTCCAGTACTTGCTGTTCATATCTGTATCTTTATACGTTATTCTTTTATCGGGTTGCAAATTTATAAAATTTTGTCCAGTTCTTCAAGCAGATAATCCACACCTTTGTCACTAAGTCCGATATAGTAACGCAGAGGTTCATTACTTGTGACTCCTTTTGTGACAAACACACTGTTCATGAGGGGCTTGTTACTCTTCTTTTCCATATCCGGCATAATCAGGATTGCGGTCACGCCGTTGGAATATTCAATGGCATAGCCTTTTTCCAGTTCCTTAACCGTATCTGCGTCGGTGGTATTAAGTCCCGCTGCTACATTAAGCAACTCAAATATGCCTTCATAATAGTCAATGACTGACATGATGGGGCTGTCACGGAACAGGGTTATCTGTTTGTCAAATGATATTTCCTCATCAAACATTTCCCACGGGTCATGATGCAGATGAATTACCATTCTGTCGTCGGTTCGGGTCAGCACCTCTGCCATACTGTATCCGTCCCTGTTCTTGTACAAAGCGGTGGCACCCATGGGGCATGATGCCCCGTAGCCCAGAATGTCCGTGCCCGGCATTTTGATAGTGCGGCCGCGCTTCGTTTTAAGAAAAGCCTGAAATCCGGTATTGTCATCTCTCTTGCCTTTTGAATCCATATCCGTCCGGAACATCACGGTCCCGTTCGTCCAGGAAACCTCATTGTCCCGGATACGGAACTTGAATCCGTTGCCAACCTTACTGCAGCCCATAAGTGTGGCAACTGTAAGGAGCATTATCAGAATCTTCTTCATTTTGCGGAGTATGCCAAAGCGTAGGTCTTTATTTGTCTTAACATGGACAGCAGGCCGTTGCTGCGGGTGGGCGAAAGATGCTGAGTGAGACCTATTGCGTCTATGAAATGCACGTCGCTCTCAAGTATCTCCTGTGGAGTATGGTCAGATAGTACGCGGATAAGAAGGGCAATCAGACCTTTGGTTATTATAGCGTCGCTATCGGCCTCAAAATGGACCAATCCATCGGTATAATCCGCATGTAGCCACACACGGCTCTGGCAGCCCTCTATCAGATTATCCTCGGTCTTGTAAGCCGGATCCAGCGGTGGCTGTCCGTTGCCCAGGTCTATTATCATCTGGTACTTGTCCATCCAGTCGTCAAACGCGCTGAACTCCTCTATGACCTCTTCCTGAATCTGGTCTATTGTCATGGTTTTTCGTTGTATATAACTTCCATAAGCGTCTTGCCGACAGCCTCCAGAACGTTCTTGTCAATATTATCTATGTTGTCATGCGTAGTGTGCCAGGTGGGTCCGAATGAGCTCTCCTTGCAGTTGGGCAGATAAGGCACTATGTCAATGGCCGGTATCCGTGCTATCGTGTTGATGAAGAAATGGTCATCAGTCACATATCCGCCGTCGATAGGCAGGAAGAGTGAACTGTAGCCCAGCCGTTCTGCTGCACCCCATACCTTGTCAACCACATTCTTGCCGAACATGACAGAATACATCTCACGGTAGAACGTAGCGCCTTTGCCGCCCACCATATCCAGCAGGATGGCGTAGCGTGCGCGGTAACCCTGCTTATGGGGATGCTTGGCCCAGAACTGTGTACCCAGTCCCCAATAGGTCTCCAGATGTTCTCCTTTGAAGTCATTGCCCGGACCCCAGTCCTCGGCATCAAGGAAAATGCAATCCACTCCTATTTCAGGAGCCTGTGCCTTAAGATGACGGGCTATCTCCAGAATTACGCCTACTCCGCTTGCGCCGTCATTGGCTGCATCAACCGGCTTCTTCCAGTTGGCCGGGTCAGGGTCATTGTCAGCCCATGGACGGCTGTCCCAGTGTGAACACAGTATTACGCGCGTAGGACAATCTGGATTGAAAGTGCCTATGATGTTGTAGCAGCGTATCTTGGTCTTGTCAAAGGTTACTGACTCAAATCCCTGCAGGAATGTATCGGCTCCGAATTCATTCAGTTTCTTCATGAGCCATACGGAACAGTTCAGCTGTGCGTCGGTGTTAGGCACGCGCGGGCCGAAATCAGTTTGCTTCTTTATGTAACTGAATGCGCTGTCGGCACAGAATTCGGGCACAGAATTGTCCTGAGTACTTGCTGTGCTCACGTTTGCAGCCTTCCGGCTTCCGCATGAGACAGCCAGGAAAAGCAACAGTACTGTTAAGGCATGATTATTCATGATCAGCGGTTTAGTTTCCAGGTTGCACCGTCCTTGGTGTCCTTTATCTCGAATCCAAGTGCGGTAAGTTCATTACGTATCTTGTCACTTGTAGCCCAGTCCTTGTTGGCCTTGGCTATGGCACGCTGCTCCAGAAGCATATCCACAACCTTTCCGAAAGCCTCCTCGCGTCCGCTTCCGCCACCTTCCTCGGCCTTGATACCTAATATATCGAACAGGAACGTGTCAAACAGTGATTTCAGTTCAGCCACATCGGCAGCAGTGAGTCTGGCATTGCCGTCAACTGCCTGGTTTATCACCTTGGCTGCATCAAACAGATGGCTTAGGACTATAGGTGTGTTCAGGTCATCGTCCATAGCCTCGTAGCACTTGCCCTTGAATTCCTTCACATCTACAGTACTTTCCGATGCGGGCTGGATGCGGTCAATTGCGTTGTAGGCTTCCATAAGGCGGCCCATAGCCTTCTCGGCGGCTATCAGGGCGTCGTTGCTGAAGTCAACGGTACCGCGGTAGTGGGCCATCAGTATGAAGAACCTTATTGTCATGGGGCTGTAGGCCTGCTTCAGATTGGGGTTCTGACCGGTAAAGAACTCGTTAAGGGTTATGAAGTTACCAAGGCTCTTGCCCATCTTCTGTCCGTTGATGGTAATCATGTTGTTGTGCATCCAGTAGTGCACTATATCGTGTCCCTGGCTGGCAACGGCCTGCGCAATCTCGCACTCGTGATGCGGGAATATCAGGTCCATACCGCCTCCGTGTATGTCAAAACGCTCTCCCAGATACTTGCGGCCCATGGCGGTGCACTCGCAATGCCAGCCCGGGAATCCGTCGCTCCAGGGTGACGGCCAGCGCATTATATGCTCGGGCTGGGCTTTCTTCCACAGGGCAAAGTCGGCGGGGTTACGCTTCTCGTCCTGTCCGTCAAGTTCTCGGGTGGTATTGAGCACATCGTCCAGGTTGCGGCCCGACAGTATGCCGTAGTGATGGTCCTTGTTATATTTGTTCACATCAAAGTAGATGCTCCCCTGGCTCTCGTAAGCGTAGCCGTTGTCCAGAATCTGCTTTACCAGCTCTATCTGCTCAATGATATGGCCCGATGCGTGCGGCTCTATGCTGGGCGGCAGCACGTTAAGCTTCTCCATTGCTTTGTGATAGCGCAGGGTGTAATACTGAACCACCTCCATAGGTTCCAGTTGCTCCAGGCGGGCTTTCTTTGCTATCTTGTCCTCACCCTCATCGGCATCGTGCTCCAGATGGCCTACATCGGTTATGTTACGTACATAGCGTACCTTGTAGCCCAGGTGCTGCAGGTAGCGGAACAGGATATCGAAAGTGATGGCGGGGCGTGCGTGACCCAGATGCGGGTCACCATATACGGTGGGGCCGCACACGTACATTCCCACGTGCGGCGGGTTTATAGGTTCAAACAGCTCTTTCTTTCTGGTAAGAGTGTTGTAGATTGTCAGCTTGTGTTCCATAATCAATTGTGTAATGTGTTTTCTATAAGTTGGAGTAGCCGTTCTACTGCGTTCTGCTCCGGGATATTCTTCTCTATGCACTCCTTGCCGCGATACAGGCTTATCTTGCCGCGTCCTGCGCCCACATATCCGAAATCGGCGTCGGCCATCTCGCCCGGGCCGTTCACAATGCAGCCCATTATGGCTATCTTTACCCCTTTCAGGTGAGCGGTTGCGGCTTTTATGCGTGCTATTGTCTCTTCAAGATTGTAAAGTGTCCGTCCGCAGCCCGGACAGGAAATATACTCCGGCTTGCTGAACCTGATACGTGCGCCCTGCAGGATTGCATCCTCGGTGGAGCGTATCTGTTCTGCCGATATATTGGGGTCTGCAAGCTTCAGGTCACTTGCTTTTCCGTCTATGAGCAGCGCTCCTGCGTCCATAGCGGCGTGCAGCTGGAAATCCTCAAGAGCAGCGTCGTTGTAGCTCAGGTACAGAACGCCATCCTTTATCTGTGCCGATGCACGTACCTCTGCACTCGTTGCTGCATAATCCGCCAGTTTGCGGGCTACCGGAATCTCGCGCTCGGGGGCTTCGGACAGCGATACGCGGATGGTGTCACCTATGCCTTCGGCCAGCAGCGCGCCTATGCCTATGGCGCTCTTTATGCGTCCGTCCTCACCCTCGCCGGCCTCGGTAACGCCCAGATGAATTGGGAACGCCATACCTTCGCGGTCCATCTCCTTGACCAGCAAGCGTACGGTCTCAATCATCACCACCGTGTTGCTGGCCTTGATTGATATCACCACGTTCAGGAAATCCTGCTCTACGCATATACGCAGAAACTCCATGCAGCTCTCCACCATTCCGGCGGGAGTGTTTCCGTAGCGGCTCATGATGCGGTCGGAAAGCGATCCGTGGTTCACACCTATGCGTATGGCGGTACCGTGCTTGCGGCATATGTCCAGGAAGGGGATAAAGCGGTCACGTATGCGCTGTATCTCCTGCGCATACTCAGCGTCAGAATATTCCAGATGCCTGAAGGTCCGGGCCGGATCCACATAATTGCCCGGGTTTATGCGCACCTTCTCCACATACTGTGCGGCCACATCGGCCACTGCGGGGTTAAAGTGTACATCGGCCACCAGCGGGGTGTTGTAGCCGCGTGCGGTAAGGCCATCGCGGATAAGCCGCATGTTCTGGGCCTCGCGTGTGCCCTGCGTGGTCATGCGCACCAGTTCGCCGCCAGCCTGGATTATGCGGATAGCCTGCTCTATGCAGCCTTCTGTATCCATCGTGGCGGTGGTGGTCATAGACTGCAGGCGAATGGGATTATCGCCGCCTATCGCGGTGTCGCCCACACGTACGCTTATGGTTTTCCTGCGGTTGTATATGCTCATCAGTTGGTCTTGAAGTTATACTTAACCTGACTCAGTTCAGCGTTGGCCTTCTCAATCTTATCCTTCAGTCCCTCCTTGTGCGCGGCCAGACGGGCAGCCAGCTCCGTATCGGCCACAGCCAGGATCTGGGCGGCCAGTATGGCTGCGTTCTGCGCCCCGTTAACGCCTACGGTAGCCACAGGTATTCCTGGAGGCATCTGTATGATAGACAGCATAGCGTCCAGACCGTCCAGCATACCCTTTATGGGCACACCTATCACAGGAACATTTGTGTTGGCTGCAATCACGCCGGGCAGTGCGGCGGCCATTCCGGCAGCAGCTATTATAACCTTGATGCCGCGTGACTGTGCATTCCTGGCAAAATCCTCCACAGCCGCAGGTGTGCGGTGAGCGGACAGAGCGTTCATCTCAAACGGAACCTGGATGCTGTCCAGGAAGGCAGCCGCCTTTTCCATAACGGGCAGGTCGGAAGTGCTGCCCATAATGATACTTACTACTGGTTTCATATAGCGTAATAATTTTCAATTCTCAATTCTCAATTTTCAATTTCGTCTCATCCTTGCAACAGGAATTCCAATCTGCTCCCGGTATTTTGCCACCGTACGTCGTGCCACCCTGAATCCCCGTTCCGCCAGTATGGCGGCCAGCTGCTCATCGGTAAGCGGGTTGCTGTGGTCCTCGGCTTCGGTAACCTCACGCAGTATGCGGTGAATCTCATTAACCGATACCTCCTCACCACTTTCATTTTTTACACCATCGGTAAAGAAAGCCTTAAGCGGGAACGTCCCGAAAGGAGTCTGAACATATTTGCCGCTGGTTACCCGCGATATGGTAGATATGTCATATCCTGTCTTATCGGCCACATTCTTAAGAATCATGGGCTTGAGCAGGGTTTCATCACCCTCCATGAAGAAAGGCCGTTGCATATCTATTATGGTCTGCATGGTGCGGGTCATTGTCTGCTCGCGCTGCTTAAGTGCCTGTATGAATCCGCGTGCCGAATCCAGCTTGTTCTTTATATAGATTGCAGCGTTTTTCTGGCTGCTGGTGCCCTCTTTAATCTGGTTCTCCAGCATTTCAGAATATTCGCGGCTCACGTGCAGCTGCGGTATGTTCCCGTTGTTGAGCGTGAAATGAATCTCACCGTCGTAGTTGTCCAGTAGGAAATCGGGCACAATATGCTGGCGGCTGTGTCCCACAGTCTCGCCCAGCGAACTTCCCGGGCGCGGGTTCAGCTTTACAAGTTCGGCTATCACGGCATCGGTCTGCTCCTTTGTCAACTCCAGCCGTGCGGCTATCTTGTCCCACCGCTTGTGGGTGAACTCATCGAACATGGTGGAAATTATGCGCTCCTGAAGTTCCTTGCCCACCGATTCAGGCTTGCGCCGTATCTGTATCAGCAGGCACTCCTGCAGGTTGCGTGCGCCTATCCCGGCCGGGTCAAACTCCTGAATCACCTTTAGCACATGTTCTATCTCATCGACCGATGCATCGGTATCGTGATAGAACGCCAGGTCATCGGATATAGCCTGAAGGTCCTTATCCAGAATGCCGTCATTGTCTATTGAGCCTATGATATAGAGCGCAATCTTCATCTGACGCGGGGTCAGGTCCTGCTCGCGCAGCTGCTCATACAGAATGTCGTAGAATGAGCGGGTATCGGCCAGTGGGATTTCGGCTACAGCACCACCGGAACCTCCCTGCTGGCGGTCATCCCAGTCATCGTCGTCATCCCAGTCATCACGGCTGTCGTTAGAGCCGTAATCCTCATCGCCGTACTGCAGGTCATCATCCTGTGCAGAGCTCTCATCATCTCCGGTGGCCGAAACGTCGGCTGGGCCGTCCTCCAGAGCGGGGTTGTCGCCCAGCTCGGAGCGCACATGCTCCTCCAGTTCCAGAGTGTTGAGCGCCAGGATCCTGGCCTCAAGCACCTGCTGGGGCGATAGGGTCTGAACCTGCGTCTGCGTCTGGACCTGGGTCTGTATGTTGCCGTAATCAGCCATCGTGGAATAATCAATAGTGGAAACTGCTGCCTCCTATAAACTCGCGCACCAGCGATGTGGGGGGCAGGTTCTGGCTGGGGATAGTACGGAACAGCTTGAGGAAATCCTTAAGCTGGCAGGCCTTAGAGTATTCGGGGCTGTTCTCCGGAACCTCCTCCAGCAGCGGAGTCACCATATCCTTTATTACCGCAATCTCAAACATCATGGCGGAATTGAACATAGCGTCGGCATTCTCCTGATATGGGAAAATCCATTTCTCCTCACCTGCACGGACCGAAGGCCAGCGTCCTATGGTATCCACAGCCGAGTAGCTGCGGTACTTGTGGTCACGCGTAATGCGGCGCAGCAGCCGGTTATCGGTAGTGGGAATATAGTTATGCTGGTCTATGCGTATGCTGGTCAGGGCCGATACGTATATGAGGAAACGGCTGTCGGCGGGAATATCGGGCATAAGGTCCGGATTCAGGGCGTGAATGCCTTCTATGAGCAGGATGTCATTCTCGCCCAGCGTTATTGGCGGGTCGGTGAACTCGCGTATGCCGCCCTTCTTGAAATTAAATGTGGGCGGCTGTATGGTCTTGCCGGCCAGCAGGTCCTTAAGCTGCTCATTAAAGTAGGGCAGGTCTATGGCGTAGAGTGACTCAAAGTCATGCTGGCCGTTCTCATCCAGCGGCGTGTGGTCGCGGTCCAGGAAATAGTCATCAAGCGATATCACCTTAGGCGTAAGCCCGTGGGCCATAAGCTGTACCATAAGGCGCTTGCTGAATGTGGTCTTGCCCGATGATGACGGTCCTGATACCATAACCAGCTTCAAACCCTTACCCTCATTGCGTCGGGCCACAATCTGGTCGGCTATATGCACAATCTTCTGTGACTGCAGGGCTTCGGCCACATTTATGATCATGTTGCAGCCGCCCTTCTTGATAGCCTCGTTAAGCTCTCCCAGGGTAGAGAACCCCAGAATACCCATCCAGTCATGATGCTCCTTGAACATGCTGAACATCTTGTCCTGGCGTATCATAGGCTCCAGTTGGTCCGGGTGAGTGCGGTTAGGCACACGCACCAGAACACCGCCTTCCATCAATTCCAGCCCAAACACCTTAAGGCATCCGGTATGTGGCGGCAGAATCCCAAAGAACCAGTCGGGCATATCATCCAGCGTGTAGTAATAAGTGTAAATGGAACCGATGCTGCGCAGCAGACGCGCCGTATCCTCACGTCCGGCCTTAGCCATGATTTCGGCCACATCGGTAGTGTGGGCGGTATGCTTCACAAACGGAATGCTGCGGCCTATGATGCTGCCCATGCGCTCGCTTATGGTTGTCACATCATCCTCGGTCAGCTCACGTCCTATCTCCACCGGGCAGTAGAAACCCTTGGACACGGCGTTTGATACCCTAATCTGTCCGCCCGGATAGAGCTCGGCCACAGCCTTGGCCAGCACAAACACCAGTCCCTGCGAGTAGCTGCGGGCACCAATGCTTGATGTGGCGTCCAGAAACTCCACATCACAGTCTTCATACACCTTAGCCTCCATATCGGTAAGCCTGCCGTTAGCGGTCACGCACACCGGACTGCTCTTAAGCCTTACGTCCAGCTGGGCAAAAACATCGGTGTAAGTCACTCCGGGATTAAAACTCTGGGTCTTCTTGTTGTTTATGCAGTAAATCTCCATACCTTTTTTATTTTAGAGTTTCAAAATTACTGCATTTTTTGCTATCCCTAAAGCCCTTTAGGCAAAAAGAAAAACAAACTTCCCAGTTAGGAAAAATTTGCGCCCCTTAAGGAGCGTAATTTTTCTCCTTAAGGGGCGTAAAAACCTTAGTATGGACAAATTTATGGAGATACTTGGGCTCCTGTTAAAAAATCCTTACATCCGGATTCCGCCTGTGACAGTAGTGACGGTGTGACAGTTAATTTATATCGTTCACCCTACCCATGAACAGGAAAGATCCGCTGGCGTTGTCACGTATGGCAAACACAAACGGGCGGTCAATATCAAAGTTATAGGGGCCGCTCCTTGTGTTAAGGAAGCCAAGCGTTACAGCCACAGCCTCAACACCGCTTTCCTCAACTTTAATCTTGACATCCTGCTTAATGTTTTGAATATTTGCGTCATTATCCTTGCTTGTCATCCTGTCAAACACTCCTACATTAAACATTTCCTTCATTCCGCAACTCTCCAGCAGTTGGCGGATATCGTTTTTACATTCCATCGTGAATTTGGGCATCTGGATCTTTACTGTACCACCTGAAGGTTTAACAGACCAGTCAAACTCCGGAATCACTTCATCAAGAGTGTATTCACTGTTAGGTACATAGAAATCCATCCTGAAAGCGTTGTTTACAAAAGGCATTGACAAAACCTTGTATTTGTCAAGAACCTTATATTTGACTCCTCTACTGGTTTTCATGCACATCATATCCACCTCCTTAACGCTGCCATCGGCAAGAGTAAACTTACCCTTAGTGGTGTTTGATGTGCTGAAAGCATACGCCCAGGCTGATGCAAACCACGTAAGATTGCCCACTACCATTATTGTGTTGGTATTCAAGTCGCCCACATCCAGATTCTTAACGCGCCCGTAAGAGTTGTCGTATGCCCATTGGCAGATAGAATCCATAGCGCTCTGGGTAGCTCTTTCAAAATCAAGGTATCTCACTGTAGATTGATAGATGCCTTGCCCTACAGAAAGGAAATCATCATTAAATGTTTGCCCCTTCTGCATCCACAGGGCGTTAGACAGCTTTGCGCAGTTTGTAGCCTCAAGAGATGCGTTAAGCTTGCCGTAACCGGAGTTCATGTCCTGTACCGTAACGTCCGGTCCAAACATAATGTCCATCATTCTGGCGGCAGTAGTGTCATTCAATCCGTTAGTGAGAATGCCCAGCAGTATCTGTACGCTCAGTGGCGATATGCAAACATTCTCCGTGCCTGCATTAGCAATCTGTTTCTCAAACATGCTTATGGCAAACGGATAGCCCGATTCAAACATCGCCTTCTCCTGGTCCGTAAGCGAAACCACCAGCGGAGCAGCATCAGCGCGGGTGAAAGCGTGTTCCACAACATTACCCTCAGTAACAATAACAACACTATCCTTGGGTTCAGTGTTGTTCTGGTTCCCGTTGTTATTAAAGTTCTCCTGTTCTTCAACAACAGCGTTGCTTTCATTCTTTTGGCAAGACACCATCAGTATCCCCAAAAGAGTCACAAGTAATAATTTTGTCTTCATAACCGCTTTATTTTGAACTTTCCCATAAAGATAGAGTTTTGTTTATGAACAACAAAAATTACACATAACTTTTTGTAGGACAATTATGTGACTTTTTAAGGACAAACCTTTCCTCAAAAAGACTATCCTACTGATAAACTGGGCGAACGGAAAAACCATCATCGCGCCATTCACTGCCCGTACGGATGAGATTAGGACCGAAGGAAATCCGTATCGCACATCTGGAGTCTTTTGTGGAGAGCGAACTTGACCAGTAGTTACCAACGATGTATTCTAACTGAGTTAATTCTCGCAGGAACGTAGTTGCACGATGTCCTGCGGCAGGCAAAAATATGGAGCGGTCTGTATAACCTGCCACCTTGCTTGTCACTTTATAACCCATGAGACGGTTCTGTGTTGTCCACGTCCAAGTGCAATAGTCAGGATTTATCAGTTCATCCATTTCTTCAACAGTAGGCATGCGCCAGCCACCACCCCATTTTATACAGGCAACGTCATCATCCGGGTCAAGAACTGTTTTGTTGTCTGTATAGCCGTTAAAACCGAAATCTGTATTATTGCAGTATTTGGTCAGTGTATTATAGCTGCCAAAGCAGTACATGTAGTTTGGCCAATCGTATCCGCCGGATTTGTCATCCTTCCAGACCACCTCTTTTTCCACCTGGGCATAGCCGGTCTCATAATATGTTTCAGTCTCGCCCCAAGCATAATAATCTCCGTAATCATACGGGGTATCAGCCCCTACATTGTATGATGCCCAAATAAGACCGCTGGGCAAACCCAGGTCAACCGCTACTTCGTGAAAATCCTTAGTCCTGAATGCCTTTTCCGGACCATACAAGTATGCAGACTGGCCTGAGGAGACCTGATACTTTACGTATGAACGGCAATAGTATTCTTTGTCGGATTCAAGATCAGCTATTCTTGCCCTGACCATATAGTCATCAGTCATATCGCAGCGATATACGGTGGAATTATCTATATTGCAGCTGCTCTGTCCTGAAACTATAACACCGGTTTCACAATCAGACACATCCTTACCGTTCATAGCAATATTACCCTCTACAAATGCAACGAAACACTGTATTCCGTTGAGTGCGACCTCCTTTATTTCCGGGTTGAATGGCTGTGTCCTGAAAGAGGATACGGCACTTATCTCACGGGTACCGTCCCTTTTTTGCAGATAGAGGCAATAGTTGTATTCAGTGTCTGGAAAAAGGCCGGTAATGGTGCAGTACATGGTCTCGCTTTCAACAGTCACCCTGTCAAGCACCATACATCCCGGATTGTCATTCCCTTCCAGCCATGAGTTGAAAAGGTTTTCCGAATAGGACGTCTTGAGGCAATAGAACAGGCCACGCTTACCCAAAGCCAGGTCCGCCTTATTAACTTCAATAAAACGACCTGTTATATTTGCCGTAAAAGATGATACTGAACTTTGTTCCACAACAATCGGTTTGGATACTGATGGTGAATCAACCTCAGAATCCTTTGTACATGATAACACGGCAAATAATACGATGGCCGTCGTTGCCAGGATTGAAAACAGGTTTCTCATATCAATACCTAGTTAAAAATCAGTGTTTGTCTTCATTTCCCTCATAGATGCTCTTGGGCACAATTTCTATGAAACTGAACGGTAGCACACCGTCTTCTTCCCAAACCTGACGCATACGGATATAATAATCCGTATTTGCTTCCATATATTCGTTGCATATTATCTTACGGTAGCAGTTTGCGTCATGACGTAGAGGATTGTCACCATTGTTTGAATAGTATGAGTCCATGGCTTTCATGTAACCCCGGTTGCGCATAGACCTGTCATTCGCATCAATGGCCTGCTCCTTTTGGGTCTCTGTCATGTCGTTGTACCTGTCATCATCATCAAGAATCATTCCAATACGTGCATCGGCACCTCCCAACCGTAAGTCAACAGGGATGTCCTCGGGGATCCAGTTCCAGTTACGCCAGAAATCATTGGCGTCGGAAGGTGTTCCCTGATGGAAATAGAACTGAACTATACCGCGGTCCTGTACTGATGTTCCAGCCATGGAGTTGTTCCATATACGTATTTCATAATTACCGTCGGACGGTACAGGCGGAAGACGGAACGCTATGTCATAGGTGCCGCGAACTGTTATCTCATCACCGTTCAGAGTGCCGAACGTCTTGTTCCGGTATCTGACAAAGAATCTGGTCTGGTCCTCCACCCATTGGAAATTTTTGCAATAACCGCTCTTGTAGGCGTAAACCATGGCATTGAGCTTTGCATTCCCTCCGTTGCTAGGGTCACCGGACAAACGTCCACGCCCGCCACTGTTAATGAAGTCCGGTGACAGGGTGCAGGCCATTATTCTCATCCTGCACTTGAGTACCTCATTCCTGGTATAGTCATCATAAGTGAGCAGCTTGTCTATGTAGTGGTAACCTCCGTTTACGCAGATGTTTGTGACACCTCCTGTAAAGTTATATTCATCGGCTGTTTCCGCTATCCTGATTCCTTCGGCCTCCAGACCGTTTTTGGCTGTGCCCTTACGGTTGATGAATATTCCCAGTGGTGAATCGGCTGTTTTGGCCGGAGTGCTGATTCGCATTATGGAATGGGGCAAAAGAGTCTCAAAGAAATCCTCTATGTCAAATTCCAGCCATTTTTTGTGATTCTTGGTAATATCCTTCTGGCTTGTATTGAACTGGTTGTATGAAAGCCAGCAAGGCAGGATGTGGTAAGACAGCAACTTGTTGAGTGAACTGTATCTTGATGTGTCCGGAAGTCCGGCGCCGGCGGGGTAAACGGCTTCGGCATACTGGCGCAGGTCATTCACTGTGTGTATTCCGTCCAGGCCGGCCATCCGGGTGTAGTAGTCTGAGTAAACTGCCAGAGCTGTATCAGGCATGCAGAACATTGTAAACTTGTACTCCCTCTTTTCGGGCATTGCTATATAGTCGGTTTCATAGGATGTGGGATTGGTGTGGACGCCATCGTAATTGTCGCGAAGGGCCTGCTCCGTCCATTCGTAAGGAATCTCGGGGTATGTGTCATCATAATACTGTTCCAAGGTATCCTTCAGGCCTGTAACTACAAGTCCCGTGTAAAAAACGGAAAGGTTGGGGTTCTCTTTCATCAGGCCGGGGAGAAACTGGTTGGATGACCTGAGGACCTTGTCCAACCTGTGCACCACACCGTTCTGTACGGTGTCATCGGCTGCAATGATGGACGCCTGCATGTTTATCAGGTATTTGAGCCTGATGGAGATGGAGTCCGTTCCATCCTTTGACTTTATCACATTGTTGTCATTATCATACAGCCTCACCGAGTCCGCGTATGAGTTATATACTACATAACGGTCCAGAAGGTTGGGATGCTGGAGAACGCCGTTGCCGTTCAGGTCTGATGCGAACATCAGGTTATTGAAGATATGGGTTTTGGCTATGGTGTCACAGACTTCATGATACTGCAATACGGTTTCTATACTTTCAAATACGGCTTTCTGACGGCTGTTATTTATTTCCTCTGCCTCCCGGTATCTGTCCTCGATATACTTCTGGATTGCAGCGTTGTCCGGTGCAAAGCAGGTGTAGGTTCCGTATGTTCTCATCTGACCCCAAAGGTTTGCCTCTTTAAGGATTGCGATAAAGTATGAGAAATCGCCGTGATTCTCCACTTTTCCTTCCAGATAATCAGCAATGGTCTCACCATTGTTGGTGTAATAGGTACCCGGATGCTGCTCTCCCCACAGGTCCGCGCATGATGTCTGCACAGAGGCGAGCGCCAGGACGGCAGATGCCATGACTACACTCTTGAACAGTCTTTTAAGATAGATTCTCATATTACTCGTTTTTATTATTTAGTAATCAGTAATACGCTTTATGTCAAGAATACCATTCTCAATATAGAATTCCCCATCTATTGTCACGCTGTTCTTAGGTCTAACCCTAAGTATTGCATCATAAATGAAATCATCTTTCATATAAATATCACATCCGGTAAGAATCTCTGTATCCATATATAGGTCTTCATTAACATAAGAAGTTGTATCACAAAGCAACCACACTGCATTCTTGGCATTGACACGGCCATAGCCTGTTTGAGGGCTCTTACCATTTACATACGTGTAGCCTCCTATCTTATCGGCTGTTGTCTTTAATATGTTACAGACATTCTGGGGCGTAAGTTCAGGATTCATGGATAGCACAAGTGCTGCCACACCCGCTACAACAGGGCAAGAATGGGAGGTTCCACCAAAACGTCCTGTATAATTCTTATAATGTTCTGCTCCTGTTTCTAAGTTAGGAAGATAAGAACCAACACTGAAGTATGAAACTTGGTCTGATGGCCAAGGATTATATCCATAATCGTCAGGTATATCAATAGTCCACATTTCAAGATTCTCTCCAGATATGCCAGTGCCATTATATGAGTTGTAAGGATACGCCCTGTGTGAAGGAGCAACAATATCAATACATGTATCTGTGGGACTGTAATCAGCCTGATAGTCATATCTATCTGAAGCACCAACAGCTAACATCCCATTCCTTTTCTGGTTGGCTGGAAAGCATACAAATCCGTTGTCATTAATTGTATGATTTGCAGTATTGCCAGCGGAGAAAAGAACAAGAACATTGTTGTTAATTACAAATTCAACAGAAGCTGTAATAATAGGATAAAGATCAGTAATAGAATTATATCCCCAACTATTGGAAATGATGTTTGCTCCATTGCCTAAAGCAAATGTAAATGTATTAGCAATTTGTGTAGGAGTAGTGGTATCATCAACTCTTATAGGCATAATCTTACAAAGTGGAGCAATACCAGCGATACCTTCGCCGTTATTGGCTGTGGCAGCTATTACTCCGGCACATGCGTTGCCATGATTGTGGTTACCTGTAGGAGAAGGGTCATTAGGATCACCGGAACCGAAATTGCTTCCGTTGAGTCTCACTTGTCTGGTGTTGGGAAGATCAGTATGATTGGGGGAAACGCCTTCATCAATAACAGCTATCACTATGTCCTCACTGCCCATAGTCAAAGCCCAAGCTTCGGGGGCATCTATATCGGCATCGGGGGTTCCGGTGTGTCCGTTAAAAGACTGCCCTGTATTATGTAAGGTGACCTGATACATGTAATAAGGGTCGTTAGGGTGGAATGCCACTTCATCCCACAAAGTTAATTTGCATATTATTTCCGGGCATACAAAACGGAACAAACCTGTTTCGTACATTCTGTTGGCGGTACTTATTACATTCTGTTTCTTTGATACAGGAGCCATCTCATAAACCTCATTCCTTATATCCACAGTCATATTAAAGGCCTTAAGGATGCTGTCTTGAACAGGCTCATCCACATTGTTGTTGAACTTAAAAGCAATTTTATCTACAAAACCAATATTTAAAGGTTCTGTTAAATGTGTCTTGTTGTAATGTTCAAGGTCTTTTGATGTCACATACACATGCCTTGCACTTAGTATGGCATCCTCCTCCAACAAACCTTCAATGAGCTTTTCAACGGCGGCGTAAGCCGTCTTTACTGTGCAGATGTCAGAATTGAACCAGTTGAAATCAGCTGATTCCACAAGTGACAGTATCATTGATTCTACATCCTTCTGTTCGGTTTCAGGCTTTTTCTTGACCATGAATTTGCCCGGGACCTCCACAATGTCAATTTTCTCATCGAATGAATAATAGAACAACTGCTCATTCTCACCGGGAGAAGCACCATAGAGTGCCATAGACAGAAGAATGCAAGACACCAGCGATAATATTCTATTGTGATAATCTTTCATAGGTCTATCATGAAAAGAGATTGTCATTTAGTCAATATCATGCGCTTAGTGTCAACCACCACACCATCGGTGATAAGAGAATAGAGGTACATACCTGCATCCAGGCTGCTTCCTTGTATTGTAAGCGATGTGTTTCCTCGCTCTGATATTGTCCTCTCGTCTATCTGGTGTCCGTTCATGTCATAGATGTAGAGTACGGCGTTCCGAACACTACCGGGTATTATGAATTCAATAGTTGTGTTCTCTGTGAATGGGTTCGGGTCATTCTGATATAGAATGGCCTGAAGGCTTAATCCGCCTATATCAGTTTTTTCATTGCCTCTTTGTATGGATTTTGCAGCATCATTCTCCAGTACATCAACCTTTGTCTTGAGTTCCTGTATGGACTTGATAAGGATAGGAATTATTTCTATATAGTTAACTGAAAGATAGCCGTCTTCACCCTCATTTACAAGTTCAGGATAAATCTGCTGTAGTTCTTGGGCAATAAGACCAATATGCTCTTGTTTAAGAATATCAGAATCCGGACTATATAGATACTTTGCCTCTTCGGTGGGCTCCAGAATGTTCACCTCTTGGTTTTTTAGACCATACCGGACCACATTCATTTCCATTATTTTACTAAGGCTTCCATTCTCTATTTGACGAATGTTGTTTTTCAAACGTAAATCCGAGGTTGTGGTAACTGTGGTTGCGGTAACATTACCAATAACTTTAACGTTCCCGTCAAAATATCCGGCATATTTGCCTGTAATCTCATAAGCATTTGGATAACTGCCCGATGAGGCAAACAAGCCAGTACCGTTATTGCTTCCGCTTAAAGATGTACAGATGCCATAGTTATAGCCACTTTTGGCATTTCCTGCAGATGATAATATACCATATGCTTTGGAGTTGTTGCTCACAGAAGATGATGAATATGAACTAACCTCTAATCCTTTAGTGGTCTTCTGAGCCAGGATATTACATGATATTGTTTGTCCAATAATCCAGCTTGAGGTATTTGAAGTTGAATTAGGCGTGTTAATTATCTGCAGAGCATTTTGTTTTTTATTGCTTGCATTAAAATATACCAGATTATCAGCAGAGAATGAATCTAAGTTTGAGAACACGTTCAATGAAGATGTTGCATCCTGCTGCCATAAACCTGCTGTTACAGAGCCGTCATAGTCAACAAAAAACTGAGCTCTTACGGTGTTGTAATGGAATATGAAAGCAATCAACAATAATACTGTAAAGAGAGAATTCCTTTTCATAGATTTTTGTAATAAATAAAGGTTAATAATTAGAGATTAAATACCCCGTACCACCATGAACCCATAGCATATATATGGAGTGTATAGCTGCCGGAAGGCAGTGTTGAGAGGACAGCCTGCACACTATACGCGGGTGCGTAGGTTTGGTCTAATACTGTCAGGTTTGCTGAATCCGTCACTACAATCTGCGATGTTGTCAGCTCACTAAAAGATACGGTTAACATTTGGCCATCGATTGATGCCGTTACTTGTGTGACAGAACGCGGATCATCTTCTGGGTCAAGTCCAGGATAGCCTCTTACTAAATCAATGTTGTCCGCCATTACAAACTGCCCTATTAGAACAGCCAAAAGAGATAAAATAGTCTTTCTCATAAAAATTAAGGTTTGGGTTAGGCTCCAAATTTAAAGTGTAAAAAAGGTGAAAGCAACAAAAGGAGGTATACAAAAAAGTATACATTTTACTCTTTTATGCCCCGATATGCATTATATGGAGTAAAAGGGAAAAAGGCTTTTCTGCCGATGAAAACGGCTTTTTTTAGCTGTGCCTTGAAAAAAGGTTCAGAAAATCTGATGGCGCTCTCTGGGATAGCCTGTTAATACGCTGCTTTACTGCTACTACTGTTATGGAGAATAATTCTGCTATCTGGCTGCTGTTTAAATCAAGATTCCTTAGCAGTATGGTGAGTATTTCTCTTTCCTTAATATCCGGTATTTCTGATGCAATATCCGTCATGGATTCGGCGTATGACAGTTTCAGTTGCTCAAACAGTTCATCTTTCTCCTTTTTGTTCAAATTACCAGACTCAATGTTCTGCTTAAATAATAATAGTATGTTGAAAGATTTTGTATTACAGAATCGGTTGCGGCAGATATTCAGTCTGGTCTTATACAGTTCCAGCAGGGCGGTTCTGGCTTCCTGGTCATTGACTGATAGTTCATTAACTCTGGCCTGCAGAACCTTGATACTGCTTCGGCGTATCTCTTCTTCCTGACGCAGAAGTTGGTCTTGCTTTTCCACGATTCTTTTTCTCTCCCTGCTTTTGTATAATGTGTAGGCCAGGAATAAAAGCAGGGCAAGTGACAACAAGGCAGAAATGCTTATAATTGTGAAGCGTCTATGCTTGTGTGCTATGGTTTCTTGGGTCAGTTCCTCATTATGTCTGAATTTAAGTTCCTCTATTTCACGTGCGCGTTCTATTTCATTTATAGAGTCGCGTAGTTCACCGTATAGTTTATGATAATATATAGCATTGTCAGTATTTCCTTTAATTGCAGACAATTCAGAGAGTTTGTTTGCATCTGAACATTTAGAGTATATTTCATTACAGTTTATAAATGATTCGTTGTAATAATGGTATGCAGAATCATATTCGTTCATTTTATAGAAAACAGCAGCTTTTATTCCTAATCCGGAGTTATATTCTTTGCCTTTTGTCATTTCCAGATAACGGTTTATAAGGCTCAAGGCCTCAGTGGTGTTTTCATGATGGTATAGGTTTATTTTTGCTAATTGCATTGTTGCAATGCTCCTTTGGCTACTGGAATATGCGCTATTATCAAGAATAACTCTGAATATGCTGTCGGCTACTATATAATCTTTGCTGTACAAAGCACAAAGTCCTGTGTGAAAATATGCATGGTTCTGCATTTTTGTGTCTTGAAGCCTTGTTGCATTTATATGGCAGCATTTGAACTGGTCTCTAGCTTCATCCAGCATCATGCGGTTAAGATAATGTGTGCCCAGTTTGTTTTCCGTAAGTGCGTAATAACGTATCAGAGTGTCAGGGAAAAGGTCTTTTGCTTTGAGGTATGCGTCAATAGCGGCAAAGTCATTTTTCAGTTCAGTATATACGCAACCTTGTGAGTACCAAGCTAAGGCGGAGTGATAGCGCCGGTTCCTGGAGCCCCGCATTGATGTTCCGTAGTAATCTGTTGCGGTGAGAATAAGGCTGTCGGTTGTTAAGGGTTTGTACTGCTTATAGTCTGCCTGGGTCTTGAGCACGGCATAGAGGGCACGGTCACGGCGGGAGCGGAGTTCAGGTATGTGGGTTAATATGGAATCGGCTGCAGCAGGGTCTGTCTCCAACAGCGCCTCGGCCTGAGCCAAGCGGGAGTCACGGCATGAGCTTACCACAGTCATAAGCGTGATGATAGCTATGAGTTGTGTGATAAAGGGTTTTCTTATGGAAAAAATACTCATAGTTTCATATTGTTATCTTAAATTCAAATGTAGTCATTTTCTGATAAAGATAATGTATATGTTTGCTAAAAATGGTTTTGTTTGGAAGGTAAGTGGCACAACAATAGGAAAAAAGCAGTACATTTGCGCAAAATTTCTAGGAAACAGATATTTAACAAATAAAAAAGGAAATGAAAAGACTTAATGTTTTGATGGCCGGTATGGTCGTTGCAGTGCTCGCTTCATGCGGCGGTGCAGGTACAGGTAAGGTTGTTATGAATAATGTTAAGGACACAATCTCATACTCAATAGGTATGGGTCGTGCCGTACGCGTTTATAAGGAGCAGCTTCCTTATGACATAGTTGATTCTACAACAATGAAGGCTTTCATGAAGGGATTTATGGAGGCAGCTGCCAATCCTGAGAACAAGGAGCAACTTGCTTATGCCCTTGGTTTTGAGATTGGTTGCCAGGAGATGAGTCAGGCTTACGTTGGACTGGCTGAGAACCTGTTTGGCGCTGGTGAGTCATTCAACAAGAACAATTACATAAGCGGTTTCCGTGACGGTATGCTGGATAACTGGAAGATCATGACTTTTGAGGAGGCCGATGAGACTTCAAACCGTCTGTACGAGTACCTGAGCCAGCGTCAGTATGACAAGGTTAAGGAAGAGAACGCAGCTTTCCTGGAGAAGAAGGCTAAGGAGGACAATGTTGTTAAGACTGCCAGCGGCCTGCTGTATCAGGTGGTTAAGCTGGGTGACGGCGGTCCCAAGCCCACAGCAGAGAGCGATGTTGAGGTTCGTTATCATGGCGAGCTGATAGACGGCACTATGTTTGATGAGTCAACCACACCCATCACCCTTAACCTGGGCCGCGTTATCAAGGGTTGGACCGAGGGTCTGCAGCTTATGAGCGTGGGCGACAAGTACAGGTTCTTTATCCCTTATGACCTGGCTTACGGTGAGCAGGGCACCCAGGGTATCAAGCCTTACTCAACACTTATATTTGATGTTGAGCTTGTAAGCATCAAGTAAGAACTGATTATAGATTGAACAGGAAGGGGCGGTAATTCCGTCCCTTCTTTCATTTTTGTCATTTTGTAAGCATAAAAGAGACAATGTAATGAAATAATGCCTATTTTTGACTAATAATTACGTTCGCTAACTATTAAATGCTTACAATATGAATACAAAAAAGCCGGTCCAGGCTACAGACAGGATGGATTCACTTGACAGGAAAATTCTGGGTATAATATCACAGAACGCCCGTATTCCGTTCCGTGATGTGGCTGCACAGTGCGGAGTATCGCGTGCCGCCATACACCAGCGTGTGCAGAAGATGTTTGATGACGGTGTGATTACGGGTTCAGGCTATCATGTTAATCCGCGCAGCATAGGTTACAACACCTGCACGTACGTGGGCCTTACGCTTGAAAAGGGTTCCATGTATCATCAGGTGGTATCAGAGCTGGACCAGATCCCTGAGGTGGTTGAGAGCCACTTCACGACCGGTCGCTACACCATGATGATAAAGCTTTACGCCCGTGACAATTCACACCTGATGGAGCTGATTAACGGCCGTATTCAGGAGATAAAGGGTGTTACGGCCACAGAGACTCTTATATCTCTTGATGAGAGCATCAAGAAAGAGGTTCCCATTGAATGAGTATGACAAAGGCTGATAAGCTTGAATCCGGGCTCCGCAGGATGGATTCCGGCATGGAGGTATTTGGTTTCCATGCTCCTGTAATAGGTATAAGCGGAAATTTCAGGGACGGTGACTGTACGCTGGCCGAGGCATATTACATGTCTGTTGTGGAGGCCGGCGGAACGCCGGTGGTGATACCGCCCTACGATGATGAGAAAGCGTTGGTGTCATTGCTTGACACCCTGGACGGCATTGTGCTGTCGGGTGGTGCTGATATAGATCCCGGCTACCTGGGCGAAGAGCCATTGGACTGCATCTCCATTAACCCCCGTCGCGATGCGCAGGAACTGACGCTGGTACGTCTGGCAGTTGACCGTCAGATACCTGTACTGGGTATTTGCCGAGGAATTCAGGTACTTGCGGCTGCTCTGGGAGGCAGGCTTTATCAGGATATAAAGACTCAGCATGATACAGAGTGCATAGAGCACAGCCAGACCATAGCCCGAGGGCTGCCGTCACATGATGTCAGGCTGGTGAAAGATTCTTTGTTGCATAGGTTATTCGGCCAGGAGACTTTGGCGGTGAACTCTTTCCATCATCAGGCGGTAAAGGAGGTTCCTACGGGGTTCCGCGTTACGGCTACGGCTCCCGACGGCATAATTGAGGGTATGGAATCTATCGCATTCCGGACCATTCTGGGCGTACAGTGGCATCCGGAGTGTTTCCTGCTGGAGAATGACCGCACAATGATGCCCATATTCAACTGGCTGATAGAGCAGGCTGCATTGTTCCGTAGGGCCAGGAATCTGCACCGCAGGACTTTAATACTGGACAGCCATTGTGACAGTCCCATGTTCTTTGACAAAGGGGCTCATTTCAATATTAAGAATCCCGGTGTTACCGTTGAGTATGACTATGTGGGTGAACCGTCGCCCGATGGCAGCCCCACGTTCAGCTATAACCCGCTGGTGGATCTGCACAAGATGACTGTCGGCCGTCTGGACGCCAGTTTCATGGTGGCATACCTTAAGCAGCATGAACGTGACGCGGAGTCTCTGAAGGCAGCAACGGCTAAGGCAGACCGTCTGCTCACTCTCATAGACGATCGGATAGGTGAATGTGCGGGCTACGCGGCCATAGCAACCACCCCCGATGAGCTGTGGCGCAACAAGTTCATGGGCGTGAAGTCTGTGGTAAAGGGTATTGAGAACGGTTATGCAGTAGGGCTTGACATAGATAATGTGGACCGTTTCCGCAGCCGCGGTGTGGCATACATGACGCTGTGCCATAACGGCGACAACGATATATGTGACTCACACAAGGGCAATAATGAGCATAACGGGCTTTCGGCATTCGGAAAACGCGTGGTGGAGCGCATGAACAGGGTGGGGATGATGGTTGACCTGTCACATGCATCCGAAAAGAGTTTCTGGGATGCTCTGGAGTGCAGCAGCAAACCTATTATATGCTCGCATTCATCAAGCCGTGCGCTGTGTGACCATACCCGTAACCTTACCGATGAGCAGATGCGTGCCCTTGCGGCAAGTGGAGGTGTGGCTCAGGTATGCCTGTACAGCGGTTTCCTTAAGAAAGGCGGCGCCGCTACGGTAGATGATGCCGTACGTCACATAATGCATATGATTGACGTGATGGGCGTGGAGCATGTGGGTATAGGCTCTGATTTTGACGGCGGAGGCGGACTGCCCGGTCTGGAGGATGCGTCATGGTTTGTGAGCCTGACCGAGCGGCTTATGGCTCAGGGCTTGAGTGACATGGAACTGTCACTCGTCTGGGGTAGGAACTTCCTGAATGTCTGGAGCGCTAACATCGGCGTCTGAGGCTTTCTTACTAGCCTTTGCCTTCTCTCTGATGGCGCGGTATTTCTCCTTGTTTTTCTCCCGGCGTTCCTTGCGTTCCTGACGCTTGCTCTCTTTCTTTTTCTTTTCTGATTCTATCTGCTTGGCCTTCTTCTCCAGGCGTTCCACGTTCTTCTTGTGGACGTCGGCTTTTTTCTTCTGGCTCTTCTGCTTGATAAGTTCGTCAGGTTTCTGCTGGTAGATGGGCAGTTCCCGTACGTTCCAGGCTTCAGTCTCATGAGTCCAGTCCTGCTTGAGTGCCATACTCCTCTTTACAAACCAAACGCTCTCAGGCTGTCGTTTCTCGTCATAATCTCCTATGTCCCATTTGCCGTTGCCGTTGGCATCGTCAAACATGGATATGAAATATGTTGAAGGCTGCAGAAGGAAGAAATCCACGCTTGAGCCTTCCAGCCGGCCGCTCCTTACAGTCTTTCCCTTGTTGTCATGCAGGCGTACAACATAGCTTGGCTTGGGGTTTGCCACATTGACTGTGAGTGTGCTGTACAGATCCAGGGCATTGAATTTGAGAGTGGATTCAATATGGTCATTATGCAGTCCGTAAAGTCCCCTTACACTGGCCGAGTCTATTTCTATCTTGAATGACTGTTCTGGTTTCCATTCGGCATAGATATCATATCTGAGTATGTCAATGGTATCATGTTCTATCTCAAAGGGTACAGGCTCCCATACGGTATCATTCTTGAGATAAATGTGTATGGCGGAATCAGAGAGGAACGTAACAGGCTCCTGGAATGTCAGCTTTACATCTGCATATAAGCTCATTGAATTGCCCGATGTCAGTTTGGAGCTCAGGAACTTGGTCTTGGGCTCCAGCAGACGTGCTATGCCCACTGAGTCACCGGCACGTTCAAGGCGGCGTATCTGTTTGTCCAGTTCTTTCTGGTCATCCTCGGCCTTTCGGGCCTGCTCTTTCAGTATGCGCTCCCTGGTCTTCTTGGGTACAAGGTTCAGGGTGTCGGTCTTGAGTGACAGCGTATTTGTGGTGTCAGTGCCAAGATATGTCACGCTCAGGCTCAGGGTATCCATGTAATAGGTCATGGTATCCTTCATCCAGAACGTAAGGGTGTCATATCTGGCAGTATGCTGTATTATGTAAGCGTCGGATTCGTCAAAATTCAGGCCTTTTATCTTTGGCATGGAGTCCAGCGGGAGTGCAAACCTGAGAGTGAACTTTTCATGTGTCTGGCGTTCGGCTCCGGTCATATACTGCTGTACAGGCTGGGGGGTGAAAGCCAAGAGCGTTATGTCATTTGGCAGATACTGTGTATAAGCCACAAGCATGGTGGTGTCAACACCGCCCTGAGCGTTGAAAATGGTGTCCTCCCTGTAACGTATCTCCTGGCTGGGTACTATCACGGAGTCCATCCAGGCTATCATCTCGTTACGCTGAGAGTAGCTGAATGTCTGGTCCATGTCTTTTACGGCATAGATCCGGTATGTACCGGGAGCGATTCCGCGTACGGTAAAGTGTCCGTCCGCATCGGTACGTGATACCCTTTCAAACTGCTTTGTGGTGAAAGCTGAGTCTGCCAGGTCGCTGTGCAGGCCTACGGTTATGCCTTTCAAAGGCTCCAGGTCCTGGGCATTGAGCACGTAACCCGATACCTCAAGAGTGTCTATGGCATCGCCGGTGCTGAAACGGAAACAGAAGTCACCTAACGGGTTGCCTTCATTGTTATCTACAATGCCGTCAGAAAAGTCTATGGAATAGGTGGTGTTGGGCTTGAGTGAGTCAAAGAGTTCCACCTGGATTTTCTTGCCCGTGACCTTTATCTCAGGCTGCTCTGTCTGGGGTGGTGATATAACCACCTTCTCGTTGGCGTTTTCAAGCTTTATGAACTCATTGAAGTCTATGGTGACCTTTTTTGTCTTGACTCCCGTGGCGCCGTTTTTGGGGCTGCTGCCGGTTATGCGCGGAGGAGTTTCGTCATAGCCGCCTCCGTCGGGATTACCTATGGATGCACAACCCGACAATGCGGCAAAGGCCATTATGGCCAATGCCGCATTGTGTATCATACGGGTTATGTGGCTTGGACTGCTCAAGTCAGTTATTGAACTTCTTGAATATGACGCACGAGTTGTGTCCGCCGAATCCGAATGTATTGGACAGTCCGGCGCGAACTTCTCTCTTTTGCGCATGGTTAAAGGTAAAGTTCATGCGGTAGTCAATCTGCTCGTCCTCATCGCCATCCTCATGATTGATTGTGGGCGGGATGATATTGTTCTTGACGGCCAGCACTGTGGCAATTGCCTCAATAACTCCGGCACCACCCAACAGATGACCGGTCATTGATTTGGTTGAACTCAGGTTCATGTCATACACATGGTCTCCGAACACAGCCTTGATGGCCTTGCATTCCGCAATGTCGCCAAGCGGCGTGGAGGTTCCGTGCATATTGATATAGTCTATGTCCTCCGGTTTCATACCTGCATCGTCCAGTGCCTCCTGCATGACACGGATAGCTCCGGCACCTTCAGGATCGGGGGCTGTCATGTGGTATGCATCGGCGGTGGCTCCCCAGCCTGCTACCTCGGCGTAGATCTTTGCGCCTCGGGCCACTGCATGTCCGTACTCTTCAAGTATGAGTATGCCTCCTCCCTCACCCAGTACGAATCCGTCACGGCTGGCGCTCATGGGGCGCGATGCCGTAAGTGGAGTGTCATTACGGGTGGAGAGTGCATGCATCACTCCAAAACCTACTATTCCGCAATCGCCCAGTGCTGCCTCGGCACCGCCAGTAACAATTACGTTGGCTTTACCCAGGCGTATCATGTTCACGGCATCGATGATGGCGTGAGTGCTTGATGCGCAGGCCGATGATGTGGCATAGTTGGGTCCTTTGAACTTGTACATGATGGATATGAGTCCTGATGCAATGGAGCCAAGTATGCGCGGTACAAAGAACGGGGTGACTTTGAGTTCCTGACCAAGTTTCTTCTGTTCATGGATGGTATCTATACCCTCCTCAAAGGAGTCAACTCCACCCATACCGAATCCCAGGATCACGCCTATGCGGTTAAGGTCCTCTTTATCAAGCTCAAGGGCCGAGTCATTTATGGCCTGGACTGCCGAAGCTACGGCAAACTGGCTGTATTTGTCAAGTTTGCGGGCCTCCTTGCGGTCCATATATGCGCTTATGTCAAAGTCCTTGACCTGACAACCTATCTTGACCTTGGTCTGTATGGTGTTGGTGTCGAAATTGGTAATGAGACCGGCGCCGCTCACTCCCGTCAGGGCATTTTCCCAAAATTCAGGGATAGAATTACCCAGAGGGTTGACGGTCCCCAGTCCGGTTACGACAACTCTTTTAAGATCCATGATGTATGGAAGAAGATTGCTGTATTACTTTGAAGCTGCCTGGCTGATGAGTTCGATAGCCTCACCTACGGTTGTGATCTTCTCGGCCTGGTCATCGGGAATTGAAATGCCGAACTCCTTCTCAAACTCCATGATGAGCTCTACGGTGTCCAGTGAATCTGCACCCAGGTCAGCTGCGAAACTAGCCTCGGGAGTAACCTCTGATGCCTCTACACCAAGTTTGTCAACGATGATAGCCTGAACTCTCTCTGCAATCTGTGAATCTGCCATAATTGTAATTTTAAAATTAGATAATGAATTTGGGTGCAAAGAAACCCATTTTAGCCAAGCGTCACAAATAATGCAAAACCAAAACGGAGCTTGTGTGCACAAATACCGCTAATGTGTGTAATGTGATTTGGGCCGTAATGGTTGTCTATTCAGAAAAATACCGCTATTTTTGCAACACTAAAAGAACAGACTGCTATAATGACATTCAGCCAGGAAAGTTTCGCGGTTTTTGAACGTGCCATATCGGACTATCACAAACTTGATAATGTGGATACTCCCATAGCTAATCCGTATAAGGACAAGAGCATAGAGTCTTGGCTCTATCTCAAGAACTGGATTGATACCGTGCAGTGGCATCTGGAGGACATTATCCGCGACCCTGAGATTGATCCCGTAAAGGCTCTTGCCATTAAGCGCAGGATTGACCGTTCCAATCAGGACCGTACCGATATAGTGGAGCTCATAGACAGCTATTTCCTGGAAAAGTTCAGTGGCGTGACTACATTGCCTGGCGCCACCATAAACACCGAGAGCCCTGCGTGGGCTGTTGACCGTCTGTCTATCCTGGCGCTCAAGATTTTCCACATGAGGATTGAGGCGGAGCGTACCGATACCTCTGCCAGCCAGCAGCAACGTTGCCGGGATAAACTTGCCGTGCTCATGGAGCAGAAGAAAGATCTCTCCAATGCTATAGACATGCTGCTTGACGATATGTCTGCCGGGCGCAAGTACATGAAGGTCTATAAGCAGATGAAGATGTACAACGACCCTACTCTTAACCCTGTTCTATACGGACAGAATGGCCCAAAATAAACCTCCTAAATACAAAAATGTTCTTCTGATACGCTTCTCCGCAATAGGAGACGTGGCAATGACCGTGCCGGTAATCCAGTCTCTTGCTGAGGCATATCCGGATGTGCATTTCACCATGCTCTCAAGCGTGAGGTTTGCCCCGTTCTTCAGTCAGATGCCGGGCAACGTAAGTTTCATGGGGGTGGACCTTAAGAAGGATTATCACGGGTTCGGGGCCATGTTCAGGCTTTTTCGTCAGCTCCGTAGGAAACATTTTGATGCTGTAGCTGATTTGCATGGGGTTTTACGTACTACGGCACTTTCAATCTTCTTCAGGTTGAGTTTCAGAAGGGTATGCCGGATCAAAAAGGACCGTCGCTCAAGAAAGCGCCTTATCCGCCGTAGGAACAAGGACCTGACACCCCGAATTACATCGTTTGACCGTTACTGCCTGGTGTTGCAGAGACTGGGTTTCAGGTTTGATATCAGTTTCCGTTCCATATTCGGTGAGGGTAAGGGTGATTTGTCATCCATAAAAGGTCTTGTGGGTGACAAGGATTGTCCGTGGATTGGTATTGCGCCGTTTGCCGCCCATGAAGGTAAGATTTATCCTCTATATCTGATGGAGGAGGTTGTGGCACAGATAGACTCGGCCTGTGTGTGCCGTCAGTTTGTTTTCGCTTACGGTAGGGAACGGGCTCTGGTGCAGGAGTGGGCCGATAAATACCGCTCTGTGGAGATAATAGATACCCGTCTGGGTATGGCCGGCGAACTTGTGCTCATGAGTCACATGCAGGTGATGCTGGCTATGGATTCTTCAAACATGCATCTGGCATCGCTCACCGGAACGCCGGTGGTTTCAATATGGGGTGCCACTCATCCTGCTGCCGGGTTCATGGGTTGGGGGCAGAAACCTGACGATTGCATCCAACTGGAACTGCCCTGCCGTCCGTGCTCCATCTACGGCAAGAAAGAGTGCATCTACAGCGATTACCGCTGCCTTACCGGCATCGATCCAGACATCGTCTTCAACAAAGTCAGAAAGTACACAGTAGGGACGGTTCCTTCTGTGTAAGAAACTTCCTAAGTGAACAGAACTTTTTGGGGTATCGGTATCGGAAACCGTCGCCACCCTCGGCGCGTAAGAGGGAGGGGCCCGCTCCGTAGGAGTGGGAGGGAGAGCGCATTAGCGCGAAGTTTCAGATACTGATACCCCAAAAAGTTCTCTCGGAAAACTACACAGAAGAAACCGTCCCTACTGTGTACTCTGGGAATTCAGGTCCCATGTTGAAGAGGAGGTCCACTGCACTCAGGTTAGCCTGGAATCCGTACTTTTGTCTGAACACCTGCCAATAAGGACGGGGATTCTCCGGCTCATTTATGCCGGGCTCTATCATATCCCTCAGATCCAGAACATTCGGATCCTTTTTTTTGTATGATTCGGTCAGTCTCAGTTGCTTATTTATGCCAGCCAGTTCCATTATCCGCATGGTAAGCTCCATATTGAAGTCCAGCAGGAACTCATACTTCTTTTCATAAAAAGGCAGGAAATCATCCTGATAGTACATGAAAAAAGGGCTGTTCATATATGCCGATTCCAGGGCGTTCCAGTGCTGGTGCCGCCAATCCCCATGGTCACTTATGCGCACGTCTTTCATAAGTTGTTTGGGGCCGTCCGGTTTGACTACCGGTATTGTTAATGTCTGCTTGCCGCCGGCAGTGGCTATAACACAACGGTTACGGTATGTCTGCTTGCAGTAGTTGTCATACTGCTCTATAACAACATCACCGCCGTTTTTGATGGCGGTGAAGAAACTGACAGGCGGCAGGTATGCCGAGCAGAGCAGGGTTGTTTCCATCAATTGTAATTCTTGACGGCACGGAACAGGCGGTTCCAGCGTATCTTGCCCTTCTGGCCCCACTTCTTGTCCTTGTCCAGTGACAGCCAGATGAATACCGGGCGGCCTACTATATGGTCTTCGGGCACAAAGCCCCAGTAACGTGAGTCGGCGCTGTTCTGGCGGTTGTCGCCCATCATCCAGTAGTAGTCCATGCGGAATGTGTAGCTGTGGGCCTTCTCTCCGTTTATGAGTATGGTACCGTCACGCTCTACCTTAAGGTCATTACCCTCGTATACCTTTATTACACGCTCGTACAGAGGGAGGTTCTCGATTGTGAGCTCCACCGATGCCCCTTTGGCCGGAATCCATATGGGGCCATAGTCATCCAGAGTCCAGTGCGTGTTCATGTTCTGGGGGTACAGCCATTCCGATTCGGCTATGGAGCATTCATAATGTTCTATTTCGGATGCTATCCCGGTCTGGCTGGCCAGCAAATCCTTAGCCTCCTGTGTGAGAGGAATCAAGTAGCGTCCGGGTTTGTTGTCCTTGGCTTTAAGGTCATCATAACTCAAGTGCATCTTCTCTCTGAGTGACTCAGGAATGGGTCTCTCCAGTGTAACTATGTAGTTGGTCTGGACTGCATCCGGCTGCTTGCTGGCTACACCGTCTATGTAGATTATGCCGTCATTTATCTCCAGAGTCTGGCCGGGCAGACCTACGCAACGCTTCACATAGTTCTCGCGGCGGTCAACAGGCCTGGTTATTATCTTTCCGAACAGTTGCTCATTCTGTTCTACGAACTGGCGTCCGATTTTATAATAAAAGTCATAGACACGGCGCTGCTCAAGAGTGGTAAGGCTGTCAAGGTTTACCTCCTTGCACTTGCTCTTTCCAATGGGATATACTATCATGCTGTAGTAGTCGGCACTGGAGTATTCAGGATTGGTGACAAGGGTATCACCGGCAGGGTAGTTGAAAACCACAATCTCATTCTGCTTTATCTGGCCGAATCCCTTGATACGCTCGTAGGGCCACTGTGGCTTTTCAAAATAGCTTTTGCTTCCACCCGGGAACTGGTTCTGCGTGAGCGGCATAGTGAGAGGGGTCATGGGCTTGCGAGGTCCGTACGCCACCTTGCTAACATACAGATGGTCACCTATAAGCAGTGATTTTTCGAGTGAGGAGGATGGTATGGCATAGTTCTGGAACAGGTAAAGGTTTACGAAATAGACTGCAACCAGTGCAAATACAATGGCATCTATCCATCCCATTATCTGATAAAGGGTCTTGTTCTTGAGGCTCTTCCACCAGTCCCATTTGATTATGCGGGTGGTGCAGGCGTCAATAATGAAAGGTATTACTATTATACCCATCCAGCTCTTTACCCAAACAAGGAAGAGTATGTATAATATCAGGTATATTGCAGCCTTGATCCACTGCTTCTTTGTTATTTCTCCAAACTTCTTCATCTGCTTTTGGGCTCTAAGGATTATGAGAGTGAATCCATAAGGTCATCCATGGTTAGGAATCCCTTATTCTTTACCGTATATTCAGCTGCCAGGACTGCGCCAAGTGCCAGACCGCTGCGGTCTTTTGCAAAGTGTGTTATCTTTATGAAATCTGCGCTTGAATCATACGTGATCTCATGTATTCCGGCTATCTCACCCTCGCGAACAGAGTCTATGCGAACATCTGATGGTGCGCATTCGGATGTTCCCGTCATGCTTCCGTCGGGATTGAGCAGTGTTCCCTTGCTCCAGCCGCTCTTGCGGTCCAGCTGGCCTATTATTCCCTCGGCCAGAGTGATTGCAGTTCCGCTTGGAGCGTCCAGCTTGTGGATGTGATGCGTCTCGGACATGGTCACATCATACATGGGGTAGCTGTTCATAAGCCTGGCAAGATAGGTGTTGACCTTTGAGAAAAGAGCCACGCCTATGCTGAAGTTGCTTGACCAGAGCAGTGTATTGGAACCGTCCTTACAGAGATTCTTCATCTCATCGCGATGCTGTTCCATCCAGCCGGTGCTGCCGCTTACAACCTTTACTCCTTTGCTGAAACATTTCAGAATGTTCCCGTAAGCCTGTGTGGGGGCCGTAAACTCAATTGCCACATCGGCGCTCTTGAATTCAGGGCTGTCAAAGTCCTGCGGGTTGTCTATATCTATCCTGCAAACGACATCGTGGCCACGGGAAAGAGCAATCTTCTCTATCTCGTGGCCCATTTTTCCGTAACCGATAAGTGATATCTTCATGTTTTAGAACATGCTTTCGGTGTTCTGCTGCACATGCTGCAGTATGCTGCTGAACTTGTTGTCCATTGTAGTGCCGGACAACTCTTTCCATGTTGCATACTGTTTGTCGTCAAGCGCCTTCTTGTAGCGTTTGTCGAATTTCTTTATGATCTGGTCATATGTCTTTCTGGCTGACTCGGTGTCAAACTGGACGTTTGCGGGAGTCTGTGCGGCCGCCATGTTGTTACGTCCGCGGAACCCTCCGTTCTGCATCATCTGAAACTCCCTGACTGACATCTGAAGGTTACGGCACAGTTCTTCAAACTCCTGTGCATACAGCTTGATCATTTTGTCCAGCTGTTTTTCACTCAGGTCCAGACGGCCGGCTACATCGATAATGCGGGCATTTGCTATTGAATCAGATTCCTGCTCATAGAAAGGCTTTTGCATTCCACCCATAGGAGCACCCATGGCACCCATAGGACGACCACCACCCATAGGACGGCCTCCGCCCATGGGGCGACCACCCATTTGTGCTGATGCTGCCACAGCAACAAGGCATGCAGCAATTGTAAAGATTAGTTTTTTCATCGTTTTGTCCTTAAAATATTTGGCTGTAATTAATATCGTGTTGAGAGTATAAAGTTAAACAAAGATACTCTTTCCGATAGCTTACCGGAAAGAGCATCTTGATATGATTATCTGTTGTCAGACATCAGAGTTTGGGTCCTGCAGCAACCAGTGCCTTGCCGGCCTCGTTACCTTCATACTTCTTGAAGTTCTTGATGAAGCGTGCAGCCAGATCCTTGGCCTTCTCTTCCCACTCGGCGCGGTTCTGATAGGTGTCACGAGGATCAAGGATGCCCCATGCCACACCGTTGAGCTGTGTGGGAACCTCCAGATCAAAGTACGGGATCTTCTTGGTAGGAGCGTTCAGTATGTCACCGCCCAGGATAGCGTCTATGATACCACGGGTGTCGCGGATAGAGATACGCTTGCCTGTGCCGTTCCAACCGGTGTTGACCAGATAAGCCTTGGCACCGCTCTTCTCCATCTTCTTGACCAGCTCCTCGGCATACTTGGTAGGATGCAGCTCCAGGAATGCCTGGCCGAAGCAAGCTGAGAATGTGGGAGTGGGCTCAGTGATACCGCGCTCGGTACCGGCCAGCTTAGCTGTGAAACCTGACAGGAAGTAGTACTTGGTCTGCTCGGGGGTCAGGATTGATACGGGAGGCAGTACGCCGAATGCATCGGCACTCAGGAATATTACGTTCTTGGCATCGGGACCTGCGCTCTTGCCGTTTACCTTCTGGGCAATCTTCTCGATGTGGTCGATAGGATATGATACGCGGGTGTTCTCGGTAACACTCTTATCGGCAAAGTCAATCTTGCCGTCCTTGTCAACGGTAACGTTCTCAAGCAGGGCGTTACGACGGATAGCGTTGTAGATATCGGGCTCAGACTCCTTGTCAAGGTTGATAACCTTGGCATAGCAGCCACCCTCCAGGTTGAATACGCCCTCATCGTCCCATCCGTGCTCGTCATCACCTATGAGCAGACGCTTGGGATCAGTTGAAAGGGTGGTCTTACCTGTACCTGACAGACCAAAGAATATTGCGGTGTTCTTACCCTGCATATCAGTGTTGGCAGAGCAGTGCATTGAAGCGATACCCTGTAGAGGCAGATAGTAGTTCTGCATGGAGAACATACCCTTCTTCATCTCGCCGCCGTACCAGGTGTTGATGATAACCTGCTGACGTGACTTTGTGTTGAAAGCGACACAGGTATCTGAGTTCAGACCCAGCTCCTTGTAGTTCTCAACCTTAGCCTTGCTGGCGTTGAAGATTACGAAGTTGGGCTGGAACTTCTCAAGCTCATCGGCTGTGGGCTGGATGAACATGTTCTTGATGAAGTGAGCCTGCCATGCAACCTCAACGATGAAGCGGACGGCAAGACGGGTAGCCTCATTGGCACCGCAGAAAGCGTCAACTACATAGAGATCCTTACCTGAGAGCTCCTTGATGGCAATCTCCTTAACCTTTGCCCAAACCTCCTCCCTCATGGGGTGGTTATCGTTCTTGTACTCATCGGATGTCCACCATACGTTGTTGTGACTCTCGTCGTTGTCAACAATGTACTTGTCCTTAGGAGAACGACCTGTGAATACGCCAGTCATTACGTTAACTGCGCCAAGTTCTGTCACCTGACCCTTGTCATAACCGGTCAGACCAGCCTTGGTCTCCTCTTTGAACAACTCCTCATAAGAAGGATTGTGTGCAATCACGGTTGAACCGTTGATTCCGTACACGCTTAAATCGATTTTTGCCATTGTTTTTATAGTTTGATTGTTACTGAACTTTAAAAGTTATAGCCGGTCCAAAGGGCTTATTAAAAGCATCCTTGTAAACCGGCTACAAAAGTAACTCCTTTTTGAGGGATGGAGAAATTCAAAAAGCCTTTTTGCTCGCGCCTGCGCAATATTTAATATTTTGTAACAAAACTGCTTTCTTGAGATAGCAATCTACTTCCACTTGTAGTTGTTGCGCCACAGGCCGGGCAGGAAGTGGTAGTAGAGCAGATGGCGCCAGGTTACCAGGTCGTGGGCACCGGGGGCGTCTGAGTCATACTCATGCTTTACTCCCAGCTCGTCCAGCTGGTTGTGCAGGGTGGTGTGACGGCCCATCATACCGGTCTCGTACTGACCGCCACCTATAAACAGATAGTCAATCTTGCTGTTTACATCGGGCTCCTTTATGGCGGGAGTCTCATCCAGGCCGATGGCGGCGCTCAGCAGGCCTGCCGATCCGAACACGTCCAGATTGCGGAATACCACGTACTGGGTCATGCGTCCGCCCATGGAGAGTCCGCTCAGGGCACGTGCATGCTTGTTCTTGATGCAGCTGTAATGTGACTCCACAAACGGGATGATGTTGTCAATCAGGTCTCTCTCAATCATGGGGAATGCAAGCTCGGTGTGCTGCGGATGGCTACGGGTAACCATCTGGTCATTGGGGAACACCACAATCATCTCACGCGCCTTACCCTCGGCAATCACGTTGTCCAGAATCCAGTTGGCGCGTCCGTGCATTATCCAGGTCTCGGTAAGGTCGCCCGATCCGCCCATCAGATATAGTACGGGGTACTTTTTCTTGGGATTGTAGTTAGCCGGGGTATAGACTATCAGGTCCCTGAGGCCGTTAGTCACGTCCGAATAGTAGTAATGCGTGGTCCAAGAGCCGTGCGGTACATCGGGCTTGGGATCATACCATGCGGGTTCGTCACCGTGAACAAATAGCATGCTGAACGACGGCATTGCGGCATGACCGGTAAACTGGTTGTTGGCATCGATGTTCTGGACTCCGTCAATTATGATGTAATAAAGGTATATCTCGGGAGCCAGCGGGCCGATGGTCAGTTCCCAGACACCGTTTGCGCCTTTGGTAAAGTTGGGGCGCTGGCGGTTGTTGCCTACGAACATCGACCCGGTCAGTTGGACAGACTGGGCATTCGGAGCGTTTACGCGAAACGTAACTGTATGGTCATCATGCACTTCGGGCGAAAGTACCCGGGCGTTATAGGGAAGTATGCCCTCAGGCTCGGTGCGCTGAGGGTCATACTGTATGTTCACTCTTGACTGCTGTGCCACGATGGGCAGAGCGGCCAGCAGCAATGTTGAAAGAATAAGTGAGCGTTTCATATTCTTCAAATAAAGTTATTTAAAGAGTTCCTTAACGGTCAGTTCCAGATAGTCACGGCAGTTCATCCAGGTATGGCCGCCGTGCGGATTGTAGAATGAATACTTGAAGACATTCTTTCCGGCGGTGGAGTTGAAAGTGAAGCTGTCCATGAATTCGGCAATAGCACTGAACTTTTCCATCTTAGGACTATTGTCAATCACATACTTGTTAAGACCCTGTGATGCCTGAATAAGGAAGTCATCCTTGCCTGTACCCAGGAAGAAAAACTTGATTTTTGTCTGAAGTTCGGCCAATGGCTTGTATGTGCCGTTCTGGAAGTTGGTCTCATACTCGTTGCCGAAAATGGCGGGTGCGTAGGCTGCCACATAGTGGAACTTGTCGGGGTTGCCGAATCCTGCTGCCAGAGTCTGACGGCCTCCAAGTGAGAAACCGGCTATGGCGCGATGGTCGGCATCGGCTATGACATTGTAGTTCTTCTCAATGAAGGGCATTACCTCCTCTACAAACTCCTTGGTGGTGAGCTGTACATCCATTGAGTTATAGGCCTGAGCCTTGCCCTGGGCAATCATCTCGGGATATGGGTTGGCGTAAGGCATAACCACGATCATGCGCTTGGCCTGACCCTTGGCTATCATGTTGTCCAGTATGTTGTTCATCTGACCTACCTTGAACCAGGTCTCATAGGTATCGGTCATACCGTGAATAAGATAGAGAACGGGGAGTTTCTCACTGCCCTTGGGGTCATATCCGGCGGGAGTATATACGCACATGGGGCGCTCTATGCCGCAAGCCTTTGAATAGTAGTAGCGGTATGACACCTTGCCGTGGGGAACACCCTCCTGTATGTCCTGTACCGACGGAGCCTCACCGCGTACATCCACAAGGCTGTACTTGAAGTTCTCATTAGGGAACATGTGCATGTTGTTGGGGTCGGCCACCTGTGTGCCGTCAATCTGGAATGCGTAGGGGTAGATGTCGGGGAAATCGGGCTTAACAGTGATTGACCATACGCCACGGTCATCCTTCTCCATATCCTTGGTGCCGCTGAACATCTGGCACTCCAGAGCTACCTTCTGGGCATCGGGAGCCTGGCAGCGGAACGTAACTGTGCCGTCGGCATTGTACTCCGGTGACTTTACACCTGCGGGGAATAGGCTTGACATGAGCGATCCGGTAAGACGTGAAGGCTCTGCACCGCCCAGTTTCTCCAGACGTACCTTCTCGGCTTCCTCCAGGCTCATGCTCTCTGCAACTGCCTTGTCAATGACTGCCTGATCCTGGAACAGCAGCGGGAATGACTGCTCCAGCCAGTAGCGGGCGTTCATCCAGGTGTGGCCGTACTTATCGTGTGTGAATACCTTGACGTTCTTGATGTTATGGCGGTCAAGCATCTGCATCAGGTCCTTGGAGTTTCCGTACAGGAAATCATCGGTGCCGATGCCCAGCCAGAACAGATGTACCTTCTTGTTGAAAGCCTCTGAATCCTCAAACTGGCTGTCGCGAACCTGGGTGAACGAGCTGTATGAGCACAGGTATGAGAACTTGTCCAGATTGGCCAGTCCGATGGCCATACCCTGGTTTCCGCCGCGTGAGAATCCGCCAATACCACGGTGGTCAGCATCGTTGATGGTACGGTAGTTGCTCTCAACAAAGGGCATCAGCACGTCGGTGAAATCGGCATTGAAGTTGTAGCCTCCGCCCATGCCGCCGAAGCCACCCATACCTCCGAATCCGCCCATACCGCCTCCCTGGCGCTGGGGCTGGCGCTCGGTCTTGAGCAGTGTGGCGTTACCGTAGGGCAGAACCAGAATCATCTCCTTGGCCTTACCCTGGGCAATCAGGTTGTCCAGTATAAGGTTCATCTTACCTACCTTGAAATAGACCTCCTCGGTATCGGTGGTACCGCTGATGAGATACATAACGGGGTATTTCTTGTCCTTGTTCTTGGGGTCATCGTAAAAAGGCGGGGTATATACTATCACAGGGATGTGCATACCCAGTCCGGGTGACCAATAGTTCAGGTAATCCACGCTGCCGTGAGGAACGTCTTTAAGGGCGCTCAGCTTGTCGGCACGCATATCCAGCAGGCTGTTCTTGAAAGTCTCGTTGGGGAACCACTCCGGGCACTGGGGGTCCATCACGCTGATGCCGTCCACCTCAAAATGATAGGGGTAGATATCGGGCTCGGCGGGTCCGATGGTGGCGGTCCATACGCCGTTTGCGCCCTTGGTCATATCTACGCTCTCGCTGAACTGGGTCCAGACCTTTACAGATTTGGCGTTGCGGTTTGAGTAGTTGAAAGTTACGGTGCCATCCTTGTTGATGACTGTTGACGGGGCCTGCTGCCCCATTCCGCCCGGCTGGGCGCTGATTGCTCCTGAAAAGGCAAGAGCCAGCAGGAATGCTGAAAACTTGATGATTCTCATAATCTATATTGTTGTGTAAAAAATATTTTTCGGGGGTTGAAGTTACCTAATAATATCATAATAATGGTTGTTTTTATTTCAAATTATGTACTTTTGTTCAATTTTGCTCTGCGTTTGCAAGGCATGTGACACGGGCAGGATTACAGGACTATAATACAACAATAATATGGAAGTAATTGATTTTAACAAACAGAACAGTATCCTTAATCAGTTCATTGCTGAGATTCGTGACGTGAATGTTCAGAAAGACCAACTCCGTTTCCGTCGCAATCTGGAGCGCATAGGCGAGATTATGGCGCTGGAGGTAAGCAAGAAACTCAACTATGTGACAAAAGAGGTTACAACCCCGCTGGGCACCACAACCATCAATGTCCCCGAGGAGGATATAGTACTGGGTACCGTGTTCCGCGCCGGACTGCCCCTGCATCAGGGTTTCCACAACTATTTTGACCACTGCGAGAACGCGTTTGTATCAGCTTACCGTAAGTATCTGGATGAGGTGAATTTTGATGTGCACATTGAGTATATGGCATCGCCCAAACTGGACGGCAAGACCCTGATTCTGGTTGACCCCATGCTGGCTACCGGTAACAGTATGTATCTAGCATACCGCGCGCTGCTGCTCAAGGGAACTCCCGCCAAGGTTCACCTGTGCTCAGTGATTGCAGCTCAGGCAGGAGTTGATTATGTGTGCAAGATGTTCCCGCAGGATACCACCACACTCTGGTGCGCCGCCGTTGACCCAGAGCTCAACAGCCACGCCTACATCATTCCAGGTCTGGGTGATGCCGGTGACCTTTGCTTCGGCGAAAAATAGTACAATTGGGGTCAGGCCCCTTTTGTATCTTTTTTCTTTAACAGTCTGATTATTAACCTATTCTTATGAAAAAAACCTTATTGACAGCCACAGCCGTGATATGCGGTGCAGTGGCGTGGGCACAGCCCAAACTGAGTGCAGACAACATTGACGAAGTCCTGAAGGCAATGACCCTTGAGGAGAAAGCCACCCTTGTTGTAGGTGGGAGGGCTAACAGTGTTCCCGGTGCAGCCGGAGGTACACAAGCCATCACCCGTCTGGGAATACCCGCAACGGTTCTTGCCGACGGTCCTGCCGGACTGCGTATATCGCCTACCCGTCAGGGTGACAGCCAGACCTATTACTGCACAGGATTCCCCGTAGGCACGGTTCTGGCATGCACATGGAACACGGAACTGGTGGAGCAACTCACCACAGCCATGGGCCAGGAGGTTCATGAGTACGGTGTTGACGTGCTCCTTGCACCCGGCATGAACCTGCACCGCAATCCGCTCTGCGGCCGTAACTTTGAGTATTTCAGCGAGGACCCGCTGCTGAGCGGCAAGATATCGGCTGCATACGTAAAAGGCATCCAGAAGAACGATGTGGGTGTATCGGTAAAGCACTTTGCAGGCAATGACCAGGAGATAAACCGCAGCGAGAACGATGCACGCATCAACCCGCGTGCACTGCGCGAGCTCTATCTCAAGAATTTTGAAATTACCATCCGTGAGGCCAAGCCCTGGACCGTGATGTCATCATACAACAAGATTAACGGCACATATACACAGCAGAGCCATGACCTGCTGACAGGTTTCCTGCGTGACGAGTGGGGTTATCAGGGCATAGTAATGACCGACTGGGGCAACAAGGCCGGAACAGTCAATGCCGTACATGCCGGCAATGACCTTATGGAGCCGGGCGCAGCTTCCGAGACACAGCGTATAGTGGAGGCTGTAAACAACGGAACCCTTGACGTGGCCGATCTGGACCGCAACGTACGCCGTATGTTGGAGTACATTGTCAAGACTCCTAATTTCAAAGGCTACAAGTACTCTAACAAGCCTGATCTGGACGGTCATGCAAGAATGGTCCGCGAATCAGCCCCCGAGGGTATGGTGTTGCTCAAGAACAACGGCAACCTGCCTATGGAGGCCAAAGGTAACATAGCACTCTTTGGTCTGAGCGCATATAAGTCAATAGCAGGCGGAACAGGCTCCGGTAATGTGAACAAGCCCTATATCCGCAATATCAGCGAGGGTCTGGAGGGTGCCGGTTTCACGCTTGATTCACGTCTGGCCGATTTCTATGCCAAACACCGTGACTATGTGGCAAGCCAGAGCGCCCTGGGTATGGGCGGAGGCCGCAGCGTCATGCTGGGTGAGGCTGTACTGCCCGAGGTGGCCATCAACCAGGCTGCTATCCAGTCTTGCGCACAGCGTAATGACGCTGCCGTGATTGTGATAGGCCGTAACGCCGGTGAGGGCGATGACCGCCGTATGGTCGATGACTTTGAACTTACAGACATAGAGCGTTCACTTATCCGTGACGTCTGCAACGAGTTCCACAAGGCCGGTAAAAAAGTCACAGTGGTAATGAACATAGGCGGTGTGATAGAGACAGCTTCATGGAAGTCACAGCCCGATGCCATCCTGTTGGCCTGGACACCCGGACAGGAGGTGGGCAACTCTGTGGCCGATATACTCATCGGTAAGTCAAATCCTTCAGGCAAACTCTCCATGTCATTCCCGCTCTCATATCTGGACATACCTTCATCACAGAATTTCCCCTACACCGGCCAACAGGCACGTCAGCAGCAGGGCGGATTCGGTGGATTTGGCGGAGGTCGCGGAGGACAGCAGAACGCAGGTACACGTAACATTGACTACACCACCTATGCCGAGGGTATCTGGGTTGGTTACCGCTATTTCAATACCGCAGGTGTTGAGGTTTCATATCCGTTCGGTTACGGACTGAGCTACACCACATTTGAGTACAGCAAGCCCACGGTAAAGGCCAAGGACGGCGGTTTTGAGGCAACCATCACCGTAAAGAACACCGGTAAGGTAGCCGGCAAGGAGGCCGTAGAGATTTACGTGAGCGCTCCCGGCGGCGGACTTGTCAAGCCCGAGTCAGAGCTCAAGGCATTCGGCAAGACCCGTCTGCTGCAGCCCGGCGAGAGCCAGACCCTGACCTTCAAGGCCGATGCATACACGCTGGCCAGCTTCAACGAGGAGGCATCCGAGTGGCAGACCGCAGCCGGCAAATATACCGTCAAGTTCGGTGCCAGCGCAACCGATATCCGCGCTACCGCAACATTCAGCGGCAAGACCAGGAGCTGGAAGGTAGAGAAACTCCTGCTCCCGCAACAGCCCGTCCAGGAGATCGCAGTACGCTGATAACAATTAGCAAAAAAAGAGAGGGTTCCGACTGTGAACCCTCTCTTTTTATATCATTTGGCCAGTTGGGACAGCCACTGCTTGAGGTCACTCATCCATTGCTGCCGGTAGACGAAGTTTTCATTGGCGCACCAGCCGTGACCGCCTGTGGGATAGACGTGCAGAGCGGAGCGTACGCGGTTGGCCTGCAGGGCGTTGTAGTACTCTATGCTGTTGCGCACGGGCACCAGGTTGTCATCGGAGTTGGCCATGATGAATGCGGGCGGGGTATCGCGGGTAACCTGTTTCTCGTTTGAGTAGAGGTCTATCTGCTCTTGCGATGCGTTACGGCCCAGCAGGTTGTTGTGTGAACCCATGTGGGTGAAGGTCTTGTCCATGGTGATGACCGGATAGAACAGAGCACACGCATGGCCTCATGCAGGTCATCCAGCGGAACCTCGGTGTGGCCGTTGGGCAGGCGGTACTTGAGTACGGCCAGGGTTATGCCCTGATCCATGTACCACTGCGCCATGTTATTGCCCTCGGATCCGTTCCAGACATCAGTGTAACCACCACCCGGGCATGCAATCACTGCCAGACCGTTGGGGTTGGGAGCAGCCCAGATGCTGAGAGTGGGCTGAGTGACGTTGGATACATGCATATCCATAACCCTCTCGGGGCCGGTAAGACCGTTATCCGTAGGTGCACCATCAGGCCAAAGGTTGATTACGGCTGTGGGCTCGGGCACCTGCGGAGTGGCAGGAGCCTGTGTAGCCTGGGCCGGCGGATTGTAACGTGTCATCCACACCTCCATGTTGCCGTTACCACGGTGTGCCCAGGCATAGTATGGGATAAGACGTAGCTTGACCTGATGTGCGCGGCCCACATTGCCGGTGTAGTTGTCATAGGCAGTGGTTTCTAAAGCATTCATTGCGTAGCCACGTCCTTCTACATTCATCTTGAAGGGAATTACCTTGAAATCGGCGTTTGAGGGAAGTGAAGTGTTAAGTATGTTGTAGTCATTATCGGCCCACTCAGCACAATAGACCAACGGTCCGCGCTCTACGGCAATCTTGCCGCGGTCCTCGGTGACCTGACGGTGAGCTGTCACGATGCGGGGTTCCATGTCAAAATGGATGTTTACCACATCTCCCTTCTTCCATTTACGGTCTATGCCGAAATATCCATCCTCAAGTGTGGACTCTACAGTCTCACCATTAACTTGAATGGTATAACCCAAGGTCTTGCCGTCCGAGTAACGGTAAAGGTCTGTGGGAACAACCTCATTGCGAACCCATCCGGGGATACGGATGTTGAGGCAGAACTGACCGGGAGTCTTATCGACGGTTATCTTTATATCACCGTTCCAGGGATACTCTGTGGATTGGGTAATCTGGACGTTCTTGCCGTTCACCTGGGTAGCAAGAGTGTTGGACATAAAAAGGTTTACAAATAGTTTGTTGTCTTTTACGGCATATACGTAACCTGGAACTGACGGGATGAAACGGCAGATGTTGCTGGGGCAGCATGCGCAGCCGAACCATGCCTGACGCTGATGCTGTCCGTGACTTTCAAGCGGGTTAGGATAGAAGAATCCGCCTCCATCCAGGCTTACACCGCTGATTACGCCATTGTATAGGGCACGCTCCAGCACGTCCATGTACTTGGCATCACCATGAAGCAAGAACAGGCGGTAGTTGGTATAGACGTTTGCTATTGCTGCACATGTCTCACAGTAGCCGTTCATGTTGGGCAAGTCATAGTTCTCGGTAAATCCCTCGCTTCCGCCAGTTGAGCCGATGCCTCCGGTCAGGTACATCTTCTTGCCAACCATGTTATCCCAAATGCGGTCTATGGCTGTCACATATGACTGGTCTCCGGTCAGGGCGGCCACATCGGCCATACCTGAGTACATGTAACCGGCACGGACTGAGTGACCAACGGCCTCATCCTGCTCTATCACCGGCTTATAAGACTGATCATACTTGTCCTTACGGGCGGTCTTGCCTTTGTTGTCTAGAAACAGTTTAGCCTCATCAAGGTATTTCTTGTCGCCGGTTACCAGATAAAGTTTGGCCAGTGCCATTTCTGCAATCTGATGACCTGGAACCACAACCTTCTGTCCGGGCCCGTAACCTATCTCACGGCAAACGCAATCTGCATACTTTATGGCTATGTCCAGGAACTTGCGGCTACCGGTGGCCTGATAGTGGGCTATGGCACCCTCAACCATGTGCCCAAGGTTATAGAGCTCGTGGCTTCCGCTCTCTTCGGCACTCCAGCGTGTGGGGCCTGACCAATCATGCGGATGGGCGGGGTTCATGGTGCGGGCTGTGTAAAGGTAGCCGTCGGGTTCCTGTGCTGCAGCTACTATGTCCAATACACTGTCTATGTATGCCTCCAGTTTCTTGTCGGGATAAGTCTGGAGCAGATAGCTGGCTCCCTCTATTGTCTTATAGACATCAGTGTCATCAAACGGGAACTGGGTGGGGCGGTAGTTGCTGCTGTTGTCTCCGTGGGCTGTCTCGGCCATCTTGGCGGCTGCATGCTCAAAGTTGGTGTAACGGTCAGTCTCCTCACATTTGCTGAATGCCAGCGGAATGGTAACCTCACGGCTCTGGCGGATTCGGTCGCCCCAGAAAGTGTTGGGTTCAACCTTTACCTGTGTGAAGGGCACATTGCCTATGGGATAGCTCGGTTTGTCGGCTTTCTTGGCTGCAACAAGTCCAAGCGTTAAGGCTATGGCTGCCAGCGGAATCATTCTCTTAAGGATAGTTCTCATACTATATTCAGTGTTTTAATTATCAAATCAGATTGTCATTGTTGCAAACTTACGTAAAAAAGCACTATCTTCGCGCCCGGATTCAAAATATTTGGATTGCCCTTGTAGTTCAATGGATAGAACGGAAGTTTCCTAAACTTTAAATTTGGGTTCGATTCCCAGCGAGGGTACAACAAAGGCGGTCATCAAGACCGCCTTTGTTGTACCTGAACCTTTATTATACAGGAGTTATTGCCTGAATGCTTTAACGGGGCGGTTGGCGTAGTTGATCACTGCTTCATCGCCATTCCAGGAGAAATCAAATTCTACCTTTGGTCCGTCAACTGATGGCCCATGACTGTTCTCATCAGAACTGTCGGGAACATAAGAGTTCCAGCCGTTGAAAAGGTTCCCGGGTGAAACGGCAGCATCTCCTAAAGCGGCGGCATTGCCACGCCAAAGAAACTTACTGATGGAAATTGTTATCTTTCCGTCTTTGAGAGTGTAAGGACCCTGATAGCGGTCTCCCCAAGCGCTGATGATGAAATCGGCCTTTCCGTCTTTCAGCTCAAGATAGAATACTACGTCCTGTTTGGCTTCATCGTTGTAAGCGTACCACTTACCGGTTTCATCGGTAGCGGTTTCCTTATCATCTTTATCGCAGGCTAACAATGTAGTTACTGCAATAAGGAGTGCAGGCATGAACTTTAATACTTTCATCTTACTGTTAATTAAATTATTCATCAGCAAAGATATTGTTTTTTTTGTTCAAGTTACATAAAAGCTGAATAATCTGTCATTTTACCTCCCAGATATCATTGGTTTCCAGAAGTTCGGCAAAGTTGTGATACTTCTTGACGGCCTTAATCTCCTCAATCTGAGCGGTTACGGCGTCATCGTAGGTGGGGGCCTCAACATCGCGGATAACGCCCAGAGCTACGGGGAATCCGTCACCATCGCCCATCAGGGCCAGCTTTAGCTGCAGAGTGTTGTCCTGGCAGTGTGCATCGTGTACAAGGATATCCTTGAGAGTGATGCCGTTCTCGCCAATCTTTACAACCTTAAGGCCGAATCCCTCCTGCATGAGACCGAACTCATTGTTCTCGCCGAATACCAGGGGCTGACCGTGCTTGACGTAGATGGCGTTCTTGGCGCGACCCTCCTTGTTATATACTGCATCGTGGGTTCCGTTGTTGAAGATGACGCAGTTCTGCAGAATCTCGCATACCGATGCACCCTTATGGTAGTAGGCGGCCTTGAGGATATCGACTGTGCCGGGAGCATCAGTGGCAACGGCGCGTGCAAAGAAATGGCCGCGGGCGCCAAAGCAGAGTTCTGCCGGACGGAACGGATCCTCAACGGTTCCGTAGGGGCTGGATTTACTTACGAATCCACGGGGCGAAGTGGGTGAATACTGCCCCTTCGTAAGGCCGTAGATACGGTTGTTGAGCAGGATCATGTTCAGGTTGATGTTACGGCGGTTGGCGTGTATGAAATGGTTACCTCCGATAGCCAGACCGTCACCGTCACCTGATACCTGCCATACGGTCAGGTCAGGATTTGCTACCTTGCAACCGGTAGCGATTGCTGCAGCACGGCCGTGTATGGTGTTCATTCCGTATGTTGCCATGTAGTGGGGCAGACGGCTTGAACAACCTATACCTGATATGACAGCGGTATTGTATGGAGCTACTCCGATTTCGGCCATAGCCTTGTGCAGTGATGCCAGGAAGAAGTGGTCACCGCATCCGGGACACCAACGGGGCTGTCCCTTCTTGAAATCTTGTGCTGTATATTCCATAATTCTGAATTCTTATTATTGTTATTACGCAGGTTCTTGAAAAATTCTCAATTCTCAATTTTCAATTTTCCAAGATTCCCTTGAAAGCGTTGACTAACTCTTCAACTACGAACGGCTGGCCTTTAACCTGATTGAACTGGTAGGGAACAAATCCGTCCACCTTCATGCGCAGGAATGCTGCAAGTTGACCCATGTTCTGCTCGGCTACAACCACTTTCTTGTACTTGGTAAGTACCTGAGCGGCGTTCTTGGGCAGCGGGTTGATGAACTTGAAGTGTGCGTGAGCAACCTTCTTGCCCTGAGCGTGGAGTTCCTCCATTGCGGCACGCAGATGTCCGTAAGTACCGCCGAAACCAACGATAAGCAGATCAGCGTCATCAACATCACCAATAACCTCCAGATCAGGAACCTGGATGTTGTCAATCTTCTGCTGACGCAGACGGGTCATCAGGTCATGGTTCTCAGGATTGGTGCTGATGGCACCGGTCTGGCTGTCTTTCTCCAGACCTCCCAGGATATGGGTGAATCCCTCACGACCGGGAACAGCCCAGTAACGTGTTCCGTTCTCGGCACGCATATACGGAGTCCATTTGCCCTTGAGTTCCTCAGGGACATAAGGTGGATTGATGGCAGGATAATCAGCCAGGTTGGGCAACTTGAATGCCGCAGAACCGTTGGCTACGAATGCATCGGTAAGCAATACAACCGGGGTCATGTGCTCCAGAGCCATCTTACTGGCCTGATATGCGGCATCGAAGCAGTCAACAGGCGATGTGGCTGCAATAACCGGCATGGGGCTCTCACCGTTACGGCCAAACAGCACCTGCAGAAGGTCTGTCTGCTCTGACTTGGTGGGCAGTCCTGTGGCAGGACCGCCGCGCTGTACGTCGAGAACTACCAGCGGCAGCTCCATGATTACAGCCAGGTTCATGGCCTCTGACTTAAGGCAGATACCGGGACCTGAAGTTGATGTAACTGCCAGGGCTCCTGCAAATGAAGCACCTACGGCCGATGAGCAGCCTGCAATCTCATCTTCGCACTGTACGGTTGTAACACCCAGTGACTTGTGCTTGGAAAGCTCATGCAGTACATCGGTAGCAGGGGTGATAGGATATGAACCCAAGTAGAGCTTGAGGCCGGCCTTTTCGGCAGCGGCTATGAATCCGTATGCGGTAGCCTTGTTACCGGTGATATCCATGTAACGACCAGGCTCTTTGGTCTTTGACTCGATACGATATACGTTCATGGCACTGCTGTGAGTGTTGTGACCGTAGTCATAACCGGCCTGGATAACCTTGATATTGGCCTGGGCAAGTTCCGGCTTCTTAGCGAACTTGTCGCGCAGATAGTTGAATGCAATCTCTATGTCGCGGCTGAAGAGCCAGCATACCAGACCTAGAGCGAACATGTTACGGCACTTGAGAACGGCCTTGGCATCCATTCCTGTATCGGCCAGTGCATCCTTTACCATCTGGGTAAGGGGGCATGCTATGACTCGGTCCGGGTCAACACCCATCTCTGCCAGCGGGTCATCGGTCTGGAAAGCGGCCTTTTCAAGGTCTGACTTCTTGAATGAGTCTGTGTCTATTATTATTGTGGCGTTGGGTTTGGCATACTTGAGCTGGGTCTTCAGGGCCGCAGCGTTCATGGCCACCAGTACATCGCACTCGTCGCCGGGAGTATAAACCTTACCAGCACCTATATGTACCTGGAATCCCGATACGCCTGTCAGAGAACCTTGCGGGGCGCGGATATCGGCCGGATAATCCGGGAAAGTACTGATACTGTTTCCGACCGTAGCCGAAACAGTGGAGAAGATGTTGCCGGCCAGCTGCATTCCGTCGCCGGAATCGCCTGAGAAGCGGACAACTACCTGATCCAATTCTTTAATTGTCATAATTTGTATAGCGTTTGTTGTTTTTGCATATCAAAACGTTGCAAAATTACAACTTTATTCCGTTTAATATTCGGTTTTAAACCTATTTATCAGACAATATGTATATTATTTATAATAATTCCGCATATATGCAACAATTTATGCGGATAATATACAAAAAACGGAATTCCTTATATCTGAGGAACTCCGTTCAATTATAATAGATGGTTGGTCTTATTTCTTCTTAAAGAGAGACAAAATCCATAAGAGAACTACAGCACCTATAACGGCTGTAAGCAAAGTGCCTAGCCATCCGCCCCAGTGGATACCTAACCAGCCTAAAAGACAGCCGCCCAGGATACCGCCCAGAACACCTACCAGGAGGTTGATCAGGAAACCGAACCCTCCGCCTTTCATTATTTTACCTGCCAGAAAACCTGCCAGTACACCAATGATAATTGAAATAAGAATCTCCATATCAGTAATTTTAAAAGTTATTGAATAGTCCTTTTTAGAATCCGAATCCCATGCCTCCCATGCCACTTCCTCCGGTGCCGATACCTACATTTGCCGTGTGCTGGGCCTGAACGGGAGTTCCATCCTCATTCTCTGCAGGAATCCAATCGGGCATGACCAGAATAGTCCTGAGGGCTTCCTTGTCAATGATGAATACGTCTGAACCAGCCGATATCTTAGGATTGATAATTGCGCCGTCCGTATCAACGGTAAAAGCTATTGTGGCACGACCGCTCACTTTCCTGCTTTTCAAATCATCAGGATAGTTGGTGTTGTTGCGTATGAACTGTTGCATCTGCATACTGCCTCCCGGGAATGTGGCCTGGGCCGGACGCGGTCCCTGTGGGGCGCCACCAGGAGCACCACCCGGCATTCCTCCGCCAGGAAAACCTCTGCCACCAAAACCGCCGAATCCACCCATGCCTGCGGCAGGCTGCTTTGAAGCCTCAATCTCTTCGGCAGTAGGCATGGGGTCTATTCTCATGGGAACACCCATACTGAGAACAGCCTGAAGTGAATCTATATACGGTGTATAGTTGGGAAATTCCATTTCGGACTTAAGCAATAATCTATACCACTTCTTGGCATCGCGCAGGGCTATGGTATCATTATCCATACGCCACTTGCCCAGACAAATTGTGCCTAACAAAGCCTGCGCATTAAGGACCTGCTCGTCCTTCTGGCTGACCTGACTGATATTTGGATATGTTTCAAGCAGTTTTATGCCACCATCCACGTATGCGGGTTCTTTCTTATATTTGCCGTATTCGTTATAGAAACGTGAAAGATTGACTATGGCACGGTTCTCACCGCCCTTAACCGCTTTTTTGAGCCATTTTACTCCTTGTGAGAAATAGGAATCATTATCCCGTTGACCTAGCCAGAAGATATAGTAATAACTGCCCAGGTTGTATTGTGCCTCAGCATGGTTCTGTTTGGCTGCAGAATCCAGCAGACGGAGTCCCATTTCCAGGTCTTTCTTGACATATTTGCCGGACATACATTCCAACCCCAGCAGGTTCATTGATTCCAGATCACCTTTGATTACTCCTTTCTTGTAATTCTCGATGACCTGTTTCATCCCTTGGTTTGTAATTTCAATCTTGTCCATCTCGGCTTTTATGGAGTCGGTATTGATGTTTTGCGCAAATGTCGGCAAGAAAAAGAGGACCGACATGACTACTGAAATAAGCCTTGTTCTCATTTGCATTGATTATTGGTTGTTACAAATATCGGCATTTAGTTGAAATGTAAAAATAAATTAAAGAAAAAAATGACCGGAGCCGTGAAAACGGGCCCCGGTCATAAACTAATGCTGTATTTATTATGCCTTGGCGGCTGCAATCTCCTCTTTCTCCTTCTTGGTCTTCTTCATGACCAGATAAGCTGTAGGAGCAGCCACAAACAGTGATGAGCATGTGCCGAACACAACACCCAGTATCATTGCGAATGCAAAGCTGCGGATGCTGTCGCCACCCAGGAAGAATATGGCCAGCAACACTATCAATGTACTTACTGATGTGTTGATGGTACGAGCCAGAGTGGTGTTCAGTGCATCATCGAACAACTGCTTGCGGTTACGCTTGGGATAGAGGCCGGTGAACTCACGGATACGGTCAAAGATAACCACCTTATCGTTGATGGAGTAACCGATAGCGGTAAGCACGGCACCTATGAATGTCTGGTCTATCTCAAGTGAGAACGGCATCCAGCCCCAGCAGATTGAATATATACCTATTATAATAAGGGTATCAAAGCAGAGGGCAAAGATGGCGCCTACAGAGTAAGCCACGTTGCGGAAACGTATCAGGATGTACAGGAAGATGGCAATCAGAGCCAGGATTACAGAGATGATAGCACCGCGTGTGATATCCTCGGCTATAGAAGGACCAACCTTCTGTGAACTGATGATTGAGCCTCCGTCACGGTTCTCACGGTCAATGAATCTGGCCAGTGTCAGGTCTGAGCTGAGCTTGCCGGCTTTCTTGAGTGATGTGAAGAGGAACTCCTCAATTTCTGAATCAATTGTCTCAGACTCCTCGTCTATACGATAGTTGGTAGATATACGGATGGTCTTGTGGTCGGTACCCAGAGCAATTGCCTGAACATTGTCCTCGGTAATCACGTTCTGGAGGATAGAGCGGACCTCCTCCGGCTCAACCGGCTGCTCAAACTGTACCACAAAGTTACGGCCGCCTGTAAAGTCAATACTCTTGCTCAAGCCGCGAACAGCAAGGAAACCTATGCAGATGACAGCAGCTGCGCCAAATACGATGAATGACTTTTTGGCTGCCTCCATGAACTTGACGGATGTGTTCTGCATCAGGTTCTTGGAGAAACCGGTAGTGAATGTCAGGTTCTGGAGCTTACCCTTACCCAGGAAGTGCTCATAGACGATACGTGTCAGGAACACTGCGGTAAAGAATGAGCAGATGATACCGATGATAAGTGTAGTGGCGAATCCGCGGATAGGACCTGTACCGAAGTAGAACAGGATGATACCTGTGATGATTGACGTGAAGTTAGAGTCAAATATGGCCGAGAAGGCATTCTTGTAGCCGTCGGTAAGAGCTGACTGTACGCTCTTGCCGCCCTTGAGCTCCTCTTTGGTACGCTCATAGATAAGCACGTTGGCATCGACGGCCATACCCAGGGTAAGCACGATACCTGCGATACCTGACATGGTAAGAGCAGCCTGGAATGACGTGAGGATACCCAGAGTGAAGAAGAAGTTGAGCAACAGGGCTCCGTTTGCCACCATACCCGGAATGAATCCGTAGATGATGCACATATATATCATCAGGATGATGAATGCTATGATGAATGAAGTGAATCCCTTCTGGATTGACTCCTGACCCAGTGAAGGTCCTACAATGTCCTCCTGTACGATCTTGGCGGGAGCGGGCATCTTACCGGACTTGAGCACGTTGGCAAGGTCCTGAGTATCTTCAACGGTAAAGTTACCTGTAATCTCGGAACGTCCGCCGCCAATCTCACCGTTCACGCGAGGAGCGCTGTAAACATATCCGTCAAGCACGATTGCAATACCGCGGCCTACGTTCTGCTTGGTCAGTGAAGCCCACTTGCGTGCACCCTCGGTATTCATGGCCATACTTACACAGGGATTGCCGTGCTGGTCAAAGTCTGCCTTTGAATCCACTACCACATCACCCGAAAGGTCTGCCAGGCCGTTCTTGTTGTCGCTCTTGATGCAGTAGAGCTCATAGTACTGCTCTGTGCCATCCATTGGCTTGACGCCCCACATGAACTTGAGGTCACGCGGGATGATGGCCTTGGCATCGGCACTGGCAAGCATACGGTTCACCTCGGCGGTATCTGAATAGTGAGCTACGCCTGCTACCCAACTGTCTGTGTAGGGATAGGGGTTGAGGCGGGCAAACAGAGGATTGCTCTTGCGCAATGCCTCACGCTGTGCGGCTGTTGCCTGGTTCTCATCATCTGACTTGTCCAGAAGCTGTCCGGCCAGGTCACTCTCAGAGTTCTGGGCAGTCTGCTCACCGGCAGTTGTCTCTTCCTTGTTCTCCTGAGGATTCTCATCAACATATTTCTGGGCCAGACGGGCATCTATTCGTGTCAGTACATCCTGAATCTCGTCAGTCTTGTAGGTCTCCCAGAACTCAAGGTTTGCTGAACCCTGAAGGAGCTTACGTACACGCTCGGGCTCCTTTACGCCGGGAAGCTCAACCATGATACGGCCCTGCTTGCCGGCAAGTTCCTGAATGTTAGGCTGTGCTACACCAAAGCGGTCAATACGGGCACGCAATACCAGGAATGAGTTGCTCACTGCATTGTCAACCTCAGTCTTCAGTACTGATATTACCTCCTCATTGGGTGTTTGTGAATTTACTTTGTCCTTAAGATTTGAAGTAGCAAAGAATGAGCTCAGTTTGGCATCGGGACCTGCTATCCTTGCGTACTCCTGTGCAAAGATATCCACAAAGTTGTCCTGGCTGCTTATGGAACGTTTCTTGGCTGCTGCCAGAGTCTCGGTGAAGACGGGATCCTGACTGTTGTTGGCCAATGCCTTAACTACATCGGGTATTGAAACCTCCATAATGACATTCATGCCACCCTTAAGGTCCAGACCAAGGCCGATCTGCATTTCACGGCATTCTCTGTAAGTATAAATACCCATCCAGACCTTTTTGTTCATTACAGAGTCAAGATAGGCCTGTTCATCCTGACTCTGGGCAGCACGTCTTTCAATGCTGCGGGTCTTGAATGTAAAGGAGAGATAGAACAGACACACCAGTGTCAGTGCTATCGCAAAAATCTTTACGAATCCTTTGTTTTGCATACTGTTTTTATTGTTGTTAATTATTAATACGCGTGTGCATAAAATTTCAAGGGTGCAAATATAGAGATTTTTTTCTGGTCCGCAACCAATAACAACTTCTTTTCTGACCATAAAAACGCAAAAGTGTTATATTTGCGGCATGAAAGCATATTATTGTATCCTTTTTGCAGCATTTGCTGCACCTATTTCAGCACAGAATGCGGTTGACTGGGAGAATCCGGCCGTCATAGGCATAAACAAACTGCCTTATCATGTGACGTTGGGAAACCCCTCCACCCACAGCAGCAATCCGGAGATAACATATCTGGACGGAACCTGGAAGTTCCGCTGGTCGGCGGAACCTGACAGCCGCCCTATCGGTTTCTTTGAGGTGGGCTATGACGTGAGCGGATGGGATGACATACATGTGCCGTGTGACTGGCAGATGCAGGGATTCGGTACTCCCATCTACACCAATTCCCGATATCCGTTCCGCCGGGAGCCGCCATACGTAACCCGTACCAATGACCGCAACTGGACAGCATTTGAGAACCGGAATCCGGTGGGCAGCTACGTGACAGTTTTCAATGCATCCGATATTTCCGGACATAACTGGATACTGGAGTTTGAAGCCGTAAGTTCGGCATTCTATGTATGGGTTAACGGACAGAAGGTGGGCTATAGCCAGAACAGTATGTCGCCGGCCGAGTTTGATATATCAAGTTACCTGAAGGAGGGAGAGAACCTTCTGGCGGTCGAGGTCTATCGTTGGAGTGACGGCTCATACATAGAAGATCAGGATTTCTGGCGTTTGAGCGGCATATTCCGTCCGGTCAAGCTGTGGAAACGCCCGCTGGTGCATATATCAGACTACAGGATTACCCTTATTCCGTCCGATGATTACAGTGTTGCCAAAATCCATACCCAGGTTCAGATCGTAAACACATCGGAATCTCAGGTAAATAGGGTCAACTTGATGTTTACCCTTAAGGATAAAAAGACCGATGGAAAGGAGTGTTCTCAAAGCTGGTTCCCTGAAAGAATACCCGTATTGCAGCCACATGATTCAATCTGGATCACTACAACCGGAAATCTGTTCGGGCCACAAATCTGGTCGGCAGAGAAGCCGAATCTTTATGAATGTACTTTGGAACTTGCAGAGAAAGGTCAGGTTACGGAATCATTCTGCCAGAACGTCGGAGTCAGGAAGATAGAGACCCGCGGTGAGGTCATGTACATAAACGACAAGCCGGTAAAACTGCGCGGAGTGAACCGTCACGACCATCATCCCCGTACCGGACACTATGTGGACCCTGAAACTACCGAGCTTGATATCAAGTTGATGAAACAGGCCAATATCAATATGCTCCGCACATCACATTACCCCGATTCACCGATACTTTACGAGCTTTGTGACCTTTACGGAATCTATGTGATGGATGAGGCCTGCCAGGAGTCACACGGATTCGGCCTGCGCAACCGCCAGATGGGTAATGACCCGCAGTGGATGAAAGCCCATGTGGACAGGGCGGAATCACTGGTGAAAAGGGACTTTAATCATCCATCCATACTATTCTGGTCACTGGGCAATGAGGGTGGTGCCGGCATGAACATGCGTGCCATGAGGGACAAGGTTGATGAACTGGATTCCACACGCCTGGTGTTCTGCGATACAGACCTTTCGGTTTCAGACCTTTATGATGACAGTTATCTGTCACCTGCACGTCTTAAACAGACGGCACAGAGGGTTACTGACCGCCCGTTCATGATGCGTGAGTACGCCCACATGATGGGCAACTCAGGTGGTAACCTGACCGAGTACTGGGATATTATCTATGCAGACCCCAGTATAGCGGGAGCCGCAATCTGGGATTTTGTTGACCAGGGCATAGCAAAACCTATAGACGGCTCTAAGTTAAGTTATAAGGGGAGCGGATTAGCTCTTGAAGAAGGTGAGTTCTGGGCCTATGGAGGCGACTTTGGCGATATGCCCAATGACGGAAACTTTGTAATCAACGGCCTGCTGGCTCCTGACCGCACCCCGCATCCGCACTACTATGAGGTCAAGCACGTCTATCAGCCTCTGCATTTTGAACTGGTGGAAGTTGTTGACTCAACCGGCGAGGCTATAATCAAGGTCATTAACCGTGATTTCTTTACCGGATTGGATGAATATGACTATATGGCTGATTTTGTGGGACCTTCATTTTTCTATACTGATGACAGGAAAAAGTTCAACATAGAAAAACCCGATGAGAACGGTTTATTAAAAGTTACTATTCCGTTCCCCAAAGGTAGTTTGTGGTCTCACAATTATGATGATAATCTGACTCTTCACATCTTTGCAGTTCTTAGGGAAAATAAACCTTGGGCTGATGCGGGTTTTGTTGTTGCCTATGACCAACTGTTGGATTGGCCTGCATATTCAAGAAAAACAGTTCATTTGTCAGATTGGGATAGTCTCTTTGTTAGTATTAGTAAAAGAACTAAGGGTGATGTTTCTACAGGGGATGGAGGTTACACGGTTTCTTGTGGTAAGAGCACATATACTATTGACAGCAAAGGAGCATTGACCAGTTGGAAATGGAAGAAAAAGGAGATGCTGGCAGGACCACTTGAACCCGATTTCTGGAAGCCAGCCAATGACAACCAGATTCGTAATGATTATGGACGTACAATGGGAGCGTGGAAAAATGCAGGCATGGAAAGGGAGACTGTGAACTCAGAGGCTCGTATAAAGATTCTTGGTTATGAATGGGGCTTATTGTTAAGGCTTCTTACTGCAAAGGAGAGAAGATTGAAAGAATTGCGTTTTGACTTCAAATTACCTGTAGGTGGAAAACTGATTCTTTGCTATTCGTTTAGTGAGAAACAAGTCAGAGTCTCAGAATTCTACAATCCAGAAGAGAGCCAGATTGAATCAATGCCCAGGTTCGGAATGAGGATGAAAGTACCTGCACAGTATGACAGTGTCAGATGGATTGGCCGTGGGCCTTGGGAAAATTATCCTGATCGTAAAAACGGCGCTTTGTCCGGGAAATATGCACTGTCGGTCAGTGAGTACATGGTTGATTATGTCTATCCGCAGGATAACTCAAACCGTAGTGATTGTTTAGATTTTATTCTTGAAAATAACTCATTACATACTGAGAAGAAAAAATCATTGGACAATCCAAAAATCCATGTGTCTTCATCCGAGCCGTTCAATTTGAGAATCTGGAACTACTCCGAGGAGGACCTGGAGAAGGCGCGTCACGGATATGAACTTCCTCAGCGTGATTATCTGAACATAAACATAGACAAAGAGATAATTGGCGTGGGAGGAAACGATGCGTGGGGCGCAAAGACAGAGCCTCAGTATATACCGTCGGCCAAGGAGCCTCACAGTCTTGACTTTATAATCCGTCTGGAGTAAGCTGTTATTCCAGCCTTATCCTGCTAATTACGGGATAGTGGTCACTGTCCTTTTGGGTGCGGTCTATCCGGGTGTGCATGGGGGTGATGTTGTTGCTGCAGAATATATGGTCTATGCGGTAATACAGCTTGTGCTCATGGTAGGTTATGCCCATTCCAACGCCGGATTGGGCGTAAGCGTCACGCATGAACCGGTTGAATAAGCGGTGCGAGTATGAAAGCGGGGTGTCATTGAAATCACCGCACACAATTACATATTTTGCTGTCTCTTTGCGGGCGCGGTCTGAAATCATGCGCGCCTGACCGGCTCTTTGTGCGGTTGATTCAAGAAGGTTCTTGAGCACTTTTTTTGAAGCCTTGTAGTGTGTGCTGTCAGTAGGGTTCTTAATGAACTTCTGATATTCAGATATCTCGGTCTCTTTAAGTCTGTTGGACTGAAGGTGACAGTTATATACGGCCAGTGTGTCACTGCCTACAAGGATTTTCAGATACAGACAGGCGTTGCTGGTCTTCTCAAAGTTTATGGTCTCCAGCCCTACAACAGGATATTTTGAGAAATAAGCCTCATTTGATGAGGCTGATGATACACCTAGATATGGGTAAACAGATTTGATATTATTGTCGCGTGAAGCCTTGTTGATAATATCACGCGGAACCTCTTGCATAAAAACCATATCGGCATTAAGTTCAAGGATATAATTCAGTACCGGGTTGCTTAGCGTCCAGTCCTTGTTGTCGTCTATGCCAAATCCTTCAGTATTATAGGATATTACGGTGATGTAGGGTTCATTTACATTACGTGACTTGGACAAATGCAGGGGGAAATACCGCAATGTGGGGATCAGACAAATCAGGATGGTTGCCAGGGGCACAAGCGCTCCTTTCTTCCATGTAAGCAGCCACAGGATCAGGAACATGAAATTAAGCAGATACAGGAAAGGGAATGCCAGTCCGGAAAGTGATGCAAACGGCCATTTGCCTATAGGGGCCAGAATGGAGCCGTAGCAGCTGAATATAAGCAGCAGTGCCGCCACAATGTTGACGGCCAGCAACGGATAAGCAAGCAGTTTCCCTATTAGTTTCATGGCAGTCTTTTCCTGTGAATGATGTTATCCAGCCAGACGGCTATGGCGGTAACTGGTGCTGTCAGGTCCTTGCCCTTGCGTAGCATGTTGTTGAATGCCCAGCCTATTAATGCTGCGCCCAGATGTGCGGCATCGGTGGCAGGATTTACGTGCGGCAGCAGTGCAGCGTCAATTATGGCCAGTGTTATTACTATGTATTTGAGCTTGACTGCACCTATGAGCGGAATCTGCTCAGTGCTGTCGGGAGCGCGGAATGCCAGTGCCGTACAGAATGCCAGGATACAGGCTGAGCATAGAGGCATGCTGCCAGCCCAGTCACGGAGCTGGAATGAGGGCAAAGCCATGAATGTGCCGGTAAAAAGGAGCATTCCGGCTATACCGCCCAATATGTACAGTCCGCGCAGATGATTGGATGTGAAATAGCGCAGGAAAACGCCTCCAAGCCAATACAGAGTGACCATGTTGAACAGCAGGTGCCAAAGTCCCCAGCTTGTGAACAGTGACGTTACAGGTGACCAGGGCCTGAATAACAGCACCAGGGGATTCCATGGATAATTAAGTGCGGAAAAAGCCAGTTTGTCTTCACCAAATGAAAAAAGCGTGAATGTTATGTCAAGCGTGAGCGCAAACACGAACATGGCGCAGTTTATCAGAAGCAGGCGGGTAAGAACATCGCCGGTCACGAATTTGGTCTTTAGTTCCTGAAAAAGGTTCATCACCAGGTGAATTTGATATGGTTGTCCTTCTTTTCCTTATGTTTCCAGTAAAGCATTACGATGAATCCTGCCAGCATGCCGCCCAAATGTGCAAAATGGGCCACGTTATCGGCAGCGCTGTTACGCAGTCCAAGCACTAGCTCCAGTACCACGTACCCTATCACAAGCCATTTGGCCTTGATGGGGACCGGTATGGGGATGATGAACAGTTGATTGTTGGGGTATGTCATGCCATAACCTAACAGGATTCCATAGACTGCTCCCGATGCACCCACAGTCAGTATCCGGTCCAGATACTGTACCATAGGAATGGTGATACCGTTACCTATTGCCACTACCTCATAGTGCGAATAAACCAGCAGATAATGTACGTACTGGCATAGTTCCTGTGTCAGTCCTGCACCTATTCCGCATATAAGATAGAACCAGAGGAACCGCTTGGAACCCCACTGCATCTCCATAACGCGGCCGAACATCCATACGGCAAACATGTTGAAGAAAATGTGCTGGAACCCCTCATGCAGGAACATATAGGTAACGAGCTGCCATATCCTGAATCCGGGGGCCAGGAAAAAATGCAGCCCGAACAGCTTTTGCAGGTCTATTCCGTATTTGGCCAATGCCATAGTACCCATCCAGCACAGGACGTTGATGATGAGCAGATTCTTGGTAACTGGCGGTAGTTTGTTCATACTCTACAGATAAACATGTTTGGGGCTGCAAAAATAGCCATTTTTTCAGTAACTTTGCGGTCCATAATATTATAATATGAAAATAGAGACTTTAGTAGCTCAAAAGACCGTCCAGGCCATAAAGGCGCTTTACGGTCAGGAGATAGAGGCCGGATCGGTCCAGGTGCAGAAGACCAAAAAGGAGTTTGAGGGCCACCTTACAATAGTGGTGTTCCCGTATCTTAAGATGTCACACAAGGGACCGGAGCAGACTGCAGGTGAGATAGGCGTATGGTTGAGGGAGAATGTCGAGGAGATAAGTTCATATAATGTGATAAAAGGTTTCCTGAACCTGGTCATTTCCACGATGGCATGGGTGGATATGCTGAACGGCATAAACGCAGAGCCGGAGTTCGGACTGCGCAAGGCTACCGACAGCTCTCCGCTTGTGATGATTGAGTATTCAAGTCCCAATACCAACAAGCCGCTGCATCTGGGTCACGTACGTAACAATCTTCTGGGCGGTGCGCTGTCAAACGTGATGGCCGCCAACGGTTACAAGGTTGTAAAGACCAACATAGTCAATGACCGCGGTATCCATATATGCAAATCTATGCTTGCATGGCTCAAGTGGGGCAATGGCGCAACACCTGAATCCACCGGTAAAAAGGGCGATCATCTGATAGGTGATTATTATGTGGAGTTCGACAAGCATTTCCGTGCCGAGGTAAAGAGCCTGCTGCCCGCCAACTACGATCAGCTTGACGAGAAGGCTCAGGAGGAGGCCAAGGCCAAGGCAGAGAAAGAATCACCGCTTATGCAGGAGGCACATGCCATGCTGGTCAAGTGGGAGGCCGGAGACCCCGAGGTGCGTGCCCTGTGGGAGCGTATGAACAGCTGGGTATATGCCGGATTTGATGAGACCTACCGCCGTCTTGGCGTTAGCTTTGACAAGATCTACTATGAGTCACAGACCTATCTGGAGGGTAAGAAAACCGTGTTGGAAGGTTTGGAGAAAGGCCTGTTCTTCCGCAAGGATGACGGTTCCGTCTGGGCAGACCTGGCTGATAACGGTCTGGACCAGAAACTTTTGCTCAGGAGTGACGGCACATCGGTCTATATGACACAGGATATAGGTACCGCTCAGCTGCGTTTCAGGGATTATCCTATTGACCGCATGATTTATGTGGTTGGAAACGAGCAGAACTATCACTTCCAGGTGCTCTCCATACTGCTGGACCGTCTGGGATTCAAGTGGGGCAAGGACCTGGTTCATTTCTCATACGGAATGGTTGAGCTGCCCGAGGGCAAGATGAAGAGCCGTGAGGGTACGGTGGTCGATGCCGATGACCTGATGGACGAGATGATAGAGACTGCCCGCGCCACATCGGCCGAGCTGGGCAAGCTGGACGGGCTGACCAAGGATGAGCAGGACGAGATAATGCGCATAGTGGGAATGGGTGCCCTTAAGTACTTCATCCTCAAGGTCGATGCCCGCAAGAACATGACCTTCAACCCTAAGGAATCCATCGATTTCAACGGCAATACGGGCCCGTTCATTCAATATACCTACGCCCGCATACGGTCTATCATGCGTAAGGCTGCAGATGAGGGAATAAGGCTGAGCGGACAGCTCTATGCCGATGAGAAATCACAGATATCCGAGAAGGAGATAGGCCTCATACAGTTGCTCAACGGATTCGGTGATGTGGTATGTCAGGCCGCCGATGATTATAACCCGTCGGTAATAGCCAACTACTGCTACGACCTGGCCAAGGAGTTCAACCAGTTCTATCATGACTTCAGCATCATGCATGAGCCCAGTCGGGAGCTCAAACTGTTCCGTCTGGTTCTGGCTCAGAATGTGGGCAAGATCATCAAACTGGGCATGGGGTTGCTGGGTATTGAGGTTCCGGAAAGAATGTAGGGTCTTGGGGCCTTGATACACCTTGCGAGTGCTGGTTGGGGACGGTTCTCTTTGAGCCCTCCCTGAGAGCACAAAGAGAACCGTCCCCTGGCTGAGGAGTTAAGATTTGATTAAATTTGCAATATGGCACTAAAATATTATGTTGTTTGGATTGGGCTGAATCCCGGAGTGTATGACTCATGGGAGGCCTGCAAACAGCAGGTGGAAGGCTGGAAAGGTGCCGTATATAAAGGTTTTGCAACACGTGAAGAGGCGGAGGAGGCAATCAATCTGCCGCCTGAGAACTTCATAGAGAAGAAAACTCCTGATCATAAAGGAGGCAGAAAAAAGAAGGAAAAGCCCATTCCACCGGAGGTTATACGTCAGGCGTTGGCAGTGGATGCAGCATGTAGCGGAAATCCGGGGCAGATGGAATACCGTGCTGTCTATCTGGGCGATATGGAGGAGAAATTCCATTTCGGTCCAATTCTGGGTACCAATAATATCGGTGAGTTTCTTGCCATAGTCCATGCTCTGGCACTTTACAAGAGCCGTGGGCTTGACTGGCCGCTATACAGTGACTCACGCAATGCGATAGACTGGGTCAACAGGAAGCAGTGCCGCACCAAACTTGAACGGACCTCTGAGACCCAGGCGGTTTTTGAGCGCATTGAGAGTGCTGAACGCTGGCTTAGGGAGAACACCTACAGTAACCGAATCATCAAATGGGATACAAAGAAGTGGGGTGAGATTCCCGCTGATTTTGGCCGTAAATGATCATGGATAAAAACGTCAGGGAAAGAGGCAGGTTTGCCATGCTGCTGAGTCATTATTTCAGCCTGGTACTCATCTTTGTGTTGCAGAAACCGTTATTCATGCTCTATGCCGGCGCTTTGCAGCACCGTTACGGTTTAAAGGACTGGGTTCTGGTAATGTGGCACGGAATCTCAATCGATCTCTCCGTGGCAGGTTATCTTACGGTATTCCCGCTTCTGGTTGTCACCATAGGACTTTGGATGCAGATCTTGCCGGTTAAGAGGATAATCCAGGTCTATGACGCTCTTATATCATTGCTGTTGTCAGCCATATTCGTTGGAGATGCAGTCCTGTATCCTTTCTGGGGCTTCAAACTGGATGCCTCGGTGCTGTTCTATCTCAAGACTCCCAAGGAGGCGGTGGCAAGCGTATCACCTTTTATGGCAGTGGCGGGCGTCGTGGCCATTCTTGCATTCGGGTATCTTTTTTACAGGATTCTTATCCGTCCGCTCAAACCATTGTCAGAACCATACAGGAAAGTCCTGATGCCTTTGGTCGTGAACCTGTTCTGTTTCCTGCTGGCCGGATTGCTGTTCCTGGCAATACGCGGTGGGCTGACCGCTTCAACAATGAATGTGGGCCATGCTTATTTCACTACCGACCAGTTCCTTAATCACAGTGCCGTGAATCCCGGGTTCAGTCTTCTGAGTTCTGTGAGCAAGACATCGGATTACTCACAGTGGTGTGACTATTTTGACGAGGATACTCGCGGCAGGTTATTTGATGGCCTGTACTCAACCGATGATACTGATACAGACACTCTGCTCAATACAACAACCCCCAATGTGCTGCTTATGGTGCTGGAGGGCTTTGGAGGAGATTTCGTAAACGCCATAAGCGGCCGCGATGATGTGTCACCCCGTATGGACAGTCTCATAAAAGAGGGAGTTTTTTTCAGTAATTGCTATGCCAGCAGTTTCCGCACCGACCGTGGATTGGTCTGCGTGGTGAACGGTCATCCGGGACTGCCTATGACTTCAATCATGAAACTGCCGGTGAAAAGCTCCAGGTTGCCTTCCATTCCGGCAAAATTAGCAGAGAGGGGCTATTCCACATATTTCATGTATGGAGGTGACATAAACTTCACCAATATGCAGAGCTGGCTCTACTCAAGCGGTTTCAGTCATATCGTATCGGAATCGGATTTCACGGCTCAGGAAAGAAAGACCCATGCGTGGGGAGTAAACGATGACATAACATTCAGCCGTCTGTATGAAGACCTCCGTGACCGCAAGGATTCACTGTGGATTACAGGTTTTCTGAGTCTCAGCAGCCACGAGCCCTTTGAGGTTCCCTATCACAGGCTGGATGACAAGATATGCAATTCCTTTGCATATACGGACAGTTGTCTGGGAGCATTGGTGGACAGCCTGCGCAGCCTGCCGCTCTGGGACAATCTGCTCATTGTCATAACTCCGGACCATGGATTCCGCTATCCTCAGCAGGGTTTCGCGTTTGACCCTCATGTGCATCATATTCCCATCCTGTGGGTGGGCGGCGCCGTCAAGGAACCAAGGGTAATAGACAAGCTTACATCACAGACAGACCTGGCTGCAACACTTCTGGCACAGATGGGGATAGACCACAGCGACTTCCTTTACAGCCGAAACGTGCTTTCCGGCTCCTATACATATCCGTTCTCTTTCTATACGTTCTCAAACGGACTGTGCTTCATAGACAGTACGGGTGTGACCCTATATGATGACGATTCGGGAAAATGCCTGATTGAGGATCCCGATACGAACGGTCTGCGCCTGGGCAGGGGAAAGGCCATACTGCAGACCTTGTACGATGACCTTGAGGCCCGTTAGTACAATTGCGCGACTGAAGCTTCAGAAATTGAAGAAATAATTCATGAAGAAGTTCCAGAACGTGACCACACCGGTGGCAAACAGTTTGGACAGGTAGAAATTAAACTTGAATTTGCCGTGCAGCAGATAGACTGTCAGGCTGTTGATGCCCAGGCCTATCACTGATATGAGCAGGAAACGCATGTATTGTGTCCCGGTATCTCCGGCAGTCCCTTCAAAGGTCCACATCCTGTTAAGAAAGAAATTACTGGTTGCGGCGCAAAGGAAGCCCATTGCGTTGGCGACATACTTGTTCAGGTGCAGCAGTTCCTTGCACAGCCATGTAATGCCAAAATCCACAAATACGCCGGATCCGCCTACTATACAGAATCTAAAAAACTTGACTATCATTTCCTGACTTTGGTTTTTGCAGGGATACAGTTGAACCAGTATGCGCTGACGCCGCTCTTGAAGGCAAAGCCCGTACTGTAATCACGGCCTGCCAGTTCATCGGGCAGAGTAAAGACGAAAGACCTTTTCACGCTTTCTCCCGGCTGTATGGTCATTTCTATCCCTGTGTCATATTCAAATATGTCAAATCTGGCCCATTTCCATATCATGACCAAACGTGTATCCGGTCCTGTTGACACTGGATAACCGTAAGGGTTGGTTATAGTCAGGTCCATTGCCAGCGTCTGTCCGCACTCAAGTCTTGACGGAATGTCGCTGAACCGGATATCCAACAGCCTCACAGGCCTGTAATCAGTATATTCCTTCCAGCGATATATATCGCCGTTAGCCAGCTTTATTGAATCGGTCGCATTGTTTCGGTCTGTCTGGACCAGCACGGTCCGTCCGGCAAACTCCGTATCAAAGTCCATGAACTGCCATTGGTGGGTGCGGTATGTTATTTCGGGTTCGCAGAATGTCTCACCACCCGTATAGTAGCGGTATTTGGCAGCTACGCTGTAGCTTCCGTTGAATATGAGCGGCCGTCCCGCGGCAAACTTGTGCAGTTGTGCAAATGACTCCTCGTTATTGAATATCTCATAACGTATGCCAAGCGGGTTGAACACCATCTCTATACGGAAAAGGAACACCAGAAAAAGTGTCACAGTTCCGGCACGCATCACATACCTGTAAGTCCTTTCGTGTTTCCGGCAGTAGTCGAACATGACATAGATTATGCCAAAAGTACATGCTATCACCCACTGGGGCTGAACGTATCCGCGTATGGAAGAGAGCAGGAAAAATCCGATGAAAAGGGCCGGAAGCCAACGCAGATACCTTTGCGTGTCATCAGCAGGACGGTTCTTGCGCCATGCCTGGAAGAAAACCGGAACAAAAAACGGGTTGAATACTACAAGCATGTTGGCAATGAATGTCAACAGCTCGTCAAACACAAAGTTCGCGTTCCTTCCCGACAGATGGTATGCAAATGAAGCCCAATTGTGGTCATACTGCCATTTCAGGTGCGGCAGGAAAAGTACCAGTGCCAGCAATCCTGCCAGATAGAACTTTGGTTTCTTAAGCATCCATGGAGCAGTCAACAGAGAGAACAGCACCACAAGTGCGCCATGATACTTGCTGTAAGCCATGAATGCCATAGCCAGCCCAAGACCTATCCAGGCCATGCGGTTACCTTTCGTGAACCGGTCAAAAGCCAGCAGGTAACATGCCGATGAAATCATCAGTGGACCGTCCGGAACAGCGATGAAACCGTACAGCTGGAGCATAAGTACGGTAGCCGTAAGCATCATGTACAGCTTGGCGTCACGCGGGGTGTCCTGCTCCTTTTCATCGGGTCTTATCAGAATCCACAGAATCCACAGGTATATTGGCTGGAGAATGGTAAAGAACAGACGGACGCCCAGGCTGCCCTTGGTCAGGAGCATGCCCAGCCAAACCAGCACGGCTGTCACCGGGGGATGGTCAAAATAACCCCATGCCAGATAGTCGGCAAACAGGGTGTAGTAGGCCTCATCATTTGACAGACCGGTAAAATATGCCTGCAGCAGGTTGAGCGCAAACCACACGGCAAGCCATGCAAGCACAATTCTGTCATTCCTTGTCAGTCTGCTGTCTCTTGTCATCTTATCTTCCTGAAACTTGTGGGGTCAAAGCGGTACTTGACCGTAATCATCTGCTGATGGTGTATGGGGGTGTCGGGAGTAAAGTGAAGGTTCCAGTTGAATCCGAACGCTATGTCACCGTCATCATAGAACTGTATGCCCAGACGTGTCTTGTTGTAGAAGGTGTGGTTATAGAACGGGTCGCTGCGGTGGAACATCAGCCCTGCATCAGGGTCATGAAGGTATTCCTGCTGGCAGTCTCCCTTGTAAAGCGTGTTCTGGACGTTGAACCATTTCCATCCGGCTTCAATCCTGCCCAGGAAACCTGATGCCTTGTCCCAATTGTCGTATGTGCGGCAGCGTATGGTTGACAACAGAAGTCCGCCTTCAAGTTTTAGTACAGTGTACTTGGGCATGAAACCCGACAAGTCAATTCCTATCCATGGGTTGAACATGAACTTCTCGTAGAGAGAGTGTCCGGGTTCAATGGGGCCGGCAAAGTGTGTCAGTGCCGCATAGTATCCCATGCTCAGGAATGAAATGTCATATTGCAGGTCATTCACTATCCGGAATGCTTCGCGGTCATACATCCTCTGACGGCTGAACCAGTTGCAGTAGAGTTCAACTTCAAGTCCGGTCCCGAAATACTGTATGAGCGTACCGCCTATGACAGGTTCAAAAAACGCGATGGAATCATACAGGAATGCGTCGGGCAACTGGCGTTGCAGATGTGTGCGCGGGATGTTGCCGAATGAAGCCGACCATTTGTTGTCCCTGTACTTGTAGTATAGCACGGGTGTGGGATCGATGTCTCCTTTTGATCCGAATTCCCATATCTTGGACACTCCGCCCATGATGAGGTGATTACCCCTTTCAATTCCTATCTGGGGCGTGAGGCGCATTCCGTATATGGTCTGAGGCATCACGTCTCCCTTGAACTCACGATTGTCAAAAAGTCCGTCAAAGGTCAGGTCAAAACGCAATCCCTGTGATTTGACGGGCAGTGTGGCGGCAATGAACGTTAAAGCAGCCATCACTGTTTGGAAAATATGCTTTCTCATTGTAATCTTTTTGTGCGGCAAATTTAGTGAAAAACCGGCTAGCCTGGGCGGTTTGTCTTGGGTAAGTTCTTAAGCCATTCCTGATAACCCTCATAGCTCCGTTTCCACCGGTTATGTGTCCACAGCCAAAGCTCCGGACAATTCCTTATGTTCTCCTCAAGCAGCCGCAGGTATTCTTTTGTCACCGTAAACTCCGGAAGCTCCTTGGTGTGGTCAAACATCATGGTTATGTCGCAGCGGTAGTAGCCGCGGCGTTTACGGCTTATGTTCATATACCAGACCTGGGCATCCAGTTTCCTGGATATGCGTTCTGTTCCGGTAAATACGGGAGTGTTCTGGCTCAAGAACGGTGTCCAGAGGTGGGTGTTCCAATAGAGCGGTACCTGATCGGCTATCATACCTATAAAGAACGTCTTGCCGCTGTTCCTGCATTCAAGCAGACGGCGCATTATATGTTCCATCTGTATGTTCTCTGTCCCGAACTTGCTGCGCAACTTATACATGAACAGGTCCATGGTTCGGTTTTCAAGTTTATGATACACCTGTCCGCCCATGAAATTGTCCACATCCTTGAAGTAGAGCATCATGGAAGGAATCCACTCCCAGTTACCTACGTGACCCAGGTAACCGAATCCGGACCGTCCGTTGCGGGCCTGCTCCACAATCTTTTCGCATCCCGTTATCTCCATATGACGTTTTATCCAGCGTTCTCCCACAGATACGGTCTTGATGCCTTCAACAATCTGGCACAGGAACTGATAGTAGAAACGGCGCTCAGTGCGTCGCAGCCATTTCAGGTCCTTGTCCGGGAAAGAGTTTGACAGATTCTTGCGCACTATTTTCTTGCGGTACCTTAGGGGTGGGCATATGTACATGACCAGCCATAGGATGTCTGCAAACAGATACAGCACGCACAGCGGAAGCAGTGAAACCACCCAGATGATACCGTACAGGATTGAGGACAATATCTTAGCCATAATCAGAACGTATAATTGAATCTTGCGCCCAGCACGAATGAGCGCCATACCTTGTCATAATAATCCAGTCCCCCGTGCACCGTCACACTAGAGAAAGCCGATGTCCTTACGGTAACCCCCAGGTTGCCGTAGCAATGCATGCCGGCAGGAATCTCCCATTCCAGCGGCTGATTGTCGGAGTCCAGGAACCGGTAGCTGTTGGCCGCGGGCGAATATCCCGCAATGGCCTGCCCGTTCAGATTTACCCTGCTTATTACGGGAATATCCATATCAAGTCCGGCACCAAAGGTATATACGTCGGCCACGCTCCCCTGGTCCGGCAGGAAAATGTCATCGCTGCCTGTCCATTTCATCTGTGTGAATCCGGCACGTACTGTAGGCCCTATGTACCAGGGCATCCAGGTGGCATCCACGCCCATGGAACAGGCCGGTTTTGCATCGGGGTTCCCGTATCCTTCGGATGTGAATGCATCAGCCCTGATGCTGTAGTCTGAATAGAGTCCGAATTTCCATCGAGGCCTCTCATCCACGTCGGCAATCACAATAGGATGCCTCAGCCTGCGGTCACCGTAAATGCGGTCCGTCAACAGGTAAGCCACCTCGGTGGAAAGTATACCCATGGCGGCACCTCCCAGAACATCGGAGCACCAATGGCGGTCAGATAAGGCGCGGAAAAAGCCGGTGGTTGCGGCCAATCCGTAACCGCCTACGCTTATCCAGGGGCTTACGGTCTCGCCGTACTCCTTATGGAGCATCTGTGCGCACAGGAATGCGGTGCCGGTATGCCCGGACGGATATGAGTTGCGGGCTGTCCCGTCGGGACGCTCCCTGCAAATCGTGTATTTGGTGATATTGTTTACGGCCGTGAAAAGTGCGGCCGAAATAAGGTCGGCTGTAAGCATGCGTGACCAGTCACTACGTCCTTCCAGCCCCGCAGCCTTCAGTGTCAGCATCACGGCAGCCGGCGAGTATTGCAGATAATTGGCTGATTGAAGACCGGGGGATTTCATTTCGCCCAGCTTGATGATGCTTTTGTCCAGCCGGTTGTCATTGTAAAGAATACTTGTGGCAAGCAGCCCCGCGGGAAGCATTGAGCGGGTTGCGAGTGATTCCCGCCGGTATTCTATGCTGTCCTTAGGAATATAGGGCTTGAACGGTTTTACTGCTGCCGTTATTCCGGATAGGGGAATAGATGCAAGCAGTATTGTAAACAGTCCTGATAGGAGGCGGGTCATCAGTCAAGAAACTTATCAACATTTTGTGCAAAGTTACCTAATTATAAGTAACTTCGCAAACCAAACCATTGTATCTGTCTAAATGAAAGAGCTTTTTGCCTTCCTGAGACGTTTTGTAAGGCCCTACCGCCGCAATCTGGTGGGCAGTGTGGCATATAACCTGCTGTCTGCCATACTTAATGTGTTCTCTTTCGCGCTTATCGTGCCTATACTTAGGATATTGTTCAAGATAAGCACTGAGACGTATGATTATATCCCGTTTTCACAGTCCGAAGGCATAAGAGACTTCTTCCGGTTGTTCAAGAACAACTTTTTCTATAAAGTTACTGATTTCATCAACCTATACGGCGAATCCAAGACACTTCTGATATTGGGTCTGGTCCTTATTGTCATGACATTCTTCAAGACCGCCTGCTATTTCGGTTCTGCTGCCGTGATGGTGCCGTTGCGTAACGGTATAGTCCGTGATATAAGGATACAGATCTATGACAAGATACTGAGCCTGCCCATGGGGTTCTTCAGCAAGGAACGCAAGGGTGACATCATCACCCGCATGAGCGGTGACGTGAGTGAGATAGAGAACTCCATAGCCCAGTCTCTGGACATGCTCATAAAGAATCCTATACTGATTCTGGTATATCTGGGCACTCTGGTGGCCATAAGCTGGCAGATGACCATCTTCACGATCGTGATAGGTCCGCTTATTATCTGGGTGATGGGTTCCATAGGCCGTAAACTCAAGGCCAACTCACTTGTGGTGCAATCGTTCTGGAGCGAGACCATGTCGGAACTGGAAGAGACGCTTGGCGGACTCCGGGTCATTAAGGCTTTCCTGGCCGAGGGCAAGATGTCCAGACGTTTCTCAAGCAGCAGCGAGCAGCTGCGCAAGGCATCCAACCGCGTGCACATGCGTCAGGCGCTGGCACATCCGGTGAGCGAGTTCATGGGAACGGCGCTTATCGTGGTCGTGCTGTGGTTCGGCGGCACACTCATACTTGGAAACAAGGCAAGCATTGATGCCTCTACCTTCATCTGGTACATGACCATCCTTTACAGTGTCATCAATCCCATCAAGGATTTCTCCAAGGCCGGTTACGCCATACCTAAGGGACTTGCATCGGTAGAACGCATAGACAAGATACTTCTGGCCGAGAATAACATTACCGACTGTGAAAATCCGGTTGAGCTTACAGAGCTTAAGAATGAAATCAGATATACAGGAGTGTCGTTTTCTTATGAGGCTGATCGTGAGGTGCTGCGTGACATAGACCTTACAATACCGCGTGGCAAGACCATAGCGCTGGTGGGCCAGTCCGGATCCGGCAAGTCAACTCTGGTAGATCTGCTTCCACGTTTTTACGATGTACGTGAGGGTTCCATAACCATCGATGGAAAGGATATACGCAACGTTTCGCTCAAGTCATTGCGCGGTCTTATGGGTAATGTCAATCAGGAAGCCATACTGTTCAATGACACATTCTACAACAACATCACGTTCGGTGTAAAGGATGCCACCCGTGAGCAGGTCATTGCCGCAGCCAAGATAGCCAATGCGCATGATTTCATAATGGAGACCGAAAACGGTTATGAGACCAACATAGGTGACCGCGGATGCCTGCTGTCAGGCGGACAGCGCCAGCGCATAAGCATAGCCCGTGCCATACTCAAGAATCCTCCGATACTGATTCTGGACGAGGCCACCAGCGCACTTGACACAGAGTCCGAGCGTCTGGTGCAGGAGGCTCTGGAACGTCTTATGAAAGACCGTACCACAATTGCCATTGCACACCGTCTTTCTACCATCAAAAACGCCGATGAAATCTGCGTCCTTCATGAAGGAAGGATTGTGGAGCGCGGTACGCATGAACAACTGATAGCCTTGGACGGTTACTACAAGAGACTTCATGACATGCAGCAGCTGTAAATGTTTTAAAACTACTATACGAATATGGTAAAAATCGGTACTCCGCTCACCAAGGTAGCCAAGAAGGCCCTGTTGTGCGGCTCAGGTGAACTGGGAAAAGAGGTTGCAATTGAATTGCAGCGTTATGGCGTCGAAGTGGTAGCACTCGACAGGTATGAGAACGCCCCTGCCATGCAGGTGGCTCATCGCAGTTATGTGCTCTCCATGCTGGACGGCGCACGCCTGCGTGAGATTATCGAGAAGGAGAAACCTGACATGATCATTCCCGAGGTGGAAGCCATTGCCACCCCTGAGTTGGTCAAGCTTGAAAAAGAGGGTTACAACGTTATTCCTACAGCCAATGCCACTTTCCTCACCATGAACCGTAAGGGCATACGTCAGCTGGCTCATGAGAAATTGGGCCTGCCTACGTCAAATTATCGTTTTGCCGCTACCCGTCAGGAGTTTGACGCAGCGATAAAGGAGATTGGTACACCTTGCGTCGTCAAGCCTATCATGAGTTCATCAGGTCACGGACAAAGCGTATGCAAGACTCCTGCCGATGCCGACAATTCATGGAAGATTGCCCAGGAGGGAGGCCGTGCCGGAGGCGGTGAGGTTATAGTAGAGGGATTTGTCAAGTTTGACTATGAGATAACCCTGCTCACTGTACGTCACTGCGGAGGCACCACATTCCTGAACCCCATCGGACACCATCAGGTAGATGGTGACTACCGTGAGTCCTGGCAGGCACAGCCCATGAGCGACAAGGCTCTGGCGCAGGCTCAGGATATCGCCAAGAAGATAACCGATGCCCTGGGCGGTTACGGTATCTTTGGCGTCGAGATGTTCGTGTGCGGCGATAACGTGCTGTTCAGTGAAGTTTCACCCCGTCCGCATGACACCGGTATGGTGACAATGATATCACAGGACCTTTCAGAGTTTGCCCTTCATGCACGCGCCGTGCTGGGTCTGCCTATCCCCAAGATCAACTTCTTTGGCCCCAGCGCATCAAAGGCTATCGTAGTTGAGGGTGATACCAATATGATAGAGTTTGAGAATGTTGATGAGATTCTTGCCGAGCCCGATGTCCAGGTGCGTTTCTTTGGCAAGCCTTTCATAAAGGGGCACCGCCGTATGGGTGTGATTCTGGCTCGTGCTGAAAGCGTAGAGAAGGCTCTGGAGAAAGTTGAGCGCGCCTACGCCAAACTGAAAGTAAAAGTTTACTGATTTTTTTCAGGAGAACTTTTTGGGGTATCAGTATCTGAAACTACGCGCCTTGCGGCGCTATCCCATTGTCCATTGGCCAATGGGATGACCTTTTTTTATTTCGCTATCGCGAAAAGCTCCTTCGGAGCGGGCCCCTCCCTCTAACACGCCGCTTTTGCGAAGCAAAATAAAATGAGGTTTCGCCCCAGAGGGGCGATGGTTTCCGATACCGATACCCCAAAAAGTTCTGTGCAAATAGGATCTTTATCACTTTGAGGTCATGTAGGTGAGATACTGCTGAATCAGTGCTTTGAGATTTTTCAGCATAGCTTGCTCGGTCTCGGAGTGAGTACCTTTGAGGTTCTGTTTTAAGGTAGGGTCTTGTCTGTAGGCAAACAGACCTGTCTCTTGCTCTCCGTCAAACTGGAGCACATAATCACCCTTGTAGTATGAGTAAAGGCCGTTCTGGTAGGTAGAGGCCCACGTATTATCATCAGGAGTGTTGAACAGGTCCTGACCGAAACTGATTACCGGCCTGTCATATCCCAGGTAACCCAGTATGGACGGGAATATGTCCGATTGCTGTGCTATGCAGTTGCGCCGGCCTTGCAGGCTGTCGGAAGGACTGTAGAATATGATTGGGACCCTGAACTGCCCGTAGTCCGACTGGTAACCGGGGTGTTCCGAAAGGTTGGTATGGTCAGCAGTGAGTACAAACAGCGTGTTGCTGAACCAGGGCTGCTGTGACGCTTTCTCAAAAAACATCTTCAAGGCATGGTCAGAGTAGCGTATTCCCCGGTAGATTGGTAGATTTCCTTCATTAGGGAAGACTTTTTCATAACGCTTGGGGACATTGTACGGATGGTGTGACGATGCTGTGAAAGCCGATGCCACGAACGGTTGGCGGAACATACCTATCTTGTCACACATGTATTGCAGGAACTCCTCATCCCAGATGGCCCAGTAGCCGTCAAATACGTCATTGCCGCCGTATTCAGGTTCCTTCACGAAATCTTCCATCCCGAAATAGTCATCGTATCCTATCACCTTTGAGAATGACTGGAAACCCATTGAGCCGTTGTCTGCCCCATGAAAGAAGGCCGAGTAGTATCCTTTGGAGCCCAGCTCTTTGGCCAGTCCCGTTATCTCCTTTGTCATGATGGTAGGCGTAAGGAACAGATGGTCCCTGAGCATGGGAATGCCCGATAAAACCGACGGCATAGCGTCAATGCTCTTGCGCCCGTTGGCCAGTGAAGTCTCAAAGGTCAGTGAATTGTTTATGAGTGAATCCAGGAACGGGGTGCAGTCATGTATCCCTTCCACGCCGGGGTTCATGGCTCCTATGTATTCCGATCCAAAACTCTCCAATATAAGTACAACCACGTTCCTGGTGCGGAAAACATCGGTGGAACGCGGTTTTATTATAGGGGAATAGATTGATTCAAGCTCTTCCCGGCCAAAGTATTCCGGCACCGTCATGCTCTCGTTACTCATGGTCCTGATAATGCAGAAAGGAGTGTTGAGTATGGCGGCGGCCTGAGCCGGTGTCTTAGCATAACGGTAGGCGTTGCTCATGGTTATGGGCCTTATGTTATGGGCCAATCCACCGCGTATTCCAGCCACTATGCATACTCCGCAGAGAGCCAGGCAGCATGTGCGCACTATGTAATAAACGAATGTCTTTTTGTATTTCAGTGTTGCAGGTATCTTTATGAGTTTCCACAACGCCCAGACCATCACTATGAACAGCAGCACCAGATACCAGTTGGACGCCAGGGCATTGAGTATGATTGCGCTTATCTGTCCGCCGCCTTCATTGCTGAACTCGGACAGTATCTGAAGTGTGCTTCTGCAGCCGGTATAGGGGTAATATGCCGTATCGGCCAGATTTGCCAAAATTCCGGCCGATGCCAGTACAACCAGTAAGACCTTGGTAAACTTGTAGTACCACGCTTTTTCCTTGAAATGCAGGGGGAGCATCATCAGCACTATGTATATGGCGCTGATATACATTATACCTGCCGTGTCAAAAACAAGGCTACCCTTAAGCAAAGGCAGGAACATACCGTCCAGGTCGCCCTTGAAGGAGCTCCAGTTATACCAGATGAATACGGGATGACAGATAAGGAAAGCTGCATAGACAACAGCCAGATTCCTTACCATTACCAAGAAGGGGGTTTTCAAGACTGGGCTGGTTCTGTTGTCAGGCATTTCAGAGTTCCTGTTTTAATCTTTGTGCAAATTCTCTGCTAACGTAATTCTCCGTGCTCATGCAGGCCTCTGTTCCGAACTCTATGCCATACCCTACAAGCTTCTCCCACTTGTCGCGGGTAAGGTCGTCCAGATTGCTTGGGACAACACCTTCCTTTACGAATCCGTATATCATGCCTGCATTGAAGTTGTCGCCTGCACCTATCGTGCTTACCGGTATGATGGGACGTGCCTTGAAACAGTATTCCTGTCCATGGTCAATTACAATGACACCATCCCTGCCTCGTGTACAGATAAGTCTTGGACAGTATCTTGAGGTCTCTTCATAGATGCGGCGGCAGTCATCGTAGCCAAACAGGTTTATGAAATCCTCGTGGCTGCCGCGCACAATGTCGGCAAGCGCAAAGTTCTCACGGAAAGTATCCCTCAGGCTGTCCACTTCATGCGCGTGGTTATCGCGGAAATTAAGGTCATAATAGAGCAGGGCACCCTGGTTCTTGGCATACTGCAGGAACGGTTTTACCTTGTCCCTGAGCACGGGGTTGAGTGAGAAATAGGCACCGAAAGCCACAATGTCATCCTGCTCTATGAACGGCATCTCAAAATCCAGACGGTTGTTTGGGTAGTCCTTGTAGAAACTGTATCTGGCATCATTGTTCTCATCCAGAAACGCCAGTGAAATGGCGGTTTTCTTACCTTGGTAGCATGACACGTAATCAGTGTTTATGCCGTTCTCCTGCATGAATCCCAATATGTACTGCCCAACAAGGTCTGAGCCTATCTCGGTCACGAAGGTGCTCTCCAGTCCGGCCCTGCCCAGTGATATCAGCCCATTGAATACGGATCCTCCCGGTACGGCAGCTACGGGCTTGCCGTTACGGAAAAGAATGTCATATATGGTCTCGCCTATGCCGAAAATCTTTCTCATAACAGTTTTTTGGAGCGCATTCCCAGATAACCTCCGTGATGGCGTCTGTTATAGTCTTCTACGGTGAAACCTATCTTTTTCATTGTCTCAACCACAAGGGCATCGCCTATCACGTTCATTACTGTAGTGCTTGTGGTGGGGGCAAGTCCAAGCGCACAAACCTCATCGGGGTGTCCTGTGCACAGCACCACATCGGCCTGACGGGCCAACTGACTGTCGGCGTTGCCGGTAACGACAATAAACTTGAGTGTGGGGTCAAGGGTGCGGCTCAGTTCCATGAGTTCCAGAATCTCACGTGTCTTGCCCGAATTGGACACCAGCAGGAACAGGTCGTTCTTTTGCAGGACACCCAGATCACCATGCTGTGCCTCGCTTGGATGGAGGAATATGGAAGGCGTGCCGGTAGAGCTGAAAGTAGTAGCCATGTTCATGGCTATCTGCCCGGCTTTACCCATACCGCTGGTAATCAACTTTCCTTTCAGAGTGTGAACATGATGTACAATCAGGTCCACGGCTTTTTCATATTCATCGCCTATGGGAATGTTCAGAATAGCCTGCGCCTCCCTTGATACGATGTCTTTTATCGATTCAATCATTGCTTTGTCCAATGAAGATTCACTTTTTGAATCCGCAAATATACTAAATTTTTATACAAGGTTCTCACAAATCCAAAGGATTCTGTTCGCACAGAACTTTTTAGGGTATCAGTATCTGAGGTTTTCCATTTGCAGTAGCCGGACTATCAGTTTTTGGGAGCATTACCGGAAGGCGTAAGCGGAGGCCTTTGGAGGATCCCGTTAAGAACGGCGCTTCGTTTAACGACCGTTAGACACCGCAGGTGGCTAAAAGGGAGGCGTTCGCAGTTTAGGGTCCGGAGATGGCCGGAGTAGCCTGGAGGTACTGTCTCCCCAAAACTGATAGTCCGGCGGTGCTTCTGATACTGATACCCTAAAAAGTTCCGTTGAATAAGGCGCAAAAAGTGTTTATGTCAATTATATTTCGTACATTTGCCGCAATTTACTCAATAAGAGGTTTATTTTTATTAGATGTTTTAATATTTTAAAGATGAAAATTGTAACAAAAGAGTTCCAGCTCCCTGATGGAAGAACCATCAAACTGGAGACCGGGAAACTGGCAAAGCAAGCCGATGGAGCCGTGATGCTGACATGTGGCAAAACAATGCTCCTGGCCACTGTATGTGCCGCCAAAGATGCAGTTCCCGGAACTGATTTCATGCCGCTGCAGGTAGAGTACAGAGAAAAGTATGCGTCAATAGGACGTTATCCCGGCGGTTTTACCAAGCGTGAGGGCCGTCCCTCTGATTATGAGATTCTGACATGCCGTCTGGTTGACCGCGCTCTGCGTCCTTTGTTTCCGGACAATTACCATGCTGAAGTTTTTGTAAACATAATACTGTTCTCCGCCGACGGCGAGCAGATGCCTGATGCACTTGCCGGTCTGGCAGCATCAGCAGCATTGGCTGTATCGGACATACCTTTCCAGGGTCCCATATCCGAGGTCCGCGTAGCCCGCATAAACGGAGAGTACGTAATAGACCCCACATTCAAGCAGCTTGAAGAGGCCGATATGGACGTGATGGTTGCCGCAACCTATGACAACATCATGATGGTTGAGGGTGAGATGAAGGAGGTAAGCGAGGCTGACCTGCTTGGTGCCATGAAGGCCGCTCACGATGAGATCAAGAAGCACTGCAAGATCCAGATGGAGCTGACCGAGGAGGTAGGCAAGACCGTTAAGCGAGAGTACTGCCACGAGGTCAACGACGAGGATCTGCGTCAGGCTGTAAAGGATGCCTGCTACCAGAAGTCATATGACCTGGCAGCTCAGGGCAATGCCGACAAGCACTCACGCGAGGCCAACTTTGAGGCTGTGCGCGACGAGTTCAAGGAGCAGTATCATGCAGCACATCCCGAGATGTCAGAGGATGAGCTGGCCGAAAAGGATGCTCTGATAGACCGCTACTATCATGATGTAGAGCGCGATGCAATGCGTCGCTGTGTTCTGGATGAGGGTAAGCGTCTGGATGGCCGTAAGACAACCGATATCCGTCCTATCTGGTGCGAGGTAGGTTACCTGCCCGGACCTCACGGATCATCAATATTCACCCGTGGTGAGACACAGGCTCTGTGCTCTGTAACACTGGGTACCAAGGACGATGAGAAGATGGTGGATGACGTGCTGGATCAGCACGACGAGCGTTTCCTGCTCCACTACAATTTCCCGCCCTTCTGCACAGGTGAGGCTAAGGCTCAGCGCAGCCTGGGACGTCGTGAGATTGGTCACGGCCACCTGGCATGGCGCGCTCTCAAGGGCCAGATTCCTGAGGATTATCCCTACTGCGTACGCGTAGTATCCGATATCCTTGAGTCCAACGGTTCTTCATCAATGGCAACCGTGTGCGCAGGCACACTGGCTCTGATGGATGCCGGCGTTAAGATCAAGAACCCCGTATCAGGTATCGCAATGGGTCTTATCAAGAACCCGGGCGAGGACAAGTACGCTGTACTGAGTGATATCCTTGGTGATGAGGATCACCTGGGCGATATGGACTTCAAGACCACTGGTACCGTAAAGGGACTTACCGCCACACAGATGGATATCAAGTGCGACGGTCTGTCATATGAGATTCTTGAGAAGGCTCTGGCTCAGGCCAAGGCTGGACGTGAATATATTCTTGGCAAGATCACCGAGACCATCGCAGAGCCTCGTGCCGACCTTAAGCCCCACGCTCCACGTATCGAGACCCTTACCATTCCCAAGGAGTTCATCGGTGCAGTCATTGGCCCGGGCGGAAAGATCATCCAGGGCATGCAGGAGGAGACCGGTGCAAGCATCAGCATTGATGAGGTTGACGGCGTAGGCAAGATTGAGGTTGCCGCATCCAACCGCGACAGCATCGAGGCAGCATTGGCCAAGATCCGTGCTATCGTAGCTATTCCCGAGGTAGGTGAGACATACGATGGTACCGTACGCAGCGTAATGCCTTACGGTCTGTTCGTAGAGTTCCTGCCCGGCAAGGACGGTCTGCTGCACATCAGCGAGATTGACTGGAAGCGTTACGAGACCATCGAGGAGACCGGCATCAAGGAGGGTGACAAGATCCAGGTCAAACTGATTGACATAGATCCCAAGACCGGTAAGTTCAAGCTTTCACGTCGCGCTCTCATCGAGAAGCCCGAGGGTTATGAAGAGCGCCCGCAGCGTCCTCCGCGTCAGGACCGCGGTGAGCGTCCGGAACGTGGCGACCGCCAGGACCGTGGACCGCGTCAGGACCGTGGACCCCGTTTCCATCGCGACCGCAGGGACGATAACCGTAACGACAACGGCAATGGCAATGAGGAGCAGTAAACTTGCCATACTCATTCTGACCATATTAACAGTAGCCTGTCAGCCTAAGGTTGACAGGTTTACTTTGAATGGCCAGATAGCCCAGGCCGACGGCAAGACCCTTTATCTGGAGCATCTGGCTTTGGATAAGGTCCAGGTCATTGATTCCGTCCGCCTTGATGCAGAGGGCAAGTTCAGCTTCAATCCGGCTTCCCCAGAGGATTGCTTTGACTTCTATCGTCTGCGTGTAGATAACAAGGTAGTCAATCTGTGTGTCGATTCAACCGAGGTCATAACCGTCACTGCCAGTCTGCCTATAATGCAGACAGCATACATAGTGAACGGCTCCGACAACTGTTCAAGACTGCAGGATATCGTTATAAGCCAGATGGAACTCCAGCGTGACCTCAGGCGTGTAGGTTCAGAATACCGCAGCCCTGATCCCGGTCCCCTGCAGCTTAAGATCCAGGAGATGGTCGATGTATTCAAATCGGACCTTATGACTGGATATATACTGCCCGATCCTGGTTCGCCTTGCGCCTATTATGCCCTGTTCCTGAGCATCAACGGACAGATGCTGTTCAACCCTCAGGCAGACCGTCAGGACGCCAAATGCTACGCGGCTGTAGCCACACAGATGGACCAGCTTTATCCTGATGCCGTAAGGACCGCACATCTGCATAATGTGGCTCTCAAGGGAATGGCAATGACTTCACCCTCACGCAGTGCAGCCGATGAGCAGACTCTACGCCAGTTTGAGGAGCTTATCCAGGAGGCCGGACTGATAGAGATAGAACTTCCAGACTACAAAGGCCAGATGCATAAGCTCAGTGACCTTAAAGGTAATGTGGTACTGCTGGATTTCACGGCGTTCAAGACCAATTATTCGCCTAACTACAACCTGCTGCTGCGTACCTTATACAACAAGTATGCATCACAGGGATTCAACATCTATCAGGTATCGGTTGACAGTGATGAAAACTATTGGATGAACACTGCAGTCAACCTGCCTTGGGTATGCGTGCATGATGAGTCAAGTGTAAACTCCCTTTACCTCAAGTCTTACAACGTGACCCAGATTCCGGCCGTTTTCCTGATAGACCGTGAAGGCAATATCGTAGAGCGCCCGGAAAATACCGATGAACTGGATGCCAAGATAGAAAGGCTGCTCAAGTAAATACATTGTTTTTTGGCTCTTTTGTTGGGATAGTGTAAAAATAATGCTATCTTTGCCCAAGAGACAAAAAGGGAATACAGAGTTCCAACACCGTAAAAGAGGGTTGTTGGAATTCTTTTTTGCTCACACCCAAAACAGATTGTATAACTTATAAATTATTGATATTATGGCATATATGTCAGAAGAGGGCTACAAGAAACTGGTAGCCGAACTACAGTACCTGGAGGGCGTGCGCCGTCCGGAGATAATTCAGCAGATTGCCGAGGCGCGTGACAAGGGAGACCTTAGCGAGAATGCCGAGTATGATGCTGCAAAAGAGGCACAGGGTATGCTGGAGGCCAAGATTGCCCAGCTCAAGGCCCAGATTGCCGATGCCAAGCTCATAGATGAGAGCAAGATAGACACTTCAACCGTTCAGATCCTGACCAAGGTCAAGATCCGCAACACTAAGAATAACGCCACAATGGTCTATTCAATCGTTCCTGAGAGCGAGGCAGACCTCAAGGCCGGCAAGATTTCAAGCAGCACCCCCATTGCCAAGGGTCTGCTTGGCCATAAGGTAGGTGAGACCGTAGAGATTCAGATTCCCAGTGGCAAGATTGGTTTTGAGATACTTGAGATATCATTATGACGATATTTTCCAGAATAATAGCAGGTGAGATACCTTGCTACAAGATTGCCGAGACTGAGAACTGTTTTGCTTTTCTGGATATAAACCCGTTGGTTAAGGGTCATGTGCTTTGCATACCCAAGCGTGAGGTTGACTATCTTTTTGACCTTACAGACCAGGAGCTCTGTGACCTTCAGCTCTTTGCCAAGAAGATTGCAGCAGCCCAGAAGAAGGTGTTTAACTGCATCAAGGTAGGAGAGGCCGTACTGGGCCTTGAAGTACCCCACGCACACATCCACCTTATCCCCATGCAATCAGAGAAGGATATGCTCTTCAGCAATCCCAAGCTCAAACTCACCCCCGCTGAATTTGAGCAGATTGCAGCCTCCATCCGCGCTGCACTCTAAAGGGGCACAAAGGGGACGGTTCTTTCTGTGCCCTTTTGAGTTTTATTCTATTGGCATATATAAAAGGGACGGTTCTTAAAGTGTCATAAGGGCACAGAAAGAACCGTCCCCTTTGTGCCCCTTTAGTACTGTTTTATTGGAAAATCAGGATTACAGGATTTGATTCATCCGTTATGTCCGGAAAAGCCTGACGGAGTTCCGGAATCATGCGGATATTAAGCACATCATGAACACGTATCCACTTACCTCTGAATGATGAAGTAATAGGTGGGAATTGTTCACCAACGGGAATAACAACACCTGAATTATCAATTGACCTGTAGGTGCAGTGATTTATTTTATCATAATAAATCCTGACAATATTTTCAATGCCGAGAAGCGAAACGGTGATTAGCTTTTCTGATTCATGGTACATCGATTTATAATATGATATATCATTCGATGTGTATCTCTGCTCCTCTTTTAAGGTCTTTTCATCCATCACAATGTCAGTATTGATCTTGTAGGGTATATAGACTGAATCTCCTAAAATGTGATAGATGTAATTTTCATTCTCAAATCCCATGCATCCTATCTCATCGGCCGATATATGTGTAAACACATCATTGTTCTGGAAATGTCCGTAGTATTCCGGAAGTGTGTAAATCATTTTCAGGAAATTTCCATCGGCATCCGTTTCAAACACACCTTTTTGATAATCGTTCTGGTCATAGCCGTATTCTGAGAAGAACAACAGGTGTCCGTCACTCTTGACCGCAAAATCAACAGCCAGGCAGTGAGGTGAGATTTTTCTCTTGAACTCTCCTGAAAACGAGTAGATGTTGATATCATCCGCCAACTGGCCGCAAATATATATATCCTCTTTCTCAGGCAGAATATCAAAAGATTGGGCATTGATGTATTCCCCGTGTCCACGACCCTTTCGCCCTATCTGTCTTACAAACCAACCTTCCTTGTCAAATACCAGCATCCTGTCGTCATCGGATGTAAGGACAAATATGTAGTCTTCGGTGACCTTTACATCGCGGATGGTATTCAAATAACCTTCAAGCACATTTGATTTCAGCCTTACTGTGTCAATCCTCTGGAAGAGTCTTGATTTGAGCGGAAGGCTGTCGGGATTTACTTTTTCATTGATTGGTGCATTGATAACGGTCAATCCGGATTCCGTAATGACAGTATTGTTCCTGCACCCGGCAAATAAAGCGCATGCAACAGTTGTTACAACCGATAACTTGAAAAGGACAATTGATGATTTCATAAGTGAGAATGTGTTAGTATCTGAATTATTTGAAGTATTTGCCGATGACCGGGAGGGACTTGAGCGGCAAATCTTTCTTGAAAAGGTAGGCCAGGTAGATACAGAGAAGGACGGTGTTGATTATGAATGTGAGCCAACCGGACAGCTCTTTCTTGTCTACGTATAGGTAAATCACGTAGAGTACGGCTGCCAGCAGCACGTACACGGCAATCTCCCCAAGCGGATAGTTGATGGGACTCTTTTTCTGCCCGATGAAGTAGGACAGGATCATGCAGGTGGCGTATCCGGCAAATCCTCCCCAGGCGCAGGCCATATATCCGTATTGGGGCACATAGATGAAGTTTATGGCCAGCAGCACGGCGCACCCCACGAATGAGAAAATGGCTCCCCACCAGGTCTGGTCAATCAGTTTGTACCAGAAAGAGAGGTTGAAATAAATACCCATGAATATCTCGGCCATCATGACTATGGGCACGACCTTAAGGCCCTCCCAATAAGTCCTTCCTATTATAAACTTGAAGTAATCCAGGTAGAACATCACAAACAGGAATGCCAGCAGTGAGAAGATTATGAAATACTTCATGGCATCGGCATAAATCTTGTTCTGCCCTGTCTTCTCCTTGGCGGCAGTACTGAACACCATAGGCTCATAGGCGTAACGGAATGCCTGGGTGAGCATTGACATTATCATGGCAACCTTGACGGCGCTTCCGTAAATGCCCAACAGCCTTTCACCTTCCTCTCCCGTGATAATCTTGGTAAAGCAGATCTTATCGGCCACCTGATTAAGGATACCGGCCAGACCCAGAATCAGGATAGGCCAGGTGTAAGAGAGCATCTGTTTGAACAGCTTAGAGTCAAATCCGTTCCTTATCTGTCTTATCTCGGGCAACAAACCTAAGGTAATGCTGGCCGAACAGAACAGATTGATGTAGAATACGTATCTGATGATGTTATCCATGCTGTACCATCCAAGCAACCTTGGATGATTCTGGTAAACCGATGAGAACCAAAGCACAATAATCAGGTTGAGAGCAATTGTAAGGCCAATGTTGGTAAGCTTGAGCGCAGCAAACTTTATGGGCCTCTTAAGGAATCTCAGATATGAGAACACAATAGCCTGGAAGGAGTCAATAGCCACTACAAGTGACAGGGCCGTCACATACTCGGGGTGATCAGGATACTGCAGGAAAGCACTTATATCTGACCGGAATGTTATGCATATGGCAGCAAACAGAGCCGAAAGAACTCCTACCGCGATAAGAGCGGTAGAATAGACCCGCTCGGGTTTTTGTCCCTCTTTGTTGGCAAACCTGAACATTGTGGTTTCCATTCCGAATGTAAGCAGCACCAGACACAGGGCAGTATAGGCATACATCTTGGTAATGGCTCCGTACTGTGCATCCTGAGCCTTCAGGATATTAGTGTACAGGGGTGTAAGCAGATAGTTTATAAACCTGCCTACAATGCTGCTAATCCCGTAAATGGCCGTATCCTTGGCCAACGATGCCATCTTGCTGCCTGCCATAACCCCCTGATGCAATTAATTAAGAAGTTCAGCTATCTTCTTTTCCAGCTCTTTACCCCTTAGGTTTGTGGCTACAATCATGCCGGTGGAGGCCTCAACAAGGAAGTTGGCCGGTATGGAGTTGATTCCGTACTGCTTGGCCACGGCGTTATCCCAGTACTTGAGGTCACTTACGTGAATCCAGTTCATCTGGTTGTCAACAATGGCTTTCTGCCAGGGGTCCTTGGCACGGTCCAGCGATACCCCCAAAATCTGGAAACCTTTGGTAAAATACTTGCTGTAGGTCTCCTTAAGATAAGGCACCTCGCGCATGCAGGGACCGCACCACGATGCCCAGAAATCTATCAGCACATACTTTACGCCCGGAGTGGCCAGCACATCTTTCGATGCAATAACGTTGCCATAGGCGTCGGCCTGGCTAAACTCCATATACTTGTGCCCTGCGGTGGTGGCCAGCATCTTCATGTTACGCTCGTCCAGATTCTTCCACAGCTCAGACTTGCGTATGTCTATCCTGAAAGCGTCCAGCATCTTACGGGTCATGGTTGGGTCCTGCTCATATGCCAGCTCACGCAGGCACGCCAGACCAAACATGTTGTCAGTATGTTTACCGGCGTTCTGCTCCAGGTAAGAGTTCCACTTGCCCTCTACCTCTTCCAATACGCCCTCCTGCCCCTCATGGCTCTCATAATATGTGGTAAGCTCCAGCGATTTTTTGGCCATCTCTGTCATAAGGTCATTGCTCTTGCTGCCGGTAACGTAATAATCATCGGTACCATCGAGCGGGAACACAGACAGCAGTCCGGGCTCCAGCACCACCTGGCAGCTTTGCGATGCCTCACGTGTGGAGCGAGCGTTAGCCACGTATGCCAGCTGTGGAACAGTGGCATCGCCGTTGAATGAGAACTGGTTCTGGTCATCAACCTTTACAGAGTCAATCACCTTACCTGAACAGATAAGATACGCCATGCCGCCGGAGTTGTCTTTGAACCCTCCATGCAGATAGTAGGTTTTGTTCTGGCCTGCACATGCTGTCAGCATGGTTGCCAGGAGCAGCATCAAGTTTGCTTTCTTCATTTGTATAATTGCTTTTAGTACTCCAAAATTAAGCAGATTGTTTCAATTCCGGGTCCAATAACCGCCTTTTTAATGAAAATAGAGAATATTTTTTGAAAAAATGTTGCACAAAACAAATCAGTGCCCTATATTTGCGCCGATAAGCAATTTTTGAGTCGCATTTTAGAATCCGGAATCAGATTTTAAAAATGTGGCTTTTTTATTTTGTTATTAACCTAATACTAACAGTTAATGCTAAAATTTTCCATCATGATGATGATGGCCTTGTTTGCAGCCTTTTCCTGTAAAAGTAGAAATACTGAACTGGAATATGCGCTCAGGTCGGCCGGTGAGAACCGGCCAGACCTCGAGGCCATCCTTGAACACTACAGAACCCAGGATCCTGTGCCGGAGAAACTGTCTGCGGCGGTTTTCCTTATCAAGAATATGCCAGCTCATTATTCTTATGCCGGGGATTCCATCTATCTTTATTATAATGATGCTGCCCGTATACTTGCAGACGGTTCGCTGTCTCAAGAGTCGCAGCGCGACTCCTTACTGCATCTGTCAAATGCCATATACGGCAATCTGCGTGAGAATACGGTGCAAGATACAAGGATTGTCAGTAAAGAATACCTTATAAACAATATAGACGTTTCATACAGCCAGTGGAAGAGCATGCCTTGGGCATCACAACTGACGTTTGAGGAATATCTGGAGTGGCTTTTGCCTTACAAGGCAGTAGAATTCCAGGAGTTGGATTACTGGCGTGACACATTATTGTTGCATTTCGGAGACGGTTTCCGACATCCCATAAAAAACGATGTAGAGTATAATACCACAATGGGAGTGGCCGATATGATTCGCAGCGAGGTACTGAACAAGGTGAACCGTCATGGTCTTTATACAGCTAGTGGTCTGCCGTTGCTTAGTTCATATCTGCTTCCCAGGCAGACTTTCGGTAACATTCCGGATTATGCGTTGCTGGGCGCCTTGTCATTCCGTAGCATGGGTATCCCTGCTGTTCTTGACGAGACTCCGGTAGGAGCTCGTTATGAGGCGGCTACACGCTGGTTTGTAATCATGTCCGACCGTGGTGATGAGCTTGCGTCGGAATGGGATCTGGCAACCCAGATAGGGTGGTCGTTCTTTCCTTATGAGCGTGGTCCAAAGGTGTTCAGGAATACGTACGCGGTAGATGAACGCCGTCTGGAATATATTAAGCATGCCAAATATGTGTATCCTTTTGATTTGACGGTAAAAGACGTTACATACAAATATTTTCTTTCATCTGATATTTCTATATCCGTTGAAAAGCACAACCGTAGCAGATTAAAAGACAGTTATGTCTATATTGCTTCGGCCATCCGTTCTGTTCAGGACCAGTCGTTTGCCAATGCTGGTCCTGAACCGGACGGCTGGAAAATAGTGGATTTTGCCAAATTGAAACGTAATAAGGCGGTATTCCATAATATGGGCCGTGAAGTAATTTATATTGTGCTTGGTTATGACGGACAGGGACTGGTGCCTGTATCGGACCCGTTCATCCTTCAAAAGGATGGGGCACTTCAATACATATCCATTGACACTATTCATTCTCCATATTTGAATAAGTGGTTTAACAACCCGGTCTGAATCATGAAGAACAACTTTGGATTAATTGGGGCTTCGGTCTCATGTGTTCTCCTGACACTCTTGAGTGCCTGTAACCGGGACCAAATGTACTTGCGTTACGCGTTGAGGGCTGCCGGAGAGAACCGGTCGCAACTTGAACGGGTCCTTGACCACTATCGTCATGAGGACAGGGATCCGTCCAAGTTAGCCGCTGCAAAGTATCTTATTATGAATATGCCCGGGCATTACTCTTATTCCGATAAAGAGTCTGTAGCGGATTACTATGAGGCGGCGCTTGCCATACAACGAATGGGCCGGATCCCTGAGTGGCAGAGGGATACCTTACGCCAGATCAGTGACAGCCGGTTTGCAGGTTTGTCAGGAAGTATTGTATCGGATGTGGAGATAATAACTGCAGATTACCTTATAGCAAGTATAGACAAGGCTTTCCATGAATGGTGTACTCGACCATGGGCAAAGCATCTGAGTTTTGAGGAGTTCAGGGACTGGATCCTGCCATATAAAGTGACAGACCTGCAGTTACTTGATGATTGGCGTGACACGCTTTCCGCATATTTCTCTGACAGTATTAGTGCCGTTCCAATGGATGATGAACGCCGATTGTCCGTTTATGGGGCAATAGATATTGTACGCAATGAGATACATACCAAGAACTCTCCGCGTGTGCTTTGGGAGGATCGTAGCGGTATACCGCTCCGTAGTGCATCCACATGGGCGCACATGACATTCGGCAGCTGCCATGACTATGTGACCATGGGAACCGCCGTGTTCCGCAGTCTTGGATTGCCTTCAGTTGTGGATTATGTGCCGGTATGGGGACGTAATCATGACGGTCACAGCTGGTTCACTTTCCTGTCCGATCAAGGTAAGGAGGTTCCTACAATTAATTCCCTCATCATGCCGGCCGGTATGCCGTTCTATCCGTACGAGCGTGTGCCAAAAGTATGGAGGGAGACATATTCCATAAACCGTGACCGCGTAAAATACCGAAATACTGCAAATTATATTCACCCGTTCGAATTGTGTCAGCAGGATGTGACTGACCGTTATTTCAGGACATCCCATGTGGAGGTGGAAATATTCAGTGATGTAAGGCTTAAAGACAGCTACGTATATATAGCTATGGCAGTGAACTCGGCGGGACCCGAATGGCATGTGCTGGATTACGGTCGTGTCAAACACGGAAAAGCCTGTTTCAGGAATATGGGACGCAATATGCTCTATGTAGCTTTGGGTTATGACGGAAAGAGACTTGTGCCCATAAGCGATCCTTTCATTCTGTGCAAGGACGGTAGTGTACGTACAATTCATTATACATCAGACGGTCCGGTACGCGCTATGGACATCCGTCGGAAATATTACGAGTCATACAATGTGGTGGATATGCGCCGTCGCATACTTGGCGGCAGGATCCAGTGCTCTGACCATCGTGATTTCAACGATGCCGTCACCCTGTTCACGATAGAGCGTACCGATATCCCTGACATGATTCCGGTCAGTGCGGAACGTCCTTACCGATACTGGCGTTACCTTTCGCCCGATGGTTCCTGGGGCAGTGTGGCCGAAGTAATGTTCATGGATGCCCTTGGTGTTCCGGTAAAAGGTCATGGAATTGCTGTGCCGCAGGCAGGACAGGATGCAATAGACCGTGCTTATGACGGAAACCTGCTTTCAAATTTTGAAGTAAACCAGCCTGATGGCAACTGGGTAGGAATGGACCTTGGCAGTCCTGGCTATGTGTCATTCGTGAGGATAGTACCCCGCAGCGATGACAACGATGTCTGTCCGGATAATGAATACGAATTGTTCTATTATGACGGCCGTGACTGGAACTCCCTGGGTTACCGCTATGCCCAAGGGAATAGCCTTCATTATGACAAAGTACCCCTGAATACGTTGCTTTGGCTTAGGAACTACACTCGTGGACGCGATGAGCGTCCGTTCATAGTGGATGACGATGGTAATATGGAGTGGTGGTGAAATGAATACATTTTTGCGATTTTCAAATATTGCTTTTCTGCCTGAGGCAGTCCGGTGCATAGACTCCAAGGTATGTATCGGATTGCTTCAAGGCAGATTTAAACGAAGTTGATTGCTAACCAATTATGTGACTGAAAACTGAAAGAGAGAAGTATCCGGATTTGGAAAAGAGAAGGGATAAGACGGCTCCACCCTTGCAAAGTTCGCTGTCAATATCCCTTCTCCGTCCAGGTCCAAAGTTTAACCTTAAAACTGAACGCTGCAAAGATAGAAAAATTGAGTTTTAAAGAGAATGATTATTCGTAATTAATAATCTTGACAATTCAGGATTAGCTACTGTCTTTCTCCATAATTGGAGTGAATTATTAACATTTTAATTTTATAAGATGAAGAAAAAGAATAGTATACTAAAGATGCTGACAATTTGTGGTTCATTAGTGTTATTGTCAGTCGTAAATATTTGTGTTTTTTCTATCAATGATGGAAAAGTTAAACAGTTGTTAACAGGGGATGTAAAAGCTGATGCTCATATTATTTGGCCAACCGGTCTTATTGGCTGGATGACAGAATACATTGAAAATCATGTTATAAAGTCTTACAAGTATGATGTTATGTACACTTCATGTAACCCAGTAGTATTATCTGATGGACAAATAAATGTAGGTTCCACAAAAGACCAAAAACTACAGATAGGTTTGGAAACTTCAATTGATTATGACAGAACGATAAGTGGGTTGAAAGCTCATGCAAATGGTGATGTTAATTATGATTGTTCAATATCTGGTTATAATACGAACAGTTATAATTATTGCCTTATGATTTCGCTACCGGGAGATAATTGGAAGGTGAAGAATTGTGAATCTTGTAGCGCCAATGATCCGAATGTGATTATAGGCGGATGTGAGAATTACGATGCTTGTGCGGTGACTATGAAAGGAAGAATACCGGTCTATAAAATGGCTTTTGGTGTTGATTGATAAATAATTGGAAGTTGTTTGGTTTCGCTATTATTCTTATTTTGAAAAGTGTATCAATATGATTCTTAATATGGATTTTGGCGAAACCATTCAGAATAATAATGGAAATATGAAAAAAAAATTGCTAGGATTCTTTTTCCTTTTTATACAGGCATATACCTTTTTGTCTTGCAATAGAATAAATAAAATTGATCAGATTGCTGATTATTCCAATATGGATACAATCATGTATGACATTAAGAGTGGAAATGCAATACCGCGGGATAAGGCTTTGGATATGGTTCGTTTTATTAAATTAGAAACGACAAAGGACAATTTGATAGGAAAAATTGATCAGGTATTATTTGGTGACAGCACAATAATCGTAGTTGACAAGAAAAATGCAAAAGCTATCTATTTGTTTGATTATGACGGGAAATATATAGGTCGGATTTCTAGAATAGGAAACGGGCCTCATGAGTATATTGGAATTAAATATGTCACAAAACGAACAGATGGCAAAATTGCTGTTTTTGATGAACTAAAAAACCATATAATGTTATTTAATGAACGCGGAAGCTATGTTAGTGAAATCAATACCGATTTGTTTGCAAATTCATTTGAGTTCATGGATACAACAAATATCATGTTCAATATAAGTAACCGTTATTATCGTGGTTATAAGCCATACGATTGCTATTCTTTCGCCCTGAAAGATATAGAAATGGATATAAAATATTTGTTTGGCTATGCATATTTTGGTGAGGATTTTCATATGGTGAGAAATTATAATCTTTATAACTATGGAGACACACTGTATTGTAATGTAAACTTCAATGATATGATTTATGTGATGGGAAAAGATGGAGTGACGGCTAAATACAGTTTGATACTTAAGCCTCATAGCGCAAGTGATTTTTCATTTAAAACACAAGATGAGTACGAATCAATCAGAAAAGATTATCCTTTCTTTGATGGCGATTTTATTGAATTGAAAGACTATTCATATATTCATTATCGTGGTATGAGTTCAAAACTCATGTTTGATTTGATTTATAATCATAATACAAAAACGACCAAATCTGTTTCCAATTATTTCAACTCTCCTTTATTATCTTTTTTTTCTTATCCTATAACAAGATATTCTGATAACACCTTGGTTTGTTGTGTAAATGCATCACAAGTAATGATTTTCAAGGATAATTTGTTTGAGAAATCGGGAGCTACTGAAGAATTAAATCTGCTTTATATGGATTTGTCTGCAGATTCTAATCCGATTTTGTTTTTCTATGAAGTTATAGCTCAATAAAAAATAATAATGATATGAGGTTTTCTAGTACTGTAAGATTTATAACATTTTGCTTGCTTGTTTTATTTAATGCTTTTTTGCTATGGCAAAATATTAAATATAAGATTGCTTTAATGTGCTTGAATACAGAAGTCGAAAAAGAAGATGGTGTTAGAAGGGCTCATGATGCAATGACAATAAATGATTCATTCCTGAATAATGGAACGAATCTTCAAGGTACTATTCTGTCTGATATTACAAAAGATGTTGAGATTGATATAAAGCAACTATTTGAAGGACAAAATAGGAATAAAACTATGATTTTTTGCCGTTTTAGTGAATATGATTGTGAACAATGTGTATTCTATGCCATAAGCAAAGCAATAGAATTTTTTGAAAATGCATCTCAAGATGTCGATCTGGTAATGTTAGGAAATTACTCCGACATTAATTCTATGAGGGTTTATTGTTCCAATATTTCTGGTTCTGAAAAATATTCATTCTATAATGTCTCTGATGCTCTTATGCCTTTGGATGAAAAGAACAATCCATATTATTTTGTCTTGGATAACTCATTAAGAGTGTTTGATGTATTTACTCCAGACAAAATGGATCCGACAATGACGGATGCATATTTTGAATTGTTATCACAAAAATCATACAATGAAAAGTAACGACACATCTTACATTTCATACTCTAGTAGGGCGGCGGGAATATGTATGTTTCTTACGGTTACGTCTCTTATGATCAGTTTCATTATAGTATGTATTAAATGTCATGACAGTATAGTTGACTATTATATGACAAGATTTTCTTATTGCCTATTAATGATGACGATTGTATCCTTTCTTCCTTTCAAACTAATAGAAAAACTTGCGATTTATGTAATAGTGGTATTGACAATAATTGAAATTGTCCTAGGAATCTTGCAACTGACAGGCATTTCAGAATCAAGACATCTGTTATTCAGAATGACAGGCTCCTTTATGAATCCCAATCCATATGGAGGATTTCTGGCTCTATCTTTCAGCGTTTTGACAGCTTTGGTGTTATCTAAAGGGAATAATGTGGCTTGGTTTGATAGATGTCTAAAAGTCCTGGTTTATGTTTCCTTTTTGTTGATTACAATTACTCGTTGTCGTTCTGCTTACTTATCAGTAGTAATATGTACTGTTTTGATATTTACACAGTATTATGAGTATTTAAGGATATGGTTTTCCAATCATAAAAGAATAGTTGTCCTGTTGACTTTAATCCTTTTTATCATACTTTATATATGGAAACGTCCATCGGCAGATGGTCGTTTATTTATTTACCGCATAGGTTTGATGATATTGATTAACAATTGTTTCAAAGGTGGGGGGGTAGGCAGCTACCAAGCTTTAGCATCAAATGAGCAATTAGATTATTTTAGAGATGGGATTCCATTATCTGATGGTTATTTTGAAATACCACATGAAATAGCTAATCAATGTATGTTAGCTGGTAGTTCGGAGTTTGCTTTTTGCGATCCCCTTCAAATTGCAATTGATGCGGGTATAATTACATTGTTCTTTTATATCGGCGTTGTTGTATTTACTGCAATAATTCTCAAGAGACGTAATTCACCGTTATATTTTGGCTTGATAGCATTGCAGATAACAAGCCTTTTTTCATATTCAATGAGCATTTTAGAATTCCAATTGTTTATGTCTGTTTGCATAGGTGCTGCTTTATCAGACAGCAGGATTGACTTGCCCTTGCCGTTTTCCAGTTTGTTAGCATTTTATTTTATTACATCTGTTTGCTTATTAAAGAAAAATGGAAGTTATAAAGATGATTATTCCGAATGGAAAACAGAACGCATTATGTATAATGCTGGAAATTATAAGGAATACGCACAGTTATGTGCCGAAAAGATTGGGAGTATTGATTTCTCTGCTGTATTTCTTTATGAATACGGTTGTTCGTTATCTGAGATAAAAGATTATTCTAAGAGTGATTCTGTATTAAATATAGGAGTTGCCCATTTTGGCAATCCTGCATTTTACATGAAATTAGGAGATAATTCAATGAAACAACATTATTATTCTCAGGCTGAGGATTATTATTGGAGAGCTTTTTGTATCGCTCCAAACCATCTTACCCCTTTATGTAGTTTGGCAGATTGTTATTTGGCAAATAATGATACTGTTAGATTTAATAATATGCTTAGAAGCATTGAACAGTTCAATTCAAAGAATGAAGCGAATATCAAAACATTATTGTTAAATCAACTTCATTCCAAATTATCGGATAAATGAAGCAATCTGTTACAAGAAAAATAAGTATAATATGTAGATCCTTTTTGATTATTTATTTGTTGATACTGTCTTTATTTTGTTCCCATGTTATTATAAAGGTTTTTTTTTGTGACAGTTTTATTATTCCATCTTCATCTATGGCCCCTTCTTTGATGCCAGGCAACAAAGTAAAAGTAAACAAGTTGTTGATGGGTGGGAGAATATACACTAGGTTTGAATTTGAAAACCATGCGCAGTTGAATTGCTTTAGAATGCCTGGCTTTTCTAAAGTTAGTCCAGGAGATGTAATTTGTTTTAATAATCCACATGGTTATGACAATATTAATAAGATAGAATTCATGATAAATAATGTGTTCTGCAAGAGGGTGCTGGGTACACCCGGCGATAGGATAGGGGCGGTGGATGGACATTGCTGGAATGACAAGGTTTTGAGGCCAATCGGGGTGGTTCAGGAGCAGGAGAAACTACGGTGGATGTTTGACAGCTTGTTTATATGGAGACAATGCTATGACGTTATTCCTTTGTCCAGGCCCGGTTGGAACATCAAGAACTGGGGGCCTCTGACAGTACCTGCCAAGGGCCTGACTTTACCTCTCGATGACTTTACGCGCCAGCTGTATTGTCAGGTGATTGAGTATGAAACAGGAGAACCGTTGGACGATACTATTACAGAATACACGTTCCAGGAGGACTATTATTTTGCAGTAGGTGACAACGCCATGGACTCATACGATTCCCGTTACTGGGGCTTCATCCCCGAAGATTTCATAATAGGGATTGTATTTGGCCAATAATGTTGATCGACGGGTCCATACTTTTGTAAGATGAGACATAATTTCTTGGCCTTCAAAAAACTGTTTGTTACTTCTCACTGATGCAAGCTAGCCTGAAATGAATTTTAAAGTGTATAATCTACAAAATTTATCATACACAACCTTTTAGTCTATAAAATTTGTATATTTGCATAGTCTTAACCAATAAAATTTGTATGACAAGCAAGGTTGATGTTACAAAAGAGATAATATTTGCATCCTCTGATCCCAATGTTTCAAGGCAGATATCAGCAATGGTGAAATCGGGCAGGCTCAAAAAGATTGCCCCTCGTCTTTATACTTCAAACCTTGTTGACAGCTTTGAATCCATAGTTAGACGCAATATCATTGACATCTTGGTATGGCGCTATCCTGGAGCAATAATAAGCCACCGTAGCGCGCAGGAGATGCGTCCCACGCCCCAAGGTGATTTCTTTCTTACTGCCTCATACAGCAAACGTGTCACAGATCTTCCGGGCATAACAATTAATCTGATCAAAGGACCTGCCGCCGATGAAGGCGATATGCCGTATAACGGCATTTTCATTGCCAGTGAATACCGCTGGGTGCTTGAGAATATGCAGATATCAAGAAAGACAGAGCACAAGTCCAAGACACTGCCCATAGCTCAGATTGAAGACAAACTGGAAAAAATACTTCTTCTTGGAGGCGAGGATCAACTCAACGCATACCGTGACCATCTAAGGCAGGTTTCCGTTCGGTTGGATATGGCACAGGAATTTGAAAAAATCAACAAGATAATATCTGCCTTGCTGGCTACGCATTCAGCCGATGTGCTTTCTACACCATCAGCCAAAGCAATGGCGGCCGGTATGCCGTTTGACAAGGACCGTATCAACCTTTTTGAGATTCTTTTTAATGCCATTAAGGACGAATACTTTGTGTATCGTGCCAACCGTAACCGTGATGAGGAATCGTTCCGACTGTTCTCTTTCTTTGAGAGTTACTTCTCCAATTATATAGAGGGAACAGAGTTTGAGATAGATGAGGCCAAGCAGATTGTTGATTCCGGAATCCCCATTCCCCGCCGCGATGAGGACTCGCATGATATACTAGGCACTTTCAGGATACTCTCCAACCGTGTGGAGATGAGTCGTGTTCCCACATCAACTGATGAGTTGTACTCCATACTACAATCTCGCCATTCCGTATTGCTGAGTGGCCGTCCGCACCTTAATCCAGGCATTTTCAAGACTGTTAACAACCGTGCAGGAAACACTGAGTTTGTGGACTATCACCTCGTAAAAGGAACTTTAAACTATGGCTACAAGTTCTATTCTGCATTGAAAGACCCATTTGCGCGTGCCATTTTCATGATGTTCATGATAAGTGAGGTACATCCATTCAATGACGGTAATGGCCGTGTGTCACGCATAATGATGAACGCGGAGCTTGTCCAGGCTGACCAGACGCGCATAATTGTTCCAACAGTCTTTAGGGAGGATTATCTATTGGCCTTACGCAAACTGTCCCGTCAGCAGGATCCTGGTGCATACATAAACGTCATGGTCAAGCTGCAGAAATTCAGCGACAACCTATATGGTTCAGATTTTACCGAACTTAAGGAATACCTGCGCCAGTGCAATGCGTATGAGGAACCCTCACAGGCCAAGCTGGAAATAATAGACCGTATAATCCGGTAATTTCACTATCTTATATAAAATGTTGATTTATTTGTAGCTTACGGGTTCCAGTTGACTTAGGTATCCAGGTTATTGCAGCTTCTTGCCGCTGAACCTGAACTCACTGCCCTCATGCGTTTCTCCGTTCAGTTTCCAGCTGCGGTTGCATTTGGGGGGCCTGCTCTCCTTGTGGTCTGAGCAGTGATAGTGTATGGCGTCCACTGTTCCGTCGGGCCATTTCAGTATAATGTCCTCATCCATATCGGCAGCACCGTCTATCTCGCCAAAGTACAGCCTGTATTCAGGCGGATATGCCGTAGTGTCAACAGGTTGTGCAAACAACCCGTACATTATTGCCAGGTAAGCTCTTGTGTGTATGCTGTCCCTTTGGCTCCAGTCCATTACGGTATAAGTCTGGCCCTTAAAGGTCAGTGACATGCCGGGCATATCAGGCTGTATTATGCTTTTCCCGTCGGCATCAGTGGCATAAATGTATATATTCACAGGTGACCAGTCAACAATGTAGCCATTGGTGTCATTATTCTCACATCCGGCCAGCAAAGTAATAGCCATCACAGCATATACAGCTGCAGTAAGCAGCATCACGCTGCGCATACGCTTAAAAGTAGATGAAACTTTATTCATTGCGTCAGAAATATGTTTTACTCCGTGACGGGACGGATTGAAAAGCCAAAGAAACGTTCATTGCCTGCAACAGATGCACTTCCCCAATGGCCGCTGAATGCTTTAGCTATGTCGGGTCTATTTTCACTTACATTTGATGCCCAGTACCAGGCAAATTCTCCGGCAACAGCGTGATTGGTGCCGTAATAGTCGCCGGCGGCGGGAATGAATATGGACCTGTCGGTAAAGCCGGTCTTCTTACCGGTAACTATAATACCTACAATGCCGTTATCGTTGTAATCGTCAGTCCAGGTTAATGTGCAATTGTCTATCAACTCCTGCCATTCGGTTTCAGTAGGCATACGCCAGTTACCCTGAAGTATTACATGAGCTGCATCATCCTCCGGGTCAAGTACGGTCTTGTTGTCCATATCACCGGTTCCACTCCAATAGGTGGAATTGCTGCAATATTTGGTAAGTTGGTTGGATCTGCCGTTATTGTACCACTTATATGCTGATGAATAGTAACTTGACAGACCATCCTTCCATGTAAGGGGATCCTGGCTGGTGTAATGTGGCTCCACCTCGCCCCAGGCGTAGAAATCACCATAGTCCGAAGCATTGGCGCATAGTCCGCTTTGTGAAAGATTGCTGATGGCCCAATATACGCTAAGTCCAAGATTCACGGAGCCGTCAGGAGCGGGATCGGGCAGAGTTGGGGTAGAAACCTCCTCCTGAACGGTAACATCACACACAGCCACAATGGTACCCTGTTCATCCAGTGCGGCTTTGATCTGTGCCTGACCGGGAGCCAGTGCAGTAACCAGACCGTTATCATCAACAGAGACTACCTGGGGTGATGTTGAGGTCCAGCTGTAAATGGATTTATTTACAGCGTCCTCTGGAGTGAATATGGGGGTAAGCGTATATGTATCGCCCACATTCATAGTCAGTTCTGTCTTGTCAAATGTGAGTGACTCAACCATAATATCTTTCTTTATGCCAGCCTGGACCACATAAACGGATTGAGAGACAGAGCCACAGGTGATGGTAATCTTTGCCTTACGCGGTTTCTCACTTTTATTGTCCTGGGCCGTGATGGTAATAGCGGTGGGACCTGCCGAACCGGAACTGGGATTAACGGTGAGCCAGGTAATGGGTTTTCCGTCATTGGCATCCTGGATTGTTACGCTCCAGTCTATGGATGACGTAAATGACAGCTTTATGGTAACAATACCATCGGCAGCCGTAGCGGCAAAACTGATACCGTGTTCAAAGTACGACAGACTCTCTTCGGGTATCTCCAGCTTAGCCGGAATCTCAACCGCATTTTTCTCTTCATCACATGCTGTAAAAGAAATTACAGCTGCAACCGGCAATACATAAATGCATGCACGGCACAAACTTGATAAAACAGATAGAATCTTTTTCATAATGACTAGTAATTCAAATATATGGTTCAAATGTAATGTGAAAGGATGAGAATAGCTCCCTCTGTTTGTTAAATGGTGTTAACGCGTCCGAGCGTTGGCTATTTTAGGGATTACGGATTTTAACTACCTTTGCCCATGAAAGATATCACATAAAAAATACGATTATGAAAAGGATTTTTACGGTTTTGTGGGATATTTCGGCCGGTTATGATATAACGATTGACAAACAGACAGGGGATGCGTGGTATTTATTATGCAAGAAATCCAAAACCAACAAGGATAAGGATGCGCCCAAGAAGATGGATATTGTAATTGCCAAGGGAACTTTCCATCCTATAAGCCTGAGCACAAAGGAAAAGGGTGTAACCCTGACTATACGTGATGTGAAATTCGGTGCAACCAAGGAGCTGGTAACATTCAATAAGGATGCTTATCCGGGCGTAAAGGTTGTTGACAAGCGAAACTAAAAGTGATTTGTGCTTGAACAACAAGCATAAATAGGTATCTTTGCGTGCAGAAATCAAATCCTTTTTTGTTGTGAAAACAAGACAATTCCTTTTCCGGGTTCTGCTTATGGCAGCACTCATGATTGCCGGCAGGGGTAACGCCTATGCCGATTGGGACCAGTATCCCACATATGAGGCCTATGAGGCCATGATGTACCAGTTTGCCACCGATCATCCTGACAAGTGTGAAATTATCACGCTGGGTACCTTGCCCAGCGGACGCAAGCTGCTGGTGGCCCACATCAATAACGGTTCAGGTGAAGGCAAGCCCAGATTCTTTTACGACGCTGTCATTCACGGCGATGAGACTGTTGCCTGGATGCTTATGCTCCGCCTTATAGACTATATTTTGGAAAATCCCACTCTGCCGGAGTGTGCCAACGTGCTGGAGAACATAGACCTATATATATGCCCCAATATGAACCCGGACGGCACCTATCATGGCGGGAACAACACCATGAACGGTGCCACACGTGCCAACGCAAACGGTGTGGACCTGAACCGGAACTTTCCCGATCCGCATGGAAGCCCACATCCTGACGGCAATCCTTACCAACAAGAGACTGAGTGGATTATGCAGTTTGCACAAGACCTTCAGTTTACAATGGCGGCCACATACTGCAGTGGAGCCGAGGTTGTGAATTATCCCTGGGACAACACCTACACTCTGCATCCAGACGATGCATGGTTCCAGCTTATTAGCCACGAATATGCAGACCTGGCACATGAAGTAAAGTCAAATTATATGACAGATTACAACAACGGAGTCACCAACGGAGCTCAATGGTATATGATATCAGGCAGCATACAGGACTTTCTGAATGGATATACACAGTGCAAGTCAATTCACATTGAGTGTTCAGACACCAGATGCCCCAGTGCATCGCAGTTGCCAAATTTCTGGAACATAAACAAGAACAGCCTCTTTGCACTGATGAACCAGTGCTTATACGGCATACACGGCACAGTAACAGATGCAGAAAGCGCTCCTAAAAGGGCTATCCGCACACGCCGTGCTCCTATAGGTGGTGCTACCATCACGCTGGTAGGCCATGATGACCAGTATTCAGTTGTTACCACACAACTGCCAGGCGGTGATTTCCACCGTCCCGTAAAGGGCGGCACCTATAACGTGAGGGTTTCCAAGCCGGGGTATGAACCAATCGATACTGTGGTTACTGTTAATGACTATGAAACAGTGATTTTAAATGTTCAATTGGTTCCTCTTGAGGGAATCTGTGCTATTATTGATTTGGATGCAGCTACAGTGAATCTAGGTGGTACGGTACACTTTACTGATAACTCATGGGGCGGACAAATTGTAAGTTGGAACTGGGAATTTGAGGGCGGCACACCTGCTACATCGACCGATCAAAACCCTACGGTGACATACAACCAGGCAGGTACATACGATGTGCGCCTTACTGTGACAAATGCTGACGGCGAGACAGACACCAAGTTTATGCCTGACTACATCAATGTACTTAATGCATACTGCATGAAGGATACTATAATAAAGGTTACCGACATCCAGTTCTTTGATGACGGAGGTCCCAATGGAAATTACGGCGATAGAAAAGATATCACCATGACTTTCCTACCCGATATGAATGGAGTCCCTCTTGAAGCCGTGTTCAGTGAGTTTGAAACAGAAAATGGTTGGGATTTTCTCTACATTTATGACGGAACTTCAACTGATGCAACTATGATAGGTTCGTATTCCGGAAAGGACGGCCCTGGCTCGGTGACCGCCACCAACTCGGACGGCGCCCTGACATTCCGTTTCACATCTGATTCGGGTGTTACCAAATCCGGTTGGAAAGCAAATGTACGCTGCGTAAGCCCTGGAGGAACCTATCCACCCACAGGCATTAGTACCATACCTGACAATACCCAGCCTGATGTATGGTATATGATGGACGGCAGGAGAGTGCTGAACATTAAACCCGCAGCAAAAGAGTTGCCCAAGGGTATCTACATAAACAATGGCCGCAAGGTCCTGATAGAATAAGACCGTTACTATGGAAAAAAATACTAACCTATTCAAGGCTGCAGCTACGCTGCTTTTAATGCTTGTTGCACCGGATGCTTTTGCCCAGCCGCAATCGGCGTTTGTGACTCTGGATGATCACGTGATTGATCTGAGGGAATTGAGGTCATCTATAGAGTGGGCGTGTGATGACGGTGTGTCTTTCAGGGCGCCGGAAATGGACAGTGCCGCCCCTGACACTATCAAGTGGATAGACCGTATTCACAATATGCCCGATTACCTGGTTGATTTCTATAACCGCTACTGCCATATGGTACGTGAGGTGATAGCGGGCGGGAGCAACTGTCTGTCGGACCCGGAATCTGATTTTATCAACGCCATTCATCCGGGTGAGAATTCATGCAGCGTAGTCATTACCCAGATAACCCGTAAGATTGAATACAGTTTTCCTACGGATGTGGATTATATGGATCCGTATGCCAAGCAGCAGTATGCCCTGACGGCCGTGAACAATGATATCAATGAGTATGTGCTTCCAATCAGGAATGAAGTGGGCACGTTCTTTCCGTACCTGTTCATGTGCATGAGCTATGACAATCCTGATGCGTTCTGGATAGGCAACAGCATTAACTGGGGGTCATCATACAGCTACAGCTGGAACTTTATGCAGTGCGCCGCAAGGGATACCGTTCAATATACGTTTTACATACTGTTTAAGATAAAGGACAACAGTTTTGACTACAGGATTGAGAACTTCCGTACCGCCAAGGCTGTAAAAGACGGGGTGGAAGAGTTCAAGGCATTGGTGAGCAGTATTCTGGACAGTGTTCCTGACAATAACAGATATGAGCAGGTGCGCTATCTGAACAACTGGCTTACCAGGCATAACTGCTACAGCCTGGCAGGCGGTAAGGATGATTTTCCGGATATATCATTCAGTTCCATAAGCGCTCTGCGCGGAACTGGAGGCGATGACGGCCCTGTATGCGAAGGCTATTCACGCGCATTCAAGGTGCTGTGTGATAAATTGGGCATTCCTTGCATTCTTGCCGTAGGCTATGCGCGGACGGCATTGAACGCCAAGCCTGAGGACCACATGTGGAATGAGGTGAAAATGGATGACGGTCTGTGGTATGCCGTGGATGTTACCTGGAATGATCCTGTTAGGGGTGATAATACTGCCCTGGAATCAGGTTATGAGAATGAATTCTGGCTACTGTTGGGCAAGAATGACATTGTGGCCACGAACCTTACATTTGCCCAGTCACATCCCAACTCGATATCCCAAGGCAGGGACCGGATGGATAATTGGGATTTTGATTACGGCACTCTCATAGCCGATAACAGATATGACGTATCGGACGGGGTGATTACGGTAAAGGATTCTGCCCCCGTGACGGTTTATTCGCTGGTTGGCACAAAGACAGGCACTTACTGTTCTATGGGCCAGGCCCTGTCAAGCCTGCCTGACGGACTCTACATAATAAACAATCATAAGGTCTTGGTAAGGCATTAAGTGTCTTGAATTATATGGAAAGGTTTAATCACTTTATTACGGTAAGAAGCAGTATGAAGGGGCTGCTTATGGCAGCGTTGCTGCTGTTTGGTGTAATGCCTATGGCGTTCTCACAGTCTGCCAATGCCGTTTTCCTTAAAGACGGCACCAAGGTTGTGGGGTATGTGCAGGATATGGATCCTGCGGGCAGAGTAAGTATCCGTACTACTGACGGCCAGACGCTTTCATTCCCCATGAATGACGTGGGCAACATCAACTGGTCATACAGACTGGTAGAACCGGGTCCGGGTCCGCTCTATAGGTACGGTGATGTGTTCCGTTGGAAATATAACAACATGGAACTGACAGACAAGAACTATGACCGTTATTTTGACGATGACCTGTATCATACCTACATAGGTGGCCGCAACCAGCTTAATCTGGGCGGAGCCAGCTGTGTGATAGGGTTGGGGTGCATTATTGTTTCGGCTTTCCAGTTTGACCCTGAGTCCTCCAGGCAGAGCGGCGCTTTCTGGGCTTATTCAGCAGCCGCCGATGCATTCATCTGTCTGGGTTGTGTGCTTACAGGCATAGGCATATCCAGGATGAACTGGGTGGAGAGGACCTTCAACGCCCGTCAGACTGCCGCCGACAACTCTTTGACATCGCGTATTATGGATTCCATGCGGCTGAATCCTTCTGTAATGCTTACTGCCCACAATGATCTGGCCATAGGGGCATCTGTCAGTTTCTCATTCTGACGTTGTTTTGTATTTTTATCCATAATTGAACCGTATTGACGCCCAAAAAGATGTGAAATATGTAAAAAATTATGCTCCGGATTGAGTGTGGGAGCGATTATACATTACCTTTGTACCGATAACCTTATTATTAACTAACCTTGTTGGCAGATGATTCGAAGCAAGATCCTTTTCTTAAGAACGGTGATGTTCTTTGTATGCATATGCATGGGCGGAGTAAGCCGGGCGCAGATTGTGGGCCCCCGCACGCTTAATATGCAGCAGGTGGTGCAGCTGGCACAGGAGCATTCCATAGCCTCTATGAGTAACCGTAACAGTTTTGTGGCGTCTTACTGGAGTTTCCGCTCATATAAGGCGCAGTTCCTGCCGTCGCTCAGTCTGAGTGCCGGATTGGGCCAGTTTAACCGTACTCTCAATAAGGTCCAGAACTACCAGACAGGTGAATGGAACTATGTGGCCGATTACAGCATGAACAATGACTTGTCGCTCTATTTCAGCCAGAACATTCCGTGGACAGGCGGCCGTGTATCGTTGAACACCCAGTTGTCACGCATGGACCAGTACAGCCCCAACAGGATGACCACTTACTATGCACAGCCCATATACCTGTCATACACCCAGAGCCTTTGGGGGTATAATGAGTTCAAGTGGAGCAAGAAGACGGAGCCCAAGCAGTATGAGATAGCCAAGCGCCAGTATATTGAGAACATGGAGCAGCTGAGCCAGACCACATTACAACTGTTCTGGAACTGCGTGAGCGCCAAGGAGAGTTATGAGCGTGCCGTTAAGAGCTTTGAGGAGGGCAAGCGTCTGTTCGAGGCCGGGCAGACCCGTTTTGCAATGGGTACCATAAACCGTGACCAGCTTATGCAGATAGAGGTGCGTGTGCTTAATGACTCCCTGAACGTGAGCAACAGCCGAGTGAATATGCGCACCAACATGAACAGGCTCTGTTCTTACATAGGCTATCAGGAGGATACAGACCTTAACCTAATAATAGACTATGATATTCCCGATGTGACACTGGATTACAACGATGTGCTGGAGCGTGCGCTGCAGAACTCTTCTTTCCAGCTTACCCAGGATGTGCAGAATACCCAGGCCGATGCCAGCGTGGCCCGCGCCAAGGCCAACCGCGGGCTCTCTGCACAGCTTAACGCCAGGTTTGGTATGTCGGGGTCGGGCAACAAGCTGGATGACACCTTTGTGCAGCTTAAGGACCAGGAGGTGGTAAGCGTGCAGCTTAACATACCTATTCTGGACTGGGGGCAGGGCCGCGGACGCGTGCGTATGGCGCAGGCTCAGGCTGAGACCACCCGTAACCAGCTGGAGCAGAATATGATAGACTATCGTCAGAACCTCTATACCCAGGTGATGCAGTTCAATGACCAGCGCAGCCAGTGTGAGATTGCCAAACGTGTGATGGAGCTGGCCGATGAGAGCTATGAGCTGGCATTGAAGAACTTTGGAAGCGGCAGCATGACAATGACTCAGCTGGACCAGCTTAAGGACAAGCGTGACGATGCCGTGAGCTCTTATCTGGGCAAGGTGCAAAGTTTCTGGAACTACTATTTCGGGATACGTAAGGCTACGCTTTATGACTATATCTCCGGCACGGACATAAGTGCGGAATTTGATAAAATGGTGAAATAAAATTTAGAATTGAAAATTAGCCATGCGATGCGTATTAATTCTCAATTCTCAATTCTCAATTCTCAATTAAAAAGCTAACATTACAATTATGAAAATACTCAAAGTTTTTACTACAGTATTGGCGTTTGCAGTAGTCCTGACTTGTGTTTGCGGCTGCAAAGGTAAGAAAGAAAAGGAGTCTAAGGAGGATACTACCCAGATGGCACGTGGCAGTTATACGGCCGAAAAGAATGTGGTCACGGTGGTGCCGCTGGAGCGCACGGTGTTCAACAAGCAGCTGGTGTGCAACGGCAAGCTGGAGGCCCAGAGCAAGGTGACGGTTCAGTTTGCGGCACAGGGCACGATAGCCCAGATTAACGTGCGTGACGGACAGAAGGTTCAGAAGGGGCAGGTTATGGCTTCGCTCGACAAGGAGCAGCCCCGCCGCCAGCTGGAGCAGGCACGTTTGGCTTATGACAAGGCCGAGATGAACCTGGCAGACCGTCTGCTGGATTACGGCTACACTCTGGCCGATACCGCCAGGATTCCGGCAGATCAGAAACGAGTGATATATATAAACAGCGGTTTCATAGATGCACAGATAGCGCTTGAGAATGCTGAGCGTACGTATAAGCAGTGTGACCTTATGGCACCTTTCAGCGGTAAGGTGGCCAGCCTTAAGGGCCGCGTTCATGAACAGAGCGGGCAGCTGTGCACGCTGATTGATGACAGCCGTTACCTGGTAAGGTTCAGCGTTCTGGAGACCGAGTACAAGTTTGTGCGTGTGGGCCAGCAGGTGCTGGTGTCACCCTTTGTGGATGCCGAGGTTGTGATGAAAGGCACTATACTATCCATAAACCCCACCGTAGATCAGAACGGCCAGATAGCCGTTACGGCTCAGGTTCCCGGAAGCGACAAGCTGATGGACGGCATGAACGTGCGCATAACGGTAGAGAACAGCGTGCCTGACCAGCTTGTGGTGCCCAAGAGCGCGGTTGTGATACGTGACAATATGGAGGTGCTGTTCCGCTACAAGGACGGACAGGCCGAATGGACTTACGTGAACGTGCTTATGTCAAATACCACGCAGCATGTGGTTGAGCCCAACAAGGACCGCGGTGCGGAGATGAGCGTGGGTGACCTGATTATCACCAGCGGCAACCTTAATCTTGGTGACGGCGCAGCAGTAGTAATAGAGTAACCGGTTATGTTCAAGGGATTGACAAGACGGCCCATAGCGGTGCTTATGGTGCTGATTGCGGTTATGGTGCTGGGCATAGCCGCCATACGGAAGCTGCCGGTATCGTTGGTGCCCGACATTAACATACCGCAGATTACGGTGCAGGTCACGTCACCTGACCGCAGTGCACGTGAGGTGAATGACCTGATGCTGCAGTCACTGCGATCGCAGCTGGTGCAGGTGCCTCACCTTACGGATATAGTCTGCACCGCCAAGGACGGCGGCGGACTCATTGAGATGACATTCGAGTACGGAGCCGATGCCGATTACATTTTCATAGATGTGAACGAACGTGTGGACAAGGCTACCGCCGGATGGGATGCCAAGGAGGAACGCCCCATGATAGCACGTGCCAGTGCAACCGATATTCCCGCTTTCTTTATAAATGTGTCACTCAGGGAGAGTGAGCACGCAGGCGGTACCCGTCTGCTTGAGATGAGTGATTTTTGCCGTCAGGTGATAACACGGCGTCTGGAGCAGCTGCCGCAGGTGGCTATGGTGGATATATCGGGCCTGCTCTACCCGCAGCTGCTCATTGTGCCTGATATGGAGAAGTTGCGTGCCATAGGATCCAATGAGACTGCGTTGAGCAATGCCATAAACAGTGCCAACGTGACATTGGGCAGACTGTCAATCCGTGACGGAGAGTACCGTTTTGACGTGCGCTTTGAGTCTAGCGTTGTTACGCGTGAGGATGTGGAGAACGTGTGGCTCAAGCTTGGCGGACGTACCTATCAGATAAAGGACCTGGCTCAGGTGCGAGAGGAGCAGCAGCGTCTTAAAGGTATGATTACCGCCGACGGCAAGCAATGCGTCACTATGGCTGTAATAAAGCGGTCCGATGCCCGTATGGCGGAACTCCGTGATGAGATAGAGAAGCTGATGGAGGCTTTTGAGAAGGATTATCCGGACCTGAAATTCCAGATAACCCGTGACCAGACAGAGTTGTTGGACTACTCCATAAACAACATGGTGCGTAACCTTATTTACGGTGCATTGTTTGCCTGTCTGATAATATTCTTCTTCATGCAGGATTTCCGCAGCCCGCTGCTGGTGGTCATTACCATACCTACTGCACTGATTCTGTCATTCCTGTTTTTCTACGTGCTGCACATATCCATAAACATTATATCGCTGTCAGGTCTTGTGCTTGGCCTGGGTATGATGGTGGACAACTCCATCATTACCATTGACAACATAACGCAGCGATGGCAGAAGGGAGAGCTGCTGGAGGATGCCTGCGTGTATGGTACTCAGGAGGTGTTCACTCCCATGCTGAGCTCAGTGCTTACCACATGCGCCATTTTCATTCCGCTTATATTCATGAGCGGTATTGCGGGTGCGCTGTTCTATGACGAGGCTATGGCTGTTACCATAACATTGGTTTCGGCACTTATAGTATCAGTGTTGGTAATACCGGTATTCTATTACAGGTTCTACCGCAATCAGCCCTGCTTTACTCCCAACAAGTTCATAAGCAAGATAAGCGTAGGTAACATGACCGCCGGCTATGATCGCATACTGAGTTGGTTCTTCCGCCGCAGGGGTGTTATGTGGGGCATATTCGGAGCTGCTGTGCTGCTGATAGGCGTTCTGTTCATCAATCTGGACAAGCAGAAACTGCCTACGCTCTCACATAGTGATACGCTGCTCAACATTGAGTGGAACGAGCGAATTCCCATTGAGGAGAACAACCGTCGCTGCGAGAAGATTATGGCGCAGTTCCCCGATATGGTTGAGCAATACACCGCAATGACGGGAGCTCAGCAGTTTGCGCTGTCACATACCCGCGAGACAGGCCTTTCGGAGGCCATAATCTACGTGAAGGCCGGCAGCACCGATGACATTGACCGTTTTGAGCAGGAGGCCCGTGACTACATAGGCCGCAATTGGCCGGAGGCTGTTCACAGCAGTCAGGCATCGGGTAATATATTCGATATGCTGTTCCAAGACAAGGAGGCGCCTGTTGTGGCCCGTATTAAGCGTACTAACGGCATGACCCCTGAACCTGATGAGCTTACCACACTGCTATATGCATTGCGTGAGTCTCTGCCGCAGGTGTATATACCACAACCTGAATGGAACGAGTACATTGAGCTTATCACTGACCCGGAGCGTCTGGCTCTGTATGATGTAAGCTTTAGTCAGATAATGGGTTATCTGCAGAATGCAATGAACGCCAGTTCGGTGTTGCGCATAAGCAAGGGTGATTTCTCCATGCCTGTGGTGATAGGCGTGGGCACAAAGGAGGCCAAGGACCTTATCCAGGGCAGTTACATTGATACCCAAGGCGGACGCGTTCCGCTTGAGATCCTGCTCAAAGAGACCCGTAATCGTGACCTCAAACAGATTGCCAGCGGTGTGGATGGTGAGTTCTATCCTCTTGAACTGAACCTTAAGGGCCGTGAAGCCCGTGAGGCTATGGAAAAGATTAAGGAGGTGGTGCGTCATGATGACCGTTTTGACGTAAGCTTTAGCGGTACCTACTTTACCAACCGCAAAATGATCAAGGAACTTAGCGGCGTGCTTGTAATATCCATACTGCTGCTGTTCTTTATACTTGCAGCGCAGTTTGAGAGTCTGGTGCAGCCGTTTATAATACTGAGCGAGCTGATAATAGACATATTTGCCGTGCTGGGCATACTGTGGATATTCGGCGAGAGCCTTAACTTGATGTCCATGATCGGTATGGTGGTTATGTGCGGTATAGTGATCAATGACTCCATACTCAAGGTGGATACCATAAACCGCCTGCGTGAGAAGGGTTACGGCCTTAAGCGTGCCATTCTTGAGGCAGGCAGCCGCCGCCTGAAAGCAATAGTTATGACGTCACTGACAACCATTCTCGCAATAGCACCCTTCTTAGTGCGCGGAGATATGGGAAGTGATTTACAATACCCACTCTCGTTGGCACTGATATCAGGTATGATAGCCGGTACGTTTGTCAGCGTCTTCTTTGTACCTCTTGCTTATTACGTAATCTACAAGCGCACTGACCGATGAAAAAGCATGCTTTTTCTGTAATATTGGTGATGATTGTGCTGATGCTGGTGGGCGCCGCCTGCATCCCGCTTCTGAATGTGGAGTACAGCCCCAGGCAGGAGAACCTTTCGCTGTCTGTGGGTTTCACGGGGAATGGCTCGGCCCGCGTCATTGAGAGTGAGGTGACATCGGTCATAGAGGGCGCATTGAATACTGTGGATGGCGTAAGCAGTATCGTTGCAAACTCTTATCAAGGTGGCGGTAACATAGACATGACCTTCAAGAAGGGCACCAATATGGAGACCACGCGTTTTGACGTGTCAACCCGCCTGCGTCAGATAGCATCCAAGCTGCCCGAAGGTACCAGCCGCCCTGAGCCCAGCGGATCGGCCGGTGGCGGAGGTCGTAACAGCCAGACAATCCTGCGTTACACCATCAATGCCGATATGCCGGCAATTGAAATTGTACGCTATGCCAATGACCATCTGGTTATTCCCCTGTCACAGATAGAGGGTGTGGAGAGCGTGGAGACATCGGGAGCCATGCCGTTTGAGTGGGTGCTTACTTTTGACCCCAATTCGCTCAGGGCGGTAGGTTTGCGTCCAAGCAATCTGAGCGAGGCAATGAGCCGTTATTTCCAGAACAGCATTGTGGGTACGGAGATTAAGGATGACCGTCTGATGCTGGTGCGCCTTAAGACCCGTGACCTTACGGGTGACCTGGAACGCATTCCCGTCAGTAAGGTGAACGGACGCATGTATTATATGGGTGATTTTGCCACCGTGAAATACCAGGAACAGACTCCCCGTTCATATAACCGTATCAACGGACTCAATACCATTACGCTATATGTCACTGCCCTTGAGGGTATCAATACCATAACGGTAACCGATGCCGTAAAGCAGAAAATGGAGGAACTAAAGGCTTCGTTGCCCGATAACTATGCCATAAAGCTGAAATATGATGCATCGGAAGACCTGAACAATGAGATGCAGAAGATTTTCTTCCGTTCTGTTATATCATTAGCCATTCTGCTGCTGTTTGTACTTGCGGTAAGCCGCAGTTTCAGATATCTCACGGTTATAGGGCTTACAATTATAGTGAACCTGCTCAGCGCAGTGGTGTTCTACAAGCTGTTAGGTGTGGATATAGAGTTGTACTCTATGGCGGGTATCACGGTATCACTGGGAATAATAATAGATACAGCAATAGTCATTGCAGACCATTATACATACTATGGTGACCGTAAGGTGATGTTCTCAATAACGGGTGCCCTGCTTACCACTATCGCGGCCCTGCTGCTGGTATTCTTCCTGCCTGAGAGTTCCAGGGCGAACCTTACTGATTTTATCTGGGTTATAGTGATAAACCTTACGCTATCCATTTTGATTGCGTTCCTGTTCGTGCCGGCTCTGCTGGAATATATGCCCCTTAAGAACAAGGGTGTAGTGAACAATACCATGAGGCGCCGCCGTCGTCTGGTGCGCCAGACCGCACGCTATGAGCGCGTGACAGCATGGAGCCGCTCTCATAGATGGGTGTATGTGGTGGCTTTGATCCTGCTGTTTGGCATACCTATACAGTTGCTGCCCACACAGGTAAGGCATAAGAACCTGGACAAGTGGGAGAATGAAAGCAAAGGCGGTCTGGTGGGTCTGTACAACAAGACCATAGGAGGCAAGTGGTACCAGCGTAACAAGGCCTGGTTCGAGTATCCTCTGGGCGGTACGCTTAACCTGTTCCAGAAACATTCCAACGGCAGGATGTCATTCAGCCGCAGTGAGGAGAAACGTGAGATTGTGCTCTATGTACGAGCCAATCTGGCAGAAGGACAGAACGTGCAGCAACTCAACGAGATTGTCAAGGAGATGGAGAACTGGCTCCAGCAGTATGATGAGATAAGTGACTTCTATACCAGTTTGAGCGGGACATCAGGCTCACTTGAGATACATTTTAAGGAGGCTTTCCAGAACACACGGTTCCCGTTTGAACTCAAACAGCGTCTGTGGGCCAAGGCCATCCGGTATGGCGGTGCCACTTGGAATATCCCGTCACTGGATGAGAATGACCAGTACCTGAGTAACAGTGTGTACCGTACCAGCTGGTCAAACCATATTGACCTGTACGGTTACAATTATGACCTGCTGTACCGGTATGCCGAGGACCTTATAGATACGCTCAAGCTGAACCGCCGCGTGAACGGACAGGCCGGTTTCACGGCGGGCTATAGCAGTTATGTGAACACTGAGTTCTATATGGATCTGGACCGCGAGAAACTGGTCCGTGACGGAACCAATCTGAACCGTTATCTCACATATCTGAATGAGCAGTTGTATGACAGCAGAGCAGGCAAGGGGGTGTATGAGAACCATGATTACACACCGGTGCGCCTGGTGTCATCAGAGAAAGACTATTATGACCTGTGGCACATACGCAACGATATGGTGATGGTTGACAGCATGAACACGCGTCTGAACGACCTGGGGTCGATCGAAAAGCGCCGTACAGGACTCTCCATACAGCGTAACAACCAGGAGTACATGATATCGGTGGGTTATGAGTTCATAGGTTCATATGACCTTAGGGCCAGGATGGAGCATGATCAGATAAAGCGGCTTAACGAGCAGCTTCCCATGGGTTTCCATGCCGGCGGTGGCGACAACTACCGTTGGTGGAGTGAGCAGAAACAGCGTACCGCTCTGATATTTGTGGTGGTACTGGTCATATTCATGATATGCGCATCCATGTTCGAGTCATTCAGCGTTCCGCTTGTGGTGGTGCTGCTCATCCCTATAAGCTTTATGGGACTGTTCCTGGCATATCCGTTGCTGGGAGTATCGTTCGGGCAGGGTGGTTTTGCAGCCATGATCATGCTGTGCGGCATCACGGTCAACGCCGGTATATACCTTACCAGTGAGTACCGCACCATAGCCAGGGCATCGGGCAGGACCGGACTTAAGACCTATATCAAGGCATATAACCGCAAGATTATACCTACCATGCTCACCATACTGAGTACGGTGCTGGGCCTGATCCCGTTCCTGTTTGACGGCAAGCAGAACCAGTTCTGGTTCAGCTTTGCGGTAGGAGTCATGAGCGGCATGCTGTTCTCCGTAATAGCCATAGTCCTGATAATGCCCGTCTTCTTCCCCCTTAAAACTGCTTCGGTTCCTGTGGCGAACTAAAAAAAGGAACGGGTTCGGCCCCGGCGGCGGGTACAAGAAAAGGGAGGTCCGAAAACCTCCCTTTCCTTGTACCCAGAAGGATCCCTGTTTTCGAACCAGACTCATAGAGGAGCTGGATGTGCTGTGCAGACTGGCAGCGAAGTATAAGGCCGTAAAGTGATTGCAACAGTTTTGCAACGCCTTTTTGTTGTTTTGATGATTAGTGCATGATTACATTTGTCACAAAAATCAGTGAATTATGAAAAAGCATTTGGTTCTTCTTGTAATTCTGTTGTTACAGACAGCAACGGTTTTCCTGTCTGCTCAGAGTAAGCCTAAAGCAGGTGATACAATCTCCGGTATTGTTATTACTGACCGTGGAGGATTGACTATGGTCACTCTCACTGAAAGAGATGCGTCTGACCGTATTGTGGCTCATGCTGTCACCGATTTTGAGGGTAAATTCTCTTTCAAGTTGGTCAACCCAAAAGACAGGATAGTTATTGATTCTGTAAAATATGAGACTGTAGATATACCTATTGATAAAACATATTTAAGGATAAAGATGAAAGAAAAGGTGACACCTCACCCGGAGGGCCCGGCTATTCCATTTCCTCTGCGTGAAGCGGCAGATGTGGTAGATTCAATAGATATGTCTGAATTTGAAAATCTTATGTAAATATCATATGGCGTACGGCATTCAGATGCCGCACTATGAAACAAATAACCGGAAAGACGTATTTTCATTATAATTCCGTTTATAGAACAGACGACCTAAATAATTATATTGCTATATGAGAAAGATCATACTGTATTTGTTGCTTGCAGTTGTTTCTATGCTGGTTAGCTTTCCTGTGAATGCCCAACAGACGGACGCAGCAAAAGACAATGCGGAACTGCAGGCTAAACTGGATTCTACACTTGAAAGGGTTAGTAAATTGAGCCAGTTGAGCAGTGAGCAGCTGGATTCCTTGTATCGTAAGAATCTTGAAGAGGCGCACAAGCCAATAGCGTTAGCTCCAAAAGCGGGCGGCAGTATAAACGGGCATGTACTTGATGTTGACGGTAATGTTATCAAAGGTAAGGCGAGGGTATGTGAACGCGATATTGTGGACCGTGCGGTTACCATTTACAATTGTGACTTTAACGACGGTTTCTTTATGCTGTTTGGAATAAAAAGTACAGAGAACTATCTGACGTTTGAAGCCGAAGGGTATGAGACTCAGAAATTTCCGATTGACCGAAGCACCTATGAGGTCAGGCTGAAACCTTTATCCGATAATAAATAATGAAACTATGAATAAAAAAGTATTTAAATTGGCCATATCCAGCCTGATGCTGACATTTGCTATGCCGGCTATGTCACAGGGGACAGATGAGTATTTACAACCCTGCGACATTACTCTCCCTAAATATGAGGCGGTATATTCGGGTAATATATTTGAGGACCCTGAAGGTTTTGAGAACCAGATGAAGGCTATTAGAAATAACCCCAGGACGTATGACACTGAGTGTTGGAGTATAAGGGAGGAGCCTTCTTTTGAGGAGAGCTATGAGATAAAGTGTTATTTCAACCGTCAGTCGGAGAAATTCCGGCTTGAGATGATGGTGCAGAATCAGCAGAATCCACATGTTCTGGAGATAGATGAGGAGTCAGCATATCGGATTCAGACGCTGATTGATGCGGCTGTATATTCAGCCAGCAATCTTCCTGACAGGAAATGGATGCAGCAGAAGTTGGATATCTTAAAGTCAGGTGATGGAGTAATGGCATCGCTTGTAGGTCTTGACGGCACTTTTTATAAATTCTTCAACACGCAATACGGCGCTAAATGCTGGTCGCCAAAAGGTGGCAACAATGCCGCGCTCGTATCAGTAGTGAAAGCAATATATAATGCCATCGGTTACAAAGATACAGAAAGGATAAAAACCAAGCTTGATGACATCAAAAGCCTTACCAGAAAATACGCCTCATTGCTCCAGGAACCGTACCGTGAGTATTATCTGCTGCGTATTGACAAGAAACCTGCCAATTGGGTGTTTGATTTTTGACACAGAAGGGTCGTTTCCCTGTGTCATTTAAAAAAAGAAACGGACCCGTGTGGGCCCGTTTTCTTTTTACTTGTGTGCATGTTGCAACGGTTTTGCAACGCCAAATCCTTGTATCTCATCACGTATACATATAGTTTTGCAGCAAATCAGATATGAAGAAAATCTTTGCTGTAGTATCATTGGCCTATAATGTGCAGTTATGAAAATCCGTAGGAGAAAGAATATAATCCTCCTGTTTACAATGCTGCTTTTGCAAGCAGCTGCTGTCTATGTGTCTGCTCAGGATAACAATTCTGAAGGTAATAATTCAGGCGTGTCGGAGCATGTAGCCTACATTCATACAGGAGTCTGGGTGTCAAATGGCTCATATCGAATAACTTATCACGCTAAAACCGATTCCGGGCAAGTTAATATGAAGGTAACCTTCCTGTTTGATAAATATAAATTTAAGGAAAGGAAGAAGCACAATTATATAAGATACAAAAAGAAATACAAGCAATTGTATTTGGACAAATACGGTGAGATATTCCTGGATGTTGCGGATTGGATATATACCAAAACAGATCTTCTTGATAAAAACCAGCGCATAACTTATTTCATTAAGAATGATGTGAAAAAGCCTGATTTGTCCTATTTTGAAGGGCATTATTGGGTTACGATGAATGAAACGCACATTACTGCGGAAAACATGATTTCCCTATTTCAGGAAATCTATAGATAACTATCCCGTGCACGTGAAAGCAGTACAATTGGGGACTGTCCCCGGACTAAGAAAAAGTAGGTGGATCTTCTTCATAAGTTTGAAAAAGAAATCCAGAGTTCATTCCTTTCGCAGGAACTCAAGGCATCTTATATAGCACAAAAGTATCGTTTCCCTGTGTCACATTTATGTTTTATTATAAAATGTGCCTTTAACACAAGACGCATTTTCCGTATAAATCAGTTTAGATAGCAAACAACCAAAGAAATTTCTATGAAGATCCGTAGAATCAAAATATGGCTCTCCCGCAGGTGGAGTCACGTGGTTTCAGGCGTAACGCTTTTGCTGCTTTCTCTGTTTTGCAACTCCTGTAAGACTACTTCGGCTGTTAACCGTTCTCAAGTAAACACCAAGGATGCTGTATCTGTAAAAAGAGATACAGTTGCTCTGACTCAGCTCACAGCCGATATGATAGATAAAGTTCGTGCGTATCCCAAAGAGAGCGATCTTTATAGACAGACGGCATATGGGCCACCGGAATTGGTGAGGAAATTGGAAAAGCAAAATAAAAAAGAACGCCGCAAGGCAAGAAGAGCCGAAAAATAAATCTTAATTTTATTGCATTATGAGTAAGGGAGTCCTTCTGTTTGTATTGGCATCGGTGCTCATGCCATTCTGCATTTCTGCAGAGGATTATGCAGTTAAAGGTTCGGTTTGGGATTTTGATACAGCAGAACCTATTAGTTCTGCAGCGGTATTAGTTTATCAGATAACAGGAAATGATACTACATTTTATGGCGGTTGTTCTACTGATGACAACGGTTCTTTCATTATCGGTCAACTTAAAGCTGGCAACTATGTGCTACATGCTAAATCTGATAATCATTTCAATACCTCCAAGAGCTTTACACTCAGTTCCGAAAACGTCAAAGACCTTGGTAAAATTACTATGAGAGACGTTGACCTGGGCCTGAGCGTCAAGTGGGCTATATGTAATGTGGGGGCCTATAAGCCCGAAGGCTATGGTGATTTATATGCCTGGGGTGAGACTATAACTAAGACGGAGTACAGTTACTCCACCTATAAGTACAGTGTGGACGGAGTCCGTGGCAATTATACCAAGTACTGCAATGAAGACAATAAGACTGTATTGGACTTGGAGGATGATGTGGCCCATGCCAAGTGGGGCGGCAACTGGCGAACGCCTACCAGTGCAGAAATGGATGAACTGCGCCGTGAGTGTAATTGGACCTGGACAACAGAGAACGGTGTAAAAGGATTCCGGGTATCGGGCAAGAAAGAGGGGTTTGAGGAAAACTCAATTTTCCTTCCCGTCAACATGTTTAACGACTCGGTAGCAGTAGCTACACTACATCAGTATCCGGAATATGGTGTATACTGGTCAAGCACACTAAGTCATGAGAGCGGTAGTTTCCTGATGGGTGGTTGGGACCACGCAAACGGAATCTGGTTCTGTCGTGATGCGTCGATGGGCAACGCCTCTTATCGCAACGAAGGCCGTTCCATCCGTCCCGTCCACCCCTAACCCGCGATATAACGTATTGGGGCGAAGCGAGTATGCGAGCGAGAGCGGTCCCGGAGGGCCGCCCTGTTCGCTGTGGCGAACTAAAAAAAGGAACGGGTTCGGCCCCGGCGCTGTTTTCGAACCAGACTTATAGAGGAGTTGGACGTACTGTGCAGACTGGCAGCGCGATTTAAGCATTATTATGAGAAACCCGCTTTAACAGAAGACGCATTTTGAGCATATATCAGTTTAGATAGCAAACAACCAACAGATAAAAGCTTTATGAGAAAGATAGTCCTATCGTTTGTATTGATATCCGTGCTGATGTCTGTTTGCATTCCTGTATGCTCCCAGAACACGGAGAGCGCTGATTTTAATCAAGGTGTAAAATTTAATGAATCGCACGATTCGGTATTTATCAACACAGATTATTTTAAAATAACCGATGTTTCAGATTCAGCCATGATGGAAAAGATACGTCGTTTACCTGGCGTTGAAATAGATGAGGAAGGTCATATATACGTGAATGGCAAAATGGTGCAACGTATTCTTTGGGGTTGTAATTGTTCCGATGACGATAAAGATCCGGAATTATCGGAACTTACTGAAAAGATGATTTCTAAAATAAGCAAGATTGATATGCTTGAGCAAGCATCGCCGGATATCCTGTTCGTTGTTGACGGTAAGCCGGTGGATAGTGGTTGGATACACTTGCGCGTTCTTAAAAAGCTGTGTGTTGATGACTATAAGAAGGATAAGGTGGCTGCTGTGTTTGGATTAAAGAAAAAAGATGTAAAGGCTTTCAGGGTACTTGAAAGCAAGAAAGCAGTTACGATATGGGATGATAAAGGGGCCAACGGACTGGTAGAGGTGGTCACCACAAAAGGCTATCCAGCCATCGTGGATAACGCCCAGGAATACAAGGATGAATATGTAATCTTTTAAGAAAAGTCTATGAATATCCGTAGAATCAGATTATGGCTCTCCCGTGAGTGGTTTAACGTGGTTTCAGGCGTAACGCTTTTGCTGCTTTCTCTGTTTTGCAACTCCTGTAAGACTACGTCGGCGGCCAAGGATACTGTTGCTCTGACGCAGCTCACAGCCGATATGATAGCAAATGTCAAGCCTTATGTGAGGCCGGAAGTCCTGGCCAAGTATATCATTGAGATTGGAGATATACAGGAAGAGACAATGGCAAGACCCCGTGATGGTAGAGAAGGTTATACCCAAAATATCTATAAAAAGCCAGAGGGGAGAACAGTTAGAGAACTGATATTCAGCTTGCCTGGTATAACAAAAGACCAATCGGGCAAGTTAATCACAAAAGAAGGGGAAAAGATAGTACGCACTATTTATTTCAATGAGCGACCTGTATTTCCTGATGATTACAATCAACGATATTATACAAATGATACTAAACTGAAAATAGCGCCGTGGTCAAGTGATTTATGCCGTCAAAGATATAAAGATGATACTAAGCTGAACAGCGGGACTGTTTATGTGACAATAAAGGAAAATGCCGGCAGTCTCCAAGACTCACAAATCATAATAGAATATTATCAGAATGTATCCTATGAAATGGTTGGTGGCAACTCAGAATATGTTGATCTGGGTTTGAGCGTAAAATGGGCCTCACGTAACATTGGCGCTGCCGGGCCGGAAGAGATTGGGGAGTTTTATTACTGGGGTGAGACAGAGCCCAGATATGGTATTGAGAGTTCATTAACCTATAAGTTCCGTGACGGCCACAAGTATAACGGTACTGATGGAAAGACCGTATTGGACCCTGAAGATGACGTAGCTCATGTCAAACTGGGCGGCAGCTGGCGCATGCCCACAACGAAAGAGATAGATGAACTTATAAAAAAATGTACCTGGAGTTGGGCATCAGTGAATGGTGAGATAGGTTTCCTGATAACAAGCAATAAACGCCGTTACACAGACCGCTCTATTTTCCTTCCTTACTACTATGCCGGTACCTCAGGCGATGTGGCTTACTGGTCCAGCTCGTTCAATCCCGACCCCGATCGCGGTTCTGCCAGCCTTTGGATCTGTTTTGATGGCAATATAAATTCAGGTTACAGCTACCGTAACTGGCAACATCCCGTCCGCCCCGTCTGCCCGTAATCACGTAATACTTTTGAGTCACTTTCCAAGTGCTTCCCGCGCCAGACGCGTCAGTTCATCCATATCAATCGGCTCCAAAATCACATCTTCGGGAGCAAGGTCCAGTAAGAACTGCATATAGGTTGGCAGTGTGAGCAGATTACCGTCTCGACCTACATTGTAGTCTCCGAACTTTAAGAAATGTTTGACTCCATATTTCTCCGGATGCTTCCTCACGGTTGAAATACTTTTGGCCTGTGCATTCTTTGCCTTTACCTCCACAGGTACACATTCACCCTGATAACGGATCAGGAAATCCAACTCCAGGCCGGAGTCCTTTTGCAGATAGTACAGACTCTGTCCCTTCTTGATAAGGGTATCGGCCATCAGGTTCTCGTAGATGGCGCCCTTGTAGCCGCCAAGGTTGCCCAACAGGATATCCGCCCGTGTTGCAGGACCCAGCATTGCAATCAGGATACCTATGTCGGCAGTATAGACCTTGAAAATGCTGTCTATTGCATTGCCCTCTAATGGTAGGCCGGTGATGTTGGAATTATAGCAGCGACGGGCTATATCTGCATCTTCCAGCCATTGCAACGAGTCTTTGTAAAACACACCGCGGCCACCTTCCTCCACCTTTGACCACTGATACTTCTTGTTATCCTTGGCCAGCTGCTTGGGGATGGCATTGAAACAGGCCCGGATATGAGGCTTGTCCTTGTCGTCAGCATATTTCACCATATCAGAACGGTATTCCTTCAGGATAGAGTTCCAGACTTTATTCACGGCATTCATGTCGCCGGTTTCCAGTAGGGCGTTCACGGCGGCGGGTAGCCCGCCTACAGCCACATAGCGGTAGAGTAGCGTCTTCATGGCTACGTGGATGCCTTCAGGTACGGGGGTCTCCTCCTTGAAGCACTTTCGCAGCACATCAATGATCTCTTCACTCATATTGTTCGCCCACAGGAACTCCTCAAAATCCAGAGGGTACATCTCTACAATCTCTTCATAGCCCACAGGAACGGAAATGCTGCCCTTTTCCTGTTTGGCAGCTTCTTTTTTGCGTCTTTTCTTTTCCTCCTGTCCGTAACCCTGCACTCCCAGCAATGACCCAGTGGCAATGATGTCATAGCGACCATCCTCATTAAAGAACTTCAGGCTGGTACGTGCCTCAGGACAGTCTTGTATTTCGTCCAGAATAATGCATGTCTCACCTGGTACGAAACGGGCAGTGCGCATTTGAGCGGTGAGGTTGAGAATGATTGTCTCAGCATCTTTGGAGCCGTAAAAGGCAGTTTTCCGCTCTTCCTGCTTGATAAAATTGATATAAACTACGTGCTTATAGTTCTCCTTGGCAAACTGCTGGGAGATAAATGTCTTGCCGCACTGACGGATACCCATTATAACCAACGGCATGTGGCCGGGCTTGTTTTTCCATTGCTTTAAGGTGTCTGTTATTCTTCTTCTTAACATGGCGTTACGTTACTGTTTTCATGGCAAAAATACTATTTTTTAGTGATAATCCTACATTTTGCTGCTATTTTTCCAGTGACTTTATAGGGGTTCACTGCTTTTTTTCTAGGAATAATAGTACAATTGGGGTCTGTCCCTAATTGGTAAAAAGTGAAGTAAACAGTCCCCTTTTGTACGAGCGAGACCCCGAGCGAGAGCGGCTGGAGGCCACCCTGTTCGCTGTGGCGAACTAAAAAAGGAATTTTCGACCCCGGCCTTGGTACAAGGATACCAGTTTTCGAACCAAACTCATAGAGGAGTTGGATGTACTGTGCAGACTGGCAGTGAAGCATAAGGCCGTAAAATGATCCGAGTCAACCTTTTTTAGGACAAGACAATATAACGTATTGGCAATAGGACTATATTTGCAGTAAGAAGATAAACAATTATGAAGAAGATATCAGTCCTTGTTCCGGTAATGATTTTGTTTCAGACTTTATGCGTCAGTTTATCTGCAAAGGGAATTATTCGGTCAGAATTGCAGCAAGAGCCCAAAGAACTGGTAATTGAAGGCTTGTATTATGAATTAAAAGATGATATTGCAGAACTGACTTGGATAAATAGAGATAGAGAGCTTCCTGCCAGTATAGTTATTCCTGCCAGCATAAAGTATGATGGTAAAGTATATCAGGTTTCTATCGGGCGAGCAGCGTTTAGCGGTAATAGGGATATTAAATCGGTTGTTATCTCTGAAGGTATCACTGATATACCGGAATTTGCTTTTAACGCCTGCCCCAATCTTGAAAACATGACTATACCCAAGAGCGTCAAATCAATAGGTCGTTATGCGCTTGTTGTAGGTTCTAATTTTAAGACAGAGACAATTGACGGTGTGATTTACCTGGGTGATGTCCTGATTGAGGCACGAGATCATTTTACATCATATCATGCAATTCGGGAAGGAACCAGAATCATTGCCTATGGAGCGTTTGAGTCCTGTATAGATCTGAGATTTATAGACATACCTGATGGTGTGACTTATATCGGTAGTAACGCGTTCGCCTCATGCCGTAAACTTACTGATGTCACTTTACCTGAGAGCGTGATAAGCATAGGAGATAAGGCTTTTTATATGTGTAGTGCGTTGGAATCGATTGACATTCCAACAGGAGTCACTTCAATTGAAGAGAGTACCTTCAGTTTTTGCTTGAACCTGAAATCAGTAACTATTCCAAGCAGTGTGACATATATAGCCAGTAATGCTTTTATGGGTTGTACCAAACTGAAAAAGATCAATACATCTGATGAGAATTTTAAGAAACAGATAAAATCCGGCCTGTCTGTATCGGACAATAAAAAAGGCAGAGGCGTTTACAGAGGGCATGAATATGTTGATATGGGGTTAAGTGTAAAATGGGCCACGCATAATGTGGGGGCCTCAAAACCTGAGATGGCAGGCAACTTTTATGCTTGGGGTGAGATTAAGAGTCAGTTCAAGGCACGTAATAAGAGGAGAATAGATCATGATGATATGAGAGGTTTATTTGGTGCTGAAAATTACCGGTTCTTTGTTAGATGGGATGAGGTTTCGGAGTATCCTGGTAGAGAAGCCCGGTTTGCCAAATACAATGAAGATGATCATAAACGCATTCTTGATCCTGAAGACGATGTGGCTAGCGTAAAATGGGGCGGAAAGTGGCGTATGCCCACAGTGGAGGAGTTTATTGAACTCCAAGATAACTGCACCTGGACATGGAGTTGCATAAATGGCGTTTATGGACAAAAGATAACAAGCAACGTACCAGGCTATGAAGGCCGTTACATTTTCATTCCCGCTCCGGAAGCCGATTGGCGGGATGTGCGACGTGGCAGCTATTGGAGTAGTCAACAGTATTTGTGGGGTCCGGGAAGTGCTGCTTGTCAGGAGATTTATGATAGGAGTACGTGCGGTATATACTACGATGCGTCCCGTTGTAATGGATGCATGGTCCGTCCCGTCTGCCCCTAACCCGCGATATTACGTATTGGGGCGAAGCGAGTATGCGAGCGAGAGCGGTCCCGGAGGGCCGCCCTGTTCGCTGTGGCGAACTAAAAAAAGGAACGGGTTCGGCCCCGGCG
>CADCBO010000009.1 GCA_902799685.1 uncultured Bacteroidales bacterium
GGAGGCTTACACCGATATGTTCAGCGAGATCCTGGTTACCGCTCAGAACGAGGTTGCAATGAACAGCGTATCAATGGAATACTTCAACAACAGAATAGCCAAATAACATCAGGATAGTTATAACAAGGACTAAACGCTATCATAGTTTAAGGTTAAAAGGAATCAGGGAGTCAGACATCAAGTCCGGCTCCCTGATTTTTTATGTCATTACAACATATTACACCTTCTCCTCGCCTATCATTATTAGGCGATACAGGTTGCAGCCTATGAAATTGCCTATAACCAGACAAACATATAGAAGCAGCACGCTCCAAATGTTCTCCTTAATAAAGCTGAACGGAACCGTAAGGTAGTAGAAGGCATCGGCTATACAGTGAGGAAATCCGCACAGTATGAACATGGGGACTGCAAACAAAAGCGGCAGCCACTGGTTTCGGCGGGCAAAAGTAACGGCTGTAGTCATCAGGAATCCGCAACCTATGGCAAGCAGTCCGGCACGCACGGGACCTATAGCCAATCGGCCTTCAAGGATCTTCTGCGCAGCCTCCTGCAGCGGCATAGGTGATACTCTGGCCAGCAGAGATACCAGCAGACAGCCCACGATATTGCCCAGCAGAATGAGCAGCAGATCCCCTACTTCACCCTTAACTATGAATCCGGCAGTACCGGTATACAGTTTGAGCTTGTAGCAGACTACGGTGATAAGACCGAATGCGAACAATACGGCGCCTACAACGCCACCCAATGCCAAAAAACCGAATCCGGCAATACCAATGCAGATTCCAGCAAGTACAGAAGACTTGAATATAGTGCTAAAATTTCCCATAACGCAAAGATACAAAAGGGGTCAGACCCCAATTGTATCATTCTGCATTAAGTTTTCAACAGCGAAAAACAGTACAATTGGGGTCTGACCCCTTTTGTACTATCAACAGGTTTTGTGCTTCTTTAGCTCGTCCTCGTAGTTGTAGAGGTTGGTGGGATAGTCGCCGTTAAAGCAGGCGGTACAGAGCTGGCACGTTTTCATGTCGCGGCCCGATGCCTTATAGAGCGCCTCCAATGAGAGGTAATAGAGCGAGTCTGCACCAATGTAGTCACGGATCTCCTCCACAGTATGACTGGCGCCGATAAGTTCCTCATACGTGCCGGTATCAACGCCGTAGTAGCACGGATAAGCGTATTTGGGGCTTGCTATGCACACATGAACCTCTGTTGCTCCAGCTTCACGCAGCATACGCACAATCTGGCGTGATGTGGTTCCACGCACAATCGAGTCATCAATAAGTATCACGCGCTTGCCGTTAACAATGCTGCGCACGGGCGACAGCTTCATCTTGACGCCCTTGTCACGCAGTTCCTGCGCGGGCTGGATAAAGGTACGTCCCACGTATTTGCTCTTTAGCAGACCCATCTCATACGGAATCCCGCTGGCCTCGGCATAACCCATCGCGGCGCTAAGGCTTGAATCTGGCACACCCACCACTATATCGGCATCAACAGGATGCTCCTCAAAGAGCAGACGGCCGGAGAGCTTGCGGAACGAATGCACGTTACAACCCTCGATATCGCTGTCCGGGCGTGAAAAATAGATGTACTCCATCACACACATACGGTGACTCCTTAGCTTGGAGTAATCATTGGAGCGTATGCCGTGATAATCTATAGAAATGACCTCGCCCGGATTAACATCACGAATGAATTCGGCGCCTATCGCATCGAATGCACAGGTCTCGCTGGCCACTACGTATCCTTCGCCAAGTTTCGCAATGGAAAGCGGATGAAAACCGTACTTGTCCCTGCATGCATAGATGCGGTTTGGAGTCATTATCACCAGCGAGAAAGCGCCCTCAATCATATTCAGGGCATTGATGATGTTTATTATCCTGTCCTCCTCGGTAGGGTCTTTCTTTATGAGATGGGCAAACAGCTCGCTGTCCGATGTGGTCTGCAGCAGACTGCCCCTACGCTCCAGATACAGGCGCAGTTCCTTTGAGTTGATAATGTTACCGTTGTGCGCTAAAGCAAAATCGCCAGTATAATGATGAAACGTAAACGGCTGGATATTCTCCAGACCGCCCACATTGGTAGTGGGATAACGCACATGACCTATGGCCATATTGCCGGTCAGCTCATCCAGATGATTCTGCCCGAATATCTCTATCACCAGCCCGGCTCCCTTATGCAGATGCATCCCCTGCTTGTCGGCGCTCACAATCCCGCAGCCCTGCTGACCGCGGTGCTGAAGGCTGTGCAACGCATAATAGGCATACTGTGAGGCATTCTCCACACCGTAAATGCCAAACACTCCGCATTCGTGATGCAACTCTTCCATAAAGAATTATTCTACTGTTACAGATTTGGCCAGGTTACGCGGCTGGTCCACATCGCGGCCCTTGGCAATAGCGATATGGTAAGCCAGCAGCTGCAGCGGAATTACTGACAGCAGCGGAACCAGGCACTCCTCGGTATCCGGAATCTCGAACGAGTAGTCCGATATGTTCTTTACATCCTTATCGCCCTCGGTCACAATGCTTATCACCCTACCCTTACGGGCCTTAACCTCCTGTATGTTACTCAGAATCTTGTCATAATGGCCACGCTTGGGGGCAATCACCACCACAGGCATCTCATCATCAATAAGCGCAATAGGCCCGTGTTTCATCTCGGCAGCGGGATAACCCTCGGCATGAATGTACGATATCTCCTTAAGCTTTAGAGCGCCCTCCAGCGCCACGGGATAGTTGTAACCGCGTCCCAGATAGATAAAGTTATGCGCGTATGTGAAAATCTTGGCCAATTCCGATATCTGCTTGTCATGCTTGAGAATCTTCTCAATCTTGGCCGGAATGTTGGGCAACTCCTCAATAATGCTCTTTCGCAATTCGGGTGATACAGTACCTTTCTCCTGCGCAATATTAAGCGCCAGCAGCAACAGCGTCTCCACCTGTGCCGTAAACGCCTTGGTCGATGCCACACCTATCTCAGGGCCAGCATGAGTATAACAGCCGGTATCGGCAGCACGGGCTATGGATGAACCCACTACATTGCAGATACCAAACAGGAACGCTCCCGATGCCTTGGCCAGTTGCATGGCCGCCAGAGTATCGGCAGTCTCACCTGACTGCGATATGGCTATCACCACATCATCAGGGTAAATCACGGGATTGCGGTAACGGAACTCCGACGAGTACTCCACCTCAACCGGAATGCGCGTAAGGTCCTCTATCAGGTACTTGCCGATGAGTGCAGCGTGCCACGACGTACCGCAGGCGCAAATTATTATGCGGCGTGCAGCCATAAGCCTGGCTCTGTGGTCAATCACGCCCGACAGCTTCACTATTCCCAGCTCCGGATGCAGACGGCCGTTCATCACAGTAGCCGTAGTGCGCGGCTGCTCATGAATCTCCTTGAGCATGAAGTGCGGATAACCGCCCTTCTCTATCTCGCTCAGGTTCATCTCCAGCTTCTTTATTACCGGAGTCTGCTCCACACTCTTAAGGTCCGTAATCTTAAGCTCCTGACCGCGCTGTATGAACGCAATCTGCTCCTCGCCCAGATAAACCACACGGTCCGTGTATTCTATGATCGGAGTGGCATCGGAGCCAATCAGGAACTCGTCATCGCCCACACCTATAATCAGCGGACTGCCCTTGCGTGCGGCAATCATACGGTCAGGCTGAGTCTTATCCACAATCACTATAGCGTATGCACCTATCACGCTGTTAAGAGCCAGCGGAACGGCCTCCTCAAGCGTTATAGAGTGGCTGTCCATGATATACTGGATAAGCTGTATCACCACCTCCGTATCAGTCTCGCTCTTAAAGTGGTAACCCTGGTTCTGGAGCTCGGTCTTAAGCGAGCGATAATTCTCTATGATACCATTGTGAATTAGCGCCAGATTACCCGATTCCGAAAAATGAGGATGCGCATTCACATCATTAGGCTCGCCGTGAGTAGCCCAGCGGGTATGCGCAATACCTATGTTGCCGCTCAGATCCTTACCCTCCACAGCATGTTCCAGATCGGCCACCTTACCCTTGGTCTTGTAAATGACCAGGTTGCCGTCATCATTTATAAGCGCCACGCCTGCGCTGTCATAACCGCGGTACTCCAACCTGGAGAGTCCCTTAATCAGTATGGGATACGCTTTACGTTTACCTACATAACCTACTATACCACACATAGTTATTGCGTTTTATACGTTATTGTTCAAAATGTATTTAAAATAAAAGAGGAAGGCTGGTCCTGACTTGAACCAGCCTTCTTCTAAAAGTTTATCTAACCAGAATCCTCATACTCTCCGTCAATCTGTCCGACCGGTGAAACAACACGGAGAAGCCGGAACCTGATTATTATTCACGTTCTGCTTGTCATTCATCTGATTAGACAGACAGTTATAATCAAACCTTCTCTCCATCATTGTTCCAAAACCTGTCGCAAAAGTACGCATAATATTTCAATTTGCAACAGATTCCAACAAAAATATTACGTATTAACGCAAAACACATTTGATTCTAATAATAATGCGAACAAACATAGCCTATTGCAATACAATTTGCAATCCAGAATGCCCCTACTTCGACCTAATAATCTCTAATAAAAATTTTCAGCGTATCATCCACCACTTTAAATAAATCATCACGGGTTATCTTCTTTTTCTCAGTTGCAATATAGGGTGCAATATCAGACTCCTTTATGCCTTTTTTTATCCAGTCTTTATAAGTGGTAGCATAGAATTGTTGCACACGGCCACTTCCAAACATAACGACAGCTGGCTGACCATCATCTGCCCATATTTCTACTATTGCTGAAAAATAATATTTCAGATTCTCTTCTGAAGGGTCATACAGAAATGTAACGGTATAATATTTCCTGCCAAACAACTTCTTGTCTTTTAGGACTGGGTCATCTTTAAATGTTTCCTTAATTGTATTTATGTCGGAAATAACCGGCTCCTTGTAATCCCTGTAATAATCTGGACCAAAGGCCATAATAACCTCTTTAGCTTTTTCTATCAGGTATTCATTACGTTTTGACTCCTGTTTCCTGTCCAGACGCCTCATTTTGGAACAGCAGGGGGTACATATCGACAACAATATCAAAGCTACACATAAATGCCTCATACCCTATCAATGTAATCCTGATAAAGGGCAACGGGACCAAGATGCCACAGCTTGGTGTCCTCGCGCTCTTTTATAGCTCTCCACACAGAAAGCCACAAAATAGAGTATGTCTGAATCACGCTTGCTCATATCGCAAAAATACACAATAATCAATAGTAAAAGCCACTCACGTAACAAAAACTTTTTTTATGTCATGTTTTACAAGCTATGACTCAAAGCAAGGCGTTTGCGGTACAGACGGATAAAGCAGAAGCATAACGCAAGGGCTGCAATTATGGCCAGCGCTGTCAAGATTAAGGCTGTGGTGTCATCGCCGGCACCTGCTTCATTTGTGTAGGTTATTGAAGCCTTTAGGGTGTCAATAATTCCGTCCTGGTTGGGGATAGAATCTGCAACGCCTTTATTCACTACCGAATCTACCGATGCGGAATCAACAGCCTGAGTATAATTGGAAACAGTAGAGTCTGCTTTGAACCTGAAATCGGGATTATTGAACAAGCCCCTTTGCGGATTAGTCCTCCGCCAGCTTCGCTCATTCCTCATTTGATTAATAATTTCCCAATCCTCCGGGCTCATGATTATGTCTAGAAATTTTAGCATAATAATTTGTATTTTAATTAGTTAATATTCAAAGTCAATAAATAAGTGCATACCATGTGGCCCAGCAATCCTATAAGGAAACTTACGGCATTGCAAAGCAAACTATATATAGACGCTTTGCGTAAATCCTTGATAAAGATGAGATACCACAGAGCCTCTACAATCAGCACAATCAGCTCACCTATCAGTACCGCCTTTGTGCTGTAGCCCACGTGCATGACAACAAGATTCAACGGGACATTGGTAAGTACGTTTATCACTATAGACAGAGCCAGCACCTTACGCCTGCGCTCCATAAGCAGCCACAACACTCCCAATTCAATCAGGATTGTCAACGTAAGAGATAAAAGCAACTGTCCTGCCATAACATTATCAATTAAAGTAACGTAGCTATCAGGTAACCCGGAATAAGCGATGCCGCCAGCAGCCCGAAAGCAAGCCCCTCATGCCCCTTAAGCATCACGTTTGCCCAGTAAAGAGTGATAGGCATTGTACAGTTTACCATAAACAGGCCCGCAAGTGCAATGCCTATATGATTCCCTTTGGCCACAAGGCATATAATAACACCCGCAACCAGAAGAATGATTGACGTAACCATTCCCATCCATTTTACCAGCCATCCGCCAGCCATCTTACCAATCATGGTCAATGCTCCAATCAGGAGAACAACCATAGGAGTCTTGTCAATCACTCCGGTAAAGGATTCGCCCAAGAATGAACGCCCGGCTACAATAAGCATAATCAGGATCAGGACAGCCCAGACCAACGGTTTTGAGTACTCTTTACTTTCGCTATCAACCTCTGTTGTATCAAAAGGCTTTGCGGTATCAATACGCAAATAAGCCAGAGCCAGGATGCATATACCAAGCAGCAAGCCAAACATCAGCGCACGTGACAGAAACACGGAACCCACAGCAAGCCCAAACGCACCGGTAGATACAAACACGCCAAGCGCCCGTATGTCATTACCGGTCCTGACAGCTGTCTCTTTCCCACCCCATACGTGAAACAGAGAATTTCCTATGCCCAACAGAACCGATAGCACAACAAGCAGAAACACAGATGCCTCAGAATTGCAGGAAACAATACCTATGGTTTCCAGAACCGCCAGAATCAACATTACAATTGAGGCCAGCAATATCCAGTGACGCCGCTTGGCTCTATCAGCCAGCACCCCCGTAAGCGGTTGGGTAAGAAAAGCCAGCACGTTATACACAACAAAGTATCTGAGCAAATCCTGAATACCGGTAGTTACAAGATACAGACAGCAAAGACATAGCCCGTCAACACAGAAATGAAGTGCCGCCGCCAATCCCGTAAGGGTAACCGTTCTTCCAGACTGAGACTTTGCCATATAAACTATTATTCAAACTCTATACGGTCACCGAAACGGCGCTTCAGTTCTTTCTTCTGGTCAGCCGATACCTTGCCATTTATTACGAGATGACCAATATCCATACTGTCCATCCAATCTGGTATCTCAACCTTGTCGGTAAAACGCAGTTCCAGCCTGTCGTAATGATTGACAGAACGCAGTTCCTCAGGGACCTTGTCTACACGCAGAACTAACCAACCAGCCATCTGTTTGAACTTTTTCAAGTTCTCATCGGCTTCTGACTCATTAACGGTCCAGCCCAGTTGGAATGACACGCAGTCGTTCTCATCGGCCATGTATCCGGCTATGCCGCCTGAGAGTTCCAACGGTATGGTTGCAATGACCTTGCCTGTTATAGTATCCACCTCAATATATTTGACAGGGGCCGATGCCATCTGTTTGGGCATCTTATCATAATTGTGCGGAACTTTGGCCGGTGTAGGATTGCCATCCTTGTCATAAGGCATAAGCTTGAGGAACCAGCCGTCAAGTTCAGTGGGCTTTTCCATTGAACAGGCACCTCCATGCAGTCTGTCAGGGGTATTCTTCATTACTATATCCTGCCAGAATGCCTTGTCAGGGTTTCCCTTAGCCGCTTGCACAAACTGCTCAAGTATGGGTTTCAACTCTTCTGCCCACTTGCCTGCACCAAGTTCCTGCAAACGGGCAGTCTTATCAACTATAGCTTGCCAATCATCAACTGTACCGGTAAGTGTTATTGAGGGAAAACCGCAACCGGAATACATTATTATGAATTCAAAGAAAGATTTGGTGGTCTCCATCAATACAATCTCTGATGCCATACGCTCTATTGTGCCGGTGGTTGAGAAATCGGCAGTAATGAGTTTGGCCACATCATTTTTGGTGTTGGAATCAATCTGTTCAGCAAAGCCGTCAATGGTTGCGGTCCAGTCAAAATCAGGATCATAGAGTTGATATTTTGACTGTACAACAAGGTCTATCTTACCATCAAAATCAACGAACTTGTCACGGAACTTTTCCGGGTTGGCATTGACATCATGTGAGAACGCCTGGCTTATGAGCATCCAGATTACATCGGGTGATAGTGTTATGGGCCGATGATCAGCAAAGGCCTGGACCATTCCGTTAAAGAACGGGGCGTCAGCAACCATTAGCGGTTGATCCCAGAAACTGGCGGCAACATAGCTTCCATCAGCTCTGTAATACGATGCGTCGCCCAGGAAATTAATTCTCTCAGCCTGTGACTTGCCGTTAAAGTACGGGTTCTGGGGCTTAGGCAGATTCTCATCAACAACAAAGGTTATGCTGCCCTGTTTCTGTTCCAGAATGCGGGCCTTATCGGCACTGGCTGTTGTGGCTGCGCTTAACAGCAGCATTGCCAGCCAGATTCTGATTCTACGTATCTTCATATTTCAAGCTATTGTTATTCGTTTTTTTTGAGGTATAATACTTGGATTATCATGGCCTCGGTTGTAAGGCCTTCCCGCCTGGGGTCAGGTATATAAGTGCGGGCAGAGCGGTCATTGCTTAACACTATGTCAACGTCATTGGGGCCATGCCACACTGTACCTTCTAAATTGCGGGTGGGCTCGCCGTACTGAGTGTCTAAGGCCTCACCTACCTTAGCGGTTACTATATTGATGCTATCCTCTTTTGTGGGAGCGAAATCAAAATTGACAGGAACGAGCAGATTCAGTTCCACCATATTCAAAGTGCTGTCATCCTTATCGACATATAGGAAAACATTCCAGTCAAAGCCCAGATATGGGATATTCTTGACACGGTAGTTAACTGTTGACACTTTACGGGATGGTATGTCAACCTGAGCGTTATATCTCTCGTTGAACAGGTTGACTATCTCCTGCTCACTTACTGGCATTCCTATACGGAGGCCGAAGATGTCATCCTGCAGGGTGCTTCCAACAGCTTCCAATTGATTACTTAGCCGGATTTTGCTTACAAGCCTTCCGTCTACGGTGATACTGCCGTCACTTAACACCTCTACTCCAGGAAGTTTGCGGATTACTGAATCCAACGTAACACCTTCAGGCAACCTGAAGTTATCGGGACTGAATTCTGGTACACATTCAAGTCTTTCAGGAACGGGTATGGAATCGAGTATATAAACAGGAACAACAACTGTATCCTGTGCAATTGAAGTCGCACAAACATAAAGCGTAAATAGTGACAATAACAGCTGTTTCATAAATAATAGCCGGTTACTTGAGAGGCTGGAAGAAATTGTTAGTTGCCAGGCGGTTGTATTCTCCGGCGTCATAACTGATCACTTCGAATGTTCCGTTTCTGCCTTTTGAACCCCATATTGCGACAAGGGATGTTCGGTCTGTCACCACTCTCGATGCCTTTACAGCTTTCTTTTTAACACCTAACAGCGCTGCAACCTTCTTCTTGGAGTATATGTCTTTCTCCCAATCAAAAGCGGCGTATTTTTCTTTATCCACCTCTACCGGGTTTCCGTCATAAATAATCAACGGAGCAAATTCTTCTCTTGACACAGGTGGCTGAACTCCGTACATGAGACGCATATGGGTACGAAGGTATTCTGTGTCCAGGCGTATAGAATCAAAAACCGCTGCGATACTGTCTGCCAACTCCGAACCATCATCGTTTGCATGGGCTCTTGATGCTGATTTGCTTGAAGAGCACGATGTAAACAACGGCAGCAGCAGGAGCGACACGCTGCAGAGTGTGCGGTACCAACCACGGGAAAGCCAGATTCTGATTCTTCTTATTATCATAGCTCAAACTATTTGTTTGCTGACAAAAATAGTTCTCATATTTACAATCAACAAGGAAAAAGCGTTGCAAAAACGTTGCAATTCTGCGACCTTTGCTCGCCACGCCGGATAAAGCAAGCTTTCTCTGGTCGTTTGGCTTAACGCAAACGTTGCAATTTTCATCTGTTCTTTAAGTCTGTCACCCATTGATAATGACCACTCAGTTTGCCGGCCTTACGAGCCTTGCGGTAATACCTTCTTGTGAGTATCTCTAGTGAACCGCCAGCACCCTTATCACCCCATTTTTTTTCTGCCTCTTTATTATCCAATCTCTGTACTGCCTGTATCTTGTCACCACGTATTCCTAACAAATCAGCCAGTTTATATCTGTCAAGGATGGGTGCTCCAAAGTCAAATGTAGACAATTTGGCTTCATCAACAGAAATAATTTCACCATCAAGGAGTATTAACGGATATATTGATACAGAATCATCACCGTTTTGATTAAATTCTTTATAATAATCAACACCTGTGACATTATAATTGGCAGAACCGCCGAATCCGCCGAATCCGCCGAAACCTCCAAATCCTCCAAATCCTCCAAAGTTAAGATTGGATTCTGAAAGTGATCCATTGCCTGTAGCACCCGTTGTGATTTCTAATGATCCCATTCTAACATTAGCATTTTCCGGTTCTTTTGTCTGTTCATAGGCCGTGACTCTCTCCATCATATCGGCCGTGATACTATCCAGTTCTTCTTTGGTCATGTTATTTTGGGCTAACAATGAGTCAAGCCCTTGCCTGTAAGTGTCATAATTAAATGAAACGGTATCATTGGACATCCGTACAGAAGTTATGGATGGCGTCATTGCAACTTTATTTTCAATTAGTTCCGGCTCAGCAAGAATACCGCCAAGCATGACGCTGTCAACGGGGTTTGATATGGTGTCTGCCGGGGCCTGAAGTTCCTCTTGTGGAGGTTCAGGATTGTTCTGTGCCATCTGGCCGGCGGGAGTTCTGTGTATTGGCAGAAGGAACAACAACAGCAGGGCTGCGGCTGCGGCAGGGATTGATATGGCTGCGGTAAGAAGCCCGCGGCGGCGCTTTGCGGCAACATCATGCACGGCCTTTCTGGAAAGGAAATCATCCCAGTCAGACTGCGGTAGCTCTGCATTGAGGCCCTCCAGATAGTCTATCATTCTTTTGTCTCTCCAGTCCTTCATTGTCCTGTTGCTTTAAGGTAATCTGTAATGGCTTTCCTCACGCTGGCGCGGGCTTTGGCAAGAATGGATGTTGAACCGCTCTCTGTTATGTTCAAAGCCCGGGCTATCTCCTTGTGGCTGAATCCGTCTATATAGTACATATTGAACACCGCACGCCTAACGGGTGAAAGTGTAGCCATTATCTGTTTCAGTACGTCATCTGGTATCTCACGCTCTGACCCGGCATCGGAATCCGATGCATCCAGTATCTCCTTATCACTAACCTGTTCAAGAGGTATCTCCATGAACCTGCTGTTCTGCCTGAAGCGGTCAAATACCACGTTTATGGTAATTCTACGGAGCCATGAATAGAGTGAGCCATCGGCTTCATTGCGGAAAGACTTGATGCTGTCCATTGCCTTTATCATGGAGTCATGCATAAGGTCACGGGACTCTTCACTGTCACCAACATATCTGAGACAGAGCGTATACAGCCGGGCTGCATAACGGGCATACAGCTCCTGTTGCGCATCACGGTCCTTGCGGATGCACCCCTGAACAAGTTCTTTCTCAGAAAGAAAGGGTTTACTCATCACTCTATTCTGCCTTTCCTGTAATAGGACGGCAAATTACTCAAAATGCGTCTTTGAAACAATGAAAAAAAGTTTGATTTGGTATACAATTGTTATGGATAGACGGGACGAACAGGCATTCCCAAGAAACGTGGAGCTTCCCCGTAACTTATTTCTTTAGGAGGAAAGACTGAACATTTGGCGAGTGTGGAACCCCCATTAAATATATCTGCACGATATTGGAGCTCAGATGACCAATATTCTCCTGCTATGCCCACTTCTGCCAATCCATTCGAACCATATCCACCGGCAAAAGGAATGAATATTGAGTTCTTGTTTACTTTACTGTATGCCCTTAAGCCCTTAACTCCATTCAGCTCTTCAAGCACAAAACGACAGCCTTCTCTGAGTTCTGCAAGTTCATCATTGGTGGGCATACGCCAGTTTCCGCCCCAATTAGCATGTGCGGCATCATCTACCAAATCCAAGATTGTCTTCCCGTCCCTTTCACCCTGACGTGTTCTGTATACGTATTTGGAGAACTTCTTGCCTTCACCGTCTGGACAGTATCTATATGTGGACCACGTATATTTGATCTTGGGACTGGTCTCACCCCAAGCAAAATAGTCTCCGAACTCTTCAGGTACTTCTGCACCGACATTGCAGGTAGCCCACTTTACGCTGAGTCCTAAATCCACATACTCGTGATTATTCTCTTTGGTTTGTTGTATTACTTCTACTTTGCCACCATAAGTCACAATCTGAGTGTTGTTAATGGGGCGGTCAGCAGAACCACCAATGAGATGCATTTCTGAAGAAGTTCCCAAGAATGTTCCTGTTATTTCTATAGAAGAGGAAGACCCTTTTGCCGATATCTCCTCTTTTACAATCAAGATATTGGCACCTGTCTTGAAATACCAGTTCAGGTCATAATCACGTTTGATTATCGTAACCCAGCGATAATCATTTTCATTAAGTCTGGAAAAATCCTCCTTTGATATTTCCTTACCATCCACAATATATTTAGTATAGTCCGGCGCTTCCTTTCCTATGGTGGTTATCAGAATCACTCCATTATGTCCTTTGTCGCCATATTTCTCTTTTGCTTCATCGGCCTTCATCACATAAACAGAGCCCACCGTCTCGGGCTTTACCGATGAGAGTCCGCGTTTTGATTCCTTGCCATCAATTACCACAATGCATTTGCCCAAATCAAACGATGTTTCAATGTGACTCTCACTTCTAGTCTTTGTCATCGGCCCAACAAAGCTATTGCCCTGTGTTGATGCCATCCTTTCATCCTCAAAGGGATCATAAATATTTATGCTATTCCCGGCATACGTGGTTTGGGTGGTGGTCTCTATAACTATAGGCGGCAATCCTTCCTTGTAATTATCCAAATCAAGCTCAGTATGCTCTATGTTTATTGTTTTTATCTGGCTTTTGTCCATCCTGGCCAATTCCTCCTTAGTCATCTCCTTACCATTTACCAGATATTTTGCACCTTCAAACTCCGGTTCTCCCTTTGTCTTGACAATTATAACTCCGTTCCTGCCTTTGTCACCGTATTTATTGGTAGCCGATGACCCTTTCAGGTATTCGATTGAACTGACATTCTGTGAATTTACAGAAGAGAGACCGTTTTTTGATTCCCTACCGTCTATAATTACGAGAACATCATCATAATTTATGCTGTAATCGGTGTATGCACTTACGCTTCTGTTAACCATCACCTGACCTGCAGGCTTCCGGGCAGTATCAGGCACTCCACCATATATACCCCCATTCTGATATGCAGGATAACTGGACATCTTTTCCGCGTATGACAGTTTGTCAACCGTATTGTCCTGACTCGTGTCGATCTTTCTGTCAATCCTGCCTGTCACATTGATATTGTGCTCACGTATGACAATCTCTCCACCTTTCTTTCCTATGGTGTTTGCCTTGATAAAATAATCACATTCATAGTTTGTTATCTCTCCGTGAAGTTCCGCCCCGTCAATATCGTCCATGACCATTCCGTTGACTATATAGCGGTCAATGGTGTCGGTCGGCACTTTCATACCGCCCATAGCGGTCATTGAAGCAAACAACGCTGTCAGCAATAGTGTATTCATATCTATTCTGTTTTAGTTTAACGACAAAAATGAGAGTGAGTTACCGCCATCACCGGTGGACATGAGGTAGGTGCTCTCCTTTCCGCTCTTGAGTTTGATGGTTATGAGTACGGTGCTACCGGTTGGCTGGGCCAGCACGGATTCAATCTCACCAACCTCTATTCTGGAGAGCATTTCCATTCCCTCCAGAATCTGGGCTGTACTCACTTGGAGAGTGGTTTCATCTGACTGCACAGGTTCTGCAACAGGCCTGTTCAGACGCAAACAAACCAACAGCAACAAGACTGCGGCGGCAGCTGCTGCGCTCCAACAGATTATGGTGCGTGACTTACGGGCCGGTTGCTTGTGTCCTGAGACTATGCGGTCAAACTCTGATGAGTCAAGCTGCAGCATAGCATCTGTTTCTGAATGAACTATGCGTATGAGTGACGCTATCTGCTCCTCATCGCTGTCAACTATTGGATGCGATGTGTAGTAACGGGCCAGCATCAGTTCCTCTTGGATGGAGGTATCGGCATCCATGTAACGCTGCGCAAGAGCCATTCGCATCTGTTTGTCTTCAACAGTAATCATAGGATTTTCTTTAGTTGTTCTGCCATCAGCCTGCGGGCTGCGGAGATGGTGTTCTTAATATTTACCTTGGGGCATCCGGTCACCTCCTCCATCTCATCGAGCGAGAGCCCAAGTTCAACCCTCAGGTGCAGATACTGTCTCTGTCTGGGTGTGAGAATATCCAGCAACGATTGTTTTATTGTATGAATATCCGTTTCATCAGTCAATGTTGTTGCCGGTGTGCCTCCTGCCATATCAATGCCATCGATTGGCTGACTGGCGGGTTTGCCGGAGCGCAGATGTGCAAGACAGGCCTTCTTGGTGATGGTGACAGAAAGGGCATCAGGGTTCTGAACAGGATAACCGTTTTCTATCTGGTGCCACAGGGCCATCAAGGCCTCCTGGACAATATCCTCAGGCGTATCGGTTATGCCCGATTCCTGAACGAACACGCTGGCAAGCGCGACCAGCCTGCTGCGTATCCTGATAGAGAACTTGTCAAATTCCTGCCTTGTCATATATGCGTCTCTACTATATAGTTGCAGAAAACACTTAAAAGTATTCTTAAAAACTCAGTTTTTTTCTTTTTATGTGTTTTTTTCTTCTTGAAGGGATTAAAGGTTTGTGTAAAAAGCAACATCTTTGTGTGTTGATTCACTCTTTTATGATATGACCGAGAAAAGGACAAAGACCAACGATGCGAAGCTTGTGGTAAGCAGGGAGTTTACCATTGATGATAGTGCGTGCGGAGTTATATCGGCCTGCCGTAACGGCAAGGGTAATATGCTGTCTGTACTGATACCTGGTTTTGAGAGGCTGGATCAGCCACTACAGAAGGGAGACCGCACTGTTATTGAGATTAAGAAGGGAGAAAGTATCCGTGTGAAAATGAGTGTCACCCACTCTGATGATAATAAGGGACCGCAGGACTGCTACAGGGTGAAGATAGGCAGAGAGAACATTACGGTTCCATTCCTGGACAAAGAAGGGGCTGCCGCTGTTGTGGCGGTGACTTTTAACAGAGGAGAGATTGTGTTTGATGCAAGCAGCTCTATTGGGGATGAGGTTATTACAAGGTATCACAGCCAGATGACTGGGCGGCAGCGCAGGATTTCTGTTGTTGGGTAAGTTACCGCCCTGGAGGATCCCTTTAAGAACGGCACCTGTTTGACGACATTAGACACCTTTAGGTGGCTAAGATGGAGGAGTTTGCCGTATAGGGTCCGGAAGGGAGGCCGAGTACCCTCGGAGCGTTGTTTCCCCAACCCCATAGTCCGGCGGTGCTTAAATGCATTTATGGGTATTAACAATATGCTGTATCTTTCGTCATTAATACAGATTATGTAGAATAATACACTTATACAGCAATGAAAAAATTCCTTTTTGTATTCTTATTGGGTGCTATAAGTCTTATGAGTAATGCTCAGGTTCAAGTCCTTCACCTGGGTAACCTTACTGTGGGCAATCCTTATCATGGTTGTGTTTCAACCCTTTGTTATCAGGATTCAATATACAAGTTTGTTGTTTTAGGCCACGGTAACCATGACACCTGGGGATTTGATCTGGCCGATACTCCGCAGGGGGCGATTGCCGTACTCCAGGGTATTATTGACTCTTACCAGGGTGCTGATACTATCTGGATAGATAACTATACCATAGAGTGTGAAAAGGACCGTGGCTTTTATGTGGCCGAACCGGCTCCCGGACGTGAGTTGCCCGATGGTACCACATTCTGGTTCAGCATAGATAACATGAAAAAAGATATAAAGGCTCTGCGTAAGATAGAGAGCGGTAAGCTAAGCTGGAAAGACCGACGTCAGAAGCGTAAGATTATCCGTCTGGCTAAAAAAAGTGCAAAAGGGGTCTGACCCCTTTTGCACCTTTTGCACCTTTTGCTCCAGTTCTAGTCTCCCTTAGTCTCAATAGTAGCGTATGCCCAATCCATCTTGATTTCATTGCAGGCCCAGACTACGGCCACATAACGTGTGCCGGCCTTAAGGTTTTCACCCTTAAATATGGGGCCGCTTGTTTCTGAAACATCCGATGAACTGTAAACTATCTGCTTACCTTCGTTCATGGTCTTGTTCAAGCATTCATCCATATTAGCCAGAAACTCCTCTTCGGTAAACAACATAGCGTAAGCCCGGTCTATACCACTTCCCCAAAGGAAACAGGTAAAAGAGTTTGAGGTCTCTAGTCCGTCCCCCTGCCATACGCTTATTTTCACGTCACGATCACCATCGGCGGCATATTCCACGCAACAGATTCCGTATGAACCTGTGTTAGTGGCCACTACAATGGTGTATAGGCCGGGTTCCCGGAACGATACATACATACTAACCTCCTTTCTTCCGCTCCTGGGCGATAGCTCATCCGGCAGGTTAACGGCATGGAAACCTTGTTCCCTAACGTCATCGGCAAGAGCTTTGATTTCATCAATGCTCTCAGCCATTTCACCTACATCCCCCTTGTACCACTGAAAATATATGGTATTGACATCCTCGCCGGCATAAATAGTCACTTTACGCTTTCCTTGATACTGCAGGTCTGGCCAAGCGGATACGAAATCATCCCTGATCCATGCACGTAGATCCCATGACTCATCGATAATATAGGTATAGACTCCAGGGCATTCATAAACATAAGCATCCAGATTTATGGTGCCGTCTGCCACAACCTCGCTGGGCAGACGTTCGCCTATTGGAACGTCTGCCCATGATGAATATCTGCCCTGACGAACCTGATAGCTTGCGTAGTCACTCACAAACACCCATTTGGAGTTGTCATTGTCATAATATATTTCCTGATACGGAAGTTCTACACTCAAGTTCTGATCGAGATGCTCAAAGAAAACCAGTTCCGCACACTCATCCTTGGACTTGGACATGTTAAAGAAGCCGTACCTTTCAACTCCGTCACCACCCGTAACAGGTTCAGTTACAGTCCTGAATTCTATTATACTGCCAACTTCACGCCATACCAGGCGTGACTTGCACCGCATATTCAGATAATCTGATTTGAATGTAAATTCGGCAATCTCACCTTCCGGGGTTGCATACCAATGCCAGGATGAACCTGGGGTGTCAGGATCGGGTTGTTCCTGAACTTCACCCGCAGCCTGCTTTATGACATGCGTCTTTGTTACATCTCCGGCTTTTACGGTAACAGTTGCCACACGAGCCTGGGCAGTGTTATTTGCCTGAACGGAAATATATATCTGGCGCTCATAGAAACCGGCTTCGCCGCTTGAAGGATCAACGCTTACCCAATCCTGATCCACAGTAAAGGTCCATGGATCAGAAGATGAGAATTCCTCTATGTGATAACGATGGTATGCGGCATCAAGCTCTGCCTCATCACCTATTGACCAGCTGATTCGGGATTGAGGTGCCTCTCCTGCAGCCTGCTCAACCTTAATGGTATGAGAGAATTGCTGGGAAGGGACGGAAATAAGTATCTCTCCCTTACGGGCTTTGGTTTCCGTATTAGCCTTCACCGTAATGGTCAGTGATGTATCTCCGGCATTTCCAGAAGACGGCGACACACTGATCCAGGACTCCTTGCTTGAGACCGACCAATCCGCTATGGATGTAAATTTTATAGTCTCTGAACCTCCTTGAGCAGGAACAATTACAGAATCCTTTGAAATGACAAGCACATCGGTCACTACAGTTTCCTCATCACAGGATAAAAGCAGAAAGGCCGGGATTAATGCCAATAGATTTCTCAGAAAAAGTTTGATCTTCATATGAGTTGAATTTTGATAATTACAACATAAGCATAGGTTTTTCAAAATTAGGTCTATTTTTCGTTATATACAAAAAAACAAGACGCCAATTGACATCTTGTTTTTTCAACTTATTTATTGCAAAAAGATTAAACGTACTCGTCTATGCGCTTGATAGCCAGACCATCCACGCCAATCTTACAGAAGGCGTAGATGAAGGCGCTTGCCTGGCGGGCGTTGGTAATAAGCGGGATGTTGAAGTCAACCGCCGTACGCCTTATCTGGTAGCCGTTCTGGAGCTCACGCGCGGTATTATTCTTGGGAATGTTTATGGCCAGGTCTATCTTGCCGCCGCGCATATAATCAATAACGTTAGGCTTCTCGTCCGAATCCGGCCAGTGCAGCACCTCCTGCACCTTCACGCCGTTCTCCTCAAGGAACCGGGCCGTACCGCTTGTAGCGTATATCTTATAGCCGTAATCATCAAGAATACGCGCTGCATCCAGCAAATCAATCTTGGACTTTGTGGGGCCCGATGACAGCAGGATTCCCTTCTCCTTTGACGGAACGCGTGTTCCAACCGATATCATACTCTTGAGCAGAGCCTCATGGTAGTTGTCACCAATACAGGCAACCTCACCCGTAGAAGCCATATCCACACCCAGTATGGGATCGGCCTTGAGCAGACGCGCAAACGAGAACTGTGAGCACTTTACACCCACATAATCGATGTCCGCAAACGTCTTACCAAAAGGCTCAACCTCACGGCCCAGCATAATCTCTGTAGCCATACCTATAAAGTTGAACTTTGTGATCTTTGATACGAACGGGAAGCTGCGGGAAGCACGAAGGTTGCATTCGATAACCTTGATGCTGTTTTCCTTAGCCAGGAACTGGATATTGAACGGTCCCGATATGTTCAGGGCACCTGCAATCTTCTTGGATATCTTCTTGATCTGACGTATGGTCTCGTAGTAAAGTTTCTGAGCCGGGAATACCACAGTAGCGTCACCTGAGTGAACGCCGGCAAACTCAATGTGCTCACTGATTGCGTAGCACTTGATAACGCCGTTCTGGGCCACAGCATCAATCTCAACCTCCTTGGCACGCTGCAGGAACTCGGTCACCACAACGGGATGCTCCTGACTTACCACAGCAGCGTTGTTGAGCGCGGTCTCAAGTTCAGCACGGTCACTTACCACACGCATTGCGGCACCTGAGAGCACGTATGACGGACGGATAAGCACAGGCAGCCCCACCTCATCCACAAAGCTCCAGATATCATCCATGCTGGTAAGCTCCTTCCAGCGCGGCTGGTCAATACCCAGAGAGTCACACATCTCCGAGAACTTCTGACGGTCCTCGGCCATATCAATGCTCTTGGCTGATGTACCCAGAATGTTTATTCCCTCATGATCCAGCAGCAGAGCCAGATTATTGGGAATCTGTCCGCCGGTTGATACTATAACACCCTTGGGAGCCTCCATATCGCAAATGTCCAGTACACGCTCCAATGTAAGCTCGTCAAAGAACAGGCGGTCACAGGTATCGTAATCGGTGCTTACGGTCTCAGGGTTGTAGTTTATCATCACGGCCCTGTAACCCATCTCCTGGATCTTCTTGACGGCAGCCACACCGCACCAGTCAAACTCAACACTGGAGCCTATGCGGTAAGCGCCGCTACCCAGAACTATCACGGAGTTGCCGTCCTGCTCAAACTGAACGTCATTCTCCGTTCCGTTATAGGTAATGTACAGGTAATTTGTAAATGCCGGATACTCGCCAGCCAGCGTATCAATCTGCTTTACAACAGGCAGAATGCCCAGACCCTTACGGTATTTGCGTACTGCGGCCTGTTTCTCATGCGGATTCATTTTATCGGCGGCAATGCATATCTTACCTATCTGATAATCGCTGAATCCCATGCATTTGGCCTCACGCAGCAGATCCTCCGAAACCTTTTCAAGACTGCCGGCACCAGCCAGCTGCTCCTTGATATTATGGATGTTTGCCAGACGGCACAGGAACCACTTGTCAATCCTGGTCAGCTCATGCAGCTTATCTACGGTATAACCCTGAGTGAAAGCCAGCTCAATGGCAGGCAGACGGCGGTCAGTAGGATTAACCAGCTCAGCCTCAATGTCAGGCACATGCACGTTGTTGCACACAAATCCATGCAGACCCTGCCCAATCATACGCATACCCTTCTGGATTGCCTCCTCAAATGTGCGTCCTATGGACATAATCTCACCCACAGACTTCATGCTGGAGCCTATCAGACGCGATACGCCCTCAAACTTACCCAAGTCCCAACGCGGAATCTTACATACCACATAGTCCAAAGCTGGCTCAAAGCAGGCCGATGTAACCTTGGTCACAGAGTTTGGAATCTCATCCAGACCGTATCCCAGACCCAGTTTTGCAGCCACAAATGCCAGAGGATAACCAGTAGCCTTTGATGCCAGGGCCGATGAGCGGCTCAATCGGGCGTTAACCTCAATCACGCGGTAATCATCGGAGTTGGGGTCCAGGGCATACTGGACGTTGCACTCTCCAACTATACCCACGTGGCGGATTATATCAATTGCAATGCGGCGCAGCTTGTGATACTCGTGGTCGCTCAGAGTCTGTGACGGAGCCACAACCACGCTCTCACCGGTATGTATGCCCAGCGGGTCAAAGTTCTCCATGTTGCAGACCGTGATGCAGTTGTCATAACGGTCACGTACAACCTCATACTCAATCTCCTTCCAGCCCTTGAGTGACTCCTCAACCAGAATCTGCGGAGAGTATGAGAAGGCCGATGCAGCCACCTTCTTAAGCTCCTCGTCATTTGAGCAGAACCCTGATCCCAGACCGCCCAGAGTATAGGCGGCACGTACAATTACAGGATAACCTATCTCCTTGACCACCTTAAGAGCCTCATCCATATTGTTTACGGCCTCGCTGCGCGGAGTCTTTACGTTTATGGAGTGCATCATATCGGCAAACAGCTCACGGTCCTCGGTATTGATTATAGCCTGAACCGGAGTACCCAACACCTTGATTCCGTATTTCTCCAGTATGCCGCTCTTGTAGAGTTCAACACCGCAGTTCAATGCGGTTTGGCCGCCGAATGCAAGCATAATGCCGTCGGGCTTTTCCTTCTGGATTACCTTCTCCACAAACGCGGGGGTTATGGGCAGATAATAGATGGCGTCGGCCACACCCTCGGATGTCTGGACCGTTGCCACGTTGGGGTTTATAAGTATCGTGAACTTGCCATCCTCACGCAGGGCCTTCAGGGCCTGCGAACCTGAGTAGTCAAACTCACCTGACTGTCCTATCTTGAGTGCTCCTGAACCCAGCACCAGTACTCTCTTTACATCTTCCATAGCATCATTCATTTCTTAGAGTGTTCAATCATATTCTCCACAAACATACCGAACAGATTGCCTGTATCGGTAGGTCCGCTTGATGCCTCCGGATGGAACTGCGTTGAGAAGAATGGTTTTGACTTGTGCTTTATACCCTCGTTCGTGCCGTCGTTCAGATTCTCGAACATACGTTCCCAGTCTGCCGGCAAAGTGCTGTCATCTATGGCAAAACCATGGTTCTGCGATGTCACAAAGCACTTATGGGTGCCGGGAATGCGTACTGTCTGGTTGTGTCCGCGGTGTCCGTACTTGAGTTTGTAGGTCTTGGCTCCTGCGGCAAGCGCCAGCAGCTGGTTGCCCAGGCAGATACCCATGATTGGCTTGTCCTGCTGTAGAGCCTTGCGTATATTGGCTATTGTCTCGGTGCACATCGCGGGGTCTCCGGGGCCGTTTGATATGAACAGGCCGTCATAATCCTCACCGCTAAAATCATAGTTCCAGGGCACGCGCTTTATCTGTACGTTGTAGTCAAGCAGGCAGCGCAGAATGTTGTTCTTCATTCCGCAATCTACCATCAGGACCTTATACTTTCCGTTCCCGTAGTGCTTTATCTCGGGGCAGGATACCTGGGCCACCAGATTGTCCTTGTTGGGGTCATAGAACGGGATATCCTCATCTCCGAATACTATCTTGCCCAGCATTGCTCCCTTCTCGCGCAGACGCTTGGTTAGGGCTCTTGTATCTATACCGTAGATACCAGGTACCTCCCATTTCTTTAGCCACTCTCCCAAACTCTTGGCTGAGTCCCAGTGGCTGTATTCGGCCGAGTATTGGGCAATTACGAGTGCGGAGCACTGGATCCGGTCGGACTCGTAGAACTTTGATATTCCGTTTACTGTCTCGTCGCCGGGCACTCCGTAGTTGCCTATAAGCGGGAATGTGGGGACTAGGATCTGGCCTTTGTATGACGGGTCGCTCAGACTCTCGGGATATCCCGTCATGGCTGTATAGAAGACAAGTTCGCCCGATACGGATTTTTCATATCCGAACGAGCGACCTTTGTACCTGGTTCCGTCTTCTAGAATTAGAATTGCTTCTTTCTCCATTTTTTTTATCATCAGATAAGAACATATATAGTAGTTTCCAAACCTACGGCCCCTTTGGGGCCTATCCCTCCCACGCCCTATGGGCGCGGGCCCCTCCCTCTGACGCGCCGAGGGTGGCGACGGGTTTTGAAACTACTATATATGTTCTTATGCATACTTTATCATGTTTTTAATTCTTTCCATTGCCTCTATGGTGCGCTGGCGGTCGGCAAAGGAGGTTATTCTGAAGTATCCCTCTCCTGCGGGACCGAATCCGCTTCCTGGGGTTACTACTACCTGAGCTTTATTAAGCAACTCATCAAAGAACTTCCAGGAATCCATACCGTCGGGCGTCTGGGCCCAGATATAGGGGGCATTCTCGCCTCCTTGTGGGTTGAGTCCGCAATCTTCCATACTCTTTCTTATTATGCGGGCGGTTTCGAGATAGTAGTCAATGGTGGCTTTGGTTTGGGCTTGGCCTTCTTCGGAATAGACTGCTAGGGCACCTTTCTGGGAGATGTAGGAGGCTCCGTTGAACTTGCAGCTTTGGCGGCGCTCCCACATGGCATTCAGGTTGGCCTTTCCTCCCTTGCCATCGGATATCATAAGTTCTTGTGGGATAACGGTGTAGCCGCATCTTACTCCAGTAAATCCGGCGGTTTTTGAGAAGCTGCGGAACTCTATAGCGCAGTTTCTGGCTCCCTCAATCTCGTATATTGAATGTGGTATCTTCGGGTCGCGTATGAATGCTTCGTAGGCCGAATCGTACATGATTAGAGCACCGTTCTGCAGGGCCCAATCAACCCACTGTTTCAGCTTGCAGCGGGTTATCACGGCACCTGTGGGATTATTCGGGTAGCAAAGATAGACTACATCGAACTTTTCCTTTGGTATATCGCCCGTAAATCCGTTAGCGGCATTGCAAGTTATGTATTTGATCTCATTGCCGCGCATCAGGTTGGTATCCACATATACCGGATATACCGGGTCTGTAATACCTATAAGCGACCCGGGAGTAAGGATATCACCTATATTGCCCGTGTCGCTTTTGGCTCCGTCGTTAATGAAAATATCGTCGGGGTTCATCTGTACCCCCAGCGGTGCGTAATCACCTTTCACTATGGCCTCTCTGAGCCAGAGATAGCCGCGCTCGGGGCCGTAGCCGTGAAATGTCTCCGGCGCAGCACAGTCATCTACAGCCTGGTGCATCGCCTTTATTACGGCAGGAGCCAGCGGACGCGTCACATCACCTATTCCCATACGGATTATATCGGCATGAGGATGGGTCTCGCTGTAAGCCGCTACCCTCTTGGCGATATCTAGAAACAGATATCTCTCTGGCAGACGGCCGAAGTTTATGTTTGCTTGTGGCATATATATCAGATTTCTATTTTTCCTTCATAAACCAGGTTGGCATCGCCGGTCATCAGAACCTCCTTAGTCTCGGGATCCCATGATACGGTAAGCGCTCCGCCATCCATAATCACCTCACAACCCTCTGGATCAGTATATCCCTGCATGGCCGATGCCACCGCCGTAGCGCAGGCACCCGTACCGCAGGCGCAGGTAATGCCGCTTCCGCGCTCCCATACGCGCATACGTATATGACTGCGGTCCAGAACCTGTGCAAACTCTATGTTTGCGCGGTTGGGGAACATGGGGTTACGCTCCATTAGCGGACCTACTTCCGATACACGGGCCTTCTCGGCATTCTTAACGAACATGACCAGATGAGGATTACCCATATTTATTGCGGTGCATACGGTAGGACCTTCACCCACGTTCAGAGTCTCACCAACCAGCGTTCCGGCTCCGTGCTTTACATTGAGCGGAACTCCTGCGCCCATACCTACTGTCACGGACTCAATCCTGCCGTCAGCACCTGGATGGAGAGACAGTTTCTTTATACCTGAAAGTGTCTCTAAAGTGATTTCAGTCTTAGTGGTTAATCCTTTGTCATACACATACTTACCAACACAGCGCGAACCGTTTCCGCACATCATTGCCTCGGACCCGTCGGCGTTGAAGATACGCATGCTGAAATCAGCTTTCTGCGAGCGTCCTATCAGGATTATGCCGTCAGAACCTATGCCTTTGTGGCGGTCACTCCACAGTATGGAGAGCTTATCGGGATTGGGCAAAACGGTATCCATGACATTGACATATATATAGTCATTGCCCAGACCGTGCATCTTGCTGAATTCCACTACTCTACCCATCGTTTATTTGCTCTTTAGATATGCGTCAACCTTTGCTGCAGTCTCGCGTCCGCTTGCCAGAGCCCTAACCACCAGGCTGGCACCGTTCTTGGCGTCACCGGCCAGGAACACGTTCTCAGCATACTGCGGATGCTCGGGCTTGAGGAATCCCATAGCCAGCAGCACCATATCGCACTCAATTATCTCCTTGTTGCCTGTAGGTTTCATCTGCGGACGGCCGCCGTTGGGATCCGGTACCCACTCCACAGTCTCAACCTCAACGCCCTTAAGGTTGCCCTTGCCGTCATCCAGGAACTTGTTTGACGTAAGGCACCAGCGGCGCTCGCAACCCTCCTCATGACTGGTTGTGGTCTTAAGGATATTAGGCCACTGCGGCCACGGTGTTGCAGGGTTATAGCCGATAGGCGGCTTGGGCATGATCTCAATCTGTGTGACGCTCTTTGCACCCTGACGATGGCAGGTACCAATGCAGTCACTGCCTGTATCACCGCCGCCAATAACCAGTACCTTCTTGCCCTTGGCCGATACGGTCTCCTCAGGGCTAAACTGGAATCCGGCCAGACGCAGATTCTGCTGCGTAAGCATCTGCAGGGCAAAATATACGCCCTTGAGCTCACGTCCCGGAATTTTCAGGTCACGTGCGGTAGGTGTTCCGTTTGATATGATATATGCGTCAAAGCCCTCGGGCAACTTGTTCAGGTCAACCGTTGTGTTGAACTTGAACTTAATCCCCTCCTGCTCCATGACCTCCATTCGACGGTCAATCACATACTTGTTCAGCTTAAAGTTAGGTATTCCGTAACGTACCAGACCACCGGCCGACGGCATCTTGTCAAACAGAGTCACCTCATAACCCAGGCAGTTAAGCCTTACTGCAGCACTCAATCCGGCAGGACCTGCACCAATTATTGCAACCTTCTTGCCGTTACGCTCATAAGTCTGGGGCTTGATGTAACCCTCACGGAAAGCATGCTCTATGATTGAGCACTCATTCTCACGGATGGTTACGGGAGCGTCGATGCAAAGATTCAGCGCGCAGCTCTTCTCACACAGAGCCGGGCAGATACGTCCCGTAAACTCCGGAAAATCATTGGTGGCCGATAACAGCTTGTATGCCAATTCCCACTTGCCTTTGTAAACGGCATCCTGCCATTCGGGCTGCTTGTTGCCCAGCGGGCATGCCCAGTGGCAGAACGGTACGCCGCAGTCCATGCAGCGTGAAGCCTGCAACTGACGGCTGCTGTCGTTAAGGGTCTGTTCCACCTCACCAAAGTCAGCTACTCTCTCATGTATAGGTCTATGACCGGCTTCCTGTCTAGGTACGGTCAGGAAAGCTCTTGGATTTCCCATAGTGTCTTTACTTTTAAGATTTAGTAATCACGCTGAACGTTGTCAATCTTCTGCTGCAGCGCCTTCATCTTCTCCTCTTGCAGTATGCGGCGATACTCGATAGGAGTTACCTGGATGAACTCACCCACATAGTGTTCCCAGTCATCAAGCATACGCTTGGCAAGCGGAGAACCCGTGTATTTGTAGTGCTTCTCTATCAGTCCCCGCAACTCGTCACGACCGGCCTTGTCCTCAATCAGGTCAAGCTCAATCATATCCATGTTGCAGTAGTAGTCAAAGTTGTGGTTCTTGTCCCACACATAAGCCAGACCGCCCGACATACCTGCGGCAAAGTTCCTGCCTGTAGTGCCAAGCACAACCACGCGGCCGCCTGTCATATATTCGCAACAGTGGTCTCCTGCACCCTCAACGACTGCAATTGCACCAGAGTTACGCACCGCAAAGCGCTCACCCACGCGGCCGTTTATGAATATCTCACCGCTTGTGGCACCATACAGTATGGTGTTACCGGCAATGATATTTTCCGATGGCTCATATGTAGTCTCCTTGGGCGGGCATATAGCTATGCGGCCACCCGAAAGGCCCTTACCCACATAGTCGTTCGATTCACCCTCCAGGCGGAACGTAACGCCCTTCATAAGGAAAGCACCGAAGCTCTGTCCGGCCGAACCCTTGAACTTGACGTCAATTGTTCCGTCAGCCAGACCGTCATGCCCATACTTGCTTGCAATTGTACCTGAAAGCATTGCACCAACTGCACGGTCAGTGTTGATTATGTCGTATTCAAGTTTAACCTTACCAATCTTCTCTATAGCCTGGGCAGACTTCCTGATAATATTCTGGTCAATCACCTGGCTCAGGTCATGCTGCTGGTCCTCAACTTTACGCAGATCACCGTCAATCCTGGTGAGCATGCGGCTAAAGTCTAGACCGCTGGTCTTCTCGTTGAACTTGGCTGTATCAATCTCAATAAGGTCCGTGCGGCCTATGATATCCTCAAACTTACGGAATCCCATATCGGCCAGGAACTCCCTTACGCCCTCAGCCATATACATGTAGTAGTTGATAAGGTACTGGCTGTGTCCGCGGAACTTGGCCCTCAGAGCCGGATCCTGTGTGGCAACACCCACGGGGCAGGCGTTTGTATGACACTTACGCATAAGCAGGCATCCCAGCACGATAAGCTGAGCCGTACCGAATCCGAACTCGCCTGCACCCAGCAGAGCCATCGATATCACGTCACGCGGGGTCTTGAGCTGACCGTCCACCTGAACCTCAATCTCCTTACGCAGACCGTTCAGGACCAGAGTCTGCTGAGTCTCGCTCAGACCAATCTCGGGCGAAATACCTGCATAACGGATTGATGATGCGGGTGATGCGCCTGTACCGCCCTCAGAGCCCGATATAACCACCAGGTCAGCCTTGGCCTTGGCCACACCGGCTGCAATGGTACCTACTCCGCTCTCGGCCACCAGCTTGACGCTGATCTTGGCCTTGGGGTTGACGTTACGCAAGTCAAATATAAGCTGTGCCAGATCTTCGATAGAATAGATATCGTGATGAGGCGGAGGCGAAATCAATGAAATTCCGGGAATTGAGTTACGTGTACGGGCAATGATCTCGTTAACCTTGAATCCCGGCAACTGACCGCCCTCACCGGGCTTTGCGCCCTGGGCAATCTTAATCTGAATCTCCATTGCATTGACCAGATACTCGGCTGTGACACCGAATCGGCCCGATGCAACCTGCTTGATGCGGCTGCTCAGCGATACGCCGTCCACATCCTCGTGGAAACGGGTGCTGTCCTCACCTCCCTCACCGGTATTGCTGCGTGAATCAAGAGTGTTAAGGGCAATTGCTATAGCCTCGTGAGCCTCCTTGCTTATGGCACCGAATGACATTGCGGCACCTATAAAGCGCTTCACGATGTTCTGGGCCGGCTCAACCTCATCAATTGAAATGGGGTTGCTCTTGAACTTGAAGAAGTTACGCAGGAACAGCTGCTCGGGACGGTCATCCACAATTGAGCAGAACTCCTTAAACTTCTTGTAACTGCCCAGACGTGTTGCCAGCTGCAGAGTTGAGATGGCCTCAGGTGTCCATGCATGACGTATTCCGTCCTTACGGAAAGCATACTGGCCTATGAACGGCAGCACGCTGTCAGGCTCGGCCTTACCGAATCCCTGCTCCTGCAGGTGTACGGCATCACGGCATATGCCATCAAATCCAACACCGCCTACGGTTGATGAGGCTGTACCGAAGTACTTGGCCAGAACCTCCTGGCTGATACCTATGGACTCGAATATCTTGGCACCGCGATATGAACGTATGGTGCTGATACCCATCTTGCTGAGTATCTTCTTAAGGCCCTTGTCAACGGCCTTGATATAATTGTGCTGGGCGGTCTCATAGTCAAGCTGGATCTCGCCCTTCTTTACCAGGTCATCTATGACTGCAAATGCCATATAGGGATTCACGGCACTTGCGCCGTAGCCCATAAGCAGAGCCACATGCATAACCTCACGAATCTCGCCGCTCTCAACAATCAGAGCGGTCTGCACGCGCTTCTGTATAGATACCAGATAGTGGTGAATGGCGCTTACGGCCAGCAGTGAAGGTATTGCGGCTTGAGTATCGTCAATTCCGCGGTCACTCAGTATTATGTAGTTGATTCCTGCATCGACAGACTTTTCGGCCTCCTTGCAAAGGTTCTGAATAGCTTCGGCCATACCCTTGGCTCCCTTTGATTTCTCAAACAGGATAGGCAGAACCTCTGTGTTGAAGCCTTTGTAGCGGATATTGCACAGGGTATCAAGTTCTGTGTTGGTAAGAACCGGCTGCGGCAGACGTACCATCTTGCAATGCTCGCCGCTGGGAGTAAGGATGTTCATGCCAACTGCGCCTATGTACTCGGTCAGAGACATAACAAGCTCCTCACGTATGGGGTCTATAGGCGGGTTGGTAACCTGAGCAAACTGCTGACGGAAATAGTTGAACAGCAGCTGCGGACGGTCAGACAGAACCGCCAGCTGCGTATCGTTACCCATTGATGAGAGCGGCTCCTGAGCCGTCTGGCACATAGGTACGATAATACGGTCAATATCCTCACGTGTATAATCAAACGCCCTCAGGCGGCGTGTGTAGTCCTTAATATCATTGGGTGCCTTACGGCCGCTCTTGAGCTTACCCAGCTCAACACGGCCGGCGCTGAGCCACTCGCCGTAGCTGTACTCGCTGGCCAGAGCATCCTTAACCTCATCGTTACGGAATATCTGACCGTTATCTGTATCAATAAGCAGAATCTTACCGGGCTGGAGCTTACCTTTCTCAACAATGCTGGCGGCATCCACATGGATGCAACCGGCCTCCGATGCCATAATCAGCATCCCCTCCTTAGTAATAAGGTAACGTGCGGGACGCAGACCGTTACGGTCCAGCATACCTCCGGCGTACCGGCCATCGGTAAAGAGCATTGCTGCAGGACCGTCCCAAGGCTCCATGAGTATGGAATGATACTCATAGAATGCCTTGAGCTTGTCACTTATTGGGTTTTTCTCATTGAAAGACTCAGGGATCATCATGGCCATAGCGTGCGGCAGGGACATACCGGAACGTACAAAGAACTCCAGCACATTGTCAAACGATGCGCTGTCGCTCATATCGGGCTGAACGATGGGATGTATGTCCTGAACTTCGCCAAGTGCCTCCGATGAAAGCACGCTCTCACGGGCCTCCATCCAGCCGCGGTTGCCGCGAATGGTGTTGATCTCACCGTTGTGAGCCAGCATTCTGAACGGCTGGGCAAGTGACCATGTAGGGAATGTGTTGGTACTGAAGCGGGAATGAACCATTGCAATACCGCTCGTAAAAAACGGACTGCTCAGGTCCGGATAGTACTCACGCAACTGTGTTGACGTGAGCATTCCCTTATAGACCATTATACGGCTTGACAGGGAGACAATATAGAAATCACGGTTGTCAATGCGCTTCTCCACATGCTTGCGTATCTTGTAGAGAGTGGTCTCCAGACCGTCAATCTCGGCTGCTCCGGTCACGAATATCTGGACTGTGCAAGGCTCAGTAGCCTTTGCAGCATCACCCAGGATACCGCTGTTTACCGGAACGTCACGGGTGTTTGACAACTGCAGCCCCATCTTCTCGGTCTCCTCGCGGATAATGTCAAGGTACTGCTCACGCAATTTCTTGTCCTGGGGCAGAAATACCAGTCCGGTACCGTAGTGCAGACGCTCGGGAACGGGAATTCCCTGCAGCAGTATGAACTCGTGCGGTATCTGGACCATGATTCCAGCTCCGTCACCACTCTTGTTGTCGGCAGCCTCGGCTCCACGGTGCTTCATGTTCTCAAGCAGCGTCAAGGCCTCATCCACAAGCTGGTGCGTTTTGTTTCCCTTCAGATTGACCATCATGCCTATACCGCAGGCATCATGCTCATTCTGAGGATCGTATAAACCGTATTTTTTCATATATTATTACTTTCAACTACCTATTATTTAATCTCCACTTCGCCACGTGATTATTCGGAGCGAAGCGAAGATTACAATTCTCAATTCTCAATTTTCAATTCTCAATTGATAAAGAGAAGCTCTCTGTACTTCGGCAGCGGCCACATGTCGTTGTCCACAATCTCCTCAAGCTTATCTATGGTCTTGCGGAGCGGGAACAGACTCTCTGCAATCTCGTGGTAAGCCAGAGCTTTCTCGTACTCATCCTCGATGACGTTGGCCTTCTTGCGGGCCTCTACCATGCTGTCAACCTGCTGACGCAGATCCGTAACAAGTTCCGATATGCGGGTAACGATACCCATGCTTACACCGGCCATAGCCGAATACTGCTCACCAAACACATCTTTCATAAGGTCTATGTTCTTGAGCAACTTGGTCTGATAGGCAAGAGCTGCGGGAATGATATGGTTGATAGCCATACGACCTATCACGCGACCTTCAATCTGCACCTTCTTGGTATAGGTTTCCCATTTAACCTCGTTGCGGGCCTCAAGTTCCTTTTCGCTGTAAACACCAAGTTTGGTAAACAGGTCTATAGCCTTCTTGGTTGTGAAAGACTTGAACATCTTGGGAACGTTGGTCTCAACGTCCAGACCGCGTTTATTAGCCTCCTTCTTCCACTCATCGGTATAACCGTTGCCGTCAAAGCATACAACATCGATTATGCTCTTGATGATAGGCTTAAGGGTATCCATGAAAGCTATGTTCATGGGCTTGCCGGCCTTCATTGCCTTATCCACATCCTTCTTGAATGCTATGAGCTGCTCGGCAACGGCTGCGTTCAGGGTTGTCATGGCGCCGGCGCAGTTGGCACTTGAACCAACGGCACGGAACTCAAAGCGGTTACCTGTGAATGCGAACGGTGATGTTCGGTTACGGTCGGTGTTATCCACGAATATCTCCGGAATCTCAACCAGGCCAAGTGACTTACCCTTCTTACCGGCAATCTCGATGGGAGTATCGGACGGAACCTCAAGCAGTTTCTTGAGCACTGCAGTCATGGTACGACCCAGGAAGGCCGATACGATTGCGGGAGGTGCCTCGTTGGCGCCCAGACGGTGAGCGTTGGTGGCAGTTGCTATAGATGCCTTGAGAAGGTCATTGTGCTTCTGTACGGCTGCCAGAACGTTGACAAAGAATGTAACGAACTGCAGGTTACCCATAGCGTCCTTACCGGGAGCAAGCAGCAGAGTGCCGGTATCGGTACCCAGTGACCAGTTGTTGTGCTTACCTGAACCATTGATACCGTCAAACGGCTTCTCGTGGAACAGAACCACAAATCCGTGCTTGCGGGCAATGCTGTTCATCACGTTCATCATCTGCTGGTTCTGATCGTTTGAAAGGTTGGTCTCGCCGTAGATGGGTGCCAGCTCGAACTGGTTAGGAGCAACCTCGTTATGACGTGTCTTAAGCGGAATACCCAGTTTGTAACCGGCTATCTCAATATCACGCATGAATGCTGCCACACGTGAAGGAATGGCACCGAAGTAGTGGTCATCCAGCTGCTGGTTCTTTGATGAAGCGTGTCCCATAAGGGTACGGCCTGTAAGCATTAGGTCGGGACGTGCGGCATAGAGGTCCTCATCGACCAGGAAATACTCCTGCTCCCAACCCAGGTAAGACATAACCTTGTTTACCTTGGGGTCAAACATGCGGCAGATAGGCAAGGCTGCATCGTTTACAGCCTTCAGGGCCTTCTTGAGCGGAGTCTTGTAGTCAAGAGCCTCACCGGTATATGAAATGAATACTGTAGGTATGCAGAGTGTGTCATCCTGTATGAACACAGGTGATGTGGGATCCCATGCGGTATAACCACGGGCTTCGAATGTAGCGCGGATACCGCCACTGGGGAACGATGATGCATCGGGCTCCTGCTGAACGAGTGCCTTGCCGTCAAAAGTCTCAATCATTCCACCCTTGCCGTCATACTCCATGAAAGAGTCATGCTTCTCGGCCGTTCCGTCTGTAAGCGGCTGGAACCAGTGTGTGATATGGGTAACGCCGTGCTCCAGAGCCCAGGTCTTCATGCCTGCTGCAACACCATCGGCCGTAGCGGCATCCAGATGAGCACCATTGTCGATGCAGTTAACGAGAGCGTTGAATGTCTTTGCATCAAGATACTTGCGCATCTTGTCACGGTTGAATACCAACTCGCCGAAATAGTCAGACATCTTGCCTTCAGGTGTCTCCACAGCAGCTGCCTTCTTCTTGAAAGCATCCTGTACTACATCAAATCTAAGTTTACTCATAATTGTATGTTTTTTGTGTTGTTTTACTTGTTTTTATTAAAGACGAAAGGCCAGTCCAAGTGGGCCAGCCTTCATATGTTTTATCAAAGATAAGTGTTGCCTATTTGACTTACTCCCCGGCTGGAGAGAGAATAGTCAAACAGCCGCAGACATTACGCTTAGGATTGAAACCAACCTCCAGAGCATATCTGAAACCATATTCTATCAACACTTTCATGCCTTTGTTTGTCTTTAAGTATCAAAAACGATGCAAAAGTACGAATTAATGTTGCAATTTGAAAACTATTTCTCATATTTTTTATTCAAAATGACATTAAAAAAATGTTATCAGCAGCAAACCGACATTTAACATGCTTATTTATAGGCGTTTTCATGAACACCTTTTACGGCACGGCCGCTTGGATCGTTCAGTTTGCTGAAACTTGCATCCCATTTCAGGGCCTCGGCGGTAGAGCAAGCTACGCTTGGAACACTGGGAACACACTTGGCTGCCGATGCGCTTGGGAAATGCTCCTCAAATATGCTACGGTAGTAGTATTCCTCCTTGTTCATAGGCGTGTTGATGGGGAACCTTTCTGCCGCATGAGCCATCTGCTCGTCACTTACTGCGGCAGCGGTAATCTCCTTGAGTGAGTCAATCCAACTGTACCCCACTCCGTCACTGAACTGCTCTTTCTGGCGCCAAGCAACGCTCTCCGGCAGCATATCGGCAAAAGCCTCACGTACCACACGTTTTTCGATGCTCTTACCAGGACACATCTTGGCCTCAGGGTTCAGACGCATAGCCACATCCAGGAACTCCTTGTCAAGGAACGGCACGCGCCCCTCAACACCCCAGGCAGCCAGAGACTTGTTGGCGCGCAGGCAGTCATAAAGGTGCAGTTTTGAGAGTTTGCGTACAGTCTCCTCATGGAATGCCTCAGCGTCGGGAGCCTTGTGGAAATAGAGATAACCTCCAAATACCTCATCGGCCCCCTCGCCGCTCAGCACCATCTTGATTCCCATGCTACGTATAACTCGGGCAAGCAGGTACATGGGGGTACTGGCACGTACCGTGGTAACATCATAAGTCTCAATGAAATATATCACGTCACGTATGGCATCCAGTCCCTCCTGGACTGTATAGTTGATTTCATGGTGTACTGTACCTATGTGGTCGGCAACCTCGCGTGCCTTGGCCAGATCCGGAGCTCCTTTCAGACCAACTGCAAACGAGTGCAGACGCGGCCACCAGGCCTCCTGCTGGTCATCGGTCTCAACACGGCGGGCAGCGTTTTTCTTTGCTATGGCCGATATCACCGAACTGTCCAGACCGCCGGAGAGCAGCACTCCGTAAGGAACATCGCACATAAGTTGGCGCTTTACGGCAGCCTCAAGGGCATCGTGCAGCTCCTTTATATCGGCTTTGTTAGACTTCACTGCGTCATACTTGAACCAGTCACGGGTGTACCAGCGCTCAATATGACCGCTACGGCTGCTCAGGAAATGTCCCGGCAGGAACGGCTCATATTCTGTGCAGATACCCTCCAGAGCCTTGAGCTCGCTGGCCACGCAGATATGCCCTTCGGCATCCTTACCTATATAAAGTGGAATAACACCTATTGGGTCACGGGCCACCAGATACTCATCACGCTCGGCATCATACAGAGCAAAGGCAAAGATTCCGTTCAGACGCTCCAGCATGCGGATAAAGTCCTCCTGGCTGCCGCCAGCCCTTACAGCATCGCGGTAAAGCGCCAGTATAACCTCACAGTCACTGCCGGTACTGAATGTGTATCGGCCAGCGTATTCACGGCGTATTGCCTGATGGTTGTAAATCTCACCGTTAACGGCCAGCACCTGCAGACGGTCCTCACTGAACAGCGGCTGGCCGCCTGACTGGGGATCAACAATACTCAAACGCTCATGAGCCAGAATGGCAGAGCCTCCGCACCAGATACCGCTCCAATCGGGACCGCGATGGCGTATCCTACGGCTCATTTCGAGCGCCTGATGGCGCAACTGCTCTGACTGCTCCTTAATCCTGAAGATTGAAACTATTCCACACATAGTATTTTGTTTTTGTTATTTGTTCTGTTTTGTCTAAGCGTTTGGAACAAAAAAAAGACTGATCAAATTGACCAGTCTTTTATGTTTTGTTCTTTATATACCCTGAATGATTAGCTTTCCCGCTGGCCAAAAGAAGTAACCATCCGAACCTGATTATTTCTGGTTCTGATTCTGGTTATTCTGATTATTATTGGCAGCGTAAGCCAAAACTCTAGCCATATCTGTTTTTGCTAATTACAAGTGCAAAATTAAGCACTCTATTTCTAACCACCAAACCATTTAACAAGAAAATATCACTTTATCACTAAAATTTTTCTTGCGCTTACATTTTGCCACCTATATATATAATAGCCTTACATTTTGCAACAACAAATTACACCCACAATGTCATTACACCTTCAGATTCTCTTTGGCCTGAGGATTGTTCTGCCATATGGTGCCAACCTTGGGGCAAGTATCCTTATCCTGGCAGTCGCCGCAAGTGGCATATCCTTTAGTTACAGCACATTTGCGGATCTGGCACAAAGTGCTGCAGAATATGGTCTTGGTGCCATCCATGCGGCATCCCTCGCAGTTGATGTGCTCCGGCAAGATAGGTGCGTGGTTCAGTTCTGACCACAGCTTGGCGGTCTTCTCACGCAGTGCCTGGTCATTATTCTTTGTAGCAATGTAGGCATCGCATTTACTGCAATCCAATCCACAAATAGCAATCAATTGTTTCATATCAATAGTTAGTTTTTTGCAAATGTAGCAAATATATTATTTTTGCCATCTCAATTAACCATTTATGGAAGACCAGCTATACTACAATATGTTCCAGGACCGTCTGGAGAGGGAACTGCTCAAGATCTGTACCGATGCGGGTATGCTCAGCGGAATAATGCTAAGGTCCGATGACATTGATCTAAAATGGAAGGAACTGGCGCCGGAGTATATTGCCGACGGCGTAAAGGAGATAGCCGCCTATCCCACCGTATCTGTGGCCTGGGCCGGTTATATAGGTATGGCTGTAGCCTGCTGGTGGAACCGCGATTGGAACAAGCTAAAGGGGCAGCCATACAGCGTGCTGCTGGGACCCAACGGCTTTGACGATATGGATGACCATATCCTTAAAGACATACTGGGCCTGCTGCCCGACGGCAAACAAGCCCGGCAGATTACCGCCCTGATGCAAACCTGCGCCCAGACCGCAGTAACATTCATACGTCAGGAAAAGATTGAGCCGCAAAGTTCACGCGCATTCTACGTCTATGCCCGTACCGTCCAGGTGATGTTCTCAATAGGCGCCGCTATAGAACTGCACCGTCTGGGTTATGAAATGAAGAAACTCAAGTGAAGAAAAAGCGCAAGTGGACATATAAGCTGTTTGTAAAGCTCCCCCTACTCTTTATAGCGTTGAGCTTTGCGTTGGTGCTGTTGCTGCGCTACGTTCCTGTAATATATACTCCGCTGATGCTCAAACGCGCCATCGAAAACCGCAAAGTTGAGTCATATGAATCAAAACACACCTGGGTAAGCCTGGATCAGATATCGCCCCAACTAGCCAAAGCTGTAGTTCTGACTGAGGACCAGAAGTTCTACGATCATCACGGTTTTGATTGGGAAGAAATCAGGAAAATGCGGAACGATCACCTGAACAAAGGGACCAAGCTGCGCGGCTGCAGTACCATATCGCAGCAAACAGCCAAGAATGTATTCTCATTCGGATCCCGCACAGGCATAAGAAAAGTTTGGGAGGCCTACTGGACCGTTCTGATTGAATTGCTCTGGAGCAAGGATCGGATAATGGAGGTTTACCTTAACGTGATTGAGATGGGACCTGGAATCTATGGAGCCGAAGCCGCCGCTCAGCAATACTACAAATGTCACGCCAATAAACTTACCCGCAGGCAGGCCGTATCCATTGCAATTTGCCTGCCCAACCCGTTAAAGAGCAATCCCACCAAACTCACCCCCTATCAGACCAGTCGCTGTAACCGGCTGTTGGAGCAGATGCAATGACTCAAAAGTACTGCCGACTTGCCAAATGAATCGTCATATTTACATTTACAGCAAATGTTACTGCAAACTTATCAAGTTATTAAATAAATACTTAATTTTGTGGCACAAAAACAACAATCATCTTTAATAATCAATAAATGAAGAAACTTTCAACAATCGCACTCATTGCGTCCATAGCACTGATGAGCGCATGTGGCCCCAAAGATCCGGGCCTGAAGGATGCCTACAAGAATTATTTCAAGATCGGTGTTGCCGTTACCCCGCGTAACGTTACCGATTCACTTCAGGCAGCCATTATCCTTAAGGAGTTCAACAGCATTACCGCTGAGAACTGCATGAAACCGGGTGAGATTCACCCCCAGCCCGGCGTATGGAACTTTACTCAGGCCGATGCCATTGCAGACTTCTGCCGCAAGAACGGTATCAAGATGCGTGGTCACTGCCTTGTATGGCACAGCCAGTTCGCTAACTGGATGTTCAACAAGTATGACGAGAACGGCAACCAGGTTGTTGAGCGTGACGCCAACGGCGATACCATTTGGGTAGAGCAGCCCGCTCGTGGCGGATTCGGCGGTTTCGGCGGATTCGGTGGTTTTGGCGGTGGTGCTCCTCAGGGCGGTCAGCGTCCTCAGGGTGCTCCCCAGGGTGGTCAGAGACAGGGCGGCCAGCGTCCTCAGGGTGCTCCCCAGGGTGCTCCTCAGGGTGGATTCGGTGGCTTTGGCGGCTTTGGCGGCGGTGCTCCTCAGGGTGGCCAGCGTGCACAGGGTCAGGCTCCTCAGATGACCAAGGTTCCCAAGTATGCCAAGGCAACCAAGGAAGAGTTCTACGATTCACTCCGTGCCCACATCCACACCATCATCAACCGTTACAAGGATGTTGTTTATTGCTGGGATGTTGTTAACGAGGCTATGAGCGATGCCAACAACCCCGATGCTCCCTACGAGCAGTCATTCCGTCAGTCAACCGCTTATCAGCTCTGCGGTGACGAGTTCATCAAGAAGGCATTCGAGTTTGCTCATGAGGCTGATCCCAACGCCGGTCTGTTCTACAACGACTACAGCGCATGGACTCCTGCCAAGAGAACTTACATCTACAACATGGTCAAGAAGCTCCAGAGCGAGGGTGCTCCTATCACCGGTATCGGTATGCAGGGTCACTACAACATCTATGATAACCCCACCATCGAGGACTTTGAGAAGGCTATCCAGATGTACCTTGAGCTGGTTGACGATATCCAGATCACCGAGTTCGACGTTCGTATCAACCACGAGGCCGGCGGTCAGCTCCAGTTCAGCCGCGGCGAGGGCCAGACTCTCACAGACTCCATTGCTCAGCTGCAGATGGCCAAGTATGACGAGCTCTTCAAGGTTCTGCGCAAGTACAAGAAGAACTTCTCATGCGTAACATTCTGGAACCTGGGTGACCGCGATTCATGGCTGGGTGCCAACAACTTCCCGCTGCTGTTTGACGGTCAGTACCAGCGCAAGCCCGTGTACTACACTGTTCGCGACTTCAAGAAGTAATTGACACACATATTATAAAAAGAGGATGGCTCAAGCAGTCATCCTCTTTTTTTATACCGTAACAGACAGGCTAAGCAGTCAATCCTTTACAATAAGGTATTGACGCAAGAGTGCTATCTCATCCATTGTAAGCGGATCCACACTGTCCGAATGGCGGGTGGTTGCCCATTTTACTGCAAGTTCATTGATGCTTTCCTCCTTGGGATTGCCAAAATTGCGCAGGTAGGTTATGGTCTGATACAGTATATGCTTGACATCAGAGTTATCGGTAACGCCAAAATTGCGGGCCCGCTTATTTGTACTGTCAAATGTGGTAAGCTCATAGTCTTTTGACATATCGCTTTCCGATACGCCCGCCAACGCCTCTATCAGGAATGCAAGCGTTCCCGTTCGGTCTGCTCCGCCTGCGCAATGGAAATAGACGTTCTTGCCTTCGCCAAGATACTGTATGATGGTACGTATGGCCTTCTGATAGACCTCCTGAGTGTAACCTGTTCCCTGCCCCAGGTTCTTATCCACCGGATAACGGATATAATCTGCCTCCATTATGATATGCTTCTCGCTGGTCTCGTCATCCTTGAGTCCGCGTAGGTCCAGATCCAATGATATGTTCAGGTCATGCAGGAATATATTCTTTGATTCACTGGATATGCTTGATGATATCTTGGCACCGCGATAAAGTCGCCCGTATGCCAAATGACCTCCACCCTGAACCTTCCAGCCTCCCAAATCACGCACATTTGCGGCTATATCCTTTATCATACGCAACGGGCCTATCGGCATGACACATCCTGTCTTGATTACATTTGAACTTGCGTCCAGCACCTTATAATAGTATTTCACGCCGGGAACAAGGTTGTATATCTTCTGGGGCGATGAAGATAAGGCAATCTGTGCCGGAGCCGCCATCCTCTGGGCATCGGGCAACACATCGAAATCCGGAGATACCGACATTACAAGTTTTGACGCTGTTCCCTCCCATGATATGGTCACGGGAGCCGGTCTGTCGCCCTTGCTGGTTTTCCAGTATTTCAGCACGTTCGAATAGGTATAGGCGGTATCGGCCGAATAGTCCGTATTGTCAAGGAACTCCCTGGCCTTTTCATTCTCTATATCGCACTCCTCTATGACCGAAAACCAGACTCTGTCAATATCCGAAACCTTATACTCGACATTGGTTCCGTCAGATTTCTGGATATTCATGTAATACTGTGCAGAAGCCGACAAATATGTCAAAAGCAACAGTGGCATCAATGAAAAACGTCTCAAATTCAAACGTGTCATATGCATAATGTTTAAATTTTATGAATGCGAATATACAAAAAGAGCCATTAAGTATTCCTAATGGCTCTATAATTTAAGGTTAAGAATCCTAGAATGAGATGCCGAATACAAAATAGGCCATCTCAGAGCATGGATTCAAGGTCACTCCTGCCGATATAGGGAGGCTGAAACTATCCGTTATCTCCAGTGATTTTGCGGCAGTAAGAGATATGTTGGTCACTGCAAAACCGTCAGTTCCATATAACGGGCTCTCAAACGGAACCACACCCAATGTCGCCGTCCAGTCTGCTCCACCGGCACTGAACGGTGCCGATAATTCACAATATGAACTGAATGCAAAGTCGCCGTTTGCCTTGTAATCATTGCCCGCAAAGTTTGTGTTCCAGGTTATCGATGCAAACCCAAAGTCATATCCCGCAAAAGCCTCGAACACATGATTGGTAGCTTTCTCGTCATACCTGAAATATCGCCCTTCAGGCTCCGGGCCCACGCTGAACCAATAATCGGTAACGCCAAGACTCGCACCTGCCAGACTGTAACTTAACGTTATGTCAAACTCTTTTGTATCGGCAAAACGTACTATTCCGGTACTGCCCCAGAGTGAAAGGTCAAACCCTGCGGCGCTAACTCCAAGTGAGGGTTGTATTGCCGCTTCACCCAGGTCACAACCGCGCCATATATAGCGGCTTACCACATCGGCCCCTACTGTCGTTTCCACTTCGGCGCATACAGGTGCGCCAACCGTCATCACTAATGCTACTAATGCTATCTTTTTCATAATCACTGTCTTAAAAAGTTATTGTTTGTGTTTTAAAAAAAGAGCCTTGAGATACAGAAGTCCATCCTCCCAAATCTTTTTTATGGACATAGTAAAGATTTAAAATACGAATCAAATAGAGTTCAGACGAATCCCTGTCTCCCAAGGCTCAACTTTTCCGCTCGACCCGAAGGGGCGCTTTCACCAAGCGAAGCGACTGAAAGAATTCTAAATTCTCAATTTTCAATTCTCAATTAAATATTGTATGCGGTCTCTCCATGCTCATATATATCCAGTCCCTCCTCCTCAACTCTAGGCTCAACGCGTATTCCGTGAACCTTCTTCAGTATTACGAATGTGAGCAGACCCAGACCGAATGACCAGCAGATGGTTACCAGTGAACCAAGAGCCTCAACGCCCAGGAAGTGCCAGCCGCCACCGTAGAACAGGCCGCCGTCAAGAGCAAACATACCGGTCATGAGTGTACCCAGAATACCGCATGTTCCGTGAACTGAAACAGCACCTACGGGATCGTCTATCTTGCATACCTTATCAATCAGGGCTACAGAACCAACCATCGCTATACCGCATACGGCACCTATGATTGCTGCACCGCTTATCGATACCAGATCACAACCGGCCGTAATACCAACCAGACCGGCCAGGATGCCGTTGCACACCAGCGAGAGTGAAGGTTTGCCGTAAACCAGCCAGGTAAGGAACAGGACCGATATACCGCCTGTTGCTGCAGCCATGTTGGTTGTGCACATCACGTGAGAGATTGCAATTGCGTTCTCAGCACCTTCGGCAGCCAGCTGTGAACCGGGGTTGAAACCAAACCAACCGAACCAGAGCAGAAATACACCCAGAGCACCGAATGTCAGGTTGTGACCGGGAATAGCGCGTGACTCACCTGTCTTTGAATACTTACCTATACGCGGACCCAGTACCATAGCACCTGCAAGAGCAATGACACCACCGCAAGAGTGTACAACCGTTGAACCTGCAAAATCATGGAAACCAAGCTCTGACAGCCAGCCGCCACCCCAGGTCCAGTGACCCTCAATGGGATAGATGATTACTGAAATAATGATTGATATAAGAATGTACATTGAGAACTTGGTACGCTCGGCCATACCGCCCGATACAATAGTGGCAGCAGTGGCGCAGAATACAGTCTGGAAAATCAGCGTACACTCTGCCGGAATGTTTGTGTCGCCATAGAATGACCAGTCAAAAAGATGAAGGCTTCCTATGAAACCGTTGCCGCTTCCGTGCATCAGGCCGAATCCAATCATCCAGAACAGGAATGAACCTACCATGAAATCCACAAAGTTCTTCATCAATATGTTAGCCGTGTTCTTGGAACGGGTAAAACCAGCCTCAACCAGCGCAAAGCCTGGTTGCATAAAGAACACCAGCATAGCTGCTATCAACACCCAGACTGTATCCAGTCCGCTTATGCTACTCCCACTTACTGTTGTGATAATGTCTTCCATAACTTAATGATTTAATTGTTTCTACACTTACTTCTTATCTCTCAATACGGTATCGCCGTGTTCTCCGGTACGGATTGACCATGTGTCATCCACGGGACTCACGAATATCCGGCCATCACCCACCTGACCGGTACGGGCTGCACCCATAATGGCATCGATGGCGGGCTGTACAAACTGGTCGCGGCAGATGATCGTTATCTCAATACGTGAGATAATGTCAGTGCTGTACATAACGCCACGATAGATGCGGTCCTGACGGGCCTGACCGATGGCATGTACCTCTGCGTAAGAGAACCAGTTGATGTCAGCCTCAAAGAGTGCTTCTTTCACATCTTCAAACCGGGTTTTCCGGATGATTGCTTCAATCTTTTTCATTTGTGTTTTGTTTTGAGGTTAATTATTGTGTTTTGATGCATCGTTAAACAAAAAAAGGCCGGTCTCAAAAAGACCAGCCTTATTTCTTTTTCCTTATCTGATACAACAGTTACATACCTGACCGGTCAAAAGGTATAACCATCGGAACCTGATTATTCTGGTTCTGATTATTCTGCTGCTGGTTATTATTCAGCTGAACAGTGGTTATATTCTTACTACCGATAAACATAAAATTGTTCTGTTGTTCCTGATTTCTGCCGCGAAGGTACGCACTATTTTGATACATTGTTCTCAAAAATAGCAAAAATTTTACTTAATTCTATCAAAATTCCAAATAATCTGACATTTAGAAAGCACAACTGGCAAGTTTGCAGCATTTTGCCAAGGTGACAAGGGAGACGGTTCTAACCGTTCCCTTTGTCACCTTCAACCAATTATCTATATTTACACCCAATAAAGAAACTCACCTGATTATGAGAATATCAAACAACCTTTCAGTTATGGCCGTGCTGACCATATTGGCAGCAACGCCTGCAAAAGCACAGATTACAATAAATGAGGTGCTGGCATCAAACGGCAGCATCAATACGGATCCCGATTACGGCACAAATGCAGACTGGATAGAACTGTACAATGCGGGACAGACCGACGTAAACCTGGGCGGATGGTCAGTTACGGACAATCTGGACAAACCCAAGAAATACATTCTGCCTGACGGTACTACCATCAAAGCCGGAGGTTATCTGCTGATATGGTGCGATGACATCGGCACCGGACTTCACGCCGCTTTCAAGCTGAGTGCCGACGGTGAGGAGGTGGGACTTTTTGACACTGCCGGCAAAATGGTTGACAGCATGAGTTTCGGTCCTCAGTATGGCGATATCAGTTTTGGCCGATCCATGGACAACGCCGCAGCAACAGTCTTCTTCATGACCCCCACTCCCGGTGCCGCCAACACCACCCAGGGCTACACCGGCAGATCCAACCAGCCGGTAATACTGACGCAGGGCGGAGCCTATGCAGGATCAGTTACGGTAACTGTCACCAATGATCAGGGCGGCGTAGTTTATTATACCACCGATGGTTCAGAGCCTACCAGGGAGTCAAAAGTATACTCTACTCCCCTCACCTTTACCAAGACTACGGTACTGAGGGCACGCATCCTGGAGGACGGCAAGATGCCGGGTCAGACCAAGACCATGACATACTTCCTCAATAATGAGTTCCAGGGCCACAGCCTGCCGGTGGTATCGCTGGCAACAGAAAGCGATAATTTCTGGGACTCCGAGCATGGGATTTACGGTTGGACCAACGCTAATAATGAGAAGGCCGATTTTGAGATTCCGGTAAACATCGAGCTCTATGAGAACAACGGCAGTGACAGGGCTGCATTCAACGAGCCTGCAGGCGTAAAGATAAACGGTCTTTATGCATGGCAGCTGCCGCAGAAAATGCTTGGAGTATATTTCAAGAAGAAATACGGCGAGAGCAAGCTGTCATACCAGCTGTTCCATGACGATGAGCGCACTGAGTTTGATGACTTTGCACTGCGTGCATCGGGCAATGACTGGAACTACACCATGTTCCGTGACGGACTACTGCAACAGGCTTGCCGCAGAGGCGGACTCAATCTTGCCTTGCAGGCGTTCCGTCCGTCGGTGGTATATCTTAACGGCGAGTTCCTGGGCATCCATAATATACGCGAGAAAGTCAATGAGGAGTATATAGAGACCCGCTACGGGCTTGAATCCGGCACATTTGACATGATTGAAGGTGACCAGAACGTCGAGGCCGGCGATTGGGATGAGTGGAAGCATTACAAGGAACTGTGGCAGAAAGACCTGAGCGTAAAGGCCAACTATGATGCCCTGGCCGCTATTATGGACGTTGAGAACTTTACCGACTTCATGGTAGCTCAGATTTACAGCCACAACACATCGGTAGACCACAACCCTATGGCATGGAAGCCAAAGGGCAGCGGTCAGTGGCGCTGGATATTTACTGACGGTGACCGTGGTTTCAATAAATATGCCGATGACTATGCCGACTGGTATGCCAGGAAGGCCAACATGCCTTTCGGGTCAATGCTCAAGAATGAAGGTTACCGCAAGTATTTCTGCAAACGTGCCGCCGACCTCCTTTTCACTGCCTTCAATCCGGAGGAGATACAGCGCCAGGTGACAGAGCACAGCAAGGATATAGAGCCGCTTATGGAACAGCAGGTTCAGAGATGGCTGGGCACCAGCAGTTCCTACAGCGGAAATGCACTCACCTCGACCAGGCAATGGCGCAGCAGGATAAGCTATCTGCGGGATTTCTGTAACGGCCGCCCCATAATGCTGCTTTGGGATATGTATGAGAACTACGGCACGGGGCAGCCCGCCCTGCTCACCCTTACCGGCAAGTCAGGTTTCAAGTTCAACGGTCTCTCTATTGATAAGGACAAGTGGAGCGGATCATACCCTACCGATATGGAAATAACCCTTACCGCCGGACAGCGCGTAGGCTATACGTTCAAGGGGTGGCGTGAGAATGCCGTCAAGAAGCTGATATCCACAGGCAACCAATGGAAATATCTTGATAACGGAAGCAGCCCCACAAACTGGTATGCAGTTTCATTTGATGACTCAGCCTGGAAAACGGGAGCTTCGCCTCTGGGATATGACACCGGCAACAATATTACAGACCTGATAAAGACCACCGTGGACTACGGCTCAAGCAGTTCAAAATATGTCACTACATATTTCCGCCGTAAATTCACTGTTGAGGATGATCCCGCATCTTACCTGCAGATAAAGCTCCGCCTTTTACGCGATGACGGTGCTGTTGTATGGATCAACGGCAAACAAATCATTCGCAGCAACCTCAGGGAGAACTTTGATTCGAGCCCGCTGGCCGACAATTATGCCATTCCCAAGCGTGCCTCCATCAGATATCTCACATATGATATCGATCCCTCCTGGCTCCGTCAAGGCGAAAACACCATTGCTGTTGAGGTACACCAGACATCAAGGAGCAGCTCGGATATCATAATGGACGTCGAGCTTCTGGCCGTGCTCAACCGGACTGCATCGCAAAACCGTTTAAGCGGACAAAACAGCCCTACAATCAAATTGTCAATTGATTCTGATATGGCAGTAGAGGCAATGTATGAGCCAGACGGCCTTAACATGCTTCCCGATACCATATTCACCGATATGACCCTGCTCAAGTCCAAGTCACCTTATTATACTGCGGCCGATGTCACTGTCCTTAAAGGTGCACACCTTACAATTGAGCCGGGAGTAGAGATAAGGTTTGCACCCAAATCCTGCATGATTGTACACGGAGGCCTTGATGCTCAGGGCACCCGTTCGGACAGCATACGTTTTGTGCTCAATCCGCATTATGCCGGACAGTCCTGGGGAGCTATATGCTTCATAAACAGCGATTCCAAGTCAACGCTCAGTTATGCAACCATGCGCGATGCCAGCCAGGGACCCCGCCTGTACAACTGCGTGGCAGCCATATCGGCTTACAACTGTGAGCAACTGGTGCTTGACCATCTGAACATCACAGATGTTATGAGCAATCCCATTGCAGCCCGCTACAGTGACGTGACGCTTACAAACAGCATAATTCACAGCCGTGTTACGGGTGACCTGATAAACATCAAGTACGGCAAGGGACGCGTGGAGCATTGCACATTCATAGGCAATGACCAGGTTGACACTGATGCTATTGACTTTGACGGCATAAACGGCGGAATCATCAGGGATGTTGTAGCCCACCACTTCCTTGGCGACAACAGCGATGCCGTAGATATAGGCGAGCAGGCTGTTGGCGTAATAATTGACAGCCTGTTGGCATACACCATAACTGACAAGGGCATAAGCGTAGGACAGCGCTCAACCGTCAAGGTGAGCAATTCGACATTCATTCAGACCAACATGGGCATTGCCGTAAAGGACTCGTGCCATGCCGATGCAGATAAGTGCACATTCTTTGCCGTGGCAACTCCGGTAGCCTGCTATGAGAAAGTTGATGGTCGACTGGGTGGAAATGCCGTTGTAACAGAATGCATACTTTCCAACAGCTATGACCAGACATACCAGTGTGATGCCAAGTCCAGCATCAGGTTCAGCGCATCACTCTCAGACGGTGATACGCTCTCCGCAGGCAACCTGTACGGCGATCCGCAGTTTATATCGGCCACAAACTACGTATTGACACCTGCCAGCCTGAACATAGGCTCCACCTACCTGCCTGAGACGCCGCAGAGAGAACCCGTAATAAGTGAGATTTGCTATCACCCAATACTTGATTCCGAATCGGAGTACATAAGGATTTACAATCCTGCTGATACTCCTCTCGACATTAGCGGATACGTACTGAGCCAGGCCTTTGACTTTGTATTCCCGGAAGGCAGCCTCATTCCGTCACATGGCAGCGTCTATGTTGCGGCTAAAGCATCCAAGCTCAAGACGGTAATCAAGGATGAGCAGGTATGGCAGTGGACTGACGGAAAACTATCCAACGACGGCGAATCCGTGCGTCTTAGCAATGCAGCGGGCATAGTGGTTGACCAGGTAAGCTATATGAGCGTGGCTCCGTGGCCTGTATCAGAGCAATCAGGCACAATAGTACTGCTGCTGCGTGACCTGAATTCCGATAACCACATGGCTGCCAACTGGGCCCTTAAACAGTATCCCGACAATGTAGAGCTGATACCCGCCACCCCAGGTACGAATGTGTTTTATGACCTTAACGGCCGCCCAATAGAAGGCCCACCCCATGGCATAGTAATAATCAACGGCAAATTATATTTCTACAAATAGCAAAATCACAGCAATTCCCCAGCAAGCGCACGGTAGTTTTTGGGGGTAAGGGTATCAGAAACCATCGCCACCCTCGGCGTGTCAGAGGGAGGGGCCCGCAGCAGTTTGTAGCTATACTGAAACTCGGAACTTGTTCAGGGTTTCAGGATAGATGCAAAGTGGTGTGGGAGGGATAGCGCGAAGCGCGTAGTTTCAGATACCCTTACCCCCCCAAAAACTACTGTGCGCTTCTGACCGCCTCAACAAAGGCTTTGAAAAGAGGATGCGGATTCTCAGGGGTGCTTTTGTACTCAGGATGGAACTGTGAGCCTATAAAGAACGGGTGCACTGTCTGCGGGAGTTCCACGATCTCAGTGAGACCGGTTTGTGGATTGTGCCCTGATGCAATTAGTCCTGCATTCTTGAAGTCTTCGGCGTACTTTGCATTGAACTCATAACGATGGCGGTGACGCTCAGAAATCATCGTCTTGCCATACACCTTATATGCAAGCGTATCCTTGCTGATCAAGCATTCATATGCGCCCAGGCGCATAGTCCCACCCTTCATGGTAGTTTTCTTCTGATCCTCCATCATGTCTATTACCGGATGCGTGGTATCGGGATTGACCTCAGTTGATTCAGCATCCTTAAAGCCAAGAACATTGCGGGCAAACTCCACCACGCACATCTGCATTCCCAGGCAGATGCCAAAGAACGGAATCCTGTTCTCACGGGCATACTTAATAGCCTCCACCTTACCCTGCAGGCCGCGCGAGCCGAATCCCGGAGCAACCAGGATACCCCTCATGCCCTTGAGCTTATCGGCCACATTGGCAGCCGTAATCTCCTCACTGTTGACTGAATGGATATGGACCTTGCATGAATTGGCAGCACCTGCGTGAACCATCGCCTCCAGTATTGACTTGTAAGCATCCTGCAGCGAAACGTACTTGCCCACCAGAGCAACATCGACTTCAGTCTTGGGATGATTCAGACGGTCCAGGAACTCTTCCAGCAGCTTCAAATCCGGCTGGTTGAAGTTCTCAATGCCAAGCTTGCGCACCACAAGCTCATCCAGATGCTCCGCATGCATGTTCAGAGGCACCTGATAGATGCTCCATGCATCGATGCTCTGTATCACATGCCCGGGCTTGACATTGCAGAACAAAGCCACCTTACGGCGAAGCTCCTCATTCAAAGGATGCTCCGTGCGGCAGATAATGACATCGGGCTGCACGCCTGCCTGCTGCAGCATCTGTACCGAATGCTGCGTAGGCTTTGTCTTAAGCTCCTTGGCCGCACTCAGATAAGGCACCAGCGTAAGGTGTATAGACATGCAGGAGCCCTCGGGCAGCTCCCACTGCAGCTGTCGCACAGCCTCAATGAACGGCAGCGACTCCATATCACCCACCGTTCCGCCTATCTCGGTAAGCACCACATCAAACTCTCCTGTCTGCCCCAGCAGCAGCATGCGGCGCTTAATCTCATCGGTAATGTGAGGGACTATCTGGACCGTTTTGCCCAGATAGGCACCCTCACGCTCCTTGGTGATCACGGTATTGTAAATCTTTCCTGTAGTGACGTTGTTGGCTTTCGATGTATGCACACCCAGAAAACGCTCATAGTGTCCCAGGTCCAGGTCAGTCTCCGCGCCGTCATCGGTCACATAGCACTCGCCGTGCTCGTATGGATTCAGAGTACCCGGGTCAATGTTTATGTAAGGGTCAAACTTCTGGATTGTAACCTTAAGCCCCCTGGCCTGCAGCAGTTTGGCAAGCGACGCGGCAATTATACCCTTTCCCAGCGATGAAACAACTCCACCCGTAATGAAAATGTACTTTGTCTCCATAACAGTTTCTGATGCGTTTTACAACAAAAAGGCCGGTCTTAAAAAAACCAGCCTTATTTAATCAATCAATAACTTTAAATATCACATTGTCCGGCTGGAAGAACAACAGCAATTATTCAGAACCTGGTTATCATTCAGATTCTGATTTACATTCTGCTTGTCATTCATCTGATTTGACAGGCAGTTATATGTAACCTTGCTCTCCATTGCCCATACAATTATGTCGCAAAGATAAATCTTTAATTTCATTCTGCAATACAAAATGTCAATAAAATCTCATATTGACATTGAAAATATGAAATCATTTTCAGATTGTCACAAAAACAAGCATAGCAGAAGCAATCAGTCTCTGCAGTACAATGCTTAAACATAACAGTTTAAATCACTTCTTACAGCTAAAGACATCAAATGATACGGAAAGATTTAATTCAGCATTTCTCCATTCAAAATACAAAGTTTTCATAAGCATTGACTATTTTTGCATTACCCAGATTAGGAAAGATATTTATAACCTTTACTTTAATGTTATGAGAAGAATCGGCAAAACCGTAATCACAGTCCTTTTGATGGCGGTATCCTTACACGCTTATGCACAGTTCAATACAGAGTACCGGACTCCCGACGGACAGTTATATCTGCTTGATACGGACAGGAATATTGCCGTATTCACAGGAGTTGAGAATGCCGGCACATCGGTAGTCATACCTTCCGGTATCCAGAAAGACGGTATCGCCTATACGGTGGTTGCAACAGAAATCATGACAGGCAGCATAACCGAATCATACCATAACGTCATCAGCCTCAGCCTGCCGGGCACCATACAGAGTATGGAATCCGGAAGCGCCAGTATGTTCCCCAACCTTAAGGAACTGCATATAGAAGCGGTCGTACCGCCTGTCATCGGCTATGGAAGGAATTATGAACACGTACTTTATGTTTCCGATGATACCGTACCGTTCTGCAAGCTGTACGTGCCGTCCATAAGCCTGGATCTGTATAAAGCCGATTCATGTTGGCAGACATTTGCTGAGATGGTTCCCGTGAACTCCGTTCCTGCCCAATTGTATATTGCTGATTCAATTGATATTAACAGCAACGCTAAAATATATGTTGACAAGACGGTAATAGGCGCACACATAAGGAATGACCTGTACGGACATCTTAGCCTGACCGGAGGCGGATTCCACACCGTCAGTCTCAGCATGTTCTATAACCGTGCCTATGATTACTATTATGCCAACAGTGAAGACAAACGCACATTTGATGCCTCTCTCCTGGTAGAAACCCAGGCAAGCGCCGATAATGCCGTTATTGATATGAGCCTTATACAGGATCGCTGGGCATTCATCTCATTACCTTATGATATAAAGGTGTCAGATATAGAGTACCCTGACAGCGCAGCCATAGTCATACGCCGATATGACGGCAGTGCACGTGCCAAATCAGATTACTCAGGCACATGGAAAGACCTTACCCCAGACAGCACTCTGCATGCCGGATCAGGTTATATAATCCAGATACACAACTGCTCGCAGGACCCGTACGTTGACTATTACAACCCCATTGACGTAAAGTTCCCGGTAACCGGTGCACAGGCTGCAAGCGGCCTCTTTGCAAACGGAAATGTAACCGTAGCGTTGCATGATTATCCGTCAGAGTTCAAGCAGAACAGAGCCTGGAACCTGGTAGGCAACCCCTACCCATGCTGCTTTGACATAAAGAACACAGACTATTCAGGCACATACTACGTATGGGATCCCGAGACAGAAAGTTTCAAGGAACTGTCCACCCATTATGATGATTACATACTGCTGCCTGGCGAGTCATTCTTTATCCAGGCACCCCAAGACAAGCAGTCAATAACATTCTATGCCGCCGGACGCAAGCACTGCAAGGTTGGCCCAGACTCACCAGCAGTCCAGGTCAGGAAATCCGCCAGGAGAACAGGCAAGCCTCAGTCAGTCATTGTACGCACAGGAATCGATACAGACTGGAATCCCGCCAATCCGGGTGATCCGGGGTGCAACCTGTGGAATCCCGAACTTGGAAAAGTAATGATTGATTATTATCAGAGCGGCTATCTCGGTGACGCCATAGACAACGCCATCGGTCTTACTGTAGGTAAAACTTTCATGGATGAAACCGTCACGGAGATCCGCGGCCGCGTAAAGGAGATTGTCATAGCGGGACCGTTCATAGCCGATGATATAAGAGCCTTTTACAATTATCCCAATTGCAAGGTTCTGGATCTGAGCCGCACCACAGGTCTTTCAAAAATACCGTCCGGGGCTTTTGAGGAGATAGCCTTAGGCACCATCATCCTGCCTGCGTCTGTTGACACCATTGACTACAACGCATTCAGGGCATACACAGGACTGGAAGCCATACACCTGTACAGTCCAATGCCTCCTTATGTTGATGAACAAGCCTTTGACAGCATCCCCAAGGGATGTACCGTATATGTATCGGCCATCACCTACCCGCTCTATCTGGTCAATAATTTCTGGAGCCAGCTGAACATAAAGCCGTTTACTGACCAGACAGGAAGCCTCAAGGTAAGCCTGCCGCAAGACTGGACAGACGGCCGGTACCAGGGCTTGCGCGTACAGGTAACAAGCAATGAGTACGGCCACACCACCGGTTTCCTCATTACAGACAAGCAGACCTATCTGTTCAGCAACCTTATCAAAGACGGTTCATACAAGGTTGAACTAAAGAGAAATGACGGCATCACGCTTAGCCGCATCAATGAGGTTGTAGTTGCAGGCAAGGATATTGAAGTCAGCCTGCCCGATGTAATCAGGATGCATTCCGTGGCCGCCAGGATATACACTCCGCAGGGATCAGACATTACAAGTGCATGTCACGTAACCTGGTCCGCTTACGGCACCGTATTGGCAGACAGCTATTACCTGCAGGATATAACAGAGGGCACTGAGCTTGATTACACAGTCATTCTGCCCCAGAAATACGCCCTTGAGTACATGTTGCCCGATACCCTGTTCCACGTCACCATAGGCACAGCCGATACAATGCTGGTACACAGGCTCACAGACATACCCAGGATAACACTGAGCGGTGTTGTGACCGATGCGGCAACGGGACAGCCCGTAAATGGTGCCCGTATCGTAACCGAATGCACAATGACCGGCCGTTACTCCAAGTCCTTCACCGCACAGAGTGCAGCAGACGGTACTTTCAGCATGTCAGTCCTTTCAACCGCCGCAACGGTACGGGTAATGGCTGACGGCTATTTTGACAGGACCGTAACGCTTGAATCAACTGAGACAGGTCAGCTGTCACTTGCTGTCAGCCGGTTGGCAGGACAGAAAGTAAGGGTTGAGACCACATACACTACAGCCGGCAATGACGAGTACCCGGTTGTCATCACCCGCGGTTACAGCGATATGAGTGATCTCAAGTATTCATTCTACAGTGAAGAACAGGAGAAAGAACTGACAGGATACATAATACAGTATCCTGACATATGGTTTGTAACAGATACCATTTCTTCTACAGACTGGATAGACGCAGTCATCATCAGCCGCAAGGGTATCTTTGACCCGGTAGAGACCTCATTCCGGATTCAGGGCAGCGGTACCGACACCCTGTTTGTTGACATCCTTGAGCGAGGCAGCCTTATTGCGGGTTATGAAAAATCAGACAACAAGTATTTCAATGTCCAGCTGTTCAACCAAGACGGAGTAAAGATAGGCGGAGGCCAGACCACCGGTAAGGAGATGGCTTTCTACAATCTTGAAGAGGGACAATACACCGTCATAGCATCATCGGGCAAGAACGGCAATATAAGCGTTGCCCGTCTGGAACAGTTTGAATCATTGGGACTTGAAATAGATGTTGACTATGTATTGATACCGGTATATATAACATCGGGACAGATAGAAACCGTTCAGTTCCAGACACTGCCCGAACTCAACCTGACCGGCCGTAAATACCTGGTGAGCAACTCATTTGAGTCAGACAAGATTAAGGTTTACAACGGTGACTACACCTCACTTACCTGCCGCTTTGACCTGCGTCCTGACCTGGCCGGAAAACTAAATGACACATATGCCGTAATTGATTTGCCGCGGGGCTGCTCGTATGTAAACGGCAGTGCACTTCTTAACGGTGTACAGAATGATGCCGATGTAGTTGCACAAGGTCAGGCTTACAGCATCCGTATTCCCATCGATGACCGTAACCTTACAAATGAGATAAGGCTCTCAGTCATACCTACCCTTTCAGGTACAGCGGAATTCTCGGCTTCAATCAGTTTCTATGAAGACGATACAAAGCGTTCGGTACTCATAGGTGATGCCAGAGTACAAGTGGTAGGCATTACCGTCAATGCCCAGAGCATGACAATCAGGGATACCATATCCATAAGCGGAACAGCACCCGCAAATGCATCAGTACTTGTATATGACGGTGATGCCCTTATTGCCAGTACAACAGCAACGCTTGCCAACAGCTGGTTTGTAAGGGCCGGACTGAATGATCCCAAAGTCATGTCATACCACCGCATTCATGCCAAAATCCAGTCTGAGAACGGTTGGGTTGATACCGATACCACCAAGTGCCTGTATAATCCTTACGGAGTTTACAATGCAGGCATTCTGATGGAGATATACAGCCCTAACGTAAAGATTGATGTATGTGAGGTATATGACGCACGCCAAAGGGGTGACAAGAGAATACCAAGAACTGTTACAGGTTACAGCCCCACAATAAACTACATCAATTATCCCATGCTGGCAGCTCATTCAGATAATGTAGCCAGAAGAGCAGCAGGCCTGGTACAGGGTTATAATTATGATCAGTTTGTTACTGAATTTGCAGGTGCAGGAGTCTACTTTGATTTTGAAAGGGGCGAAGCTGAACCATATTACAACCTTGGAGCAAACGCCACATATGTGTATAAGTTCCAGGCTTATTTCCCGGGATGTGACAGCACTGAAGTTCAGGACGTTCAATTCACTCTCCTGCTAGAGGACAGCACCAAGACCATACTGCCTGCATATTATGTAGAACCTGGTCACTGGGAAGGAGCCAGGGCATTTAACTCTGATGGTGCACTGCCTGTAAACATTACGCAGATATATTATACGCCCAACAAACCTCTTCCATATGATTCTGTTGGAGTAAGGCAGACTATAAGTGAGTATCAGGCATTTGAAGCAGATCACTTACGTAATAGAGAACGTCTGAAGGAACTCAAACAGACTGCTTATGACATTGAATCCAGACAGGACATCACTCCGCAGGATCAGGCCCATCTGCAACAGTGTCTGGATGAGGCTTATAGCCTGGTGCAGACATCATCATTAGGTTATGAGTTCAATGAGGAACAGCTGGCATACATAAACTCATTAAGAGGACTTGACTATGAAGAAATAGTCAGGGCATTCAAGAATATACCCGGAGTTGAGATATCTGATGAACTGATAGAGTTTGTGCTTGGTAATGAGAACTCCATACCATTGTTCGGTACGATTGAGCCCAGAGAACTGGCCACAGGCTACTATTCGCCGCGTGTCACATATAATTTCAACTATGCAGACAATTTTGCAGACCTTCTCAACCCTGATAACGGCTGGAAGATAGAATTCAGTCAAGACTATACGGTCATGACACTGTCTGACTCAAACGGCAACTACATGAAGTTTGAGGACATGAACTATCCCAAATCCACCGGCTCGTTAGCTACTCCAAGAGGTGACGGATACAAGTTGAAAGAATACAGCCCTTCACATGAAGAGGTTATGTCAGGAATGGATATAGCCGGCAACATTAACACAGGTACAGGTTTAGGCGCATCAATTCTTGAAAGCGGAAGCCATCTCTTGCTGAACGGTGAAATGGGTTCTGTATATCAATCAATCGGTCTTGCAGGGGTAAAAGAAGCAGCCAGTGGATTAGGCAATTTGACAGGAGGCCTTGGTATGGTCTTGGATGGAAAGGCAGCCTGGGATGCTCTTAGCCGTGATAACTGGGGTGACTGGCTTGCTATGGGACGTCAGAATCAGGATGTAATGGGTATTGATTTCCTCATGCAGACTGAGCAGATCGGTGCAGGTCTGGCTAACTGGAACGCAGCTGTTGCTGTAGGTCATATAGCGCTTGCCACAATAGGAGCAATATCCATGGTGGCATTCGCCGCTTGTCCGCCGGTTGGATTGATTGTGGGAGTTCTGAGTGCTATTGGAGGTTATCTGCTTGACAAACAGGACCAGAAATTCCAGGCAGAGAGTGCCAATCTGCTTGCAAGATGGCAGAGCGTGATTGACAAGAAGAGAGCCAACAACTCCAAGCCTAACCGCGACCCGTCGGGATTTGTATGTGAAGCTGTTGAAAGTAACCGTTTGCCTGGAGTAACCGCCACCGTATATCACAAGTATATGGCTCAGGATGTTTATGGTGAATGGCATGAGATTGTTGAGCCTTGGGATGCAGAACTCTATGAGCAGGTAAATCCGCAGCAGACCGATGATGACGGATTCTACGGTTGGGATGTTCCCGAGGGCCTGTGGCAGGTAAGGTTTGAGAAAGAAGGATATGTCTCAGACACCACAGACTGGCTCATTGTTCCGCCTCCACAGCTTGACGTCAACATATCACTTACCAGTTACGCCACACCTTATGTCAAAGCAGTCAAGACTTATGAGCAAGGCATCAACATCACATTCAGCAAGTATATGCGTACAGCTACTCTCACTACCGATAACATAATGGTAATAAGCAACGGAACCGCTATACCGGGCACAGTAGAACTGCTTGACAATGAATGGGGATTCAACACTGATGAGGAGTTTGCCTCAAGGATACGCTTTGTTCCTGCAGACATCTCATTCACCGCAGGTTCAGAGATAACACTCATACTGTCAGACCATCTGGAGAGTTATGCCGGTGTAGCGTTGGAGAACGGCTTTGTTCAGGACTTTACTGTGACACGTGAGGTTGAGTACCTGTCCGTACCGGAATACATTGAGCTGAGAGTTGGCCAGACCGAGACAGTAACCATTCAGGCAGAGCCGGCCATTGCATCATACGGTCATAAAGCCGTTATAAGCAATTCCGCTAAGCAGATTGTTTCAATCAGTGCCGATACACTGTCGTTTGACACCCTTGGAACAGCCTCGCTCAGTATCAGGGGAACCAGCCTTGGAGAGACCACCATAAGCGTAATGCTTCCTGACTTTGAAATCATGAACATTATTACTGTTAACGTGCTGCCTGACAGCCTCTTCCCCGCCCCGCCGTACGCATCAGTAGAGAGCGGTCAGGCAGTGGATCCAGGTACAGCCGTAAGCCTGCTTTCAGACAGCACGGATTATATTATATGGTACACCCTTGACGGCAGCAATCCGCTCCTCAAGGACAATCCTAACACCTTATATTATGATGAGCCCATTGTGATTGATACCACCACAACCATCATAGCGGTAGTACAGGTAGGCAGCCGATACAGTTATCCCGCCACATTCACATATACTGTAGAGGATGGTTCATCAGTAAGCTCAAGCAAGGCCGATCCGGCAGTTCACAACCTGTATGACCTGATGGGCCGCAAGATCTATGAGGCGCCTGATCAGAAACCATACATCAATGGTAACCGGATTGAGATCAGAACAGATAAAGCTCATAAATAAACAGTTTACTGTTTAAACAAAAAAATCAGCGGCAAACTCTATTTGCCGCTGATTTTTTATTTTTGTCAGCCTGTTTTATTTCTTACCCGGAGTAAGGCGGTACATAGCCACGTCGTGTCCCGGAACCGTAACCTTGAGAGCCTTCTTGGTGGTGCCCACCTTAGCCTTCTTGACATTCTCTTCCCACAGGTTCTCTATATTATAGGTAATGGCATCGAATGATGTGGAAAGATGGCTCACCTCATCATCGGTCAGGTTGTATTCCTGCCAGTTTATGTTGCACTCCACAGGCTCGGTAGAACGGTTCAGCAGGCAGAACGCCCAGTCACCGCCCTCCAGCGGCTTGAACCAGTACTCAATATCGTTTTCAGTCTTGTAGCGCAGTCCCTGAACGCCCAGCTTGTCCTGGTCAATGGCTATCACCTTCTTGTTCAGTATTATGGCGCGGGTCTCATCGGTCATCTTTGACAGGTCATTGCCCAGAATCAGCGGAGCGGCCATCATGCACCACATGCTGAAGTGTGCGCGGTCCTCATTCACGCTCATGCCGTTGCCCACCTCAAGCATATCAGGATCGTTCCAGTGTCCCGGACCTGCATATTTACGCAGCGGAGCATTCTGGTCAATGATGCTCAGAACCGTCTGTCCCCAGCCGCGCTGACGCGGGTTACCTGCAAAACGGGCGGTGATGTCACCTGTGGTACGCCATGAATGACCCACGTTCTCAGCCCATTCCCAGGGCTTGTTTGTACCCCACTCGCACATGCTGAAGAATATGGGGCGGCCTGCAGCACGCAATGCGTCACGCATAAGAGCGTATGCGCCGCGCGGGTTTATGTTTTCGGTAGAGCACCAGTCATATTTAAGGTAATCTATTCCCCAGCGTGCATACTGGATTGCATCCTGATACTCATGGCCAAAGCTTCCGGTACGGCCGGCGCAGGTCTTGCGGCCAGCATCAGAGTATATACCCAGCTTCATGCCCTTGGAGTGAACGTAATCAGCTAAGGCCTCTATGCCCGACGGGAATGTCTTGGGATCAGGCTGCACAAAGCCGTCGGCATCACGCTCGCCGTGCCAGCAGTCATCCATGTTAAGGTAAATGTATCCTGCATCCACCAAACCTTCGGCCACCATGGCATCGGCCTGCTCGCGTATAAGTTTCTCACTTATGTTCTGTCCGAACTTGTTCCAGCTGTTCCATCCCATCTGGGGTGTATCGGCCAGACCTTCCCATTTCTGTGCCATGCCCCATCCCGGAACAAGCGCCATAGCTGCCACAAGCAGCACTTTTGTAAGTTTTCTCATAATTATCATGTTGTTAAGGTTATGTCTCTTGATGACACAAAAATAACGGAAATGATTCCTACATGCTAATATTTATACCTAAAAATAAGTATATTCAGTTTTATGCGTTATCTTTGACCCCAGTTTTCTAACCTAAAACAACTTAATTATGAGCAAATTTGAAAGGATTATCTGCAAATCAGGCATTCTGGCAATCGTCGGATTATTGACAGTTCTGTCATTCTCATCATGCAGCAAAGACGATGACGAGAACGTTCTGACTGATAACAGCGCCATCCTGGGAACATGGAGAATGATTGGCGAGGAGTATCATCCCGCCATAGCCACATTCAAGTCCAACGGCGAGTACGAATGGGAATGGGGCGGCATAACCGGCCTTAAGGACAACGGCACCTACACTTATAAAGACGGTGTCATAACAATGACCATGAAGGAGCGTTGGGAGCGTGATATGGATTGGGTTGACGGAGAGAGAGTTTTCGGCGAGTGGCAAAAGATGACCGAAATCAGCCCTGAAGATCCTACCACAAGAGTATGCACCGTCTATACTGCCCAGGAGAGCTTCCTTATCTGGAATTTTGGCGGTGACTATTTTTACAGACCCTACAACGAACACGGCTACACTGAGTACAATGCCGTAATATTCATGCTCAACGACAAATTCCAGGAGCCCAATATAAATATTGACGAGAATCTGGTTAAAGGTGAATGGATATCCACTGATTCTGAAGGAAAACTGGACGGTCGTATTATAATTGAAGGCAACAATTATACCGCATACAGCGCTTACCCATTGAACATCATGGATGAAAGCGGCGAATGGATTGAAGTGCTTACCTCAAACAAAACTACCGGTACATACCGTTTCGACAGAGGATTCTTTATAGTCAACGTAAGCAAATATGAATGTTCATCCGAATATAAAGGATATGACAGGGAGACCGGAAGGTCAATATACGAATACTCTACCGTCAATCCCACCACTCTTGAAGCAGAGAGATGGATTACCTCAGAAACGATAGAAAGTATGGAGCAGATTATGGTGTATGTTTACAACAACAGACTGTTCTTCCAGAAACAATACGATCGTGAGGCCAAAGTTTACAAGAAGAAATAACACTTTCCTGTAACAACGCATTTGAACAATCAACCCCGCCTGCATCAGCAAGCGGGGTTGTTTCTTTAAAATGATACAAAAGGGGTCAGACCCCAATTGTATCATTTGCTCACTACAATCCTTATGCGCGCTTTCTCCTTACCGGGAATCACCTGCATCTCCAGGGTACCGGTAGTCTTTGTGCCCTCGCCCAGCAGCGTCAGCTTTGATGTTACGGTCGGTTTAGGATTTGCCTCATCCGATATCACCTGGGCCTCGGTAAGCTGACCCGACCACAGCACCGGACCGTATGAGTGGCTCAGCGTCCAGGTACCGGCGTCAATATCGTCAAACCAGTACTCATTCACGTTCTCCTTAAGCATGATGTACCTTGTGCCTGCGCCCTGGGCATATCCGGCATTGCCTCCGCCGCCACGCTTGGCAATCTGAAGTTCTGCACCAAGCCCTATGGTCTCACGCGGGTTCTCGCTATACACCGGCAGACCGCTTGTAAACGCCTCCACATCAAAGTAATACTCCGGTTTGGTGTTCATGCTGTGCATGTAAAGCTGGTTCTTGCCATAAACTATATAGCTGTTGTAAAGCTTGTTCTTCTCAATACCATAGCGTATTACATATCCGTCAGCACCGGCCACAGGCTCCCAAATCACGTTGGCTTCACGGCGGTCCTCAGGATTGCGTACGGCCATGAACTTAGTCACCTTCTGGGTCTTCATCTTCGATGTGGTTCCAAACACGCGCAGATCCTTTATCGAGAACTTGGCGTTATCGTATGTAGCCACATTCACCACCTTCACGTAACGGGCATTGACCGGCTTCTCCAGCTCGTTGTAGTCATGCTTCAGTTCCATCATGTTCTGGGGCTTGCTTATAATACGTGTCCAGTTTGAGTTGTCGTTCGATACAAACACCTCATAGCACTGGTACAGCTGCTCGGTCTGGGCCTGCTGCGGTCTTGCACCGCCCATTCCGCCCATACCGCCGAATCCGCCCATACCGCCACCGGCACGAGCAGCACCTATATGGTCCCAGTTAATCTGTACGGCGTTGATAGAAGCCTGAGCACCCAGATCCACGGTAAAGAACTCACCCTTATCGCCCGTAGCGGCCACCCAGCAGGTCTTGAAATCCTCATCAAGAGCCTGGCTTGGAGCATAATTCTCAAATGTGGATGAAACCATAGCCTTCTTGTTTACCGACAGCAGCTTCCAGTTAACGTAGTTATCTACGCCGCCCACCTTGCGCTCATCGGGATAGTACTGCGGATAGTCACCCAGAGCGGTATTTGAATACATCACGCCCTGAGCATCAACAGCCGTCGGATAGATGGCCAGCTCCGATCCGCGTCCACCCTCGCCGTACTGTGCGGGAATCATGCAGATGGTCCATAGGTTACCCTTCTTGTCGTGGAAGGTGCTTCCGTGTCCGGCACCCACCTGGAAACCGCTGGTCTTGAACGTGAGCGGGTTATGCTCGCTGTAGGTAAACGGACCCATGGGGCTGTCCGACACATAGATACCGTGTGAATATGATATGAACTCAAGACCTATGGCTGCATACTGCAGATAGTACTTACCGTTATGCTTTATCATGTACGGGCCTTCAATCCATGGCAGCTCCTCGGGGCCGTAGTCACGGCGTCCGTTGAATATGGAATAGATCACATCCTCGGGCTTGCGCACCTCAAATCCGTGGTTCTTTATGTCACTCCAAAACAGCGGCTTTGGCTCACCCTTCTCCTTGAATGTGGTCTTGTCCAGCTCCACAACCTGGAACGGCATGATCTGTGACCAGCCAAAATACATGTACAGGCGGCCGTCATCGTCCACAAACATGTTGGCGTCACCGTAGCGGTCACTGCTCAGCTCGCCTATCTTCTCCCACTCGCCCTTGCGCGGGTCTATGGCGCGATACACGTTACGGTTGTTCATCGAGCAGCCTATCAGCTTGCCGTCCATCTCCACTACCGATACCACACCGGCAGGATAACCCGGAGCATCCACGTATGTCCAGTTGCGGAAATCGGGAGAATACCAGTATCCGCGTCTGTGCGATACGAACAGGAAATAGTCGTTGTCATAGATTATCACCACAGGTTCGCCGCCACGCACGGCTCTCTCGTTTCCCACCACCACATCCAGCGGATTACAGAAAGTATGCCGCGTCTGGGCCTGCACTGCAAGACCTGCCAACGGCACGGCAACACACAAAAGTGATTTCAGCAAAAGATGTCTCATATAGAAAGTTATTAAGGTTAGTAAAACACTGCTTTCGCAAAAATAATCAGATTCTCATTATCTTTGCAATCGTGATGGAAAAAATTGGGGTATTGTTCAAAAAGAACAGGGAGCAGATAATGCAGTTCATAAGGTTCTGCATTGTAGGAACCATAGCGGCAGGCATCCACTACGGAATCTACTATGTGCTCTTACGCATCGGTGCCGGGCATAACCCCGCATACGCAACCGGCTACATCATCTCATTCATCTGCAACTTCATAGCCACCAGCTATTTCACCTTCCATTCCAGCCCGTCATGGGGACGGTTCATCGGGTTCGCAGGCAGCCACGCGGTAAACTTCATCCTTCACATGGTGTTGCTCAACCTGTTCCTCTGGATGGGAATGCATGAACTCATTGCCCCCATAGCCGTAATGCTGGTGGCCATGCTGGTCCAATACACCATCCTAAACTTTGTCTTTAAAGGCGGCCGGAAGAAGACTGAAGATTGAGAACTCTCAATTATCACTCAAAAGTGACCGGTCAATGATGTAGCGCGGCCTGCGTTTCATCTCCATGTACATCTTGCCTATATATGTGCCCACCACTCCTATTGCAATCGTCAGCACACTGCCTATGAACCAGACAGACAGCATGAGTGAACTCCAACCCGGCACATAGTGCCCCATAATGACCGATACCAGAACATATATGAGCATGGCAAAAGCCAGTATCAGCATTACGACACCTATAACCGTTATGATCTGTATGGGTCTGATTGAGAATGAAGTAATACCGTCAAAAGCCAGATTCAGCATCTTGCGCAGCGTATATTTGGACTTGCCGTGCTCGCGGTTTGAAATCACATCATCTACGGTAGCGCTCTTGTAGCCTATCAGAGGAATCAGGCCGCGCAGATATATGTTGCGCTCCTCAAACAGAGCCAGCCCGTCAAGTGCCTTCCTGCCCATAAATCGGAAATCCGCGTGGTTATATACCGTCTGTACGCCCATGGACTCCTGGAGTTTGTAGAATGTCTGCGCAGTCATGCGTTTAAGAACCGGATCAGCCTCACGGCTCACCTTCACACCATATATTATCTCGTTTCCCTGCTCATACAAGTCCACCATCTGCGGTATGCACCTTATGTCATCCTGCAGGTCGGCATCTATGGTAACCACACCGTCAACCATGCCCCTGGCAGTCATCATTCCGGCCAGAATGGCATTCTGATGCCCTACATTGTGCGCCAGGCTTATTCCGCTTATCCGTTTGTCACCGGCATGAAGCTCCTCAATGATGCTCCACGATGCATCCAGGCTCCCGTCATTCACATACAGCACAAAACTGTCAGTACTGACCTTACCCTCCTTGACCATGGAATCCAGCAGTTCAATCAAGCGTCCTGCCGATACCCGGAGCATCTCCTCCTCATTGTAGCAGGGTGAAACAATAGCAAGTCTTATCATGTTTGATTATTTTGGCGTAAAGATATAAAAAATAAGAAGCGGAAAGAGTATCTTTGCTTTTCAAATATGGTAGCACTTAGTTTTGACACCGAAGAGTTTGACGTACCCCGCGAGCACGGAGTTCAATGGGATACGCTTAACGAGGGCATGGAAGTCTCCGTCATCGGGACCAACCGCATCCTGGATTGTCTCAAGGAGTGTGGTGTAAAAGGCACATTCTTCTGTACATCCAATTTTGCAAAGAACGCCCCGCAAGTGATTGAACGTATTATTGCCGAAGGGCACGAGATAGCCGCACACGGCTGTGACCATTGGGAACCCAAACCCACGGACCTGGCCGACAGCAAACGCATCCTGGAAGCTCAGACAGGACTTTCTGTCAAGGGGTATCGTCAGCCACGCATGTTCCCGCTCTCCCTGCAGGAACTTAAAAGGAACGGCTACGTGTATAACGCATCGCTTAACCCCTGCTTCATTCCAGGCCGATATATGCACCTTTCTACTCCCAGAACCTGTTTCATTGAGGACGGCATCATACAGATTCCCGCATCCGTATCGCCGCTGTTCAGGATTCCCATGTTCTGGCTGGCCCTTCATAACTTCCCGCTTTGGTACTACAAACGGCTGGCCAGACGCATCCTGCGCCACGACGGATATTTCAACACATATTTCCATCCATGGGAGTTCTATCCGTTAGGAGAGCATCCGGAACTCAAGATGCCGTACATAATACGTCATAATGCAGGTGAAGGCATGTACAACCGTCTGCGTGATGTAATACAAGACCTTCAGAAACATGGTGCCAATTTCGTGACATACAGTGAACTGGCAGCCTCATACTCTGCAAACAAATTAGATAGATAACTGAAAATATGACAGATAACACCAGTAAGTTCAAGCAATTCTTTTCCAATCCCAGGAATGTGTATCTTATCGGATTGGTATTGGGTATGGCAGCCACATGCATTGAGTTGGCACGCTGCCGCGCCGAGAATCTGGTCGATTTCCGTGATGCCACACATCTTTTCTGGCAAGGTATCTCGGCCTATACGCAGGAATACGTGGATCTGCACGACGGACGTTTCTTCATCTACTCGCCCGTGTTCAACATCCTGTTCACGCCGTTTGCATACATGCCACGCTGGATAAGCGGAATCCTGTGGAACCTGTGTAACTACACCCTGCTCTTCCTGGCTATCAGGAACCTGCCCGGACACCTTAAGGACAAATCCACTCAGATAATACTCTATCTCACACTTATCATCGTAGAGAGTCTCTTCTGCTTCCAATATAATGTAGTAGTCTGCTACATATTCCTGTGGGCATTCATACTGCTGGAGAGAGACCGTCCTTTCTGGGCTGTACTGCTCATAATGCTGTCAGCCACAACAAAGATTTACGGCATAGTTGAGCTTGGGCTCCTGTTCTGCTATCCCAAGGTATGGCGTAACCTGGGTTATGCAGTGCTGTGCGGATTGGTTCTGCTCCTGCTGCCTGTCCTCCAAACCGGATTCGACGGACTCATTCCATGGTATATGGACTGGTTCAACGCTTTGGGCAGCCATCACGACACCACAGGCATCTACCCTTCAATTGTTTTCGCCATCCCCGGCATACTGCCCTATATGCGCATATTCCAGGCGTCAGTCATGGCAGTTCTCATAGCTGCATTCTTTGCCATGAAGAACCGCTGGAATGATTTCAGGTTCCGGGTACAGGCTCTTGGAATCCTCATGGGTTATATCATACTGTTCAGCGAGGCTGCCGAACCCCATACATACGTGATAGCACTCTCCGGATACATGATGTGCTGGTACACTTGGCGGGAACATACACTGTTTGACAAGATAATGTTCTGGGTAGTGTTTGTCCTGTTCAGCATAGTACCTACCGATGTACTCTGCCCCGCAAGCGTTCACCGGCTCATCAACAACACCCTGTTCTTCAACGTGTGGAGCTTTACTATAGTCTGGATAACAATGATTTACAAAACCGTTAAATACAACTAGGATTGATTATGAAAAGTTCAAGCAATTTCTGGGGTCTGCTGGCACTTGGTGTCTGCATAATCCTGTCGGTTAACAAGTTTACCGGTACAAAGCGTGTGGTAAATGTCAAAGGTCTGGCCACCCAGGAGGTTATGGCCGACCATGTAATCTGGCCCTTAGTCATTCAGGATGTTGACAATGACCTTATCAAGCTCTACTCGTCAATGGACAGCAAGAGCCAGGAGATAGTAAAGTTCCTCAAGGACGGCGGCATTAAGGAAAGTGAGATAAGCACCACAGCACCAACCGTTTATGACCGCAACGCCAACCGTTACTCAAACGAGTATATTGCATACCGCTATCAGATGCAGCAGGTTGTAACCGTCAGTTCAAGCAATGTGGAACTGGTTCGTCAGCTCATACTCAAGCAGGGAGACCTGCTCAAAAAAGGCATTGCCATAAGCGGCAATGACTACGAGCATCAGGTACAGTATGACTTCAACGGCCTCAACGACCTCAAGCCCCAGATGGTAGAGGTTGCAACCCGTAACGCCCGTGAGGTGGCTCAGAAGTTTGCCGATGACTCCGGCTCCAAGCTGGGCAAGATCCAGACCGCATCACAGGGCCAGTTCTCTATCTATGACCGTGACTCCAACACCCCCTGGATTAAGAACGTAAGAGTGGTTACATCAGTAACCTATTACCTCAAGTAATGCAGCTCATAAGGAAATACTTCCCGGACCTCACCAGCCTCCAGTATCAACAGCTGGAGGCTCTGGGGCCGTTATACACAGACTGGAACAGCAAAATCAACGTCATATCCCGCAAAGATATAGACAACCTGTATGAGCATCACGTGCTCCACTCCCTGGCCATAGCCAAGGTCATACGTTTTTCCGATGGCACACGTCTGGCCGATGTAGGCACCGGAGGAGGATTTCCCGGCATACCGCTTGCCATCATGTTCCCGGAGTGCAGTTTTACGCTCATAGACAGCATCGGAAAGAAGGTTCGTGTTGCACAGGATATAGCCGTTCAGATAGGCCTCAAGAATGTAATCTGCCGCCATGAGCGGGCCGAGGATGACAAGGACAGATATGAGTTCATACTGTCACGCGGAGTGATGCCCCTGCCCGACCTCTGTTCCGTAGCCGGGCGCCTTCTGGACCGCAAGGTACAGCGCAACGCCTACCCCAACGGAATCATTTGTCTTAAAGGCGGTGACCTTAGCGCAGAGACAGCCAAATTCCGTAAGGTCACAGAGATTACAGAGATAAGCAAGTATTTCACCGAGGAATTCTTCAAGGACAAGAAAACCGTTTACGTACAGATATGATGCAAGTTAAGTGCTTTGAGTTCAACTTCCTTCCGGTCAACACCTACGTAATCTGGGATGAGACAAAACAGGCCGCCGTCATAGATCCCGGCTGTTTCTATCCCGGCGAGACGGAGCAACTGGCAGCATTCATACGTGATAACGGTCTGGAGGTAAAACTGTTATTGAACACACACTTGCATTTTGACCACGTATTCGGCAACACCTTCGTAGAGGAGACTTACGGAGTCAAGGCCCGCGCCAATGACCTGGATATGCCATGGATAAAGACCATGAGTGCCCGGCTGTCGGTTTTCGGAATCAATTATCAGGGTCAAGTAAACCCCATAGAGCCGCAGAACGTACTGAATGAAGGCGATACGGTGAGTTTTGGCAGCACCACCCTGCACGTGCTGCACATACCCGGTCATTCTCCAGGCAGCGTGGTATTCTGGAACAAGAATCAGCAGTGCGTCTTTACAGGCGACGTCATATTCCAGGGCAGCTACGGCCGTACCGATTTCCCCGACGGCAACCATCAGGCGCTTATGACCGGCATACGCACCAAACTGCTCACCATGCCAGATGAGACAATCGTCTATCCCGGCCACGGCCCGGCCACCACAATCAAACACGAGAAAGCATATTACTGACATGAAAACCAAAGCATTACTGACCTTATCCGCACTGTTGGCCTGTGTATGTGTTTACGCGCAGGACCAGCCCACATCGGCAATGGTGTTTGACAGCTACGAATGGGATTTCGGACCTATCAATGAGGCCGACGGCCCCGTGATGCACACATTCCGCTTTGTCAACATATCCAATAACCCCATCCAGATAGACAACGTGGCCACCAGCTGCGGCTGTACCACCGTCCAGTACTCCACCGAGCCCATACACGGCGGCGAGGAAGGTGAGATTACCGTAGTCTTTGACCCCTCCCGCTACGACGGCCGCGTGTTCCGCGAGGTTGAGATAATCACCAAGGACCGCATCAACTACGCATATCTCACTGTTTATGCCGATGTCACCCCCATACCCATGGGACTGGAGCAGATATATCCCTACCTGCTGGCAGGAACCATAAAAACCAACTCCAAGCACTGCACCTTCGGTTATATCAACCAGGGAGAGAGCGTCACCAAGGTAGTGCGCATAGCCAATGTAGGTGACAAAACCGTTAAGCTATCAACAGTCACCTCCGGAAACCGCTACGGAATGAGCGTAGATTGCCCCCAGAGCATAGCCCCGCAAGAGGTAGTGAGCATACACATTACATATGATATCCCCAAGGGCAAGAACTACTTTGGAATAGCCCGTGACACCGTCTGGATCGTAGCCGACGGAGCGAAGAGCCAGGAGCCCATAACCGTAAACGCCATTCGTATCGAAAAACTCTCCAACGCCGACAACAAACCCAAGCCTGTCATGCGCATAGAGCCCACATACGTGGAGTTCGGAGAGAAATCGCCCGGCAAGATCTACAAGAAGACAATAGTGATAGGCAACACCGGAAATGCCGACCTCATATTCCGCAACATCGAGCCCATGCCAGGCACAGCCATCAGCATCAGCAGCGGCCAGGTAATCAAGCCCGGCAAGGAGATGAAAGTAACCGTAGCCGTCACCAACTCCCGCCAGCCCCACTACACCACCATGGGCTCCATCAACCTAACCACCAACGACCCCATCCGCCCCTTCTACGAATTAAGACTGCAAATCGACACAAAATAACCCAAAATTTATGAAAATCCTAAAAGTATTGGCCGGAGCGGCAGTAGCGCTGTCACTAACGGCTTGCGGAGGCGGCAACTCAGCCAAGTATGAGTATCCCTTCCAGAACCCCAATCTCAAAATTGAGAAACGTGTAGAGAACCTTCTGTCACTGCTTACACCCGAAGAAAAAGTAGGCCTGATGATGAACGGTTCAATCTCCATCGACAGCCTTGGCATCCCCGCCTACAACTGGTGGTCAGAGGCCTGTCACGGCATCTGCATGAACGGAGCAACCGTGTTCCCGCAGGCAATAGCATTGGCCGCCACATTCGATGACGCCCAGCAGTATGAGGTATATACCGCCGTGTCCGATGAGGCCCGCGCCCACTGGAATACCAGTGACCACAACCAGTTCGGCAAGACCCGTGCTACAGGCGGTTCCTGGCATCAGGGACTCTCATTCTGGTGCCCCAACATCAACATCTTCCGTGACCCGCGCTGGGGACGCGGCCAGGAGACCAGCGGCGAGGACCCCTACCTTACCGGCAAGATGGGAACCGCCCTTGTAAAAGGTATGCAGGGCGATAACCCCAAATACTACAAGACCCACGCCTGTGCCAAGCACTACGCAGTACACAGCGGTCTGGAAGCCAACCGTCACCGCTTTAACGTAGCGGTATCCATGCGTGACCTGTGGGAGACCTACCTTCCCGCTTTCAAGACCCTGGTAACTGAGGCCAACGTGCAGGAGGTAATGTGTGCCTACAACGCATATGAGGGCGAACCCTGCTGCGGCAGCGACCGTCTGCTCACCGACATCCTGCGCAACAAGTGGGGATTCAAGGCCCTGGTAGTATCAGACTGCGGCGCCATCAACAACTTCTACAACCGCGGCCAGCATGAGACCCACGCCAACGCCGTCGAGGCCAGTGTTGATGCAGTACTCTCAGGCACCGATATCGAGTGCGGCACCAGCTACAACGCCCTTGTCCAGGCCATGCAGGAAGGCAAGATAAGCGAGGCCGACATAGACGTATCCCTGCGCCGCATCCTGCGCTCACGCTTTGAGCTGGGCATGCATGATCCCGTCGAGATGGATCCCTGGAAAGACCTTGGTGCCGATGACATAAGCAGCCCCGCACACACCGCACTCGCCCACAAGGCAGCCGATGAGGCAATGGTCCTGCTCAAGAACCAGGGCAACATCCTGCCTCTTAAGAAAGAGGGACTGACAATCGCCATCGTAGGTCCCAACGCCGACAACGTATCAATGCAGTACGGTAACTACAACGGCACCCCAACCCGCGAGAACCAGATCTCCATCCTCCAGGCCATCAAGGCCAAGGCTCCAAACGCCAAGATAATATATGACCGCGCATGCGAGCTTGCCGATGACTACCTGACCGTAAACCACATCCAGGATCTGAACGGCGGCAAGGGCCTCTATGCCGAGTTCTGGAACAACACCACCATGAGCGGCACCCCCGTTGCCAAAGGTTACTACGATGAAATCAACATGCGCACCATGGGTGACTACCGTTTTGCCGATGGAGTCGAGTTCACAAACTTCTCAGCCCGTATGACCGGCAGGTACGTAGCCGACTTTACCGGTGACCTTAGCTACAACCTGCGCGGCAACGACACCTGGAAACTTATCGTCAACGGCAAGGTCATAGCCGAGCAGAAACAGCCCGCACAGGGACGCGGCGGATTCGGCCGTGGCATGCAGCAACAGACACCCTCATTCAAGGTCGTAAAGGGTCAGACCTACAACATCCAGCTTGACTTCACAAAGGGAGAATCAGGTTCAGCTTACCTTACATTCGAGCTCAGCCAGCGCAAGCTTGCCGAATTCCAGTCTGTAGCCCAGAAGGTTAAGGATGCCGATGTAATCATCATGGTATCAGGCATCTCCGCCCGTCTTGAGGGTGAAGAGATGCGCGTCAACTATGAGGGATTCTCGGGCGGTGACCGCACCAAGATAGAGCTCCCCAAGGTTCAGCTCAATCTGCTTGAGGCCATGTACAAGACCGGCAAGCCCGTCATCCTGGTCAACTGCTCAGGTTCTGCTATCGGATTCGGTGCTGTAGAGAACCAGTATCAGGCACTCCTGCAGGCATGGTACGGCGGTCAGGCCGGAGGTCTGGCTGTAGCCGATGTCCTGTTTGGCGACTACAACCCCGCAGGCCGTCTGCCCGTAACCTTCTACAAGAGCACCGACCAGCTGCCAGGCGATGTCGAGGATTACAACATGGACCACGGCTTCACCTACCGCTACTTCAAGGGCGAGCCTCTGTACGCATTCGGCTACGGTCTTAGCTACACCACATTCAGCTACGGCGATGCCACCCTCTCCAAGCAGAGCATCAAGGCCGGCGGCACAGTCGATATCACCGTTCCCGTAACCAACACCGGCAAGCGTGACGGCGACGAGGTAGTACAGATCTACATCAAGTCACTCGACAACCCCCAGGCCCCCATCAAGTCCCTCAAGGGATTCAAGCGCGTCAACATCCCCGCCGGCCAGACCGCCCAGGTAAAGATCACCCTCGAGCCCAAGGCCTTCGAGTACTACGACGAAAAGATCGATGAGCTTGCAGCCATGCCCGGCCGCTACAAGATCCTCTACGGTCCCTCATCCCTAGACAAAGACCTCAAATCCCTCGACTTCACCGTAAAGTAAATTGAGAATTGAGAATTGAGAATTGAGAATTATAAAAAAGGTTCGGAATGATTTCCGAACCTTTTTTAATGTCGCGGGATTTACGCAGGTGCGTGTAATTCTCAATTCTCAATTCAGTTTGTGGCTGTATTGATTTCGGAGCGGAAGCTGCTGCGGCGTGATGAAGACGATTCCTCCACCGGAGTCTCATCATGAGCCTTGAAATCCTCCCAGTAGGCAATCTTGTCCAGATAGAACTTCCTCACGTCCTCCCAGCGGTAGTAAGGCCTCTGTTCCCTACCCTTGGCATCCTTGTAGAAAGGTACCTCATCCGGCAGAGTTGCCTCAACCTCATTCATCAGGAACTTCACTATCACGTTGCCCTTCTTGTCACGGAAGAAAATCCACTGCACGTTGCCGCCCATGCATGCCAGGTCATAAGCCACCCAATGGTCAGCCACACTCTCCAGGTCATCCGTGCTGTAACCCGAACCGTTCAGGCACAGAAGCGAGAAGTATGACATCAGCGTAACCTCATGGCCATAACGCAGCATCACGCTCACACCGTTTCCGGCCAGCGCCTCATCGGCAAAGTCAATAAAATTCTGCAGCGTCACGCAGTGGCCGTAAGGCACCACATTGTCTGTCAGAGGTGTGAAACCGCCCTGTGAGTACCAGCGCATGTTGTTCATAAGGAACAAATCATACCACTCATCATAAGTGAAAACGTCATTCAGGTCAACGCCCGGATCCGAGCCCTGAACATACGATGCCACGTCATAAAGTGAAGTAAACAGGCTGCCGCTCTGGTCGCGTCCCTGCCCCTGATAATTGGTTATGAACTCCGTATCCTTGAACAGGGCCTTCATAAGACGCTCCGGATGAGTATGATTCTTGTTGAACTCCGATACGGCGGCGCTGGCCTTGCGCTTATGGGCCGATACGCCACGGTCCTCGGTGTACATCCAGGGCTCATCGTGGTTGCTGGAGTCATAGTCGAACTTAATCCTGGGACGCATGCGCAGAATCTGCATCAGGGCCGAGTACTCACTCACCAGCACACGGTGCGACGTAGTGGAACGGGCCATAATGGTCTTGTCGTTTGTAAACAGCTCCGGATAGTTCTCAACCATACGGCGGGCAATGTCACGGTGCTGTTGCATACCCTTCTGCGTCAGGTCACCGGCACGCTGGTCAGCCTCGGCACGTATAATCTCCAGACGGCGCAGCACATCCTTGCCGAAAGCCGTCAGTGCTCCGGCGTCATCGGCCTCCTTGAGTATGTTATACGGACGGTCGTAGTTGGATGCGTTATCCAGAAAACGTGAACCGTGCCGCCCGAAATGCGTCAGATAAACCGGTTTGAAACCCTTGGGAACAGCAGTGAGCGGTTCCGTAGGAGCCTCATACGCATACACTGAACCTGCAAACTTCTTTAAGTTTTCAGCGTTCATCTGGTCCTTTTTAATCACTTTCGCGTTAATCCCGACAAGGGCAATTGAAAACGCGACAAAAGCCAATAGTTTTCTCATAAGCCTATTTATTTTCGTAAAGGTAATCAATTCTCAATTTTCAATTCTCAATTCTCAATTAATTTCTATCTTTGTTTGTCTTAAAGACTAATCATCATGCTTACCGAGAGTATCGCCATAACCAGAATCCTGATAAGCGCCCTCCTGGGCTGCTGCATAGGAATAGAACGTTACATACACAAGCACCCCGCAGGAGTACGCACCTTCATGCTCATCTGCATGGCCTCCACGCTGGCCACGCTAGCCTCCATCTGGATCTGCCAGACCAACCTGAACCTCATAAACGGTGACCCCGGACGTATAGCAGCCCAGGTAGTCACCGGCATAGGCTTCATCGGTGCCGGCCTCATCATAAAGAACAAGTACGATGTCTCCGGCCTCACCACCGCCGCCAGCATCTTCGCCACAAGTATAATAGGTATAGCCGTAGGCGTAGGCCTTATCTGGGTATCGGCATTGGTCACATTCATCACCATCCTGGTGCTGGCGTCATCATTCCTTTTCCACGATAACAACTCCCGCCAGCTGGCTATGGAACAGGAGGCAAAGGAGGCCAGGGAGAAAGCCGAAAAAGAGAAAACAAACAATAACAAATAAATCATAATGAAGTACAGATTACTCACTATCGCTGCAGCACTGCTCATCACTCTGCAGCTCCAGGCACAGCAGCCTGACCCCAATTTCTTTATCTATCTCTGCTTTGGCCAGTCTAACATGGAAGCCGGCGCCACCCCTGCCGATCAGGACAAGGACTGGAACGACCCCCGTTTCCAGTTCGTATCTGCAGTTGATATGCCGCGTTACAACCGTGTAAAAGGTGAATGGTACACCGCCACACCCCCTATCTGCCGTCAGAGCAACAACATGGGCCCGGTAGATTTCTTCGGCCGCAAGATGATAGAGGAGCTTCCCAGCCAGTACCGTGTAGGCGTAATCAACGTCTCCGTAGCCGGTGCCAAGCTGGAACTCTGGGACAAGGATGCTTGTGAGGAATATCTAGCCATGGAGGCCGCCGACCAAAGCCGTGCATGGCTTGTAAATATGGCCAAGGAGTATGACATGAGCCCCTACCAGCGAATAGTCGATATGGCTAAAATCGCCCAAAAGAGCGGCGTCATCAAAGGCATGCTGGTACATCAGGGCGAATCCAACCCCGATGATGACCAGTGGTGCGCCCGCCTCAAGAAGATACATGATGACCTCTGCGCAGACCTTGGTCTGAACCCCGACGAGATACCTCTGCTGGCCGGTGAGCTCAAGCAGGCCGAGCAGGGCGGTGTCTGTGCCGCATTCAACCAGGTAGTGCTGGCCAATCTGCCCAAGGTCATGAAGAACGGCTACGTCATCTCATCCCTGGGCTGCGAGAGCACGGGTGACCAGTTCCACTTCAGCACCGAGGGTATGCGCCTCATGGGCTACCGTATGGCCGACAAGATGCTCCAGCTGCAGGGATTCAAGCCCGTCCAGGAGCGTCAGGTAACCCTCAACCTCAAGAAGAAAGGCCTGGGCATAGAGATAAGCCCCACCCTTGCCGGCATATTCTTCGAGGACATCAACCAGTCACTCGACGGCGGCATCTGCGCCCAGCTTATCCAGAACCACTCATTCCAGGCATACAACGTGCCCGATGCACCAGTACGTGACAAAGCCCGTGAATTCTCATATTCCGATACCGTATTCTTTGGCTGGACCGTAATAAAGAAAGAAGGCGCACAGGGCCTGGCCCATGCCGTGGCCGACAAACCTCTGGTCAAGGACCTTAAGCGCTACTATGACTTTGACCCTAACGATAAGTATGATGATGAACTGCGCTACGCCCAGTACAGCGTCCGCTTCGACATCCAGGATGCAGGCCAGGGATTCGGAATAGCAGCCAATGGTTACGGCACAGCCCCTAACGAAAGAGGCGGCTACTATTCAAACAACACCCAGAAAGCATCCATCCCCGCACAGCAGGGCGTAAGCTATGACCTCACCCTCTATCTTGCAGGCCAGTCCTATCCCGGCACCATAACCGTACAGCTTGAGGACGCCAACGGTCAGCCCAACTCAAACGCCATCACCATATCACGCCTCACCAATGACTGGAAGAAATACACCGGCCAGCTCAAGGCAGAGCGCTCTGTCGATAGCCGCCTCTCTATCATAGCCGATAAGCCCGGCACCTTCTGGCTGGATTACGTGACCCTGCTGCCTGAAGCCTCACAGCTCTGGCAGGAGGGCAAGTACGGCCCGTTCCGCAAGGATCTGATGCAGGCTCTGGCAGACCTTCACCCCACATTCATGCGCTTTCCCGGCGGATGCGCCAGCGAGGGTACCAACTACTTTGGCCAGCCCTTCTGGAAGAATTCCGTAGGTCCCGAAGAAGAGCGAATAGGCTTCCGCAACCATTGGGGATACTGGACTTCGCAGTACGTAGGCTTCTACGAATACCTGCTTATGGCAGAGTCTCTGGGCGCCACACCCCTGCCCGTCCTCAACAACGGCGTAACCTGCCAGTTTGCCGGCCACCAGTACATCGCACCCCTTGAAACCGAGGCCGACCGCAAGCGTTTCCATGACATATTTGTGAATGATGCACTAGACTTCATAGAGTTCTGCAACGGCGCAACCGACACCAAATGGGGTAAGATGCGTGCTGACATGGGACACCCTGAGCCCTTCAACCTCAAGTACCTGGGCATAGGCAATGAGAACAAAGGCCCGGAGTTCTGGGAGCGTTTTGACATCATCTATAATGAGGTTCAGGCCAAGTACCCTGACATCATAATAGTATCCACAGCAGGTTCTGCCGCCGATGGCCCCGAGTTCAACGCCAACATGCATGAGATAGACACCAAGTACCAGAACACCGTAGTTGATGAGCACTACTACCGGGGTAACCAGTGGTTCTACACCAACGGTGACCGCTACCATGCCGATAAGGTTCGCGGCGCCGACGGTATCACATATGACCGCAACCGCCCCACCCGCGTATTCGTAGGTGAGTTCGCCAACAACAACAGCAACAACGATTACGCATCAGCTATGGCTGAGGCCGCATACTGGACCAGCCTGGAGCGCAACTCCGATATGGTAGTCATGGCCGCCTACGCCCCGCTCTTCTGCAAGAAAGGCTACAACAAGTGGAACTCCAACCTTATATGGTTTGATAACCGCGGAATGTGGCGCACCACCAACTACTACTATCAGGCCCTCTTCTCACAAGCCGGAAACCGAGCCTTCCAGATGACCGACGTCATGAACGGCACCGAACCCGATGGCACCATCTACACCTCACCCACCATCAACACACAGACCGGTGAAATATACATCAAGTTCGTCAACTCCGAGGCCATTGACAAAGAACTAACCATCAACATGGGCAAAGGCCAAAATAAGAAGAAATACACCGCCACAGTAGATTTCATCTCCTCACACAACACCGCCATCAAGAACCAGGGAGACCAAAACACCTACGCCGGAGCCCAGCCCCAAGCCCAGGCAGTCACTGGCGGTCGTCCCGGCCAGTTCGGAGGATTCGGAGGAAACCGTAACCGCGTCAGCTACACCGAAGCCGTCGTCCCCCACACCAAAGACTACGGCACCATCCAAAAGCAGTTCACCCTAACCCTCCCCGAAAACTCCATCGGCCTCATCAAACTCACACCCACCAAGTAAGCATGATATAATTGGGGTCTGACCCCTTTTGTCACCTGAAAAAGCTAGCGATTCCAGCAAATTTCACCAAGTGCAAAAGGGGTCAGACCCCAATTGTATCATCAGATACTTCTTACTCCCACTCAATAGTCCCAGTAGGTTTCGGAGTCAAATCATATAAAACGCGGTTAACCCCCGCAACCTCAGTAATAATCCGTTGAGTAATATGGTGCAGCAACTCATAAGGAATCTCCTCAACAGTAGCCGTCATAGCATCCCTGGTATTCACCGCCCTGATAATCACCGGCCAATCCCAGCTGCGCTTATTATCCTTAACCCCAGTTGACTTATAATCCGGAACAATAGTAAAGTACTGCCAAACCTTCCCCTCCAGACCATTCTTTGCAAACTCCTCACGCAGAATAGCATCACTCTCCCTAACAGCCTCCAGCCTATCACGAGTAATAGCACCCGTACACCGCACGCCCAGACCCGGCCCCGGGAACGGCTGACGATAAACCATATTGTCAGGAAGTCCCAGCTCCTTACCAACCACACGAACCTCATCCTTAAACAGCAGCTTAATAGGCTCCACCAGCTCAAACTTCAAGTCCTCAGGCAGACCGCCCACATTATGATGAGACTTCACGGGACCGGATTCCACGATATCGGGATAAATGGTACCCTGAGCCAGAAAACTAATCCCGGAAAGCTTCCGAGCCTCCTCCTCAAACACCCGGATAAACTCCGCGCCAATAATCTTGCGCTTCTGCTCCGGATCAGCCACACCAGCCAGCTTGTTAAGGAATCTGTCAACCGCATCCACATAAATCAGGTTAGCCTTAAGCTCATCGCGGAACACGCGCACTACCTGCTCGGGCTCACCCTTACGCAGCAGACCGTGGTTGACATGCACCGATACCAGCTGCTGCCCCACAGCCTTGATAAGCAGCGCTGCCACTACCGATGAATCCACACCGCCTGACAGCGCCAGCAACACCTTCTTGCTGCCAATCTGAGCCCTAAGTTCCTTAATCTGTTCATCAATGAATTTCTTGGCCAATGCGGGCGTAGTAATGCGCTCCATCGTGGCCGGACGTACGTTACCTGTAGCCATATTCTGTAATTATTTATAGGTTAATATATTTCCTGTTCACAAAAATATCATAATTCACATAAAATGAATACCCCGCTGGTACCTTACTTTTCAACAGCGTGCAAAAGGGGTCAGACCCCAATTATATCCACGCAGTTTCCTTTCTTTTCAACAGTTTCAATCCGTTCGTTTATTAATTATTGTACCAATCCTCTCCACAAATCCCCCAAAAATGGAATAAACCCAAATGTTTAAACCACATACGCAAATCATTAAATAATTATTTTCAGGAATATTCTCAGCCCCCGGGGCTAATTTTGTGTTGTGCAAACAAATTATTTTAAGTCGATTCCGGACTTATACCGAATCAGATTATTAAGATCTCCTGTCTGTGAAGACGGGAGTTCTTGTTTTTGTCACGGAGTTGCAGTAAATTCGCACTCGGATTCTGTGAAACCAATAGCAACAATATATGAAATACTACATCCTATTCGGCCCCCCCGGGGCAGGCAAAGGCACACAGGCCGGCGCCATATCACAAAAATACAACCTTAAGCACATCAGCACCGGCGAGATGCTCCGTGCAGAAATTGCAGCAGGTACAGAACTTGGCAAGCAGGCAAAAGAGTTGATCGATGCCGGTAACCTAGTCCCCGACAGCGTAGTAGAGGGAATGATAGAAAGCACCTTCAACAAGAACAAGGACGTAGCCGGCTTCCTCCTTGACGGATTCCCCCGCACCCTTGGCCAGGCCGTAGACCTGGACGAGATGCTGGCCCGCCGCGGCGAGAAAGTCAACGCCGTCATCTCCATCATGATCAAGGATGAGACCATCAAGGAGCGCATCCGTCACCGCGCCGAGATAGAAGGCCGTGCCGATGACGCCAATGATGAGACCATCAACAACCGCATAGCAACCTACCACAAGCAGACCGAGCCCCTTATAACCTATTATAAGAACGCCGGCAAGTATCAGGAGGTAGATGGCGAATGCGGCGATATAGAGGCCGTACGCAAGGCCATGTTCCGCGTCTTCAAGGGCATAGACCGCAAATTCATGGAGCGTCAGGTAGTTCTGGATGACTCACTGCTTGATAAAGTACAGATGCTGGCTCAGGAATCACCCCGTCTGCGCATGAACTACGATCTGCGCAACAGTGAGGATGACCAGTCACAGCGCATGCTCAACGTAATGCTCCCCGGCACACACACCACCATCCACAAGCACAACCTCTCCAGCGAGACCGTAATGCTCATGCGTGGCCGCATGGATACCGTATTCTTCAACAACAAGGGAGTAGAGATGCAGCGCATCCATATGGGTGGCGATACCGGCGTCTTTGGCGTTAACATCCCCAAAGGCCAGTGGCACACCTTCGAAGTCTATGACCTCTCCATCATCTTCATGGCCCAAGACGGCCCCTGGAGTCCCCTCTCCAAAGAGAACATGCTCTAACCCAATTGAGAATTGAAAATTGAGAATTGAGAATTACAAGCACCTGCGTAAAAAAGAACCTGCGTAAATTCCCGCGACATTAAAAAAGGTTCGGAAAAATTCCGAACCTTTTTTATAATTCTCAATTCTCAATTCTCAACTCTCAATTCTCAACTCTCAATTTTATCTCAATTCTTCCCAAACTGTTCCTTAAGTTTAGGCCAGTAGTTCTTACCCAAAACTATTCCGCACCCCAGTATAACCCCAAAGAAAGTCCAAACAATCAAAGTCTTAGCCCGACTGTTAGCCGACTTCATCGGCACCGTAACCGGCTGGATCACAGTAAACACCGGAGTATCCTTCTTAACCTGCATCTTGGCCTGCTCCAGCTGCTTAGCCATCTCATTGTAAATGGAGCTAGCCACATTGTACTTGGCCTGCACGCGTTCAAGTTCAATGCTGGCACGTGTAGTTGCCACATTCTTTGAACGGTCTTTCAGAGTAGCCAGCTGCTCCTGATAACGGTCATTCTCCAGCTTCACCTCATCATACCGCGCCTGTATATACTCCAGCTCGCTCTCAGACTTCTCTATACGGAATCTGGTCACCTCATCCTGTAGTTTCTGCTGCGCCTTCATAGCCAGCTCTGCAGTCTGTATAGGCTCACAGCCTTTTACAGAAAGTGTAATATAACCCTCTTTCTTATCTACAGCCAGTGACATTATCGCACCGAAATTCTCCAGCATCTCATTCTCTTTTACAGTCACAACTAGTGGTTTGGCAGCTCCTTCAGCATCGTTTCCGTCATCTTCAAGCACCACCTCGGGCTGTTCGCCGCGAATAGCCTTCATGATCACTCCCGGAAGCCCCAACGTGTATTTCTTTACCACGCCAAAGATTGAAGGTTTCTCATATCCGGCTTCGGAATAGTCTATCATGCTTATCATGGTGTCACACTTGGAATAATGCAGCGGAGTGTGCATCATCTCCAGTCTGAAAGGAACGCTGCTTACTATCTGCGGATAAATAAGCGGTGACAGTTCTGCACTCGATGACATTGAACTCAAGTCAAACCCGGCCAGTGATGCCAGGCTGCTCAATGATGAAGAACTTGACTTGGAGTTCAGCTGCGGCACCATCACAGTACTTACAGAGTACTCCCTCTTCATTGTAAGGGCTGCCACCAGTCCTAGCAGCATGAATGCAATCGTACATATGATAACAGTCTTGCGGCCGTCCCATAGGCTCTTTACAAGGGCCATTATGTCAATGCCCTCCTCCTCTTCCTGGCCTATAGGAGTATTGTTCAAATTCTCCTGCATGTCACTTAAGGTTTTTAAGTAGAACAACCAGTGATATAACCGATGTCATCGTAGTTATTGACTGGCTTATCGTATTGTTCAAGTTCACCTTCTCCTTTGGAGTATCCAGTTTCTCACGCTTCTCGCGGTCTATGCTTACGGTTACCACGCCACCCGGCTGGACCTTAGGATAACGGCGTATCCCGAACATTCCGCGCGTGGTTCCTAGAGCCTGGTTGTTAGGCATCGTAACGGTAACGCTGTTCTTGTTGGCTACCTTCTGGAAGCCGCCTGCATAATGGCGTATATACCATGCTGCATTCTTCTTGCCTTGATATACAAAGATCTTTTGTGTCGATGAGAACTCATCCGGAACATACTGGGCCATACGTGTACCAACCTCACGTATTGTCACAATGTTCTCCTGACGTGTAATATTGACCACATCTCCATCCATCAATATAAGGTCGGCCGAAACTTTACCCTTACTGCTCTTGGCTTTATTAAGGTCCATACCTATCAGACCTCTGTTGTTTTCCGTACGGAACACGCGTGCATAAGGATCGGCGTCATCAAGCAGTCCGCCTGCCATCTGTATTATCTCCCATAACTGAGTACGGTTATCGGTCAGCATATAGAATCCGGGATACTTTACACGGCCGTTAATCTCAACGGTACGTCCAGTCGTAAAGTTCGGGATAAGATGAACCACAATGTTATCGTAAGGATATATCTGGAAATCGCCGCCCTTTACGTTGTACTCCTCATCCAGGTCCAGTGTCAACACATCAAACTTTACATTCTTATTGTCCGATATGTTCAGACGGAACACCTGTACGTTACTCAGTGAAGCACCTACCTCTGTTCCGCCTGCCATCTCAATCAGGTTACGGACGCTAAGGGATTCATCGAATGTAGTCTTGAGAGGATTCTTTACTGCACCGCTCACGCTCACCTCACCTATGTTTGTATAGGTAGTGTTGTCATATACATTCAGGTTGTCACCGGGCTGAAGCTCCACATCCAGGTCATTGTCAAGCGATATGCGCAGATACTCCATCTTGTCAGGGTTGGTCAGATCCTTGCGGAATATGTAAGCTACGGGATAAACGCTTGGCTTAAGTCCGCCAGCATACTCAATTGCCTGCCCCACTGTCATGCGGTCATTCAAACCAAACTCGCGTGAGAAAGGTTCACGAACCTGTCCGCTTACCGATATTGTACCCAGGTCACGGTATGTTGACTGCTCCAGCACCGTAACCACATCACGGGGCATAAGCCTGAAATCAGGATTACCGCCTACACCGGGGAATGGAACCGTAAGAACCTCAACGGTCTCATCTGGCTTTGTGCGCTCCACAAACACATAGTCAGTCTTGGCGGTATAGCGAGGTTTGGCATTCTCTATCAGAGTCTTCAGCATGCCGTTCTTCTCTATGTCATAGTTACCGCCGTAATAGACACAGCCGTTTATGGCCACATACTGCTCCATAGGCTTGTTCGATTTACGCACGCGTACTATGTCACCGTTGTACAGGCTCACCTGCTGACTGCCGTTCATCACACTCTGCAGGTCAAACTCCATAAACTTTATCTCGCCGTTCTCCATACGCTCCACCTGCACAAACTCAGGATACACATTGTATGTCAGTCCGCCTGCATAGTTAATCAGGTCCTTCAGCGTTTCACCGGCCAGCATCTCATAACGCATCGGACGGTTAACCGCACCCTCCATAGTCACTATGTTCTGTGCCACGGGAACATACAGCACATCGCCGTTCTGCAAGTCATAGTTGGCATTCTGGTTGGGATTTATCATATACTGGTACAGGTCCAGCTTACTGGACTTGCCTCCGCGTGACAGCTGTACGTTACGTACCGAACCTATTGCGGTTGGACCGCCTGCTGCAGCCAGGGCGTTGAAAGCGGTGTTTAGGGCACTCAGGGTAAAACCGCCCTGTACACCCACCTCACCGTATATGCTCACCTGTATGGTACGGGCAGTGGTTATGGTTACGGCTATCTGGTCCGGGCGGAATGAATAGTGGCTTGACAGCTTACTGGTAATAGCCTGACGAGCCTGCTCCATGGTCAGACCCTTAAGGAATATCTTTGAACCGTTTGCAGGCTGTATTGAACCGTCTGCACCTACGCGCTGATGAATCTCGGTCTGTGATGAACCGAATATTGAAATATGAACCTCATCACCTTCACCCAGCACATAGGTACTGGGAGCCTGGGCACCATCGGTAGTACGATATACGTCAAATGACTGGGTTGTAAACAGGGAATGACCGTAAATGGCCTTAGGGTCCTGCGGTCCCTTCTCCGCCTCTTCATTCATTGCAATTGCAGTCTCCAGCGCCTGCTCGGCTGCGGCCTCACCGTTGGTTGTCTGTGGCATATCCTGAGCGGCGGTCACCACCTCTACACCTCCTGTGGCAGCTCCTGCCGGATTGGTGTCAGCAGCAGCCTTCTCAGCCTGCATCTTGTTTATTATCTGCATCACCCTGCTCTGATAGTTGGAATACTCGGTAGGCGGAATGTTATCCACGTCAATACCCTCCTCCATCAGGCGCGTACGCACCTCAGTCTCGGTCAGTCCGCGTTTCTGCAGTTCGGCCTGAGCCATCGTCAACATCGATGCAGTCTGTCCCCATGCCAGCAACGGCATCAGCACAGCAACAAAAAACAGAATTTTCTTCATTATGGAATTTTTAAGTTTAAATTCAGTACAACTAACCCAATTGTTTTATTCCCAATTGTTTTCGGGCCGCAAAATTACTAAAAACCGTCCGTATTCACAACAAATAGTGCTAATAATCAGACTTTTTCCTTGTCGTACATCTCAAATATACTGTTCTTGCTCTTGAACTCCGGCACAATCTGCTTCATCAGCTTCACCATCTCCGGTATCTTCACCCGCTTTGACAGCTCCGTCAGCTCATCGCATGCCTGCACAGCCTCGTCGTAATCATACTCACGCACCTTGGCTATGCGTATGCGGTCGTGCGATGTAGGCTCAGTATTCTCTGTATCAGCCAAAACCTCCTCATAAAGCTTCTCACCCGGACGCAGACCGGTATATTCTATCTCAATGTCCTCGCCCACCTTCAGTCCGGCCAGCTTTATCATACGTTTGGCCAGGTCAGCTATCTTCACGCTCTCACCCATGTCAAACACGAATATCTGGTTACCCGTACTCATGGTGGCAGCCTCCATCACCAGACGGCAAGCCTCCGGTATTGTCATAAAGAACCTTGTTATCTCCGGATGTGTCACCGTAACCGGACCGCCGTTCCTTATCTGCTCACGGAAACGCGGAATCACCGAACCGTTCGAACCCAGTACATTGCCGAATCTGGTAGTCACGAACTTGGTATGTCCCTCTACCTTGCCCTGCTCAATGGCCAGTCCCAGTGACTGCACGTAAATCTCGGCCAGACGTTTGGAGCAACCCATAATGTTGGTCGGGTTCACAGCCTTGTCGGTCGATATCATCACCATCATATCCACCCCGTACTCCACGCACTTGTCGGCCACGCTGCGTGATCCGCACACATTGGCAAACACCGCCTCGCACGGGTTCTCCTCCATCAGCGGCACATGCTTGTACGCAGCCGCATGGAACACTACCTGCGGTTTCCAGGTACGGAAAGCATAGTCCAGACGTGACATATGCCTTACGCTGCCTATCACCGGCACAAAATCCAGTCTGGGGAACCTTGCCTCCAGCTCAAGCCTCAGATTGTGCATCGGAGTCTCCGCATTGTCAAACAGAATCAGCTTCTTTATTCCGAATGTAGCCAGCTGGCGGCAAAGCTCTGAACCAATTGAGCCTGCAGCACCGGTCACCATAATAACCTTGTTCTTGAAATACTCCTTAATGGTATCCAATGATATCTTTATCTCCGGACGTCCCAGCAGGTCCTCAATCTTCACCTCACGTATGCGGCTCTTCATAATACGTCCCCCTATCACCTCATCCACGCTCGGGGCAATCAGAGTCTTTATGCCGTTCTTGGCGCAAAAAGGAATCAGCCCGTTCTGCTCGTTCTGGGCATCGTACTCCGAACTGAACATAATTGCACCTAATGACAAACTGCTGACCAAAGCCTTCAGGTCTTCCTCCGATTCATACACATATACAGGATAATCCGAAATCTTCATGCTGTGGTCCTGATGGTTATCCGACAGGAAACCTATCAGCTTATAGTGCGGCGAATTCTGGAACCTTGTGATAGAAGCAACTGACTTGTCCGATAGTCCGTATGCCAGCACCCTCATGGCGCTGACACTACTACTACTACTACTACTACTACTACTGCCACCGTTAAGCCTTGAACGGATCGAATCATACATATAAACCATCAGCAGCCTCACGCATATGATCAGGAACACGCTCAGCAGCATGTCATATAACAGTGCCACAAACATATATGAGCTGAACATCCCCACAATCCAAATAAGAATGCCCATCAATGCAACCTTGGTCAGGAAAATGAACACAAAATTGGCCAGGTCCCTCAGGGTTGAGTGCCTCACAACCACATTATAGCTACGGAACACCAGCATCGAAACAATGCTGAACACCAGTGAGCCCCCCAGCCACCATGCAACAAACAATCCGGACAAATCCAGCGACCCGGAAAACATTGTCATACAGAACAGCACCAACCCCGATGCCAGCACCGACAACAACAAATCTATCCCAAAAATAATCCTCGGGCTAAGAAACTCCGACACATACTTTGACAACTTGAACCCCATATCCTAATGAATGTATTTAACTTCTGTAATATAAATATATTTAATTAGCAAATTTAAACATTATTTCAATACAACCTCCTCCCTCCCCCCTTTTTTTCCAAAAATGATACAATTGGGGTCAGGCCCCTTTTGTACTATTTTTCCATGTGCCATTGGGGACGGTTCCGTTTGGCACTGTTTTCCATTATTTGTCCGATGAAAACTCCTTGATCCTTTGCTCCTCAGAGCGCTTACAAACCAAAAGTTGCCCGTTCTTTTCCGATACAATATAACCCTCCAAACCCTGCAGAACCACTCTGCGCAGGCCTTCTGCATGAATCACGCAATCCTTGCACTCATGCATCTCCACATGCCCCACAACACCATTATTATCAGAATCCTTCTGCAGTTTCTCATGCAGCGACTGCCAGTTCCCCAAATCGCTCCACCCAAAATCCGCCGGGCAAGTATAAACCTTCCCCTCAGCCGCCGCCGGCTCCATCACCGCATAGTCAATCGAAATCTTCTCACAAGTCGGAAAAATCTCCAAAACGGTACAATTGGGGTCAGGCCCCTTTTGTATCATTTTATCCATCTGCTCCGCCAAAACCGGCTTATATGCTCTAATCGAATCGGTAATCGTCTTCACATTCCACACAAAAATCCCCGCATTCCAAAGGTAATTTCCATCAGCCAAATACCTCTTAGCCGTCTCCAAATCCGGTTTCTCCCTAAACTCCTCCACCAAAATGATACAATTGGGGTCAGACCCCTTTTGTACCGTTTTAACATATCCATACCCCGTCTCCGGCCTATTAGGTTTAATTCCGATGGTCACGATATAGTCATGGCCCGATGTAAACTCCAATGCGCCCGATATCACCCGCCTGAACTCCTCCGGATTCATCACCACAGCATCGCTCGGAGTAACCACCACGTTTGCATCGGGATCCTCCTGACGTATGCTCCAGCATGCCCAGGCTATGCACGGAGCCGTGTTTCGGGCAGCCGGCTCGGCCAGAATATGGGCCGATGGAATACCAGGAATCTGCTCCTTTACAATATCCACGTACGCCTGATTAGTCACCACCCAGAAATTCTCCGGAGGGCATATACCTTTGAATCGGTCCACAGTAAGCTGTATCAAGCTCCTGCCGCAACCTAGAATATCAATAAACTGCTTGGGAAACTCCGGGGTGCTGAGCGGCCAGAACCTGCTCCCGATACCCCCCGCCATAATAACTACATGATTAGCCATATCATCATTTTTTAGCCAAAATGATACAATTGGGGTCAGGCCCCTTTTGTACTATTTTTCTGTTTTTCTAAAAGTTTGCCAGAGCCAGCGACGGATAATTCCGCGCTTCTGATTGTCGATAAATGCATCAAGAACACGCGTGGAAGCACCCATCGGCTCAATATCATAATTCGCGATCGCCGCCGGAATCAGGCAGCTGCAGCCCTCACGCAACACAATTCCATCGCCTGTCTCTCTAACCTTAATCCTGCAATCGCCTTTAAGACACATAGTTATGATGAAACTGTCATACTTCTTTAGGTCCCTGTGAAAACGTTGTCCGATGTCCGTAACGCGGGCGCTGAAAAACGCCGTCTCCACCACCCTGTTGGCGTGATTCGCCTTCACAGAATAAGCGGTCCGATATCGGCTCTCAACCTTGTAATTCAGAGCCTTAGCCGCCAGTTCCGTATGCAACTGTCGCGGTTTTCCGTCCAGCCCCAGGCGGTTATAATCATATATTCTGTAAGTTACGTCGCTTGACTGCTGAATCTCGGCCAGCATGATCCCGCCGCAGATGGCATGCACACGACCCGCCGGAATGTAAAACACATCGCCCGCATGAGCCTCATGACGCGCCAGGGCATCGGTAATGGTACCGTCCCGGACCATCCGCTTGTACTCATCGGCCGTAAGTGATTTCTTGAAACCGGAATAGATGCACGCACCAGGCTCAGCATCAATGATATACCACATCTCGGTCTTACCCATTTTGCCGTGCTCGCGCATAGCCATCGCATCGTCGGGATGCACCTGGATGGAAAGGTCCTTCTGCGCATCGATAAATTTGACCAGCAGCGGCATCTTACCGCCATAATGCTTAGCCACAGCCTTGCCCAGAATACCCTCAGGGGCCGATTCCACCACCTCCGGCAGGGTCCGTCCCGCCCAGGCGCCATTAGCCACAACCGTAGGCGAGCTCTCCACAGCGCTAACCTCCCAGCTCTCGCCGATATGCTCCTGATCCGGAAGTCCCTTCCAACGGCACAACTTATCACCGCCCCACACTATCTCATGCAGGTTCGGCTCAAACAGCAACGGATACAATTTTGCCCCTTCCATACTGCCCGCAAAGATACAAAATATCAAAATTGATACAATTGGGGTCAGGCCCCTTTTGTATCATTTTTACATCTTCACCTTGGGAAGCTGCCAGTGGTATTTGGTGGCAAGGAGTCTGATAATTATCACTCCGGCAATGCATCCGGTCCGATACACGCCCGGGCCCAGATTGAAATATTCCAACAAAAAGAAGACGATTCCGCCCGCGACGCATGCCAGAGCATATATCTCCTTGCGGAAAATGAGCGGCTCCTCATTGATGAAAATATCGCGCAGAACACCGCCGCCGGCACCCGTAATCGTACCAATCACAATCGCGATAACGGCCGAGCACCCCATATCCAGTGCCTTAGTCATACCCAGAAGCGTAAAAATGGCTAGTCCGATGGTATCGAACAGAAATATGGTGCCCGCTATCCGATCCACCAACTTATGGAAAAAAAAGTACAACACCAGTGCTCCTGCAACTATCAGCAGCGACATCAGATCATCAAACCAGAACGGCCTCACGCCCAGCATAACATCTCTGATTGTTCCGCCGCCGACAGCCGTGACGAACCCCACAATGAACAGTCCGAACAAATCAAATTGCTTGGCCGCCGCCAGCCGGATGCCGCTTACGGCAAACGCAAACGTACCAATAATCTCAATCCAATACATGCTGCAAAGTTAGCAAATAGTACAATTGGGGTCAGGCCCCTTTTGTACTATTTTCCCCAAAAATGATACAATTGGGGTCAGGCCCCTTTTGTATCATTTATCCAGCCTGATGATCACGCCACGGCTTATTCCGGTCACCCGCGATATCTGCATCACATTCTGGCAAAACTCCAGCAGCCTAATCACAATCTCATTCCGCTTCTCCTTATCAAGATGCTGAATAACAGCCACTTCCGATATTCCAAACTCCTCCTTGATAAACTCTCGCAACCTCTCATCGCTCACGCGCCTACCCGTATCACTGTCAAAATCCAGGATCCTCTGCGTCTTAGGCAGCGGTGTATTGACCAGTTCCGCCAGCGCTTCAAAAGAGATTTTGTTAAAGACCGATGCCGTCGCGCAAATCGGAACATCACAAACCATCTCCGGGTCGAACTCGCGCCAACTGCTCCACCTGTAATACCTCACATCACTCACCAGCCCTCCCGCAATCGGATTCTGATGAATGTACCGCAGCAGAGTCAGAAAATACTCCCAATCATTCACCACCTCACTCCTGAATCGCCCCTGAAAAAGGTGACCCACATGCTCATATTTCAAGTTAAAGTAACCCGCATAAGTGCCTGACAACCACTTTATTGCACTAGCCAACCCGCACTTCTGCTCCCTAACCAGCAAGTGCACGTGATTTGGCATCAGACAATACGCGTAAATGACCAGCAAAGGCGGAATTCGCTGCCCCGTCTCATCCACCGGGAACGCCACACGCTCCATCAGACCCAAAAACTTAAGGAAATCCTTATCACTCTCAAAAATATCCTGCTTGTTTACGCCTCGCAGGATCACATGGTAAACGCCAGAATCACTGACCGATCTTAATTTACGTGCCATGGTTAATAATAAAATGGTAATTATAGATTGATTATACCGCAAAGATATAAAAAAGTACAAAAGGGGTCAGGCCCCAATTGTACTTTTTTTCCAAAAAATGATACAATTGGGGCCTGACCCCTTTTGTATCATAATTTGCCCTGCTCACCGAGGTAGGAGTCTTTGAAGCCCAGGAAATAGAGCACTCCGTCAAGGCCGATGGTATTGATGCTCTGCTCGGCAGTGGCAACCACACGAGGCTTGGCATGGAACGCAATACCCAGACCCGCCTCCGATATCATCGGCAGATCATTTGCCCCATCGCCCACAGCGATTGTCTGTGCCAGGTTCACCTTCTCCACCTGCGCAATCAGATGCAGCAGCTCAGCCTTGCGGTGCCCATCCACAATCTCGCCCACGTACCGTCCGGTCAGCTTACCGTCCTCGCCTATCTCCAGCTCGTTAGCGTACACATAATCAATACCATAGCGCCTCTGCAGATACTCCCCGAAATACGTAAATCCGCCGCTCAGAATGGCAATTTTATACCCGCAGGTCTTAAGAACCGACATAAGACGGTCCACGCCCTCAGTCATCGGAAGATGCTCCGCAATATCGCGCATCACACTGACATCCAACCCCTTAAGCAGCGCCACCCGACGGGTAAAACTCTCCTTGAAATCAATCTCACCACGCATGGCACTCTCAGTGATGGCGCGAACCTGCGCCCCCACACCGTTGCGCTCGGCCAATTCGTCAATGCACTCCGTCTGAATCAGTGTGGAATCCATATCAAAACAGATTAACCGCCTCATTCTGCGGAACATATCGTCCTTCTGGAACGAGAAATCCATCTCCATCTGCTGCGACATCCGCATCAGCTTAGAGTGCATCTCGCTCCTATTCACAGGCTCTCCGCGCAATGAAAACTCAATGCACGCGCGCGTCTGCTTGTCAAGTTTCTTGATACTCTTGCGCCCCGTCAGTCGGATAATACTGTCGATGTTAAGCCCCTGGTCAGCAAGAATCTGCGTTGCCGCCTCAATCTGCCTGGCCTCCAGCTGACGCCCCAGCACAGTAAGGATATATCGGTTCTTACCCTGATGCCCCACCCAATCCTCGTACTCATCGTCGCTAATCGGAGAGAACCCGATATTAACCCCAAGTTCGGTAGCCTTAAACAGCAACTCCTTCATGGCCAAGCCCGATTTCATCTCGTCCATGCGCATTAAAATACCCAATGACAGCGTGTTATGAATGTCCGCCTGACCGATGTCCAGCACCGTAGCATCGTACCGCGCCAAAATCCCCATGACCGCCGCAGTCAGACCCGGCCGGTCCTGTCCCGTAATCCTGATTAAAATCTGCTCCTCTTTCATACCCACAAAGATATAAAATGATACAATTGGGGTCAGACCCCTTTTGCTCTATTTTTCAAAAATGATACAAAAGGGGTCTGACCCCAATTGTATCATTTTCAGTCGTGAGCAGTGAGCCAGGCCGTCAATACATCGCAATACTCCCGATGAGCATCCACAAAGCACATATGGCGGGAGCCACGGAACAGATGCCACTCGCTGCCCGGAATATTCTCATAAAGCGATGCCGCCACCACCGGCGTACAAATATCGCGCGTACCGCTGCAAATCAGCGTCGGCTGTGTAATCCTGCACAGCTTATCCGTGTACTCAAAATCCTTCAGACTACCCAGCGGCTGATACTCATTCGGCCCCCAACCATAAAGATAAGACTCTGTGCCAGAGCGCTTTGGCCTACGCAAACACTCAGGCGAGCCATCATCCACGCTAGTCACAAACAGCTCAAAATAATGCTCATTTGCGCGAATGTAGTCCGCATCATCCCATGCCCCCGTCGCCTCAGCCCGACGTATAGCCTCCTGGTCCTCGGCCGACATATATTTTATAAGCCGATGCTGCTCGCTGGCCCATAACGAACTCGATGCGTGGCCCGATGAAAGAATCATCGATTGTACACCAACAGGCTCATTATCAATAGCATACGCAATAGCCTGCATCGCGCCCCAAGACTGTCCCAGGATATGAACCCTATCCAACTTCAGGTACTCGCGCAGGGCAATCAGCTCATCAATCCACGTCTTGAGCGTCCACAGCTCCGGATGCCCGTCCAGATACGAATTCCCGCACCCAATCTGATCGTACGAAATCACCTGCCGGCCCGTGTCGGCCATGCAATCCAGCACCTCAAAATAATTGTGCGTACTCCCCGGCCCGCCGTGCAGCAGCAGTAGCGGAGCCTTGTCCGATGCCTCCCCCACTATCCGGTAGTACGTCTCATGCCCCAAAAACGGCATGTAACCCTCAGTAATTTTTCTGTCCATTTTATATCAAATCCAACAAAATAGTACAATTGGGGTCAGGCCCCTTTTGTATCATTTTTATCATTCCCAGTGAACAAGCAGCGGATTGAGCCGGATTTTGCGTGGGCTACCGTTGTGCCCACGGATCTGATAATCACCCGCAATCTCATCAGGCAGCAGTTCTTTAAGCCGTGCATTCAGGACCGATGCCTTCTCGCTGAAAGAATTGTCCTCCAGATCCACCAAGCGCGCCACCCGAGCTTTTACATCCTCCATAAAAGTATTAGGATTAATCGTGGAATAAATCTCCTCCAGCTCCGTCCTATAATCATCCCGATGCTTAAGCAGAATGCCCTCCGGATGCCGTAAAAACAAGATAAACAGCGTCTTAACCAACGGCCGCAGCTGTAGAATCTGCCCATCGGCCACACCCATTCTAATATTAAATTCCTTATCAATATACAATTCAACTGGCTCAGCCAGCCGTTCCACACCGACCCCAAGATCCTTAAGCCGCTCCTGAACCATAACCATAAGCGCCATCAGCTGGGTCGCCTCCATACCATCCAGCAAATCGCCATAATCAACCGGCGGTTCACACAGCATCCCGGCCGCTCCGCTAAACAGCAAGCGCCACATCATCCGGGCCTCAAAAGTTCCACTTGTCATCACACCATAAAGATACGCAAAAATCCATCACCAACCAAGACCAAGCACCATTTTTCCATAAAAAAACGATCAACAATTCCAAACAAATACAAGCTTGTAATCACTTTGAATTGCCGATTAAGGACACCACCTTTGTCCAATAAACAATAGTCCGATGAATAACCAGCATCCAATCATCCCCGGCCCACGTCCAGGCCAGTTCCATCTGCCCGACAACGACATCATAGTATATCTCAACCCAATGGAACGGACTCTATACCAACTATTTATAAATCATCCCGAAGGCATTCGGGCCGATGCCCTGTCACTACACTGGCAAGAACTGTACCGCCTCTACGCCCACGAATCGGTCTTTGATGATAAGCAACTGATGCTAAACAAAATAGAAAACCTTTGCAGCAAATCAAAAATCGTTTTCTACTCCAACATCTCCAGGATAAAGCACAAGTTCATCAGCACCCTAGGCACCCGCAAAGCTAAAAACCTCATCATAATCCGCCACCCGGACGGCCGATATCGCATCGGCCACTAAAACACACTCATAATTATTACAAGTTTTTTATAGTATCCTCTATCTCCCAAACAACCTCCTTTAGCGCCGCTTTAAGTGTCTGACGTTCAAGTTCATCAAAATTCTCCGGGGCATTTTTATTAAGAAAATGTGCCTTGAACCAAGAGGCGTTCTCTCCATAATAATCTTTAGCCAATGTGCCCCATTTAATCCATCGGCCCAAACATAGCAAGTAATCCTTCATAGAGAGCTCTATACGCATTTGGTCAGGCTTAAATTCATGTAACGTCTCCGGATGTTCTTTTGATTCTTTAATTGAATCCTCTATTCTCTGCCTCTCTTGATCTATCATTTCTTCGGTGGAGCCATAGAAAGTCATATCAAAGAGGCAATTAGCCACAATCCGACTGGCAGAAAAGGAATCAAGCGTTTCTTGGCAAACAACCATTCCCAACCACTCCTTCCACGGACAAAATGACAGAGCCCATCTTTCATCATCACCCTCCTTAATACCAATTACTTCGGGATAGACACGTTTAGGCTCCAAAATATCAGGCGTCAATTCAATCTTAATACTACACTCCGAATCTACAGGATCCATGAGAGACAATGTTTCAAAAACAATCTCGAAACTCTCCAGTCTCTTTCTAAACCAAGGATGGTCAGACACCAAGGCCACCGCCACATCTTGCCATTGTACCTGATTAATCAACTCTTTCAGTATCATAACTCCAAATCAATATTTGCACAAATGTACAGCGGCCACCAGACCCTCTCCAAATCTCTGCAAGGTTTGCAAGGATTTGGCCGCACGGGATATACTTCCAATCTTTGCCGAAAAGCAAGCACGATTATGACCAAACGCATTACTAGAGATGACCCCATGTACATAGAAGCCCTTTCCTGGATGTCATACCGATACGCAATCGGCATAACAGAGTACCCCCATCGCAATGGACTTAGTGAAGCCGAGCGATACCGCATGTTTCGGGACATAGAGTTCAACACCCCCGAATTCCAAGCACTCTCAGCTGCATTCACAGACTTCCTTAAGCGAAAGAAAATAACGGACGTAGTGGCTCTAAGAGACCAATACCGCGAGAACGACCTCATCTGGCTCTCACGCAATTATGCTATGGGGCGTCACTCTTATGCGGCATCTCATTGCAATGACATCTTAAGCTATTCCAACGATGTGCTGTCCCCCGAGAGGAAAGAGTTTATGGCCCGCGATATCCGCAGCCAAATTGCTGATCACCTTCGTTGGCACTCCTTCTTTATTCCTCGCGAACTGGAAGAAACGTACAGTCCGCTTGACCTATTTCTCCAATTCATTACCGAGAACAATATTGATTCCGATGAAAAATACCAGGAATACAGCCGTATAGATGTATATCTTTCTTCCGATGGTCAGATATCATTTGCCACAGAAAAGAAAGAACATAATAAATCATATTTCAGTTTCATGTCCGACATAGACGATTACCTTGGTTGGGACCAACTAGCCTCATTTTTCTTCCCACCCTGTCATAAGAAATGCCGAATCAGATTCAATGGTCAGGAATCTATCATCCCGTATATAAACTCATGGTCAAGGATTTATTACGGTAGTGGTAATTACCGCTATGAACGCGTCAAAATACCAATCGACAAACTCCCCAACCTGTTTGTACGAACATACATCAATCAAGACTACATTGTGGAAGACAATATTCTGTAAATCATGAAAGAAACCCGTCCACGCAAACGTAAAAAATAGTATGGCAATCAAAGCACATGACACTTTCTGGCAGCGGCGAAAGATCCGAGGCCTACAACCAATCCTTCTCGAAATCATAAAAGTTGAGGAAATCATCGGCACACACGCCATCTGCAAAGTCCGATGGCATATTCTAGGCAAAGACGCCCCATCCAAGTCCGTCTTCCCAATGGCCACCATAACCGACAATCATTTTGCAGACTTTGTCCCAATCCAGCGTACGGTCTATCTCAAAGCCCTTGGCATCCTAAATGACACTACCCTAGACTATCACAAACGCAAGAGCCGGATCCTTTATCTCATGAGAGACCTCAATTACACTGACGATTAGCAATGAAATAAAAAGGCAGAACAATGAAAATACAATACATGAGTGACCTCCACCTGGAGTTCACTGAAAACCTGCATTACATTAAGACAAAACCGTTCCAACCAGTTGGAGAAATACTGGTTTTGGCTGGCGATACCTTCTACCTGCGCGACACCATCGCCCCGCAAATGAATTTCTGGAGTTTGTAACCAACTCGGTTACGTCTATTACAAAGAACACTTGACAAACGGGTTTGATCCCTGTAAAACGATTGAAATATAAGGTATTAGACTTATTTTTGATTAAGAAAATTCTCAAATTCCTTCCTTGTCACACCCATTGTCCTCAAACAATTAAGGATAATAAACTCAGGTATGGGATCTATGTGAGTTTGAATAATAAATCATCCTCCAACGTATTGTTCTCAAGACCATAACGGAGATACTCAGACACAACCACCTTAAAGGATTGCTTCGCCTCCTCAACAGTAGATCCATACCCACACAAGTCTAAAGCAGGGGCATACATCATCTGTACGCCGTTATCCTTGTATGAGAAAACGTCCAATAAAACCCTAATGGTTGTACTATCGATATCAATACGGTTCATAGTCAAAAAGAGTTGGCTAGCAAAATTAGGCACTTCATCCGAATAATCCAAAATTATCATTGAATTCCCTATCCTTGCTGCACAGTTGATAATCATCTTACTTTTCATACATCTCCTTGGGGATGTTTGCCAAATGATTGGCCGATGTTTGTGTGAGACCTGTTTCTTTTAATACTGCATTCATATAATCATCGGCCATCTTACCCATGTTGTGGGTAATATTCCCGTGCCAATAATCCTCATCGGTATAATCATACTCATGAATGTGCAACAGATCAGAATCAGGAAAATGCGCCCTAACCTCCTCCATCGTCTTCAATTCAACATTTCGTCCATTCTCACGGATATAAACGCTAGTTCCATGTTTTACCACTGGTTTTGGTGAAATAATGTACAGATCAAGAGACATAACAAATACTATTTTTCTGCAAATCTACACCCATAAAGCAGCAAATAAAAGCAATTACAAGCTTGTAATCATTTGTTTATTTCTACAGTTTTTCTAATGGGAGGCTGCCAAAGATGACGGTTCCTTGCAAACCTTGCAAAGATTTGACATCCCCAATCATACTCCCGAACTTTACAAAAAAATGAATCGTATGGACCACTTCAGAATCACACAACCCATTCTAAACAGCATTATGCACAGTACGCTCAGCGACGATGTGTATCTGGACGAAAAATCCTTTGCCCTGCTGCTGGAGATACAGAAAACGCTCTCGGTCTTTGAACCTATAGAAGACGATGAAGCCAGGAAACTCTGGCTGGAGATTCCTCGTGGTTCTGCCGAAGAGTGGAAAGCGTTTGAGGACACACATAGTTGGTATTCAGATGACCTGGAAGGTTATCGTGAAGCCCTGGATGAGGATTATCCCCGTGAGACGGAATGGTTCTTTATGGTAACCTCAACCTATCGCGAACACACCTTCCTTAAAATCTCGGACCGTGATTATCGGTATGTAATCTTCACCAACAGGTCTTTCCACAAAGATGCTACACCCTCAGATATGACTTGGTTTCTGGAACCGCTTCTCACGCTGATCCAAGAACGGGTTGCAACCATCGCTAAAGATACCAATGCTTACAACCTTCATATAGAAAAGGATCTTCCCTACCGACAGCGCTCGGGCCAGATCAAAAGCAAAGACCTGAACAGGATTATCCCTGAATGGCGATTGGAAGTCGAGGACCGTGAATATTGCATCAAGGTGATGGAGGAACTTCTGCGCAGAGAAAAGGTCTATGAATCCACAAAAGACGCGTCGAAGGTCGATTGGGAAAGCATAGGTGTGCCTACCCCGTTTGATACTATGACTATCCGTACGTTCTGCAAATACTATCGAATAGCAGACGGAATTTTCCTGTGCGGATCGGAAGAGTCTCAGAGCAAGATGGCAAACAGCACAGAAAGCGACGTGGATTACTATTCCCAGCAAGGTTTACACCATAATCTTGACGATTGTGATTGTGACAGCGAGAAGGCATTCCAGGACTTCGCACAGGACCACTACGGAGAACTCGGCCTGTCCAGAATGAACGTAAGGGCCACCAACCATTATGCCGGCGGGAAATGGATAATTTCATTCAGTATCAGCTACTCCGCATCCGTCGAAACCGGCCTTAAGATTGCAATGGCGCTATACAAGACAGGGGCGCCTTTTGTCTTTTATGATGCAAACAATCTACTCCATATCCTAAAGGAAACGGGCCAGGTGCGCATCCTTCCATTCACATTCCACGACTATATTGGCGGGGGTGATGATGAGGGGGTATTCGATCTTCCATACATTGAGGACTGCGACAAGGAAGGCGAAATCACGCGCAAGCAGTACGATGAAATCGTCCGATTGGCCAAGTGGGAGCCGGATGTGAAGCTGAAACTGGACGCGCCTATTCCGCTGTACGATGCCGTCTATGACCTGATCCGAGATGAAGCCGATGCCCCTATGACGTTAAGCGAAATCCGCCGCCGGATTGAAAATAAGTATGACACCTACCTGTCCGTTTACCGGGATGATGGCAACAAAGGATACTACTACATCAAACCATCAAAGGCCAACAAATACTCCGACAAAAAGAGCAATAAGCACTACCCCACCTTCAACGAGGCTATGAAGGCCTTGATACTAAGCATCAAAGACTTTAAATTAGACTAACATTATGGAAAGACTGGAAGAAGAATGTTTACAACATAAGCGATTTACCACTTAAAATCATACGGTGGCTTATCATAGTCATAGGTAAGCTGTGATATCTCGCAATCCAGACTCTTGGCGGTCTTCTTCAAGCGCTGCAGTATTTCCTTGTAATAAAAAGTATTATATACCGATCCGAACATATAATCCGCAAGATAGCCAAAAGCGGTTTTTTGAGAAGCCCACCGCAGCGCATGCAAATGTTTATAATTAATATCCTCCATATACTGCATCAAGTACGGATTTGCGCAGTATACCGCCCCATCTAAAAACGGCATCATCGCGTCTGCATAGCGCTTTGAATAAGTTCTGATAGCATCTCGAAGGGCATCTTCGGCCATACTGATTACCTTGACATCCTTCTTTGAGCAAGGACGCTCCCGCATATTATATCTAAGAACAGCAAAGTAGAAGATAATATGGGTCCAGGTAATCTCAACGCCAAAGAATTCCCCGGGACTATTGTCCACCGGATGCTTCTTAGCCGTTGTACGCATACCCATGAACCCATGCCGGATATCATAACAAAAACTGGCGAGGATATTATCCCTGTCATATTCATTCACATCAGAAGCCTCTTCCTGCGGATTCCAGAACTTTTCAACGGTTTCATAAAGATCGTGAAGCTCCATCTGCGTCCCCCAGAGCCGGACACCAGCACCGTGAGGGGTTGGAATAAATGTAATCATAAATATATCTACCTTATGATGTCAGAAACTCTTTCCTTTCTGCAAAAATATCAATCTTTCCTTTGATATTATACAATTATCAGGTATTCATAGGCATTTGGGGCGTTTTTTCGGACGCCGTTGGATTAGAACCAATGTAGAAAATGTGGAATTGGAGCCAGTCCCCTTTTCCACATTTTGTGGCCGCGGTTGGATTCGAACCAACGTATCGACATTACAAGTGTTGTCCTTTGCCACTAAGGTACGCGGCCTGGACCGGGATTCTTATCCTTCTTCCCGGCCCCAGGTTGGCCGATAGGATTCAGAGTATTTCAAGCTGATGCTGTTAGCCCATGATCTGCCAATTAATCTAACCCGCCGTATAATAAGTTGATTTAGAGGCGGGTGCGGGACTTGAACCCGCAGCCTTGGACATTCTTGTCGAAACACTAAACCTCTGTAGAGCCTATGCTTTGAACCATAATGCAGAAGCTTTGGCACGATGCTGATGCTTACATACACCCCACCGGGATGCAAATAACTCTAAGTCATAATGCTAACGCTGATCTGCCAATCAGGAATCATTCCGTCCCGTAGAAGATATACCCCAAGAACTTGTCCGCAGCAAGATTAGGTTCCATAGTAGGCGTATCATTAACCGTTTTAGTTGCTTCTATTACAGCATTCAAAAGTCTGCTAATACGCTCTTGAACCAATTGTTTCTGCCTCAGCGGCCACTCTCCAGAGAATTTCTGCGACGTATATGATCCTCGTTTTATAGTAGTTTTAACCTCTTTAGTAATAGGCCGATAACTGGACGGAAGATGCTCCTTGTCAATATTGGGATCCAGCAGAATCTCAGTATCCGTGATAGTAGTGAAACTATCCCCTTCCAGCCGCGGGGTCTCAAAAATATCATCACGACCCTGGTAGTCTTCATTCTCACTTGCCTTCCAAATCTCGGAATCAGACCTTACGGGAATATTGGCAATCAGATTCTTCAGATTCTCATCGGTCAAGATATTCTTGAGTCTTAGAAGTTCCGTAGCCGACAGATCTCCCAGATTGAGCCCATCCACCATAAACGGCACTCTTGCCGAACCGGCTGCATTAGTAGCCTCAATCGCAAACTGATCCTTAAGATAAGGCAGCAGCGACCCATTCACCAACCTCTTGATTTCTTCCGATACCGTTGTAGCCACTACCGTGTGCCCCATCTTTGTAGGATCCTCCAATTGGCCCTCGGCAGCATGGAAAGTCTTCTTCTCCCCTTTAAAAGAAGAGGTATTCCTCTTAAAAAAGTCCACCTGCCTCCTAAGCGATTCCGTATAAACCGACCGCTCATGCTCGGCCTTAGCCAGCGTAACATTCATCTTTTCCTGTGTCATATCATAAGTTTTAATAGTTTTCCAATAGCCGTGACTCAAACATGAGACAACTCCGGCATTTCCAAAGGCAAAGTTATACCCACCGCATCACCCCCTCCAAATCTCTGCAAACCTTGCAAAGATTTGGCTTATCAGCACAAACTTCCGAGATTTGTCAAAAACTATGATTATGAACTACAATTTTGACCCGGGACACACTTTGTTTACGTCCGACACGCACTTCAATCACGCCAATATCATAAGATTATGCGGCCGCCTGCAGTATCTCTACCCCACCCAATATGACGTAGGAGTGGATAACAACAACTTCACCCCCGTCTCATTCTGCCAGAGGCGGAAACTCCGCGGCATGCAGCCTATACTTTTGGAGGTGCTGGAGGTAGAAGAGGTTATAGGGACCCGTGATATCTGCCAAGTCCGCTGGCATATTCTTGGCAAAAACTCCGTCTCCACGTCCGTTTTTCCGATGGCCACAATCACAGAAGGGCATTTTGCCAGCTTCGTCCCCATACCCCGTGAACAATTCCTTAAGGCAATGGACATCCTGAACACGCCCTCCATCGACTATCCAAAATGCAAGCGGCGGATCCTAAGACTAATGAAAGATTATCATTACACCGACGATGAACCGCTGTGTTCCTCACATCCGATATGAGCATATGGGAACAAATGTTTATATGAGAAGGATTCCGACTGAAGCGCAGAAAGAAGAGCTCAAGCGGCTGCTGAAGAAGCAATACGAGGATTCCATAGAGTCAATCGACCGGGACGAAGACCTGAGACCCGCCGAGGGTGACTGGCAACTAGCCGATGAAATCGAAAAGACGCGAAAAAGAATTTATGAGGAAGTGCACATCGGAAAACGCTCCTGCGGCTGGAAATTCCTCTTTGCCCCGAGTCCGGAACATTATGACGAAACCAAAGAGTCCATCTTGCAGTTCATCCATCAAGACGGCTGGCAACTGTTCGACGAATACGGAGACAAAATCGCCCCGGACAAATTCTGGGATGAATACGTCACCTGCATGGAAGACGGCTGGACAGGCGAAACTTACGACCGCTGGGAAAGGGAGCAAGGGCATTACTACCATTCTGCTGCCAGCTATGAGCATGTTACCTCAGCTGGCCTCCGCTTCGCAAGAGACACAGATTTCTGCTAGTTTCTGTTAAGACACAGCTGAGCCTAGTCTTTTTGGTTGTCAATTACTCGTACAAAATGGGAACAGTCCCCTTTGATATGAACCCCGAAAGTTGAACAAAAAACTTTCGAGGTTCATATCAGTTTGGAACTGTTTTGCACCATCACACCAACATCCCCCGATACAAGGAAGGTGTTTCTTTCCTCTTAAGGAGCAGACAGAGTGCGTCCGAGTCATCGTACCGTGAACGCATCATAAAGAACCCGTCTGCATCCGGTTCGCTTACAATTGAACCCATTGATGTTGTGGATTCGCGCCACAGGGATGATGACGTCGATGTCATGGTATGCTTAGAAACATAATCAAATTCTTCACGCAGCAGATCCATGGCATCGTTATCACCATCCTTTGATTTCCATTTGGCAATCCACTCATTTATAGACGAATAACCACTTTCAGCCATCTTGGAGCGGATAAAATTCACCACCTCCACCTTAGATTCCATACTCTCCAGATAATGGAACTGAAGTATTTCATAAGCAAACTTGGCCACAGGAATATTCAGACAAGGCTTATCAGGCAACTCTCCATGAATATTCACCTCATCCACCAAAGCTTTAAGAATATCTATGGTCGATATCTCCAGCAGGTCAATCTGCTGCAGAATCTTCTCCTTCTGATCCGACATTTCCGGCCTCAGATTGTCCTTCAGATACTCATCGATAGCCTCCGGCAGCAGGTTAGAGAACTCAAATCGGTAACGGATTCGTCCGGGTCGGCCCAGCAGATTATCATTCAGAGTCAACTGATTGGTAGTCAATATATACAACCTGCGACACGCATTATACACGCCATCAATCAGTCTGAGCAGGATATCATCATCATCTCCCTTCTTAAAGGTCTTTTCGGCCTCATCAATAAACACAACGCATTCAAAATTCAGAGACTGCAGGAAAGGCAGCAGCCCTTCAGAGTTATTCTGAACAATCACCACCGGCAGGCCGATAGCATTGCATAACAGCTTGGCCGATATGGTCTTACCCGTTCCTTTAATACCGTTGAAAATAATTCCCAGATTCTTGTTTCCTTCAATAAAAGGGGCCGAAAACCATGTTTTCTTAACCAGACCTATTATCGGCTCAACGCCCAACTCATAGATTTTGAAATCAAAATCGAACCGGTCTCCAATCCTTTTAAGACCTATCCTCTTCATCATGGCAGTGCTGGTCTGAACCACCACAAAAACGCCGTCACCCGGCGATTCAAGCAAACGGGTATCGCCGCTCACAGGGAAAAAAGTACCCGATTCATTAATCCATTGCTGATTATTTTTCATACCTCCAACGTTAAATAACGCCGCAAAGGTACAACCCACCCTAACCAACCTCCAAATCTCTGCAAGGTCCAGCAAAAATGATACAATTGGGGTCAGGCCCCTTTTGTACTATTTTTCAAAAAATGATACAATTGGGGCCTGACCCCTTTTGTATCATTTTAGAATTTGTTCTGCAGCATTCTTAGTGTCCACCTTCTCGATGATGCGCTCTAAAACGCCCTCCTCGGAGAAGATGAAGGTGCGGCGCAGAGTACCCAGGACGGTCTTGCCGTACATCTTTTTCTCACCCCAGGCTCCAAATGCCTGCAGCATCTCGGTGCTAGTGTCTGCCAGCAACCTAAACGGCAGCTCATACTTGGCCCTGAAACCAGTGTGAGACTTGGCGCTGTCCTTGCTCACGCCCACCACGTTGTACCCCGCAGCCGTCAGAGCCGCATAATTATCGCGGAACGAGCACGCCTCGGCCGTGCAGCCCGACGTGTTGTCCTTGGGGTAAAAATACACAATCGTCTTGCGGCCATTCCCTATAAAGTCCGATGACCGAACCACCTGACCATCCTGGTCAACCACCTCAAACTGAGGCATCTTATCTCCAACTTTCAGCATAATTTATCAAAAATAGTACAATTGGGGTCAGGCCCCTTTTGTACTATTTTTCCCAAAAATGATACAAAAGGGGCCTGACCCCAATTGTATCATTTGTATCGTTTTTCAATAACACTCCAATCCAGAATCTGCCAGAGGGCATCCAGATGTGCGGCACGGCGGTTCTGATAATCAAGGTAGTAGGCGTGCTCCCAGACATCGAACGTAAGCAACGGCTTGAGACCGCGCACAACTGGGTTAGAAGCGCCCGGCTCCTGCGTAATCACCAGCTCTCCATTAGCGTCACGGGACAGCCATACCCATCCGCTGCCAAACAGCCCCACGCCCTTGGCCACGAACTCCGCCTGGAATGCCTCCACGCCGCCCCACTGCTTGACAATCTGAGCCTTCAAGCCACCATCATCGGCCAAAGCAACGCCCTTAGCGGCAAATTGCGTAAAATAAAGATTATGGTTCAGAATCTGCCCCGCATTATTAAACACCCCCTGATTGGCCGATGCACCACCAGCCGGATCAGCCCTGCACACAATCTCCTCCAGCGACAAATCCTCAGAAAGCCCGCTCCCAGGCAGCAACTTATTAAGATTATCCACATACCCCTGCAGATGCTTCCCATGATGGAAACTCAGCGTCTGAGCACTAATAACCGGCTCCAGATCCTTGGAACCGTACGGCAATGTAATCAGTTCAAACATATCTCAATAGCATTAATTGGTTCAACATTAAGCGAAAATAAACAATTGTTCGCTACAATCCAAATATCGACCTTTTATTCGATAATCACGTATTATCAATTTTTTCTTAGATATTATCCCAAGATTTCCGACAAAAAACAAAAAAAACGCCCCTCAAGTATGCTGTCTAAATGACACACCTGAGGGGCTTATTATTGAATAATACGCTTGTCCTCATCATTGAGGCAACCCATGGTAATCCAGAAATTATCTAAGGTAATTGCAAAAAAAGATCGCTAGTATCATAATAAAGGTCTATCGCAAAAAATACGCCATTCCAATATGCAATGTCACAAAATTACCTTATCTTTACAATCACAATCTCAAATAATCTATATATGGAATCAAAAAGAAACTACCAGTCGCTCAAGACAGAAGTGATTGAGGCAGAGTTGAACCAGATCCTTTGCGAGAGCGGCATTAATTCTGACGAATAATAATATGTGAACCATCAAACGTTTCTTGCAAAAAGAGACACGTTAATAATTCCCGATATTTGCATCAGTACATTCCAATAATAAGAAATTATGAAAACAAACACTACCAATCGTAAGAATTACAAGAAACCGTCAATTGAGGTAGTCAAGTTTGCAACTAAGCCCCTTCTGCTGGTTGATAGCGACGAGTACTACTACGAGGGAGCACCGGACGATTAATCCTGGACAATAGCTTACCCTGTTTTTCCTGCCTGCAGGGTCAGGCGTATTGATTCTTCCGTTTATTCTCCTCCATCAACGCCAGCAACTCCTTAAACCTCTCCACCCTATCCGGCTTCAATTCTCCAGCGGCATAGAGCTTCTTGTTATGCTTGATCCAATTGAGATACAGCCCACGCTCCTCATCATCATGCTTAGACGGATTACGCTTATTGTTCTCTATAAACACAACCACCTCATTGTACTTCAATTGCCACTTCTCGTCTTGTGTCATGCTCCAGTCACCCCAAACAAGTCCTCCATTGTCACAGCCACGGGTGATATTTCTGAGTACATATTGTCCTTCAGCGCATAAGTTGTCACTATCGTGGCCTGGACGCCACCCTTGTGACCCGTTTCCTGGCTGAACACCTCCATGCGTCTCACAATCTTACGGTATTCCGACTCAGGCAGGCTATAGTCGTCTTTCGAATACTTCATCTCGCATACAGTCACAATGCCGTCAGCGCGGTCAATTATCATGTCTATCTGTACTGCCGGACTACTCTCCTTACTGCGCCACGAGTAATACTCATGCGCAATTGTGTCCAAGTGCAGTCCACGGATAATCTGTCTGATGTGCCACATGCACACCCGTTCAAACGTCAACCCATACCAGTTATTCTGCTCAGGTGTACCCAGGTGGTTACGCCAGAAATGTTCGTCCGTCACCTTCTTCGCTCCATAGCGGAAATGGAATAGGGAGAAGAAATCCATCAACTGATAGATACCCCCGTTCTGATTTTGCCCGTTATTATAGCGGCGGATGAAATCGCACTGTTCCAAGTCTTCCAGCATATCACCCAGCGCACCATTGTCACTGACCTTCAACGTCACTGAAATCTCCTTTCGCGTAAAGCCTTCCTTTCTCGTACTCAGCAAACGGATAATCTCCATATACGTGTCAGCACTCTTGAACAGCGACTTAAACAACCTTCCGAACTCCCCTTCCAACTCAGCCTCAGCAGAGAAGAACAGCGCATCGATATTGTCGGGCACATTCTTTTTGGGGTCAAGCAGGCTCAGATAGTAAGGCACACCACCTATCACCATATACGCCTGCAGTATAGCCAAACGAGGCCAGTGGAACTTCCGGCTTATTAAATACTCCTCTGTCTGGCCTAATGAGAACGGACGCAAATGAATAGTATGTGTAGTTCGCTTATGCAGGCCCGCCTTATTGTTCACGATGTTTTTCAACATCCACGACGTTGCTGAGCCACATACTACAAAATAAACATTGTCTATCCACGATGCCCTGCCGTTCCAAAACAAGTCCAGCGCATGCAGGAATCCCGACCGCTTTGTGTCAAAGCAAGGTAACTCATCTATAAACACCACCAATCTACGCTGGCGGTTTCTGTTCTTACGCTCCAGAAGAGCAGCCAAGTTGTCGAAAGCTTTTATCCATGATGTGGCTTTCCCGCCCTTGAAACCATAGCGCACCAGGGCAAGATGAAAAGCCTCAAGCTCCTCCTCCATTGTACCGTCTATAATGCCGGTAGCATAGAAATCAAACTTATCCTTGAAGAAACTGCGTATCAGGAATGTCTTGCCCACTCGTCTGCGACCATATACGGCCACAAACTCACTGCGCCCCGACTGCATATAGTCAGACAGTTTCTCCAGTTCCCGTTCTCTACCTATTATCTTTTCCATACATCCATTTGCGGTTTAATTTACGCAAAAGTACTAAAAATCAGCCAGTTTATAAAATTATAATTAGCGAAAGCCTCAATTTTTAACAAACTTTCGCCAATTATAGCAGAGTTCATTCTTGGCTAATATCAGCATGCATTTGCCACATATCATTCACGCTTCACTCTCCCCTCACCCATACTCTACCCATACTCATTGAGTAAGCCTGGAGAGAGCCTGGAGTATGGCTAAAGGTTATCTGCGGCCTTTTTGTGGAATGGTATTATTACCTATTCTGGCATTGCCTTCATCCAGCCTCAACGCACTAGCAATTCTTATTCGAGCGAAGTGAGTCTTAAGAAAGCGAAGCGACTGAAAGAAGGTTTAGCTCGACGAAGTCAACCGTCCCCAATGGCACCCAATGGCACCTTAGCGGAAGATGATAACCTTAACCAGATCCTTAACCACCCCCCCAGCTCCATGCTGAGAATCCGAAATCAAAATCAACGTCCGCCCGCCATCCGGCATTAAAGGCCCCAGACACATCCCTTCATAATCTGCAAATCGGCCCGATGTCAGTTTGGTTGTGAAAGTGTACATTAGCGTCTTTCTCAATATTCCCGATGCACCATCAGTAGGGTTCACAACATACAGATTCATCTTAGAGAATGACTTCCTTATCTTATTGAGAGTACTACCC
>CADCBO010000010.1 GCA_902799685.1 uncultured Bacteroidales bacterium
AAAAAAATAAGAATTATGAAAAAGATTTTCTTCGCTGCAGTTGCAGCACTGCTTTTCGGAATGAGTGCAAACGCACAGAGTGTTAACGAGAATGAGGCTACAGTAGCCGACGTAGTTGCAGAACTCAGCCAGGCCGACGCCCTCCAGTTCATCCCCATGTATCAGAAGATGCTCACCGAGATCGAGACCGTATGCCGCACTGACAACAGCGACGACAAGAAGACTGCCAAGATCGAGGACATCAAGGAGGCTTACACCGATATGTTCAGCGAGATCCTGGTTACTGCACAGAACGAGGTTGCAATGAACAGCGTATCAATGGAATACTTCAACAACAGAATAGCTAAGTAAAGCACATATAAGATTTTCATAAGTTTAGGGTTATTAAGTATCAAGGAGCCGGGCTGTGAAGTCCGGCTCCTTGGCTTATACAAGACAAAAAAGCCGGAAGCAACATGTACTCCCGGCTCTTTTATTCAACTTGAAAAGGATTACTTCAGAGCGTAATAGTTTTCATCATCTTCAGTGACGTTGATCTTGTCTTCACGGAGCAACCATCCGAGTCCAAGATAGAACTCTTTGTCCTTCAGCTTAGTTTCCTTTTTGATTTCTTTCTGTGTAAGAGCGTTCTTACCTTCAAGTGCGCGCCAGATCAGACCGGCGAATTCACCTACCATTTCGTTCATGATTGTATGTGTTTTTTAAAATCGCCGCGAAATTACATATTTTTGCGATACATTATTCCAAATAGTATATATTTTTCAAATATTTTTATCCATTACTGTATAAAAACCGCATAAATGTCAACTCCACCACACAAAAAAAGTGTGCAATTAGCCAATTGCACACTTTTTTTGATTTCTGATGATTATTCCTCTTCCAGAGGTTTCATGTTGGTATAGACATTCTGCACGTCATCATCCTCATCCAGGCGCTCCACAATCTTGTCGATGGTCTCACGCTGCTCGGGGGTAACATCCTTCAGATCATTGGGGATGCGTGTGAACTCGGCAGCCTTAACCTCATAACCGTTCTCCTCAAACCACTTCTGGATGGCAGCGTATGACTTGGGATCGCCATAGAGGGTTACCTCATTCTCCTCCTCATCGATATCGTACTCCTCCTCAATGCCCAAGTCGATAAGCTCCAGGATCAGGTCATCCATATCAACACCATCTTTCATGGCGATGGTGAACTGGCACTTATGACTGAAAATAAAGTCCAGACTACCGCTGGTTCCCAGTGTGCCGCCGAACTTGGTGAACACTGAACGTACGTTGGCAACGGTACGGGTGGTGTTATCAGTCAGGGTCTCTACGTAGATGGCTATTCCATGAGGACCGTAACCCTCATAGTTCATCTCCTTGTAGTCCTTCTGATCCTTGCCCATTGCGTTCTTGATAGCGCGCTCGATGTTGTCCTTGGGCATGTTCTCGTGCTTTGCGGTTGCAATGATGGCACGCAGTGTTGAGTTGTTATCCGGATCCGGACCGCCAGCCTTTACTGCAATGGCAATCTGCTTGCCGATGCGGGTAAATGTCTTGGCCATGTTGCCCCAGCGTTTCAGCTTACGGGCCTTTCTGAATTCAAATGCTCTTCCCATAGTGTATGTTTTTATTTGTTATTATCTCAATTGTGCATCCAGTTTGGTTTGGACAGCCTGGATAAGCTTGTTCATCACCTTGTCTATCTGGACATCGTTAAGGGTCTGTGATTCATCCTGAAGCAGGAAGCTTACTGCGTAGCTCTTCTTGCCGGCAGGCAGGTTCTTGCCTTCATAGACATCAAACAGGGTCACCTCCTTAAGCAGCTTGCTCTCGGTCTGATAAGCCAGACGCTCTATATCGGCAAACTTGACGCTCTTGTCTATGAGCAGAGCCAGGTCACGACGAACGGCCGGATACTTGGGCAACTCGGCGAATGATGTCTTGGCCTTGCGGGTAGCCTTAAGCAACTCGTCCCAGTTGATCTCGGCAAAGCATACAGCCTGCTCAACATCGGTAAGTTTGAGCATTGCGCGGCTAACAAGACCCAGTTCCGCAACCGTCTTACCTGAACGAAGTTTATAACGAAGCCCCGTGCTAAATATGGAATTCTGAAACTCCTCAATCTGAACGGCACTCTGAGCCAGACCCACGCGAGTAAATACATTCAGAACATGTGCCTTGAGCTCATAAACCGAATTCTCCTCATCGGCATGAGCCCATGAGCCCGATACGCGGTTACCGGTAAGCCATATACCCAGACGGTAGCCCTCGCTGTATGCGCGCAGAGGATTCTGTGCCTTACCGTCCTCAGCAGGCTGATTCAACTGCTCACGCTTGGCGGCATCGAACCAGTAGCACTTGCCGAATTCAAAGAACCTCAAGTCGGCACTCTGACGGCGGATATTGTGAGAAAGGCTCTCCAGACCGCCAAACAGAAGTGATTCACGCAGTACATTAAGATCTGCACTGAGCGGGTTCATAAGACGAACCAGTTTGTCTGACGGGCAGCAATCCATACCATCATAATAGGCGGCACGGGTAAGCGAGTTGTTAAGTATCTCATTGAATCCGCAACCAACCAGCTGTTCCGATACCAGATCCTGCAGCTTATGCGAACGGTCAACCTCACCCTGAACGGTCAGACTTGACTGGACTGACTTGCCAAAATCCACATTATTGTAACCGTAAATACGGAGAATCTCCTCAACCACATCGCAGGGACGCTGAACATCCACGCGGAAAGGAGGAACAGAGAGTTTCATGCCATCGGCATTAAAAGCATCAACCTTTATACCCAGGTTCTCAACGATGCTCTTCATAACCTCACGGTCAAGTTTCTTACCAATCAGGCTGTCGGCATACTCAAAGTTGAAGTCAACCTTGAAATCCTGAGCAGGTGCGGGGTTGACATCCTTTATCTCCATTGAGATTGTACCGCCGGCCAGTTCCTTGACCAGCATGGCAGCCTGCTTGAGTGCATACAGGGTGCCGTTGGGATCTATACCGCGCTCAAAGCGGAACGATGCATCGGTGCTTAACTGATGACGGCGTGCTGTCTTGCGGATCCATGTAGGATGGAAGTAAGCGCTCTCCAGGAATACGTTAACGGTAGAGTCCGATATGCCCGATTCCAGACCTCCAAACACACCGCCTATGCACATGGGCTCCTGGGTATTGCAAATCATAAGGTCACGCTCGGAAAGCTTGCGCTCCACACCGTCCAAAGTAACGAACGGGGTACCTTCGGGCATGGTCTTTACAACCACCTTGCCACCCTTGATCTTATCGGCATCAAAACTGTGCAGCGGCTGTCCGTATGCAAAAAGTATGTAGTTGGTGATATCTACGATATTGTTTATGGGGTGAAGGCCGATAGTAGAGAGCTTGTTCTTAAGCCAATCAGGACTCTCCTTTACGGTCACGCCCTTGATGCTTACACCTGCATAACGCGGGCAAGCCTCGGTATTCTGAACGTCAATGTCTATCTGCAGGTCATGGTTATCGACCTTGAAACCGTCGCAGTCGGGACGGTGCAATGTGCTCTTATATCCGTTCTGGAGCAGCCATGCGTAGAAATCACGGGCAACGCCCCAGTGTGAGCAGGCGTCACTGTGGTTGGGAGTGATATCCACCTCAATCACATAGTCAGACTCCAGATGGAAATACTCGGCGGCAGGAGTACCGGGAACGGCATCGGCCGGGAGAACCATGATACCGGAGTGGTCATTACCCAGACCCAACTCCTTCTCAGAGCAGAGCATGCCGAATGACTCAACCCCACGCAGCTTTGAAGGCTTGATGGTAAAGCTCTCATCGCCCTCATATATCTTGGCACCGATTGTTGCAACCACGACCTTCTGGCCGGCAGCCACGTTAGGTGCGCCGCAGACAATCTGCACGGGATCACCGCTGCCCTGATTGACAGTGGTTACATGCAGATGGTCAGAATTGGGGTGCTCCACACAGGTAAGAACCTCACCTATCACGACATCCTTGAGTCCGCCCTTGACAGACTGAACCTCCTCTACTCCGTCAACCTCGAGACCTACTGATGTAAGCGCTGCTGCCACCTCATCGGGCGTCAGGTCAAAGTCAACATACTCCTTGAGCCACTTATATGATACGTTCATAAAAAACCTATTTCTTTTTCAACCCGCAAAGGTATAAAAAAGTCAGCAGATTGCTGCAAATCTGCTGACTCATTTTACGGCTCAGTATGGGATGTCACCAGCATCCGGAGCGCCACCCAACGGGTCATCGGGCGGAAGCTGCTCCTCATTCATTTTGGAGCGCTTTACGCTGCCTCGGCGGCCACCCGCAGGGGATTCGCCTGAGCCTATGTTGTCGAATAAAGCCAGATCGCTCCGGAATGACAGACGCACGTCACCGACACCACCGTTACGGTGTTTTGCAATGATAATCTCAGCAATACCGTGCAGATCATTGTGGTTGTTATCCTCATAGATCTTGTAGTACTCCGGGCGATGGATGAAGCATACGATATCAGCATCCTGCTCGATAGCACCTGATTCACGAAGGTCAGACAATTGAGGGCGCTTACCCTCGTAACCCTCACGACCCTCGACGCCACGGTTCAACTGTGACAGGGCAATGATAGGTATATCCAGTTCCTTGGCTATACCCTTGAGGTTACGTGAGATTGTACTGATTTCCTCCTGACGGTTGCCGAACTTGATTCCACTGGCATTCATAAGCTGCAGATAATCAATGATTATCAACTCAACGTTATGCTCCTGCTTAAGACGGATTGCCTTAGTGCGGAACTCGGTGATAGAGAGAGACGGGGTGTCGTCCAGAAACATAGGCGCACTCTGCAGAGCGTTGATCTTGCTGTCCAGGATACTCCACTCATATGGAGCCAGACGGCCGTCACGAAGTTTGTTGCCAGGAATCTCGCAGACGCTTGAAATCAAGCGGTTTACCAGCTGCACGTTACTCATCTCAAGCGAGAAGAGCGCCACCGGCTTCTGGTTGTTGACTGCGATGTTCTTGGCCATTGACAGCGCGAATGCCGTCTTACCCATTGCAGGGCGCGCAGCCAGAATGATAAGGTCCGATTTCTGCCAGCCCGACGTAATATTGTCAAGTTCACGGAACCCGCTAGCCAATCCGCTCATACCCTCGGCACGGGACGCAGCCGTACGGATTCTGTTTACTGACTCCTGCAGCACCACATCAATCGATGCGAAGTCCTTCTTGACATTACGGTGAGCAATCTGGAACAGTTTGTTTTCGGCCTCGCCCAGCAGATCAGAGATATCGGTTGTATCATCAAAAGCCGATGTCTGGATCTCGCTGGTGAACGTAATCAGTTCACGAGCCATTGCCTTCTGCGCGATAATTCGCGAGTGGTACTCGATATGTGCCGACGACGTCACCTTGCCAGCCAGCTGAGTCACGTAAAGCGCACCGCCTGCCTCCTCTAAAGTACCGTTGCTCTTGAGCTGTTCGGTTACAGTGAGGATATCGATAGGACGCTGATTCAGTGACAGGTTTGCCACCGCCTCATAGATCACCTGATGACGGTGGTCGTAGAACGATTCGGCCTTGAGTATGTCACTCACCTTGGGGAATGCGTCCTGCTCGATCATGAGTGCGCCAATTACCGCCTCCTCAAGCTCAAGAGCCTGCGGCTGGAGGTGGTTGAGCACTATGCCGTCGGATGAACCACGTGAACTGCGCTGTCTGTTTCTGGAATCTGCCATTTCTTTATTCTAACCGATACAAAGGTAAATCAATGCGGTCCCCCAAAAACAAAAACAGGAGGAAGGTTATCCCCCTGTTTTCAACAATTTTTGGAGCAGCGAGAGGAGAGAAAGTTTACTTTCTATCCCGAGTCGCGACAAAAATCATGGAACGAATTGACATAGCTAAGCCATTTCGCGCTGGCAGGTGAACATATCAGGGAATATGTCAGCAGGATTATCTATCGGTGTACGGAACAGGCCATAGACTGTAGAGCCGGAACCAGACATTGCAGCATAGACCGCACCCATAGAATAGAGTTTCTGCTTAATGTCTGCCAGGAGCGGATACTTGGCAAAGACAGTGGCCTCAAAATCATTGAATACGCAATCCTTCCACTCCGCTACGGGACGCTTTATTGCCTCTGCAAGCGGAATATCCGGTTGTTTTGGAGTAAGCGATGCGTATGCCTCGGCAGTGCTGACCGATAAATCGGGCTTGACCAGCAGAATAGTGAAACCCTTGAGTGACAGGCTGATAGGATTCAGTATCTCACCCCTACCCGTTGCCAGCGAAGGAGTATTGGATATAAAGAATGCGCAGTCTGAACCCAGACGAGCGGCATATCGTTCCATCATGCTCTCACGCATGTGCAGATTGAAGCGGCGGTTCAGAAGTGATATCATGAATGCGCAGTCCGATGAGCCACCGCCCAGACCTGCACCCGATGGGATATGTTTGTGCAGCTTGATGTCTATAGACGGCAGGTCAAAATCCTGCTGCAACATAAGGTATGCCTTGACCACCAGATTATCTGCAGCCTTAAACGGAAACTCATTGCCCGTCATCTCAAGAGAACAGCAGGGAACATCCTCCTTCTTAGGGAAAAGACGGTAAGGCAGGAAAACGTCATCAGGCTGAACCAGAAGGCCAGCCTCAAGACGCTTGCGCAACTGCGCAGGATCAAGCGGACGCATAGGCTTTATCTCCAGCGCATCCTGCAGCAGCACCGGATAGAACACAGTCTCAATGTCGTGGTATCCGTCACTGCGTTTAGCCACGACATTGAGTCCAATGTTTATTTTAGCGTTCGGAAATGCTATCATTTGTTGTCTTTTTCAACACCCTTGGCAGCGATGCGGCCCGATGCCATGCACTCGGTCAGAGCGTTGCCACCCAGACGGTTGCCGCCGAAGAATCCGCCGGTTACCTCACCTGCGGCATAGAGGCCGGGGATGGGTTTGCCGTTGGCATCAAGTACGCGGCGGTCCAGGTCAACCTTGAGTCCACCCATTGTGTGGTGGGTTGACGGAGCAAGCACGCGGATTGAGAGGCTGGCATCATCAATGCTGTAGCTGTCCAGGTTATATGTACCATCGGCATTGCGGCTGGCGTTGCCTATGGGGCCTGACGGATGACGCTTGCCGGCCTCCTTGGGTTGCTGGCCCTGCATGATGGCCATATCATACTCACGGATGGATTTCTTGACCTCCTCGGGGTCTGTATCCACGTCTATCTCCTTGAAGAAATCACCCAGTTCCGATACACGACCGCTCCAGTCACGACCGTTGAAACGACGCACAGGGGCTGCTGCGGCTGCATTGGCGTTTCCGCCGGCATTGGCACCGGGAGCACCGCCGCCGAAGCCGCCAAATCCACCGCCTCCACCGAAGCCTCCGCCTCCGCCGAAGCCACCGAAGCCGCCGCCGAAGCCGCCGCCTCCACCAAAGCCGCCGAATCCGCGGGTGATGTAGAAATAGACGCCCTTGGCACCGAACTTGTCGATACCGAACTTGAAGCCGTTGAGTGAAAGCACATCGCGCTCGGAGCACTCATCAACATAACGGTGTCCGGTCTTGGGGCTGATGAACACTGCGTTCTCAACACCGCCGAATGCGATTGCACCATCGGCAGTATAAGCCAGAGGCATAAGCTGAGTATAGCCCTCGCCAACTGTTGCGGCACCAACCTTCTCGGCCATATCGATACCGTCACCGCGCAGTGATGAGCGGTTGGTGGTACCTATATTGGGTGACAGATACTGGCGTGACCAGTACTTGTTGGTCTTAAGCACCTTCTGGATATTTGCGGCATATCCGCCGGTAGCTATGATGACGCCCTTCTTGGCATGGGCGGTAACCACAGTGCCATCGGCCATCTTGGCCTTGACGCCTGTTACGCGGCCGTTCTCGAATATGAGCTCATCGGCGCTGGTCTCTCTCATGATGCGGTTATGCTTGCTGGCGTTGTTGATGACTGCAACGGGAGCCATAACGTATGAGCCCCAGTTGCCCTGATAACGCTCAGTCGTGCCGTCACCATCGGCATCAACAGTGCAACCATTCATAGTGTTGCCGCGATACCACAGGGCACCCACCAGGGTTGACTGGCTGTCACTGAAGCCCACGCCCATCTCCATAAGCCAAGGCTTAAGCTGCTCACCTTCAAGTACGAACTGCTTAACCAGGTCATAGTCACCGTAAATCCACTCATCCTTGGCGGTGTTCTGACGCAGACCGCCGTAGTAGGTCTGGAAGATATGCAGATTGGTGGTTGAGAACAGCAGAAGCTGGTTCTCGGGGGTACCCTTCTTGAGCTGCGGCTCGGCATAATCCAGATAAGCCTTTATCTCTTTCTTGAGTTCCTGCAGGGTTGACAGATACTCGGGATGTACGCCATGCTTGGAGAGTTCCTCTATATCACCTGCCACAAACTCATGGTCCTTATAGAATGATGCATCAAACGGTGCCTCACTCCATCCGTAGATTACCTTGAGGTCATTCACGCAACCCACTGTGGCACGGACCTTATTGTGTGTCCTGCCGTCAAAACCCTTGGCGCTGGTAGCGGTGGGATTATTGATATCCCATACCAGGCTGTGATCTACTGACTGATAAACGCCGCCCGATACGAGCGTGTTACCGCCCAGCTCGGCATTCTTTTCAATCACAAGTACAGTGCTGCCGTCCTGAGCGGCCTGGGCACCTGCGCAAAGACCTGCACCGCCGCCACCTATGATTACGATATCCCAGGTATCCTCAATTGGAGCACCGGGCTTGCTCTCTATGGTATTGTTCATGAACGCGGTGCGGTTGGTCACACCTGCCTGCTGCGCAGCATCAAGTACAGCTGCTTTGAGTCCGAAACTTGACATTGTGGCACCGGTAACAGCATCCACGCCAAGACCATTGGCTGCAATCAGCTTGGGACTCAGGATGGGGAATGAAGCATCGCCCACATGAGCGGTCTCACGCTGCTGGCCAACACTGATATTGGTAATGCCGGTCTCGCTGAATGTGACGCGGGCCTGCACCTGACCGCCGTAACCCTTGCCGCTGCCAGTATATGTACCTGGCGTGAAGCTGATTGAGGCATTCTTGGCCGGAGCCTGCTTCTCGCCGCGTGCAATTGCCAGAGCCTCATTCACTGCGCTCTTTACCGCATCCGATGAATAAGTTGCGCCTGTAACACCGTCAACATCGGTCGACTGGGCCTCTACAATACGTTTGGGCACCTCGGTATAAGCCGATGTGTACTTGCTGTAGGTGTTGCCGTTATCCTTAACGGTAACAGAAGAGATCTTGTGACCCTTGATTGTAACCGTTGCGGTCACAGTACCTTCAAGATTAAGGCCATCAGCAGTGTATTTGCCGTTAGCCAACTGTGTTCCATCTGTCGGTGCACCACCTCCGCAGGCAGCCAGAACCAGACTTAAACTCCAAAAACAAACCTTAGATATTCTCATAATTTCAATTATAATGTCAACTTTTTTAATTGAGAATTGAGAATTGAAAAATGAGAATTAATACTCAGAACCTGCGTTAACGCACCGGATGGTAATTCTCAATTCTCAATTTTCAATTATCATTGGCCGAAGGCCATTGATATGCCATGATCCACGCCGCTGAATCCCATGAACGCCAGAGCCAGAAGGCCAGCGGTAATGAGAGCGATAGCCATTCCCTCCATGCTCTTGGGTACGCGCACCCGGGCCAACTGCTCACGTATGCCTGCAAATATGATCAGAGCCAGAGCAAAACCGATAGATGTTGCAATGGCATATACCACACCTGTAAGCAGATTAGGCTCCAGACCCTGTGCATTGTAAGTGCCATTGGCCACCAGGATTGATACTCCCAGAATGCAGCAATTGGTAGTGATAAGCGGCAGGAATATGCCCAGCGCCTGATAGAGTGAAGGAGAAACCTTCTTAAGGATTATCTCCAGCATCTGCACCAGTCCGGCTATCACCAGGATGAACAGTATGGTCTGCAGGTAACCCAGTCCGCATGGATTCAGCACCCAGTTCTGCAAAGCATATGTCACAATCACCGCAACCGTAAGCACGAATGTTACGGCCAGTCCCATACCTGCGGCGGTACTGATCTTTTTTGATACACCCAGGAACGGGCATATGCCCAGGAACTGGGAAAGCACTATATTATTGACGAATATAGCTGCGATAAAAATCAGAAAATATTCCATAATGTTCAGGCTTTACGGTTCTTGATTGAATTGACTATAGCCATAAGCAGGCCCAGGGTGATGAAAGCACCGGGAGCAAGCACAAACACCAGCATGTTCATGGACTCGGGCAGGATGCGGTAACCGAACACGGCTCCGTTACCCAGCAGTTCACGTACAAATCCCAGAAGAGTAAGGGCAAGGGTGAAACCTATGCCTATTCCGATGCCGTCACAGATTGATGCCAGCACATTGTTCTTGGCAGCGAACGCCTCGGCACGGCCCAGGATGATGCAGTTTACGACAATCAGAGGTATGAAAATACCCAGAGTCTTGTACAGATCAGGAACATAAGCCTGCATGAGCATCTGCAACAGTGTCACGAACGATGCTATCACAACAATGTAGCATGGTATCCTGACGCCGTCAGGGATCAGGTTCTTGAGCAGTGATATGAATGTATTGGAGCATATCAGCACGAACATGGTGGCCACACCCATTCCCAAGCCGTTTATGGCCGATGTGGTGGTAGCCAGCGTGGGACACATACCCAGCAGGAGGACAAACGTGGGGTTCTCCTTGACTATTCCGTTTATTATTGTCTTGAAGTAATTCATAATACTGCCTTTTTTAGTTCTGTGATGAAGCACCGCTCACCGCATCGGCTGCACTATAACCGAACACAGCCTTATAGGCAGCGTTCACGGCACGGAGAAATGCCTTTGACGTGATTGTTGATGCGGTAATGGCATCCACATCGCCACCATCCTTGCTTACTATCATCATGTCATCGCCGGGATTCATTCCAATGATATTATGGTTGCCGGGCTTGCCGGGAGCACCCAGAAGAACATCCACTACGGCAGGCTGCTCCTTGGCCTCGGCGCTTGCCTGACGGAACCAACCGTCGGCCTGGGCGCCAAGTCCGGGAGTCTCGCTGTGCTCAAGCACCGTGTAACCCAGGATCTTACCCTCGGGATCAAATCCCACCATCACCTTGAGCGCACCGCCGAATCCGTTCTTATCGGTAGATTCAACGGCTGTGCCTATCAGGTTACCGTTCATGTCATTCACGCTGTGGAACACGAACCCGTCCTGTTCCACGGGGTCATCGACCGTGAACTGGATATCACGGTCACCCAGTATGACACTCTTTATTCCGTTCTCAATGGCCAGGTTGTTTATCTCCTCTATGGGACCGCTGGTCACATTGTTGACCCAAGCCAGCAAACCCGCAGCCACAACGGCGATGAGGGTGAGCACCAGGGCCATGTTCAATATGTTTGATTGCAGTTTCTTCATTTTACAGCCTCCCCGAAACGTTTTGGTTTGCACCAGTTGTTAATGAGCGGAACAACCGCATTCATGATAAGGATAGCGAATGACATGCCCTCAGGATAAGATCCGAAATAACGGATAATCACCGTGAGGAATCCTATGCCTATTCCATACCACACCATACCTGTTGTAGTCATGGGCGATGTCACATAATCGGTAGCCATGAATATGGCACCCAGCATGAGACCGCCTGCGCACAGATGATAAAGCGGGTTGACATAAAGCACGGGATTGATCATCCACATGATTCCTGTCAGTACAGCCACTGTAGCCAGGATGGTAACAGGGATATGCCAGGTAATAACCTTGCGCCACAGCAGTATGATAAGTCCTATGAGCAGTGCCACAGCGCTTACCTCACCTAAGCAACCGCCGATGTTACCCAGGAACAGGTCCTTCAAGCCCGGCAGCTGGTCCATTGCAGCGGTGTTTCCACCTGCTATCTGGCCAATCAGGTTGAGCGGTGTAGCACCTGTAACGGCATCGGCATATGCCATCATCTGATGCGGAACGGGCCACGATGTCATCCTGGCCGGGAATGAAATGAGCAGGAACACACGTCCCACCAATGCGGGGTTGAACGGGTTGTTGCCAAGTCCGCCGAACGCCATCTTACCTATGCCTATAGCCACAAGCGCACCCATGACAATCATATACAGAGGTATGTTTGACGGCAGGTTGAACGCCAGCAGGATACCGGTTATGATAGCCGATCCGTCGGCAAGAGTGGAGGGACGCTTAAGGAAAAAGCGTGTGATGAACCACTCAAAGAACAGACACGATGCCACCGATGTGGCTGTCACAATCACGGCACCGGCCCCAAACACTATGACCGATGCTATGAATGCAGGAACCAGCGCCCATATCACGGTACGCATGTTCCTTTCTATAGTGTCACCGCAATGCACATGCGGTGATGTGGTTATATGTAGTTTCTGTGCCATAATACCTTATTTCTTTGCGTTACGGGCGCGGATTATTCCGCCCACCCTGTTCTTGGCCAGACGCACCCAGTCCAACAGCGGACGACGTGAAGGACATGTGCTCTGACAGCAGCCGCACTCAATGCAACTCATTATCCAGTTCTCTTCGGCGCACTCCCAGTCACCCTGCTCCGATGCGGTTGCAAGCAGATAGGGCTCCAAGCCCATGGGGCAGGCCTGAACACACTTGGCGCAGCGTATGCAGTTGCGCTCCTCACGGCGTATGACATCGGCCTCCGGAATCATTAGCAGACCAGATGTACCCTTTACAACCGGAGCTGTATCATCCAGCAGCGGACGTCCCATCATAGGGCCACCGGAAATGAGCTTACCTGTATCCTCCGGCATACCGCCAGCGTACTCAATGAGCTGGCTTACGGGAGTACCCATACGGACCTTGAGGTTACACGGGTTCTTGAGTCCCTTGCCGGTTACGGTAACTATACGCTCAAACAGAGGCTTGTTCTTCATCACGGCCTCATAGATGGCAAATACGGTACCTACGTTCTGCACCACGCAGCCTACGTTTGCAGGCAGTGCCGGTGGCGGCGGAACCTGACGGCCTGTCACAGCCTCAATAAGCTGTTTTTCACCACCCTGCGGATATTTCATCTGCAGCGGCATCACCTCTATGCCGCTAACCATCGATGTCTTGGACTGCAGCAACGATATTGCATCGGGCTTGTTTGCCTCAACACCTATAACGGCGCGGTCTATGCCCAGGACCTTAAGTATTATCTTTACACCTATAATTATCTCATCAGGATGCTCCAGCATCAGACGGTGATCGGCGGTCAGATACGGCTCGCACTCAACGGCGTTAATGATGAGCGTGTCAATGGTGCAATCCTTGGGAGGACACAGCTTGACATGAGTGGGGAAACAGGCTCCGCCCATGCCCACTATACCGGCGTTCTTGATGCACTCTATTATCTCATCGCGTGACTTGTTGCTCTGAAGTATCAGTTTATCGGAGCGGTCTATGGATGGCTCCCATTCATCGCCCTCCACATCAATGAAGATTGCAGGCTTGCGCAAGCCGCTGGCATCGATCACGCTGTCTATCTTGGCCACCTTACCCGATACTGATGAATGTATCGAGGCCGACATGAAACCGCCAGGCTCGGCGATGCGTGTTCCTACACGCACGGTGTCACCTTTCTGCACGCAAGGCACGGCAGGAGCGCCTATATGTTGGGACAACGGGAACACCGCCTGTTTGGGCAGTGCCAGTGTCTCTATCTTGCGGTCGGCAGTGAGCTTGTTGGGCTCGGGATGGACACCTCCTATCTTGAAAGTATTCATAACTACTCTGCTTTTTGTTGTTCTACAGTATTCTCAGGCATCGGAGCGGGCTCTACAGGAGCCTGGGGTGCCTCTTCGGCCTTGGGTTCTGCCGGAGCCACAACCTTCTTGGGCGGGAAGTTCACGGCCAGAATTGTGTGCTGTGGGCACTCATCCACGCACTTGCGGCACAGGCGGCACTTCTCAAAGTCAATATAAGCCAGATTGTTCTCAAGAGTGATGGCCTCGAACGGGCAGGCCTTGACGCACTTGCCGCATCCTATGCAGGCCACAGCACAAGCCTTCTTGGCCACAGGGCCCTTATCCTTGTTCACGCAACTTACATATACACGACGGTCAAGCTTGTTCTTGTTCCTCAGTTCAATGATATTGCGCGGGCAAGCCTTGGCACAGGCACCGCAAGCTGTACACTTGTCCTGATCCACAACAGGCAGACCGGTTTCCGGATCCATACTGATGGCATCGAACTTGCACGCCTTTACGCAGTCGCCGCATCCCAGGCACCCGAAGAAGCATCCGGTAGCACCGCCGTTCATCAACGCTGCGGCAGCACAGCTCTTTGCCCCGTCATAGACACGTGTAGCCGGACGGTTGGCGCATGAACCTGCGCAACGCACCACAGCCACCTTCTCTACTCCAACCTCAACCGCGTGCCCCGTTATGGCAGCGATCTGTTGCATTACCTCACTCTTGCATACCGAACACTTGAGCCCGTCCATGGACTCACTCTTTACGCAGGCCTCCGCAAACGCGGCACAACCCGGGAAGCCGCAGCCTCCGCAATTGGCGCCTGGCAGCAGTTCGGTAATCTGCCCCACACGGGGGTCTTCCTCAACCTTGAATTTTCTTGACACGGCGTAGAGCACCAGGCCCAGTACCAATCCTGTCAATCCCAACACAAGGACAGCTGTCAAAATAAACGACATACCTTATTTAAACAATAATTCTGAATCCAAAGTCCTTTGTTATCCTGTTACGGCACAGGAACAATACAACATAGTACGGTATAAGCACCGCCAAAGAAGCAATGGCCGCCACTTTCTCGCTCCCCGTCACCGCGACAGATGCAATAAGCGCAACCAACAGAAGCAACAGCGGCAACCCGAAAGCAAGCAGCACAGCTGTCATGCCCATACGCTCACCTGCCACCACCGTCACAGTCTGCCCTACTGACAGATTCTCCGCACCAGTCATATTCACATCCACAAGTTTCTCCTTGCTTTCGGCCGCACGGCAAATCCTGCTTGCCTGACAGCCGGAGCAGGCCGCAACCTGCAATATGCGCACGGTAACCTTTTGACCTTCAATGGAGTCTATCACCCCTTCATGCCTTATATCCGCGCTCATATAGCCACCTGGTCCGTTTTAATCTTACAAATGTAAGTCATTTCTACGTTTCAAAACGTATCAAAACGTCATTTTTATTTGAAAAAATAAGATGTCACTGAAAATAAGCGGATTCTTTGTCCATTCACCATTTTTTACTACCTTTGCGCCGCCTTTACGGGTTAAAGGCTATTCAAATCATTTATAAATTCAATAAAAACAACAACTTATGGCAGCAAAAATCAGATTGCAGAGAAGAGGCCACAAAGGTTATGCCTTCTATTCAATCGTAATTGCAGACTCCAGAGCTCCACGTGATGGAAAGTTTATTGAGAAGATTGGTACCTACAATCCTAACACCAATCCCGCTACAGTAGATTTGAATTTCGAAAGAGCCCTGTACTGGGTTAACGTAGGCGCACAGCCCACCGATACCGCACGTAACATCCTTTCACGAGAGGGTGTGTATCTTATGAAGCACCTCCAGGGTGGCGTTAAGAAGGGCGCATTCGATGAGGCCGCAGCTCAGGCCAAGTTCGATGCCTGGAAGCAGGCTAAGGAGAGCGCACTGAAGGCTATCACCGTTAAGGATGAGCAGGCCAAGCGCGAGCAGAGCAAGGCTAAACTGGAAGCAGAGAAGAAGGTTAACGAGGCTATTGCCGAGAAGGTAGCCACCAAGAAGGCTGAGGCCAAGGCAGCAGCCGAGGCAGCCGCAGCAGAAGCAGCAGCCCAGGAGGCAGCAGCAGAGGCTCCCGCCGAGGAGGCAGCTCCCGCAGCAGAGGAGGCTCCCGCAGAGGCTTAATCCTCTTTAATTGCAAACCAAAAAACTCCGACCCATACGGCCGGAGTTTTTTTATCACCTGGAGTTCTCCTGTAATTAATCCAGTTTCAGGTCACCCGGTTTGATCCAACCTATACTGCGCATAAGCGGACCGAAAATCATAGTCAGCACAACAGGCAGGACAAAGCACACCATAATGAGGCCTGTCCAATCGGCGCCAGTGACAACAGTGCGGACACCTTCGGCAATTTCCTGACTCCAACCTGTATAGACACCTATCGGACCGACAAGGCCACAGGTACCCATACCCGATGCAATGGCCGGACCGTTCATCTCAAGATGGAACAGACAGGTAGCCATAGGACCCGTTATGGCAGAAACCAGAATGGGAGCAATCCATATCCTGGGATTCCTGACGATATTGCCCATCTGGAGCATGCTAGTGCCAAGGCCCTGTGATATGATGCCGTTCCAGCCGTTCTCACGGAAACTCAGCACTGCGAATCCCACCATCTGAGCACAGCATCCTGCAAGTGCGGCGCCGCCTGCCAGTCCGGTCAGGCTCAGTGCTGCGCATATTGCGGCCGAACTTATGGGAAGTGTCAGCGCCATACCTACTATAACCGATACCAGAATACCCATTATGAAGGGCTGCTTGGTGGTAGCCCACATGATCACGTGGCCCAGGCTGCTGGCGGCTTGTCCTATTGCCGGTGCCCACCAGTAAGAAAGGCCTATTCCTACAGCGATTGTGACAAGAGGTGTCACCAGGATGTCTATCTTGGTCTCCTTTGAAACGGCCTTACCGAACTCGGATGCGAAAATAGTTACCACATAGACTGCCAGCGGGCCTCCGGCTCCGCCCAACTTGTTTGCTGCGGCACCTACGGCCAGCATTGAAAACAACACCAGATTAGGTGTACCAAGCGCATATGCAATTGAGGCAGCCATTGCCGGGCCAGCCATACTCTTGGCAAATCCGCCTATATCAACAAGCCATTGGATACCGGCCTGCTCACCTATTGTAGCAATGATTGTACCTATAAGCAGCGAGGCGAACAGTCCCTGCGCCATAGCCCCCAAAGCATCAACTCCGTAGCGTTTGCCCGAAATTACGATATTCTTTCTTTCAAGAAATGATTTGAACTTTCCCATAACAGGTGCAAAGGTACAACATTTAATCAATTGTTGTCCTTTACACGCAAAGCTCGCATGGCGTTGAGGACGGCAAGGACGGTTACTCCTACATCGGCAAAGACCGCCATCCACATTGTGGCCAGGCCGGGTATGGCAAGCAGGAGTACCAGGACTTTGATTCCTATGGCGAACCAGATGTTCTCCTTTGCTATGCGTATTGTGCGACGGGATATTTGAACGGCCAATGCTATCTTGGAGGGTTTGTCATCCATGAGTACAACATCGGCAGCCTCTATGGCGGCATCCGATCCCAATGCACCCATTGCTATTCCGATATCGGCACGGGTAAGCACTGGAGCATCATTAATGCCATCGCCCACAAACGCCAGTGTTCCTTCATTGAGCAGTTTCTCAATCTCCGTAACCTTATCAGCAGGAAGAAGCTGGGCGTGATACTCATTTACCCCTACCTTTTGAGCCACGGCTGCAGCCACATGCTCCTGGTCACCTGTAAGCATAACGGTTCTGTTCACTCCTGCCTTTCGCAACTGCTCTATCGCAGATACGGCATCATCCTTTACACGGTCAGAGATTACTATATGACCTGAATACCGACCATCAATGGCCACATGGATTATTGTACCTGCGTGATGACAAGGACGCCACTCCGCCCCAACCTTTTCCATCAGTTTGCTGTTACCCACAGCCACACGCTTGCCGTTTACGGTTGCCAGAATTCCGTGTCCGGCGGTCTCCTCAACGTCGGCTATAACGCAGTCATCCTGTTCGTTGGGGTATGCGTTGCGCAATGCCATAGCTATGGGATGGGTTGAATGACGCTCCACATGAGCGGCCAGATGCAAAAGTTCATTATTGTCAATCTCCTGCGGATGTACGGCCGTTACCTCAAACACACCTTCGGTAAGCGTTCCGGTCTTGTCAAACACAACAGTCTTTACTCCGGCAAGTTTGTCTATCAGGTTGGAACCTTTTATAAGAATACCCTTGCGCGATGCGCCGCCCAGTCCGCCAAAGAATGTGAGCGGAACCGATATCACCAGCGCACACGGGCAAGATACCACCAGGAACAACAGTCCGCGATAGATCCAAGTGGCCCAATGGCCTGTTATCAGCCCGGGGATAACAGCAACCAGCACTGCCAGGCCCACGACTATCGGAGTATAGACTCTTGCAAAACGTGTTATGAAACTCTCGCTGCGGCTCTTGCTCTCGGCTGCATTCTCTACAAGGTCAAGAATTTTAGATACCGTTGATTCGGCAAATGCCTTTGTGGTACGCACCTTAAGCACGCCACTCAGGTTAACGCAACCTGACAGGATTTCATCGCCTTCGGAAATGCTGCGTGGAACGCTCTCACCAGTAAGAGCGACCGTATCAAGACTTGATTTGCCCTCTAAAACAATACCGTCCATAGGAACCTTCTCACCGGGACGGATTACTATTATATCGCCCACATTTACTGTATCCGGCGCAACGGTAAAGAGTTCTCCGTCACGTTCCACATGTGCTGTATCGGGACGTATATCCATCAGATGCGATATGGACTTGCGGCTACGTCCCTCGGCCACCTCCTCAAACATCTCACCTATCTGGAAGAAAAGCATTACGAATACAGCCTCGGCAAATTGAGTTTCGGCCCCAGGCATGAATCCAATTGCCAGCGCACCTATCGTAGCTATGCTCATAAGGAAGTCCTCGCTCAGTGCCTCACCCTCAAACAGACCTTCGGCGGCCTCCTTCAGGGTCTCCCAACCAACAATAAGATAAGAAACCAGGAACAGCAGCAGATACTGCCAGTCCTGCCACGCAGTCTTTTTCTCGATGATTACAGCTGCAATAAGCAGTATTGTAGCGGCAATAATCCTGATTATACGGCCTCTGCCCTCCTCTTCCTCTTCATGATGATGCTCGTGGCCGTGCTCATGATGATGCTCATGCTCGCAGCATTCATTCTCGTGATGATGATGTTCGTGTATCATATAGCGTATTTTTTTGATTTCCGCTGCAAAGGTACTGACCACCCTATGCAACCCGGTTGCAAAAGCGTTACGTTACAGTTACGCCTTAACATGATGCAGGTCCGGGATAATCAATTAATTTTGTCCTTAAATTCAATAGTTGATTATGGAAGATTTGACATCATTGCTTGCAGATTGTTCGGCCGTTTTCAAACAGACCGAAGAGTACCGTATCCTCAAGACCTACCGTACGCGTGACAACCGGCTCACTTTTGACGAACGTCTGGCTATAGCCAAGTGTGTGGAACGCTCGTTCATGCCATTCTTTGACCTTATGAAAGCCGATGTCCCCACACTTACCGATTCCGATATGCTGTTTTGCGCATTGAGCGTGCAGGGATTTGAGACGGTAGCCATAGCGGAATGCCTCACCGTTACGAAAGACGCCATCCGGATGCGTAAGTTCCGACTGCGCGAGAAACTGCCCGAGAAGTGGTTCACACTCCTGTACCCCGAACAGAAACGTAACAGTTCGGAAAACGTTACGTCACAAAATCCCGCAGAACCTGCAGCCGAGATACCTTTGCCCTCAGAACAAATTCAAAAAGCAAACGGTATGAAAGAAAAAATGTCATTCGGTAAAGCTGTCGCTGCATGCTTCAGCAAGTATTTCTCCCTTAAGGGACGCGCCCGCCGCGCGGAGTACTGGAACTTCTATCTGTTCCAATTGATTATTATTTATTCCTATCTCATCTTGACGACTGTCATACGAGGCCTTGCATGTTCACATATGGCCGAGTCGGCAGCAACAATCTGCAACAACCTTATGACCACTTTCCAATGGATAATTGATGTGGCTCTACTTATTCCCATGTTCACTGTCACCGTACGCAGGCTTCATGACCGGGATGACAACGGGTGGCTGGCTATCCTGCTGGTACTTATACCTTGGGTTATTATCAGTGTATCAGGTATTCTCATTCAGCATTATGATACCACATATTTGACAAGTGGAGAAGCTTCACCATCAGCCGTAGCCGGGGCAATCACAGAATTCTTTGTTCCATTCATATTCATGGTGTTGCTTTCCAAGGCTGTCATTATAATAAGGATAATCCTCTTTACAAAACCCGGAACCGAGGGTCCCAACTCATTCGGTCCCGATCCAGTCCGCATCATTCCGGATTCTACTGAATCAGAGTCAAACAATTAATTAAAGAAGTACAAAATGAAAAAGATATTATATATAATTTGCCTGCTTCCATTGTTGGCAGGTTGTTCGGACAGCAAGAAAACTGCAATACTGTTATCGGATGACATTATTGAGGAGGTGAATTTTGAGGATATTGCTTCCGAAATCCGGGTGTTCAGTGTAAAGTGTTCCGAGCCGATGAAAGGAATAGAGATGTTTTATGGAATTGGCGATTTCATTTTCGGTATATCTGAGGATCACCATACCCTATATTGGATCAAGGGTGATAAGGTTGTGTCAAAGCTTGACAAATACGGCCGAGGTCATGGTGAATATCTGTATATTGAAGGTATAGCATACGCTCCGGAGGACAGCATCCTGTTTGTCCGGACTACTGACAGCCGGCTCATCCGGTACCAGGGATTGAACTGCACATTTATAGGTGAAACGCAGAAATTCCCTTCTGCGAGCCCGTTTATTGCCGTAGACAGCAAGACAATACTGGCTAATAGCGCTATTTTGGGAGATGACAGGAATCATCAGGGCCTCTGTCTTATTGACGTAGAAACCGGTCAGATGACAAAAGAGATAATCCTGATGGATAATGCACAGAATCTTTTCTTCTCAGAGGTACTGTACCAGAGCGGCGATTCCGTGGTATTCATTGTTCCCGGACCTGGTAATGATGACAGCAAGGTGTATCTGTACAATGATGACAAACTGAGTAACCTGCTTAATTTCAACTATGATAACAAATGGAGAGTTCCCGAAAGCATACTTATAAGGGAAGTGCCCGCTAACTGGACAGAAGATTTCAGTATAGTTCAGAAAGTACAGGAAATGTGTTCTTACAGGATGAACGAATCCAATTGCACCGGTGGAGAGTGGGTGTGCTGTCATGACGGCAGACTGATGTTTTGGAGCATATATAGTTTTGAGAACATGGTACTGAATGTAGCCAAGGGCAGTAATGTAAAGCGTTACAGCGTAACAATGCCGGGATTTGACGGCTGCCTGTTCCCGCTGGGCACATTCGGAGACTATTATATAACCGGATTCAATGTCGAACTGGGACGTTCAATCGGCGATGAAAGCAAGCTCTCTCCTTTAGGAAAACGCATACAGCAGGAAATCGATAAAAGCGACGGCAATCCCGTATTAATGACGTATCGCATAAAATAAAAAATCCAAAGAATCAGAACTTATCTGTAAGTTTATCACAATCGGGAATATGCAAAGCCATTATTTCGGGATCCAGGAAATAGACCTTGAATGCTGACGAACTGGGAAAGCGGTTGAAGAAGGGATCTGTAGTTTGATAGAACTTTATGGAGCTGACTTTGCCGCTTGCCATCATGCCGCGGCGATAACGGCGGATATGACGTTCCAAGCAGGGAATTACCTTGATACCTGTGCGACCATCTTTCAAAACCACTCTTGCCACTACGTGTTTCTTGGGCCGATTATCGATTGCCTGCTCCAGTTGCTCAGCGCTGAGACGATGTGACACGCGGATATTGCGGCCAAATCGCTGATTGATATCGGTCATCATCTTTCGGAACAGCGGGCTGTGGCCGGGCATATCGTCCGGACTGAAAAGGCCTATCCAATAATGTATCATCTCATGGATTATGGTGTCATCAAGTTCATCCTGAGACAAATCAATACGGCGGCTTATGCGCAGCTTGAAATCATAATACTCCCGCTTGCCGTTCCATTTAAAACGATTGCGATACAAACACACGCCCAAATAAGACTTGGCATTGGTAACAGATATAGGAAGTTCAGGAAGCTTACCGTCAAACATTCGGCGGTTAAACTCCCTGAACTTTTCCTGAACGTATGCTATATCTGCCTTCATCAACTTTCAATTACAGAGCATAAAGGTAGCGAATAATTGTATTTACTTTATATGATATATCAAAAGTGACGGATTTTCACTATTGCCAATAGCTTTAAGTTTAGCTCTATCGGCAGAACTGTAATTAGTTTTACTTTCTAACCGATCATTAGCCAAATCAGCATCAATTACTCCAATGATTACATTTTTATCGCCACTGCCAACAAACTTTGAAGGTAGGATAAAGCCAAGATTTGATGTGCTGTTTGTATATCCTATCCACTTGTTGTTCTTCTTTTCATATACAAACATTCCATAATTCTCACCTGGAAATGAAAGGAAATAGTAATCCTTTGTATCTATTCCATATGAAGGTATGTAACCCATTATTTTGGTATCCATATTAATTATTCTCGTATCTTTTCTAGATAAAGATGGCATAAAAGGTATTGAAATCTTTCTTGAAACAGAACCATCGTATAACGCATACAGACGATTGTCAAAGGACCTGACATGATATATAGTACAATTGGGGTCTGACCCCTTTTGTATCATTTTGCGCTACTCGTACGTCCAGACGGTTTTGGAAGATAACTTGCGGGACAAGGGAAGGAACGAATAACTGTAGTGGGTTTCTTCTAAGGGATCGCCGGTTTCAAGGTCATATTCGTGTTTCACAAGCGCCTCCCTCCATGTCAAGCCGTGTTTTATATGGTATTCAACCAGTTTTGTTCTTAAACCACTTTCGTTGTAAACGTATTTGACTTTAAGGTAAGGTCTTTCCTTATACTTTCCTTTCTTGTATTTATTGTCCAAATATGTGGCTATCACACGTCTTTTGGCATACCTGTATCTGTATGAATTATAGGAGGGATGTTCATCGTCTGTCCCATCAAGATAAAATTGCTCCTCGTATATTGTTCGGCCCTTTTCATCAAAATTCTTATTAGTCAAGTAATAAATGACGGCAGGCGAATCGTCTTCCTGATATGTCATTATGCGTGTGGTTTGCAAGCCATCGGCAGAATACGCCATACTGTCAACTCTCTGTACTACAACGCCTTCCCTTTCCGAAATAACAGATCTTTTGACTGTTTGGCGCCCCAGTGAATCATAGATATAATAGGAATATCGGCCATTGTCTGTTTCCTCCAGGATCCTGCCTTGTTCATCGGACCTGCTCCAGCCCCACTCAAACCATTCATCACCGTCAAGAGCATAACTGGAACTAGTGCCGTCACTGCGGGAAACGAATTTGCTTTTCTTCACCCCCTCCTTCCAGACCGCAGTCACGTACGTCACTTCCTCAATAATGTCACCAACCTGATTTGTCTTATACAAATAATAAGTGGTATCAACATGCTCCAAAGAATAAGACACCCGAGTCATTGAAACCAGTACACTATCCTCATACTGGTAAGTCTCATAGCTGCTAAGTTTGTCATTAGAATATCTTTCTAACCTTACGAGCCGATGCCCGCTCGCCGATGCACAAACCGTCAACAGCAAACCAAACACACACAGGGCCGATGAAAATCTCATAAACTACTCATTTGTTTGTGACAAAAGTACTATCCCCATCAGCAACCAGCAAGCCTCCCGCGTTGCAAAATCGTTGCAAAATGATACAATTGGGGTCTGTTCCCTTTTGTATCATTTTGTGATTATCGGCTCAAATGAGAAATATGAGTGGCGCCACCATCCCTATAGCGTTTCGCGTTTGAGTGATTCTATGTAGCGGTCTATGCGACGCAATTCATCTGGAATGCGGATGTTCTGCGGGCAGTCACGCTCACAGCGACGGCAGGCGATGCAGTGATCGGCCTGACGTACTGTGGGGATAGCCTCGTTGTAGGCCAGCAGATACTTGCGGCGGGCTCGGGCGTAATGCTCCTGCTCCTTGCTCTTTACGTATGTGCCGGCAGTAATGTTGTCATTGTAGAATTTGAATATGCCGGGTATGTTGATGCCGTAAGGACAAGGCATGCAGTAATTGCAGGCGGTACACTTGACCAGCGGATAGTCCTCCATCATAGTGGCAATGTCAAGCAGCATCTTCTTCTCCTCCTCATCCAGCGGCTGGAAATCAAGATAGGTCTCCAGGTTGTCTCGTAGATGCTCCATGTAGGTCATGCCGCTAAGTGCGGTGAGCACACGCGGGAAACTGCCCACATAGCGGAATGCCCACGACGCAATTGAGCGCTCGGGCTCACGCTCCTTGAGCTTGTCGGCTATCTGTGCCGGTACGTCCGATAAGGCTCCGCCGCGCAAAGGCTCCATAATTACGATGGGAATCTCACGCTTGTCAAGCTCGGCATAGAGATAATCGGCACGGGTGTTGCGGCCGTTGGGATGCTCCCAGTCCACATAGTTCATCTGGATCTGTACAAAATCCCAGTGATACTGGTCGTGCAGGGCTATGATCTGGTCAAATCCCTCCTGATTTCCGTGGAACGAGAATCCCAAATTGCGTATATGGCCGGCCTCACGCTCCTTGAGCAGGAACTCCATTACACCGGTATTCTTAAAACGGGTATTGAAATCATTCAGGGTGCCGATACCATGCAGCAGGTAATAATCCAGATGATCGGTCTTGAATATATCAAGTGATTTATGGTACATGGCAACGCAATCATCATACGATGTGACGTTGAAAACCGACATCTTGGTGGCAATCAGCCAGCTCTCACGCGGATGGCGGTTAAGTGCCTCAGCAGTAGCGCGCTCGCTGTCACCTCCCAGATATACGGGCGATGTATCAAAGTAATTCACGCCGTGTTCCAGAGCAAAGTCAACCAGACGGTTTACCTCCTCCTGGTCAATCACGTTCCTACCCTGCTCGTTACGCTTTTGCGGCCAGCGCATGCAACCGTAACCCAGCACGCCAATGCCGGGATAGTTCTGCAGCATCTTTCCGTGCAGGTCCTTATTTGATGTGGCTGACTTGCCGGAATTCTTGGCAACATCGGGGGTGCAGGAATCAAGAGCCAGTGCAGCGGCACCTGCGCCCATATATTTTATAAAATCTCTTCTGTCCATAGTATCAAGCATTGTGGTGAATAGATAGTCCGTTTACAGTTATGGCGCTGATGGGGCGTGAAGGGCAAAGGTTCTCGCACGCTCCACAGCCTATGCAGCGGTCCTCAACAACCGAAGGGATCTGATTGCGTGATCCCTGCTGGCGAACCATACGGATGGCTCCCGACGGGCAGTGGTACGAGCAGTTTCCGCAACTGTCCTTACCCTGTGCGGGAAGACACAGATCAAGATTGACTTTTGCCACGCCAATGCGGATGGTCTGTTTCTGCTCTACGCTTACAGGTTTGATTGCGCCGGCCGGGCAAACCTGGCTGCAGGCGGTACATTCAGGACGGCAACAACCCTTCTCATACCCCATAACCGGCTGCATGAAGTGCTCCAGGTCCGATGAGGGACGCAGCACTCCATTCTTACAGGCGCTTACGCAAAGCTGGCATGCAGTGCAGTGGTCATAAAAGTTCTTGACGCTGCCGGCACCAAACGGAACCAGACGTTCAGTACGCTCAGGTGCTTTTTTGTCCAACACTTCGGCCAAGCCTCCATGCATGTGGTCCTGTGCATGGGCTGCTGCACCGGCAGCGACAACTGCACCGGTTACAAGGAATGCGCGACGGCCCTCATCTACGGGTTCATCGGCCTTAACGGCACAAGATTTTTTGTTGCAAACCATCTTGAATTGTATTGCCCCCTCCTGACAGGTCTCTATGCAGTCAAAGCAATCTACGCAGCGACTGTAGTCTATCTTATGGTTCTTGGTGTCTATGCATCCGGCCTTACACTGGCGACCGCACTTGCCACAGTTGATGCACTTGCTCTCATCAATCTGCGGACGGAACATTGAGAAACGGCTCAAGAAGCTGAGCAACGTACCCACAGGACAGATTGTGTTGCAATACTCACGTCCCCACATCCATGCGCAAACGCAAATGATTATGAGTGTGAGCAGTCCGGTAAGCAGCAGAGGAAGTGTTACCGAACCCGATGCGGTTGCCACTATGGACTGAACCATACGGCCGTAAGCACTGTAAGGTGCAATCAGTGCAATGAGCATCTGATTGGCAGCCACCAATGAAATGATTGAGAGCACAAATACAATATAACGAACCCACTTGTGCTCACCCACATATTTGAACTTGTGGGTTTTCTTCTTTTTGAAAAGTTTCTCTCCCTTGCGGCGTATCCAGATTACAAGGTCCTGGAATACGCCCATAGGACATATCACCGAGCAGTAGATACGGCCCAAAAGAAGCGTAAGCAGAACGATGCCTATGATCACGGCAAAGTTCAGGGCAAGCAGCGAAGGCAGGAACTGGAGTTTTGCCATCCAGCCCCAACAGTTATGCCCTATTCCTGTAAACAGCAGTGTTATTCCCACAAGGAACAGCACCGCAAGCATAATTCTTGTTTTCTTCAACATAGCAGGTAGTTTGACTTCTTATTATGGTTACTTTGGAATGTTCAGAACCGCGTTGAAAGCAGGTTTGGGAGTACGGTCCCGGTTAAACAGCAACGGATAGTTGGTGCGGTTGGGAATGGGGTAACCGTTTTTCCATGACATGCCGTCATGCAGTCCCCATATTGTGACACGGTCTATCTTGTCACGACGGTCGTAGAATATCTGCATCAGTTCACGATAGCGGTTTGTGAGCTGATCCTGCACATCATCGGGCAAGCCGTTCTTGTAGGGATCCAGATAGGTCTCGAACTCCTCAAGCTGATAAAGCGGATCCTGGAGGGATTTGCCTATCACCTGCCCCTCCTTGGTGAGCGGCAGCACATCGACATCAAGTTCCGTTATCATGACTTTCACGCCAAGTGCCGCGAATGTATCTATTGCGGCGGTTATATACTCGTTCTTGGGAAAATTCAGACCCCAGTGAGCCTGAATGCCAACACCGTCTATCTTTATCCCCTCTTTTTGGAGCATACGTATCATTCGGGCAATCCCGTCACGCTTGGATGGGCGCCATACATTGAAATCGTTGTAATAGAGTTCTGCATTGGGATCATACTGGTGGGCAAACTTGAATGCCAGGCGCACCACCTCATCGCCGTCACCGTTAAAGGCATTGGTCCAGAGAGTCTTGCGATATGATCCGTCATTGTCAATAATCTCGTTCACTACATCCCAGGCATTTATCTTGCCTGCAAAATGTCCTGCAACCTTCTCAATATAAGAGCGCATGGTCTCAACCATCTCATCGTGGCTCTTGGGCGTTCCGTCATCATGATTAAAGAAGAAATCAGGAGTCTGGTTATGCCAAACCAGCGTGTGTCCCAGAGCCCACAGGCCATTGTCACTGGCAAACTGGACATATCTGTCGGCAGCCTGGAAGTTCCATGTATCGGGTCTGGGATGCAGCACCTCGGCTTTCATGTCGTTCTCGGGCGATATGGCATTGAACTGCTGCAGGATAATCTGGGCCGAACGGCTGTCGCGTCCGCTCACTATCTGCGAATTGACTGCACACCCAATCTTGAACGCATCGGCATATGCGTCCTTTAGCGTTTTCTGTGCAAATGCGGGGTGCAAAACAAGCACCGCCGCCATAATGGTTATGACTTTCTTCATGCTTGACAATGGTTAGTTTCTGTTTTACTTGATGGTACTGCGCACCAGGTCAAGTAGCTTCTTTGAAGGCTCAGCCTTATCCTTAAGCGGAATCAGATACCAGTCAACCACCCATGTAAGGCTTCCTCCCGGAGCAAGTGTCTTGTATTCACCCTGGCTCTCCAGTTCTATGTAGGTCTTGCCCTGGTTTACATATACCTGAATCTCGGCCTCATCGGGAGCGGGTTGTGACGGTTTAAGGTCATCAAACTTCTTTATCATGAGCAGGCCGTTTGCCGCGTATGCCAGCCAGCCCTTGCCGTCGGCATTGATCTTGCGGTTCTGGGCACCGGTCTCAAAGTTGTACCATGATGCACCTGCCTCACCCTTGAACGGGATAAGGTTTGCAGGGGTTATGCCCTCAACCGGAGCGTCAAAGAATATCAGGCCCTCCTCATCGGCCACCACGCGTGAAATCTCCCACGGGGCCACCTTTCGGGATTCCTCACCCTTGTTCGTGATAGTATATGAAACACGGATGAACTTGCCCTTGGAGTCGGGAGCATACTGCTTGCTTATCTGGAACGGCAGTTTGCGGGCCACCTGGCTGGTAAGAACAAGTGCGGAGGAGGTTTGTGACTCAACAGTATAGGCGCCTCGGTCAAACTCCGTTACGGGAGGCCAGTTCCACTCTTTCTGAGGGCTGGTCCAAAATGTACTTCCATATTGGTTCTGCATACGCAACTGGGAGAGCATCTCCTTGTCATCATACTTGTATGACATGATCTTGCCACCCTCCTTGGCGCTCACAGTCATAGTCACGTTACCGGCCTTTACCTGAAAGCCGTCATCTGCAGATCCGCTCACTGTCTGGGCGTTTACTGCACCTGATACTACCACAGCCATTACAGCTGCTATAATTCTGTCAGTTTTCATTCCTGCATTTTTTTGGGTTATGGCAAAAGTAGCAAAATAGTCAGAAAAGACCGAAAATAAATGTATTTTTGTGGTATGGAGAACAGGGGCAGGATATACGCGGCAATTGACCTTAAATCCTTCTATGCATCAGTTGAATGCATGGACAGGAGGCTTGATCCGCTCACCACAAATCTTGTGGTGGCCGATGCCTCTCGTACCGACAAGACCATCTGTCTGGCCGTCTCCCCGTCATTGAAGTCTTACGGCATAGGCGGGCGTGCACGACTTTTTGAGGTGGTGCAGCGGGTACGTCAGATAAACCAGGCGCGCAGGCTTGAAGCGCCAGGACGCAAGCTGGGCGATCCTTCCAACGACAACCTTAAAGTACAGTCTGACCCGTCGGTTGCACTGGGCTACACAACCGCCCCACCCCAGATGGCACACTACATGGAGGTTAGCAGCAAAATATACTCCATCTATCTTCAATATGTTGCACCCGAGGACATTCACGTCTATTCCATAGATGAGGTGTTCATAGACCTGACCGATTATCTCAAGATGCGCTCCTGTACCGCCCACGAACTTACCAGACTTATGATAAGTGATGTGCTGTCAAAAACCGGCATAACGGCAACGGCAGGCATTGGCACCAATCTCTATCTGGCCAAGGTTGCGATGGATATTGTAGCCAAGCATGTTGAACCCGATAATGACGGGGTGCGTATAGCGGAACTGGACGAGATGGGCTATAGGCAGCAGTTGTGGGATCATCGCCCGCTTACCGATTTCTGGCGTGTGGGACGCGGCATTGCCGCAAAACTGGAGAGTTACGGAATGCGCACCATGGGCGATGTGGCGCTATACTCCACCCATCCGCAGTGGGAGGATGAACTGTACCGCATGTTCGGAGTCAACGCGGAACTGCTCATAGACCATGCCTGGGGCTGGGAGCCCTGCACAATGGCAGAGATAAAGGCGTACAAGCCACTGGTAAACAGCATCAGTTCCGGACAGGTGCTTTCCGAGCCGTACGATTTCAAGAAAGGACGCCTTATAGCCAAGGAGATGACCGATGCTCTTGTGTTCGACCTGGTAAGCAAGCGTCTTGTCACGGACCGCATAACACTCACCGTAAACTATGATTCAGAGAACCTTAAGCGGCCGGACCTGAAATATGACGGTCCGGTTGTAACCGATTATTATGGACGTAAGGTGCCCAAACCGGCTCACGGCACAGCCAGCCTGAACGGACACACGTCATCATCGGAATATATCATTAAGGCGGTGACAAAACTGTATAACCGTATTGTCAACCCCAATATGACTGTGCGACGTTTCAATGTGACCGCCCAGAATGTGATAAACGAGAGTGATGCCGAACCTCGCCAGCTGGACTTGTTCGGCGACAACGCTCCTGCCGACGGACGCGAACGCCGCCGTCAGGAAGCCGTACTGGCCATCCGCAACAAATATGGCAAGAACTCCATACTGCGGGGCATGAACTTTGAAGAAGGATCAACCGCACGGGAACGTAACAAACAGGTAGGAGGACATAAGGCGTAATGGATAAGAGATACTTGAAGATAATTGAGCTGCCGCACCACACATCGGCCACGCACAAACCTATGCCGCTCTACAACCGGGCGGCACAGTTCTCGCCGTTTGCGGCACTTACAGGATTCGAGGATGTCATTTCCGAGACAGCAGAACAACAAATCCAAGCCTTTGATCAACCTGATTATCAGGAATAGGCATTACTTTTGCAGCCAAATTGAACAGAAATGAAAATTGCTATAGTACAGAATGCCCCTGAAAAAGGTGACTGGATGCAGAACATTGCTGATGCGGACAACCTGATAGGCGGCGGATGCGGAGCAGACATATATGTTTTGCCCGAGATGTTCGCAACCGGACAGTACATTGACCCGTCAGAAGTAGTACAGACTATGGACGGCCCGATAGTTGAGTGGCTGCGGGACAAGGCTTCGGAACTGAACGCCGCCGTTTGCGGCACACTACCCATAATTGAAAATGGTCTTGTATTTAACCGTTTCTGCTTTGCCATGCCTGACGGCAGTCTGGCTTATTATGACAAGCACCATCTGTTTACATATTCCGGTGAGGCTGAACATTTTACAGCCGGCAGAGAACGTGTTGTAATCAGTTTCAGGGGGCTAAGAATCCTGCTGCTTATATGCTATGACCTGAGATTCCCTACATTCAGCCGCAACCTTGATGACTACGATGCCGTGTTCTATCCCGCCAACTGGCCGGACAAACGCATCCTGGCCTGGGACACACTGTTGCGTGCCCGTGCCATAGAGAACCAGTGCTTTGCCATAGGCGTGAACCGAAGCGGATGTGACGAGTTGGGGTTCTATCCAGGCCACAGCGCCATTATCAGCCCATACGGAGATACTCTTGTACAGACTGATGAAAAGCCGCAGATGACATGTGCAGAACTGGATATGGAGCAACTGGCCCGTTTCCGCGCCAAGTTCCCTGTACTTCAAGACGCAGACTGATATGAACAGCGACAACAATAACGAACTGTTCCCTATAGTGGATGAGCATGGAAACGTACTGGGCAAAATTCTGCGCGGCCAGGCCCATGACGGACGCAAAGTGCTCCACCCCGTGGTTCATCTGCATCTGTTCAATTCAAAGGGCGAGCTCTACCTGCAGCGTCGCCCCGACTGGAAACCCATCCAGCCCGGCAAGTGGGACACAGCAGTGGGAGGTCACATAAGCTATGGTGAGACCATTGAGCAGGCATTCAGACGTGAGGTAATGGAGGAACTTGGAATAAGCGTATCCAATCCCATCCCGCTTGGTCAATATGTCTTTGAAAGCAAGGTGGAAAAGGAACTGGTCTATGCTTTCAAGGCTGTCTATGAAGGACCGGTAAACCCCAGCGCCGATGAACTGGACGGAGGCCGCTTCTGGACCATGCAGGAAATAAAGGATGCCCTGGGAAAGAGCATCCTTACACCAAATTTTGAATCAGAGTTCCGCCGCTTCTTTATTTGAAACGGAACTCTATCAGTACAGGGTTATCGTCGTTCTGTTTCTTAAGTTCATCTATGATTTGCCTGGCCAATGGTGACATCTCAACATCGGGATCTATGGCAAGTTCACCCAGATTCTCTATGATTGCCACATTGCGGTTGTCATGACAGCCGGTGGGGTCTATATCCTTAGCCAATCCCGGTATGCGCAAATGCCTGTATGCTTTTGTACCTGAATCATTATGGACCCAATACAGGAAATTGACCTCTCCGCCCAGCAGGCCCTTGGGATAATAATGCAACCTGAAACTGATTGTACCTTTATCAACTATGATGTTATAGGTGTTCTCAATATATGGACCGTTAATCAGCAATTCCACATACTCATTGGAGAACTCCTCATAATCAAAATCCTGGAACGCCTGCTCGTCCTTATATTTGGACAGGGTCTTGCTGTCATAAGATTCCAGCCTGTAGCGATAGACATCGGTAGTTGAGTCATTATTGAAAGTGACAATCCTGTTCACATAACCCGGCAGGCAGAACGACATGTTCTTAGGGTTGATATAGAACACCTGGGGATAGCCATAAATGGTTCTGTGAAAATAGCTATGCTCATTGAGTACTGTACTATTGTTGCTCAGATCCCACTCGCCTCTGTCTGCAAGAATCACGGATTCGGTAGCATTGTAACCGCTTGTAGCATTCCTTTTTCTGGACTCATCAATTTTAAATCCGTAATACAGCATCTTGTCACCCACATTCAGAAGGTTCTGGATATCGAAAGTAACAAACTGTTTACGTATGAAATCCATTGTCTTGGCATCATAGACACAGATAAGGGAATCATTGCCTATGTAGATGAGATTCTCCTTTTCATCATACGTAAAGTCGCTCAGGTAAATGTATTCACCTGGACCGCGACCCAATTTATTGAGTACAGCATATAGCCTGTAATTGTCAAAACAGAGCAGTTTCTTGTCATCATTAGAACGGGCAAACGCCTTGTCGCCCCAGAACTTTATACCACCGATGCCGTCCATCGGAGCATCGGACTTAAGCGGATAGACCTTGAAATCGCACGCAATCTCGGTCAGGTCACCCTCATCAAGGATATCGCTGTCACTCAACACATCAACATCAAGCGGTGATGATGACGGACCGGAACATCCTACCACTGCCAATAACGGCAGCGCAAGCAAAGAAAAAAAATGTATTCTCATATTGAAAAAGTTAATTGGTTAATAGGCAAAAGTAAGTTATTTAAGTGAACCGGTGGCGCGGAAAGCATCCAGTTTCTTGAAGCAGTGGCGGTCAATTATCTCCTCCAGCTCACGGTCAAAGTTATTGCGAATCTCAATCTCAGGTCCGAACATGAAGCACTCACCGTTCTCTTTTGTATATGGATGCCACTCAGGCAAGCCCTCAACGTTGGGATTGCCGGTATGCGCAAAGTTGGCCCACGACTGTGCCATGCGGTCTGCCAGACGCAAGTCGCTTACTGACGGATCGGGCAGGTCGCGACCCGCGTGATGCAGTGTGTTGAAGCAGAAATTCAGTTCAGCTCCATGAGCTGACACATGTGTGGAAGGTGATTTCCATGTGAACATGTAATTATAGACCGGAACTGTCTTTGAAGCCGATGCGGCATCGGCAGTAATGACAGTCTTGGCACGGAACAGGTTATCTATCGACGGCAGGTCCTGCGGAACATAATCGGGCCAGGCTTTGGCCAGAGCCTCGGCATATGCATCGGTCTCATCGCCGAATGTGGCGCGAACGGCATCCTTTGCCTCATCAAGAGTCATCACTCTGTTGTACTGACCGCGCTGCAACTCATTGAATGTAGTTCCTATCACAAGAGGTATATCCTTTGAAATGTCAGCAAAATCGGGCTGAAAAGGCTGCTGAAGCAGCACTTCGCCATCGGGCACAGGACCGAATCCCCACATTATGGGAGTACCGGGAGTACGGACCAGACCCCTTGCGGAAAGTGCCCGCTGGCCAGCCTGATAAAGACGGTCATACGGTACATCCTTTATGCGGTCAGGCTCATTATGCGGAATACCCAGCTCATCCAGAACTGCCAGGCCAAGTTCCTCGGTCATTTGCTTATTGTTAACGTTCAGTATGGTTCCGCTCATGATTATTGCCTTGTGGTACAGGCCCTTGGCCGACGGCATGCACATCAGGGTGCCAACCTTGCCGCCACCACCGGACTCACCGAATATAGTCACGTTTTTGGGGTCACCGCCAAACTTTGAGATATTGTCACGAACCCATTCCAGAGCCTTAACGGCATCCATCATACCCACGTTACCGGAGTATTTGTACTTGGGATTACCGGTAGCCGAAAGGTCCAGGAATCCTACTATATTTAAACGGTGGTTAAGGCTTACAACAACCACATCCTTCTTGGCCAGGCACATACCCGGGTTCCACGCCGAAGTACCGGAGTCAAAACCACCTCCGTGACACCAGAACATAACGGGCTTCTTTCCTTTGGTATCGGTGGTCCACACGTTCAGCACGCAACAATCCTCAGCACTGCCCGGCTGGATGCGGCCACTCTGCAGGGACTGCGGACCCCATTGTGTGCAATCCATAACAGTGTCCCACTTCTGGACCGGAGCAGGCGGCATACAACGCTCGGCGTGGGCGTAGGGAATGCCCTTGAACGCCATAGTACCCTCCTCATCAAATCCACGTACCTTTCCATTCGTCGTCTTGACCACAAACGGATCATTCTGGCAACTTACCAGTACCCAAACCACTGCCATCAGGGCAGTCAAGATAGTCCTCTTCATAATTCTCAATTCTCAATTTTCAATTCTCAATTACTGAAGCTTGCGGTAATGTATTCTTTTGGGCTCCTGGTAGCCAAGCTGCTTGATTTTGTAGTCTTCGTATTCTGAGTACGAGCCCTCATAGAATACAACCTTAGAGTCACCTTCAAACGAGAGAATGTGTGTGCAGATGCGGTCCAGGAACCAGCGATCGTGGCTTACCACGACAGCGCAGCCTGCAAAATCATCCAGGCCCTCCTCAAGGGCACGCAGGGTATTGACATCGATATCATTTGTAGGCTCGTCAAGCAGCAGTACGTTGCCCTCTTCCTTGAGCGCCATGGCCAGTTGCAGGCGGTTACGCTCACCACCCGACAGTACGCCGCATTTTTTCTCCTGGTCTGCACCGGTAAAGTTAAAACGGCCCAGATATGCGCGGGCATTTATGTCGCGGCCGCCCATACGGATAAGTTCGTTACCGCCGCTTACCACCTGATACACGCTCTTTTCAGGGTCGATATCCTTGTGCTGCTGGTCAACGTATGCAATCTTTACGGTCTCACCTATCTCAAACGTACCCTTATCAACTTTCTCCAGCCCCATTATCAGACGGAACAGCGTAGTCTTACCGGCACCGTTGGGGCCGATGACGCCTACAATGCCGTTTGGTGGCAACGAGAAGTTCAGGTCATCAAACAGCAGCTTGTCACCGAACGCCTTGGCTACTCCCTTAGCCTCGATGACCTTGTTACCTAGGCGCGGACCGTTGGGAATGAATATCTCCAGCTTCTCCTCTTTCTGCTTGACATCCTCGTTCATAAGTTTGTCATATGAGTTCAGACGGGCCTTACCCTTAGCCTGGCGGGCCTTGGGAGCCATACGTACCCACTCCAGCTCTCGCTCCAAGGTCTTGCGACGCTTTGAAGCCTGCTTCTCCTCCAGAGCCAGACGCTGTGACTTCTGTTCAAGCCAGCTTGAGTAGTTGCCCTTCCATGGGATACCCTCGCCGCGGTCAAGCTCCAGAATCCAGCCGGCCACGTTGTCCAGGAAGTAACGGTCATGGGTTACTGCAATCACAGTACCTGCATACTGGTTAAGATGCTGCTCCAGCCACTGTATGCTCTCGGCATCCAGGTGGTTGGTAGGCTCATCCAAAAGCAGGATATCGGGCTGCTGCAACAAAAGACGGCACAGAGCTACCCGACGGCGCTCACCACCTGACAGCACACCGGTCTTCTGGTCCTCGGGCGGGCAGCGCAGGGCATCCATCGCCTGCTCCAGACGGTTGTCTATGTTCCAGGCATCGGTAGCGTCAATCATATCCTGCAGTTCAGCCTGGCGTGCCATAAGGGCATCCATCTTATCCTGATCCTCATAATACTCAGGCAGCTCAAACTTGTGGTTCACCTCATCATACTCCTTAAGGGTGTCATAAATCTGCTGTACGCCTTCCATTACCACCTCCTTCACGGTCTTGTCAGGATCCAGTTGAGGCTCCTGCGGCAGATAGCCTACGCTGTAACCGGGGCTGAACACCACCTGTCCCTGAAAACTCTTTTCAATTCCTGCGATTATCTTGAGCAGTGTGGATTTACCCGATCCGTTAAGGCCTATGATACCTATCTTGGCTCCGTAAAAGAAGCTCAGATATATATCCTTCAGAACCTGCTTGTTATTCTGGAACTGCTTGCTCACCCCCACCATGGAGAAGATGATTTTCTTGTCGTCTGCTGTTGTCTGTGCCATTTTATGATTGTTTAGTGCGAAGATAATAAAAAATGTATGGATTTGACCTAAAACGACTGAGACACTGAGACGCTGAAACAAATAAAAATGTTAAAAAGTAAAATTTACTTGGAAGTTTGTAAAGCGCGCTTTACTTTTGTCGCATCAAACTTTACAGAAATGAAAGATTACAAAAGACATTTGACTTTGCTGCCACACAAATGGCAGGTAGTGGGATTCGTAATGCTGGTTGTTGTTGTTGTGGTGTGCTTTGTGCCATTCTATTTCCTACAGCAACAATACAGTCATGAATTGTGGCCGATATATCTATATCTGGCTGGAGATTTTGTGCTTAGTGCTGCACTACTGATGATATGTCTTTCAAAGGAGAAAGTGGAGGACGAATACATAATGTCTGTCCGGTTTCGCGCATTGACAATAGTGGCCATCATATTCTTCATTGCAAATGTGTTAAGCGAAATGGTGTATGGACGGTTGCTGCCCTTCATGATTAAAGACCATTTTGAGTATCATTGGTCGGACATATATTTTAAGAATGGGGAAATAGGCCGATGGACAGTTATTGGTTACGTCACCAGATGGGTCAATTATCTGCTGTCCATAAACCTGATACAGTTTATCTATATCCTGATTCTCAAAATTATGGTACGTCTTGGAAAGGGCAATATCATGAAGTCATACCTACTCCCGCACAGGTATAAAAAAGTGGGATGGTGGCTTCTGGTTGTTTCCGCTTTGCTTATTCCTGTCTCGCTTAAGGTTATGAACGACGTCTTGAATTGGGGAAACGGAAGTCCAGACACAAGCGGGAAGTATCTTGCCGTGAGCCGTGTGATTGTGCTGCTCACATGCATAGCGGTATTCCTGGTATGCATGAGCAAGGAGGAGTATGAGGATGAGTATATACGTAGTATCAGAGCACGTGTACTGGCATACTTTGTCATATTCTATGTGATAATATCCTTTATTGTACGGCATTATGGAAATATCGCCATATTTGCTATGGATCTGACGGAAATAAAAGAGATAGAGTTGCTGTATCACATTGGACGGTTTATGGTATGGACACCTCTTGCAGCTATCCTATATGCGATTGTGCTAAAAAGAGTATTATCAAAAAATGTAAAGGAGAGCAGCAATGAAGAATAACATACGTGTAGAGAGGGCAATACTACGTATTTCCCAGCAGGATCTGGCAAATGCCATAGGCGTATCACGCCAGACGATATTCGCTATTGAGAACGGTAAGTTCATCCCTTCAACAGAGCTTGCATTGAAGCTGTCTGCATACTTTGGAAAGAGCGTGAATGATCTGTTCCAGCTTTAAAAAGCGACAGGTTTACCAGTTCCGGTTCAGGATGTATGGAACACCCGATGCGGTGATCCCCGCTCCGCTTATTGTGAACCGGCGGGTGAAGGTGCTGTTGTAGAACTCTACGCGGGCGCGGCCATCTTCATCGGTTTTCACGTTGGGGTTCCAGTAGAGGGTGCGGCGAGTATCTAAATTGCCTTCTATCGGACCATCGGGATACTGCGGTGAGTAGAACTCCAGGGTCCTGGTGTACCCTTTAACGGTAGTGGTACGGCGGCCCAGGTTGCTGATTTCCCAGTCAAAGAGCAGTTGCCTGTCATTCTTGATTTGTATGTCAACAAGGTAATATCTTCGCCAGCTGTTGTTAAGCCACGAGAAAAAGGCATCATCAACATGCTTACGGGCTAATTCTATCTCCAGGGGTATCAGATCGGCAAATTCCCTTGGATACATAGGCCTGTCAAAAACGATAATGCTCTTGACATCTATCATATCGATTTTCATAGGATTGGCAAATGGAGGCTGCCATAAGAATTTCTCCAGGTTATGCACATAAAAATGCGGCGTTATCTCTTTTTCGATAAAGAAACCGTTTTCGTTATCATTACTGCTCATCAGACCACTCTCTACTCCGCTCTCATATCTGTTATCAAATCCACCTATATTTCCGATTTCATTGCCAACTCCTTCTGATTCAGAAATTCCCGAAAGGATATTCATATCCTGTTCGATAAGCTTGTCTTCCCTGCTTTCAAAATTGAATCTGATGCCCCGTTCCAGGAAATATCCTTCAACGTCGGTTGTGTATTCACCCTGGTCCAGCTCCAGCTCGGCATCCTCCTCGGCCTCGAATGATGTGAAGGTGTCATAATCAAGGAACCGTATCTTCGAGGCCTTGGCTTCTATGTCAACAGGGTCAAGCAGTGTTCCCTTGCTGCGTTTCCTGAGCTCTGACAGGTCGTCATCATCAAAGTCATCCTCAAAACCGGTTATAACGGGTGTGTTGTGGCTCAGGTCAGTCTCCTGTTTCAGGTATGGTCTGGGCTTGGGTCTGTCGGCCCGTTCAAAGCGGATGCGCTTGCTCTTCTCATGTCTGGACTGACCGTCTTTGTTTGCCGACATCAGGTTTATGTTGAACTTGCCGCTCCCGTAAAAGTCACTCAGGTCAAACCCGAAATAGCCTGTCGAGTCCGTGTGGTACTCGAATGACTCAAAGAGGGTCTTGTCATTGTCAGGTATCACGTTTGCATATACGCCTATGTCCGATACGGGCTCACGCTTGCTGTATGAGAGTATCCACCCGTTCATGGTCAGGCCCTCCTCTATGCGGTGTCTCTCCTCAAACTCTTTCAGACCGGTCATTGTCTGCCACTCGTAGCGCTCCCAACCCTGAACAAGGGTGAGCAGGTTGAGGGCCTCACGGTGCTCGTCATCATCGGCTTCAAGATACCATGCGGGATCATGTATGTAGCCCCTGAGGTCCGATGACAGCAGCAGGTTGGTCTGAAGGTTGTCGGTACGGCCGCCGCCGTAGTCCGCGGCGTCACGTACCGAAAGGCAGAAACGGTCACGCAACGGGTTGCCGTCCTCGTCGGTAAGCATGAACTCAAGGACCTCCCTGCCGCATGACTTGCGTGACATGCTGTCGGTGTTGACCGTGATGGTGGGGGTGCGGTATTCTACGCTGTTATGGAATATGCTGCGTGACGAGAGGATTCTGCCCTCCCTGTTGAACAGTGTCACGCGGCACACGCCTACAGGCCAGCCGGAGCAGTCTATCTCAAACTGTGTGTTGTCTATGTCCTTTATCTCCTCGAAGTGTATCACCTCGCCCCGGCAGGTTACCGCCAGCGCCGCCTGCTCGCCTACACGGTCAGGGGTGCGCCAGATGTTCACCTGCATCCGGGAATCGGAGAGCATGTCCGCCATCATGGAGTATCCGCTCTTCTGGGCTGAAGGCAGATAACAGCGTTTCCTGCCGATGCCGGAGGCATGGAAATCCACCACATCATTTCCTCTGGGGGTGATTATGAATGACCCCATCCCGTCATGGACGGTATGTATGGAGTCGCTGTGTCCCGGTATCAGGAGAGTTCCCTCCATGCCGAAGGCGTCGCTCCCTGTGGCCTTGAAGGCGATCCTGCACGGCAGGCCTTTCACCAAATCACCGCCTTCGGGATAGAAGGTCACATTCACGTTATTGTTCTGCGCCCTCTGCTCCCTGGATTGGCCCCGCAGGTTCTCTATGAGGGGATTGTCCTGGTCTGAAACTACATGGGACTCATTATACTCTCCCATATACTTGGGCTGGGTATAGACGGGTATGACGCGTGAGAATATGGCTTCGGGGCTGAAGTCCAGCATGTTCTGGGTGTATGCCCTTATCTCATAGAATCCGCTGGGATAGGCCACTATGCCGTGTTTTTCGCGTGTCTGGTATGTGCCGGCGTCAAGCAGTGGGATGATTCCGTCAGCCTGCCCCGCCTCTATCTTTAGTTTCTGCTGCATTACAAGCTGCCCGGTGGGTGAGAGGAAATCCACATACAGCACCCCGCTGGGTGCGCGCTCCAGTGTGGTGGCATTGGTGACAAAGGCCTTGTACCAGATGTCCTCTCCCTGGAAGTATGCTGTGTTGTCAAACTCCAGATAGACTTTCTCCTGCGGGAACAGGCTGTTGAACTGACGGATGTTGTCGGCAAACTTTATCAGTTCGCCGGCATAGTCTGCGGAACTCTTCACCTTAATTGCGCTTGAATCTGACGGCGGGAAGTAATCGTCGGGCAATGAGGCCGCTACCCTTTTCTTGGATATGTCGCCTGTAAAACGTATGCTGTTGTCCGTGGCGATACCTTCTTTACGGAATGTGCACTCTTCTTCCAGGAAGGTTATCCACGACTCGGAGTAACGGCGGATTCCCTTTCCTTTCTCCCTGAAGTTCACGGGAGATCCGTCGCTGCGGTGATAGTACCTTATACTCAGTTTCCTGTCCTTAAGGCCGCACACCCGGATCATGCCGTTTCCTGCGTCCGAAGAGTATTTGCTGACATCGACAGGCAGGTACGTCGATATCTTTTTCCTGCCTTTTACGATTGTCTCCGACATTGTCAGCGTATATCCGTTGTCTGTCAGACGGTCCTGGGCGAATGACTTGAGGAAATGCTGGCTTGAGCCGTAGTATGCACGCATGCGGTTCTCTTCTATGCTCCTGGTCTTACGCTTTTTCAGATTCTCGTAGGGCTTGTAGTAGAAGTAGCCGAGCATGTCGCATGTGGTGATGTTGTTCGTCCTGGTGACCGTGAACTTTACCAGGTCAACATAAAGTTCATATCCAAGCAGGGGCAGGTCTATTATCAGGGGTTCATAGGCCCATGCGGTGAATACGCTTGATACAACTTTTACCGTATCTTCAAAGACTTCGCTCTTTATCACATAATCATTGCTGATATGCTGTCTGGAATATGAGGTGCGGCTTACCTGCCTGGTGTGGTACGTGGTCTGATAGGAGTTGTCGGCCATAAGGACGTTTTCATTCGTGATGGTTGCACGCTTGCCCCACCGGTCATCGCCCAGAAACATGGTCTTGAAGTATTCCAGGTCCTCTTTCTTGACCTTATTGGCCTTGCCCGATATTTCAATCTCGTCCAACTCTATGTTTGGTTTGAGGCTGATAGTAAGCGATCCCGGGTTACGCTCCAGATTAAATGCCTGCGGCTGATAGCCCACAAAGCTGAACACGATTGTGGCTGGGAACAATACGTCTTTAAGCTCAAAACGGCCGTCAGTGCCTGTGGTGGTTCCCTGGGTGGTGCCGTTCACATAGACAGTGGCCATTGGCAGCGGATCGTGCGTCAGGCTGTCAACGACAATACCGGTTATGGCGTTCTGTCCCAATAAGGCTGCGGGATAGGACAGGACCATTGCCAGTGCTAAGGTTATCAGGCGTTTCATTGCAGCAATACCGATGACAAGTCAAAGCTGTAGAGCAGCTCGTTGAAACCGTCCATCCCATAGAGAATATTACGGCTTCCATCGTATGCAATATCCCACACGGGAACATCCAGTTTTACGGATTTAAGGAACCTGCCGTCCAAACCAAAGAAAAGCAGTTCTGCCAGCGGGCTTTCAGGGTCAGGCGAATTTATGCTGTAATCGCCGGCAAAATAGAGCACCATAAAGAATGAATCAGCATACGCGGCATGTCCAAAGTGCTGGATCATATTATCCTCTATATATTGCAGACCGTCTTCCGTCACCCCCTCAGTCAGCTCATAAGTGGGCAGCTTGTCATCAAAAGAGAGCGAGCCGGTCTGATGGACGGCAAAAGTCTTGTCTTTATCTATATCGATGAACAGGATGTAATCCATAGCGGAAAACGGCTGGATTATCAGGTTACGATCAGGATGTTTCAATATCGATCCTTCATAATAGTCAACATCCTCCATATCAATGCTTGTAAGGAACTTGATTCTCTTTATCTCCATTGTATCCCGGCTGATACTGTAATAAGGTTCCTCATAATAATCTGGATGAACAGTAAGGGCGGCATTGTACTCAAATGCATTGTAGATGTCATTGTTCAGGAACTGGAACTCTCTGGGGGCCGCAAAACCCACCTCAGCACCATCCAAATTGACTTTAATGAATCTGTAAGCGTAATAATCATCCCTTTGCTGTACTAATACGGTACTCTGGCGTTTTACAGATTCCGTCAGGTCCAGCACCTTGATTCCACCGGACCTGCCGTCAACCAAAGGCACCAGAATACTGCCGTCAGGTTCCTTGAAGAACTGGCCTGATACCGTGCTTACTGAATATAGGAACTCATTCCTGGCCCGCCCTATATTGCAGAATGAGCCAAGCGGTTGCCATTGAGTGGAATAGACGTGCAACCGGGCCTGGTTTCCGCTGGATGTGACTATTATGAATGTATCACATACGGCTATTCCTGATGCTCCCAGAGGCAACTGCGCCTCTACAGGAATGCCATGAATAGTAATCTCTGATTTGTTCATGAAATCCGTTTCAATCACATCAACGGCAACGCGATGCCTGCTACTGCAGGAACATATCAGTAAGGTTGTCAAAACTGACTTGGCTAACAAAGGAAAAGGTCTCATAATTCAAATTCTATTTGATTACGGTTTCACAAATATAATTCATTTTTTGTTAAAATGAGCGGAGGTTGTGACAATAAGTGAAAATGTTGCATATCTTTGCGGACGATATGAGAACTGTTAACGCATACTTCTATTACTTTTGGTTTACCAGACAATATGCCGGGTAATTTGTTGTATGCATTTTAAATAAGAAATGACAGAGAGCCCGGACAAATAATCCGGGCTTTTTTGTTACGAAACAGAAGACAAGAAACAGAAACTATGATAGCAGTACTTAAAGCTGGAGTCTCAGAGACCCAAAAGAAAAACCTTATCAACTGGATCAAAGGCCAGGGAGTTGACGTACACATATCCGAAGGCCAGTTCCAAACGGTCATTGGTCTTATAGGTGATACCAGCCGAATTGACCCCGACCTGCTTAGCGGACTGGACATTATTGAGAGCGTTACACGCATAAGCGAGCCGTTCAAGTGCGCCAACCGCCGTTTCCACCCCGCCGATACGATAGTAGAAATTGGTGAGGGTGAGAACAAAGTCCGTATTGGAGGCGGTAACTTTGCCATAATAGCCGGTCCCTGTTCAGTTGAATCTGAAGAACAGATAACCGGCATAGCCCAAGCCGTTAAGGCATCCGGAGCAACTCTGCTGCGCGGCGGCGCTTTCAAGCCCCGCACAAGCCCTTATGATTTCCAGGGAATGGGTGCCGACGGCCTTGAACTTTTGCGCAAGGCTCGCAAGGCTACCGGTCTGCCCATCGTAACCGAGATCATGAGTGAAAAGCATCTGGATATGTTTGCCGATGTGGACATGATTCAGGTGGGAGCACGCAATATGCAGAACTTTGAGCTGCTCAAGACCCTGGGCCGCACCAAGAAGCCCATACTGCTTAAGCGCGGTCTGTCAAGTACCATAAAGGAGTGGCTCATGAGTGCCGAGTATATCATGGCCGGCGGCAATGAGAACATTGTGCTGTGCGAGCGAGGCATTCGCAGCTATGACAACTACACACGCAACGTGCTTGACCTTTCGGCCATTCCTGTTGTAAAGGAACTGTCACATCTGCCCATCATAGTTGATCCCAGCCACGCAACCGGCAAGTCACGCCTGGTTCCGTCAATGAGCCTGGCAGCTGTCGCAGCCGGTGCAGACGGCCTTATCATAGAGGTGCATAACGATCCGGAACACGCCCTCTGCGACGGAGCACAGTCACTCACCCCGGCACAGTTTGACGAGGTGGCACGTAAAGTTAAGGCACTTAAGGAAATCGTTTAATTAATTGAGAATTGAGAATTGAAAATTGAGAAATGATTGTAGGAGTAGTAGGATTGGGGTTGATTGGCGGATCACTTGCCAAGACATACAAGGAAGCAGGATGGACTGTATATGGTTTTGACCTGAACGAGTCTGTAAGCCGTTTTGCCGAACTTGAAGGCACACTTGACGCTGTGCTTGACAACAGGAACATAAAGAAATGTGACCTTATCCATATAGCTGTCACCCCTGATGCCGCTTGCGGATGGATTGAGAAGCATGCTCCGGAAATAGCCAAAAGCACTATGGTGATTGATGACTGCGGCACCAAACGCAAGGTGGTGGAGTGCGGTATGAAAGCGGCAGAAAAATATGGGTTCACCTACGCCGGCGGACATCCCATGGCAGGAACACATCTATCAGGCTACAAGAACTCACGCGCCACCATGTTCCAGAACGCATCCATGATAATCATCCCGCCCACCCACGATGACATCCAACTTCTGGACCGAATCAAGCACCTGCTTGAACCCATGCTGCTGAAACGAGTGGTATTCACTACCCCTGAGCAGCATGACAGCATGATAGCGTTCACGTCGCAGCTGGCTCACGTGGTGTCAAACGCATACATCAAGAGCCCGTCGGCCCAACAGCACAAAGGCTACAGCGCAGGCAGTTTTCGAGACCTGACACGTGTGGCCTGGCTAAATGAGAATATGTGGACAGAGCTGTTCCTTGAAAACAAGGACAATCTGCTACGAGAGATACACACCTTGATAAACAACCTCACGCAGTACGCCGATGCCATGGAGGCCGATGATGCCAAGGCATTGTGCGCACTGCTGCGTGACGGACGCATAGCAAAGGAATTATCAGAAAAGAATTGAGTTATGGAAACCCCTACCCGAATCACCGTCAACGCCTCAGGCAAATATGACATACTGCTCCGCAAGGGCGGTCTGAGCCATATTGGGGATGCTGTTGCGGAACGCTTCAAGCCCTGCAAGATAGCAATCCTGAGCGATGACAAGGTTTTTCCGCTCTACGGAAAGGTTGTTACGGAATCACTGGAGAGAGCTGGATTCAGCACCGTCAGCCACGTGATTGAGAACGGCGAACAGTCCAAGACCCTGGACAATGTCACAGCGTTCATAGGCACGATGGTCCAGGCGCAGGTAACCCGTACCGATATGGTGCTGGCTCTGGGAGGCGGCGTTGTGGGTGATATGGCCGGATTTGCTGCAGCCATATATCTGCGCGGCATACCTTACATTCAAGTGCCCACCACCCTGATGGCAGCTGTTGATTCATCGGTGGGAGGAAAGACCGCCGTGGATATCAGCTCCGGCAAGAATCTGATAGGAGCGTTTCACCAGCCCGCATTGGTATATCTTGATACCGATACACTTTCCAGTCTTGACCACGATGTGATGCGTGACGGATTTGCCGAAGTGCTAAAATACGGTTTCATACTGGACAAGGAACTGGCACAGGTTACCGCACGCCCCGGCACCTTTGACCTGGAGCAGGTGATAGCCCGATGCATAAGCATCAAACGGGACGTGGTAGAACAGGATGAGTTTGACAAGGGCATGCGTGGCCTGCTCAACCTGGGCCACACATTCGGACACGCCATTGAGAAGCTGAGCGGATTTACCATAACCCACGGAAGTGCTGTTGCACGCGGAATGGTAATTGCCGCCAAGGTGGGTGCAGAGTACGGTCTGCCAAACCTGACCGCCCAGATTACGGAAATTATAAAAGCATACGGTTTTGACACAGATTGCCCCTACTCCGCCGATGAGCTGTATGACGTAATCCTATCCGACAAGAAACGCAGCGGAGCAGACATAACGCTCGTTCTGCCCGAATCCATCGGACACTGCGTATTAAGGAAGATGCCTGCCACTCAGGTTCTTGAACTGATGATAAAGACTGGGCTATGACACTTGATGTAAGTGGAACTCTATCCGGAAACGTACAGGTGCCGCCGTCCAAATCGGTAGCGCACCGCATGCTCATATGCGCCGCACTGGCAGATGAGCCATGCTCCATTGCATGCCGCAGCGTGAACCGCGATATGGAGGCCACAGCGGCCTGCCTTAACGCACTGGGTGCCTACATCACATACACGGACGGCCGTTTCAACGTTACTCCAATAAGGAACATAAACAAGTGCAAATTGCTGGACTGCGGAGAGAGCGGTTCCACACTGCGTTTCCTTTTACCGGTAGCGGCGGCACTAGGTGCAGATGCCATATTCACAGGCCAGGGCCGTCTGCCGGAACGACCGCTCTCACCACTTTACGAGGAGATGACAGCCCACGGAATCCGAATGTCAAAAAACGGACGCATGCCACTGTCGTGCCAAGGGATCCTGCCAGCAGGAAACTATACGATTGACGGTGGCGTATCGTCACAATTCATATCGGGACTGCTTATGGCTCTGCCTCTTACAGGAGCAGACAGCACCATTACCGTTACAGGGAAACTTGAGAGCGCATCATACATAGAGCTTACCATTAACGCCCTGAAACAGTTTGGGATTGAGATTCAGAAGAACGCAAACGGATACAGCATACCGGGAGAACAGAGATACTCCATACCGTCTGCCATGATTGCCGTTGAGGGCGACTGGTCTGCCGCCGCATTCTGGCTTGTGGCTGGCGCAGCAGGCAGCAAAAGCATAACCTGCACAGGAATTGACTATGAGAGCTCTGCACAGGGTGACCGCCGTATAGTGGATGTACTGCGCAGTATGGGTGCCAACATCATTACAGGCAAAAATAACATCACGGCCATACCGTCCGGCCTGACCGCCGGCACCTTTGACTGTGCCGACATCCCTGACCTGGTTCCCATTATGGCTGTGGCGGCAGCAAAAGCACAGGGAACCACAATATTCAACAACATAAAGCGTCTTCGCATAAAGGAGAGCGACCGCATCCAGTCTATTCTGGAACTGCTGTCAGGGACAGGGATATGCTCCTATGCCACAGAGAACTCCCTGACCGTAACCGGAGGCCCAGCGCACGGTATGCAATACGATCCAAACGGAGACCACAGAATGGCTATGGCAGCCACTATTCTGGCATCGGTCAAGAATGTAATCATCACCATCAAAGATTCAGAATGCACGGCAAAGTCCTACCCTGCCTTTTTTGATGATTTCAATGCGCTTGGCGGACACGCCGGACAAAACGGACAATAATACCTTACAATATGGAACTATCAGACTACAGAAAACAGATTGACGACATTGACGATGAGATATGCCGTCTTTTTGCAGAGCGCATGAACGTTGTGAATGAGATAGGCGAATACAAACGTAGCCATGACTTGCCCGTAAACAGTGGTTCACGCGAGCGCGAGGTGTTGGCGCATATCTCAAAACAGCTCCCAGAGGACCTTGAAGACTTTGGACGAGTTCTATATCGCTCCATGTTTGATGTAAGCAAGGCATACGAGGCCATGTACAAGGAGAAAGACTCGCCACTCTACAAAGCCGTATCAAGCCTTATAAACGCAGACCCGGCCCCTTTCCCCAAGCGCGCTGTAGTGGCTTGCCAGGGACGCGAGGGCGCATACTCCCAGATTGCCGCCGAGAAGCTCTTTGAGGTACCTGAGATAATGTACAACAGCACATTCGAAGGTGTTATCCGTATGGTTACCGATGGACTTTGCGAGTATGGAATACTACCAATAGAAAATTCCACTGCAGGCTCAGTAAATGAAATATATGACCTGCTTATCAGGTACAACGTACACATAGTCCGAAGCACGCGTGTAAGAATTGACCACCAATTGCTGGCAGCCAAAGGCGCACAGCTTAAGGACATAAAGACCATCTACTCTCATCCGCAGGCCATTGACCAATGCTCACATTTCCTGAGCACACTCAAGGGTATCAATATTATTCCGTTTGACAACACCGCCATGGCCGCACAGAAGGTATCAAAAGACCCCAGCTGTTCGACAGCATCCATATCATCAAAAAGTTGTGCAGACCTTTATAACATGGAGGTTCTTGCACGCAACATCCAGAACTTTGACAGCAACCACACCCGCTTTATCTGCATAGCCAAGGATGCGCGCATATATCCGGGAGCCAACCGCACCAGCATAATGATGGTAGTAAGCCACAAGCCCGGAACGCTTTTCAGCGTGCTATCCAAGTTCAACGCCACCGGCGCCAATTTGGTCAAGTTGGAGAGCCGCCCCATCCCGGGCCGTGACTTTGAGTTCATGTTCTATTTTGACATTGAGCTCTCCATCTATGACAAGAAGTTCGCATCACTCATAAGCGAGCTGGACCACTGCGGCGAGCAGTTCAAATACTTTGGCACTTATCAGGAGATTATATAAATTCGCGGTATGAAAAAGATTCTGGTAATAAACGGGCCTAACCTGAATATGCTGGGACTGCGCGAACCCGCCATATACGGCAGCCGTGACTACAATGCGCTTCTGGTATTCATCAGGGAATCGGCGACAGCCTTGGGACTGGAAGCGGAATGTTTCCAATCCAATCATGAAGGGGCTATTATAGATTGCATACAACAGGCTTACGGAGTATTTGACGGCATAGTGATCAACCCCGCCGCATATACGCATACCAGCGTGGCCATACTCGATGCACTTAAGGCTGTGGCAATCCCTACGGTTGAGGTTCATTTGAGTGATGTTGATTCCCGTGAAGAATTCCGCCACAGGTCATTCGTGTCACTCTATGCCTGCAAGGTGATTAAAGGACACGGATTTGACGGCTACAGAGAGGCTCTGGAATACTTTTCAGAAAAAAAATGAAAAAAAACAAAGGTTCGGACCAACAAATCCGGACCTTTTTCGTCTATTAGGCAAAAGAATTACTGAAAATGGGAAAAAAGATTCTGGTTGCGGCAATTGCAGCATTGGTTGCTATGCCCACATTGGCACAGTCCGAGAAACATTACGAGTATGACGAATACGGCAAGGTAGGCCGAAGTGAAGGTTGGGCACGCAGGTTTGCGCACAACTTTGTGGATGGCCTGATGGGAGCCGAATACTATGAGGAGGTTGACAAGGACGGCAAAAGGACCGAGAAAAAGTACGATGACGCCAACAACAAAGGCAATGTAAGCAAAAGTTACCGGCATTACGGCCCGGGACACACTCCGGACCTCTATTTTGGTGTCAACCTGCTCTGTACTGACCGTCCCCCTGTCCTGACTGAAGGACTTCCTCAGAAAACAGGTAAGGGATTCGAATTCGGCATAGCTCTTGGCCAGTGGGGCTATCACATGACCAAGAACATCGGAATAAACACAGCATTCTATCTCACGCGCTCACGATACTGGCTGGACAACGGTCTTTACCTGAATTACAATCCAAACGGCGACGGCACCAGGACACTCACCCTGAGCAATGCACAAATAGACGGAAAGGAGGTCAAGCAGGGTTATCTACGCTATTGGAGCATACGTGTCCCACTCTGTCTGGAAATAAGTTCGGCATCCAGACGCGGACCGTTCATTGCTATAGGCCCTGAACTGGAGTACCGTTTCGCTGATGTGTCCAAGGTTGACTATTACGGTCAGAAGAAAGGTGAGAAGATAGTAAAGGGAACTAACCTGAATCCACTTGGCCTTAATGCCGTGGCACGTGTAGGAATCAGTGACTTCGGAATCATTGCACGCTATTCGTTCAACAGCCTCTTCAATAACGACGAGCCTTTCAAGACCTATCCGTTCATGATAGGATTAAGCACCTCGTTCTGATAAAATTGTAAGGATAATTTACATAGACATCCTGCCTTTTCGGGCAGGATGTCTTTTTTCGCGCGTTAATGCGCGTACATTATTTCTCCGTTTGCATTTTTTAGATTATTTTTGCATCCGCAACAAAACAAAAGGACAGTTAAATGAAAAGAACAAAATCCATAATTCTGACATTCATGGCCTTTGCACTGATGTCATCCTCAACTCTCACAGTACACTCACAGAACTCTGCAAGCAAGCAACCGGCCTGGATTACCAAGGCCCCCACGGTCAAGAACACATACGTGGGAATAGCCAGCGTATCCAAACGCTCCATGAACCCGGAGGGCGACCAGAATGAGAATACGGCCGCAGCAGCACAACAGGCATCATCCATCATTGTGTCTCAGTTGTTCTTTAATGACAAATACAAGGATAGCGGCAAGAAAGAGGCTGAGAAAAAGATCCTGGCATCACTCCACCTGGCCGTTGACGCCAACTCCCTGTTGGGCGACCTTATCCTTAAAGGCGCTTACAACTCATCGTTCGATGACGTGTTCATTGACAGAGTCCTGGACTCACCGGCACTGAAACTGCAGGGCGAATGGGAGGATGACGAGGAATACTGGTGCTACTACAGCATAACTGAAAAAGACTACCAGGCCAGGATTGAATCCGTTCAGGACAGCATATGCACCCAGGCACAGACCATGTGGGAGTTAGGCATGTCCTATCAGAAAGAGGGATTGCTGTTTAACGCCGCCAAGACCTATTCACAGGCTCTGGAGCTTATCCATCCGTTCATTTACACCCAGCATATGGTCAAACATGACTTTGAGAATGTTGACCTGTTCACAAGCATCTACAACAGTTACATTCATGTTTACGACAACCTGAAACTGACATGCCCGGTAACAGAGATTCCGGCAGTTGCAGGAGAGAGAGTACCCGCCACGTTCCAGGTCACAGTTGACCAGAACGGCGTACCCGTAAAGAAAGTAGGAGTAGTGATTGACTATGAAGGTACAACTGACGGCTCTTTCATCACCGATGACAACGGTGCGGCCACATTCTCAATCGTCAAAGCCACCGAAGACCCGGTGCAGACAATTTCCTTCTCCATAGACAAGGACGGACTGTATGACCTGCCCGAAACATACGCATTCAAACAGCTTGTATCAGGTGCAGATAAGATAGGTACCGCACAGACCAGCGTAAAACTGTTTGATCCAACCAATTACATCTTCATAAATGTGAATCCTTTTGATTCCGTGACCGACAAGTCCGTCCGTGAACTCATTGGCGAGCGCAAGGACCTGGTCATAGTATCGGACAAATCCAAGGCGGACCTCATACTTGAGGCTGCAGTGGCAACCAAACTTGACGAGGAAGGGGTATCGGCCGAAAAATGGCCTATCAACAAATACCTCTCATCCCTGAATGTCACGGTCAATGAGGTGGCATCCGGAAACGAGCTGTTCAAATACGGCATAGACAAGTTCCAGTATCTGGCTCCCGCCAGCAGGAACAGGAATCAGGTGCTTCACGCATCGGCCAAGGAGATGTCCAGGCAGTTGATCCGTGAGTTCCCCGACAAGTTCAAGCCATTCGGCTATGACAAACGGTCCATAGTCTGGTCAACGCTCAAATAACACAATGTCATGAAAAGGCTCATTCTTGTATCGGCCCTGATAATGTTGCTTTCGGCAGGCAATGCTGACGCACAGATGACCCGTGGCCAGCTTCTGCGAAAGTACTACCAGATAACCCAGCTTCATGAAAGCGGAAAGGATGCAGAGGCCATAGCTCTTTGCGAAGAGATTACGGCTATGTACCCCAAACTACCTGACACATACCTGCGAATGGCGCAGATTTATGATGACGGAGGCGAGAACGAACTTGCCCTGGTCATGTACCGCACCTACGCCAGCCTGGAGATGGATGACAAGAAACTGGCTGAAATAAAGCCCAGGATGAAGCAGCTTGAGGAAAAAGTGGGAGCCAAAAGCTTTGAGGAGCAGGAGAAGCAGAAATTTGACAAGCTTATGGCAGAGACAGCAGCCAAGGAACAGGCTAAAACCGTTTCAGCCCCCGTTCAACAGAATGCAACCTCTGCAATAACCACCACTGCCACATCACTGTTTGACCTTTCGGCGCTTGTAGCATCGGCCAACACCAAAGAGCCTGAACCCGAACCGGAGCAGGAACCGGAAGAAGCACCGCTCAATGAGCCCGACGCCGCCCCCGAACCGGTAAGCGGCCAGGAGGTCTCGCTGTTTGACATTGCCTCTGTAGATTTCAGCACAAGTGCAGCAACAGCACAGACCGTATCAACCGAACCGGAACCAGAACCGGAGCCAGAAATAACACAAGAGATTCAGCAGGAAGCTGAGAAACTGATGGAGAAAGCCTCTGCCAATCAGAACAGTCAGGACTGCAACGCTCCGTACCTGTTCAGCCCGCACCCGGACGTCATCAATGACCTTGGAATAAAACGTGATGCGCAGTATAAAGCACAGGTTTCACCCAAACGCACTTTCTCATCCAAGAGTGACTTGACAGGCAAATGGGCGTCATCATTGTTCAATGCCGAGACAGGGCGTGACTTCATAATTCTGGAAATAGACCAGATGGGCAATAGTCTGAGCGTCATGCTAGATAATGAATCCGGGCTGTTCATTGACAAGAAGAACGGACTGTTCAAGACATCATGGAACGCTATTAAGAGCATCTGGTCCAGTGACGGCGCGGACTTTGACGCCAATGAGCTCAAGGGCAGTGCCGCAAGAGGGGATTTCTCGGAAGAAAGCTTTGACTTTACATTCTCCCTCAAGAAAAAGCAGAAGCCCAATGTAGCATCCATAGGACGTGACATTATGGACGGTCTGTCACTTGTAATCCCGTTCGGGAACATAGCCAGCCGTATTGGCAGCACACTGCTCAACTATGCCGGCCGCAAGACATCGGGCGAAAAGTTCCAGACATCTATCAATTTCTCACTCAAAAGCGTGACTGACAACGTCTTGGCATGCAATTACATAGTAAGCGAAAGGCACAGTACGGCCGACGGCACACGTGACCTGATCATAGAAGAGAAGAGTTTCCACCTTTTCCGCGTCCCGGATGCCTACAAGCCATATACATATAACAGCAACATACAGGAGAACGCCCTTTACAGAGCCATGTACGCAAAACTGGAGGAAGAATCCGCAAATGACCAGTCAAAACTTTTCCCGCTGGCTTACATGAGCTACTATGGTGCCGGTATGGGAAAGAAAGCTGATGAGACTGACCGCCTGTCCAAGGCTGTCGTCCAGATGCAGAAACTGGCTGACTCGGGATGCCTGAGGGCAAGTGCCTGGCTCATTCCGGTATATTACAATCTGTCAATAGATGAAAAGCACTATCCCATGCGTATGCAGCGCAAGCGTTTCCGCGAACTGTCAGACAAGCAGGTCAGCGCATTGATGATGGCCTACAATCCGTATGTATATGGCCTGAACGGTGACATCCTGGCCAGTTCCGGTTCAGACCCTGAAGAGATTGCGGCACAATATGAACAGGGTGCATCCCAGGATGATGCATACTCCATGTACTGCCTGGGCATGGCCTACAAGGAAGGTGTCGTCAAGTCACGCAATCTGGTCCAGTCTTTGGAATATTTCAGGAAATCGGCTCAGAAAGGATATGCCGATGCTTATTGGCAGATTGCACTTGCTTATAAAAGCGGACTAGGTATCACAGCTGACTACGACCAGTACATACACTCCCTGTTCCAGGCCATTGACGCCGGCTCGATTGAGGCCGTCAATGAACTGAGCACGGCATACTTCTGGGGAATCGGAGTAGAACGTGACATAGATATGGCACAGCAGGTAAGACGCAGCTACTTCTACCTTAAGAACAATATCTGGCGTGATGTACTTACCCTTTACGGTTTTCCAAACGTTTAAGTGATGGCAAGATTAAGATACATAACGGTTATTCTGGCACTTGTATGTTCTACAGGCCTTTGGGCTCAGGGCGGAGTGGAGATCAAGACACCTGAACGCATAAACAGGATGCTTGAGGCCATGCCCGTAAACAACATACCCAAAGCCGGCCGGTTCCAATGCACGGAGTTGAGCGGCACCATAATGTTCTACACTGAGGCTGAGTACGGCGTAACGGTACAACTGGGTGCATACCTGTTTTCGGATGCCGTCCGCAAGGCATACGATCCTGTCATCATCAGCTTTGTGGAAAGGCTGTGGGTTGAGTTACTGCTTCGCAAGACCACTGCGTCACAATCCGCACTGCTCAAGGAGTATGGCGTACGCATGGTCCTGAACGGTTATCCTTTAGGTACCGGAAGTTTCAGGCAGCTGGCCCAGGCTCTTGATGCGATAAATACGCTCAGTTCCCTTTCAATTACAACCGGAGGCAATGAGATAGACATGTTCATGCGTGACAAGGCCGGCTCCACACTTCACATCTACATTCCTGCCAGCCGTGACCTGCTGTTCCCATACGACAAGAAGGAGCATGAGGAGCGGCTCCTGAAGGAACTCACTGAGAGCACCGCACATTTCAGTCCGGTAATCCCTGACCTCAACGATCCGCAGAAGACTCCACAAGGACTCCTGGTCCAGGGAGGCGAGTGCTATATGATAGATTCGCTGAAGAATGATGTATTCTTTACTCCGGACCGCAAGCTGCTTTATGACAGCAAATGGCCCGAGCAAACCATGCAGAACATCCTTATGTGCGCCGTAAGTCAAGAGAACATGGGCGGCAAAAGAGTGAGCGTAAAACCTCACACATACAGTAAGATTAACAGTAACATAAATGTCTCGCTGGATCTTCTGCTGGGATATTTCCAGAAGCAGGGATTGCGTTTCTACACCGGAACCATGGGACTTGAAGGAGACAAATGCCAATGCCTTTTGGCCATGTACCACCCTGTATATAACTACCTCCATATACTGTCGGTACGTTTTACCCCCGCCCAACTGGAATCCGGGCGACAGGTCACCTTCAATGCAGACCTGTCAACATTCATACCGCAGCATAACATAAAGAATCTGTTTCAAGAAAAATAACTGACTATTATGAGAATATCGAGAACCATTATCGCGGCAGTACTTTTACTCTGCACCGTTACAGCCAGTGCACAACTGGATGTTGTACGTTTTACCGTATCAGACGGCATATCCGATGCCGCACTCAAGGCAGGCATTGAGCACAGTGCTTCATTAATGCTATCCACACTGAACTCAACAGTGATAGCCGGCAAGTCCAAGATCAAGCTTGAGAAAGAAAACGAGCAGCTGTTCACCAAGGACGGACGCAAGTGCCTGGACGAATTGTGGGCATCGAGTGCCATGATGTGCCCTGTATCGCAGGTTACGGAGAAAGGTATCTCCATGCAGAACGGCACCGTTCAGGTACGTAACATCCCCATCACACTGCTTGCCGCCGATGACGACAATTGCGAGCAGGAACTTGTGGTATGTTTCAACGAACAGGGGCAGATTGACAATATCATGATTGCCCTTGAGGAGCACCGTTACCTGGATGTCATCAACGCACAGATAAGCGTCAAGGATTTCCACCGCCGTCAGGCAATAATAGACTTTGTGGAGAATTTCCGCACAGCCTATAACCGCAAGGACATAGACTACATCAACAACGTGTTCAGCGACAACGCCCTTATCATTACAGGTAAGGTGGTCAAGATTGACAAGAAAAAACAGGACCTGACCGCCCAATCACTCAACAACGAGCAGATACAGTATCAGAAATCCACCAAGGAGGAGTACATCAACAATCTCAAGAAGTGCTTCAAGAACAACAGCTACATAAACCTGATATTCGATGAGATAGAGGTCATGCGTCATCCCAAGCGTGATGACATATTCGGTGTCACGCTCAAGCAGCACTGGAACTCATCAAACTACTCGGATGTAGGTTACCTGTTCCTTATGATAAACTTTGAGGATGAGATGAACCCCTGCATACAGGTGCGCACCTGGCAGCCTGACAAATACAACGGCAAGCCGCTGCCGCGTGATGAGGTATTCTCACTTGATATGTTCAGCATCTGATTTTTTCCTTAACCAAGTTTTACATTTTCTTATTTGAATAAAATGAAAAAGAACAGAATCATTATGGCAGCAGCCATATTGGCTGTCTCAATGAACCTGACCGCCCAAAATGAAAGCAAACTCAAGAATCTGACAATAACAAACATAACACCCGAGCTTAGCGTATATCCGTGCGGTGACCGCCATGAGGCACAAGTCATCCTTAGGTGCCAGGAGCCGTTTGACCTGGTGTTTTCATCAAACGTAGATGCCAACCTGGACCTGACCGTAACCACCGAAGGCCCTGAGAAAGTCTATAGCATAGTATTCAAGACCAAGGAGGAGGGTACGTCATTCAAGGGACGCCAGCTCTCCATTGTGGCCGAAGGATTCAAGAAGCACTACATCGCGCTCAACCTCAATGACAAGGAGAAACTGGAGTATCTGGTATCGGACCCCTACTCCAAACTGCGCAGCCTTTTCTACACTGCTACAGAGGAAGGTGTGAGCCTGATGTCCGAAGGTATGTATGATGCCGCCATTGACAAGTTCCGTGTGGCAATGCAATGTCCTGAATATCCCGACACGCCCAACCACCTGGATGAATACATTCAACGCTGCGACACCCTTATGGCGTGGACAGAGAGAGCCGCAAAATATGCAGAGGATGAAGATTACTACAATGCCAGAACGATTTATATGAACATCCTGCGGGAAAACCCCAACTGTGATGTAGTCCGTCTGCTTTACAACGATGCCAATGAGAACTACACCAGAGTAAGCAGACATGACATGGAAGTGGCGCAGGCCTATTTTGACACCAAGCGCTATGAGGAGGCACGTGACCTGTATGAGCACGCCATAGCCCAGAACAATCCGCAATCGGCACAAGCCGGAATCAACCTGGCCGCCATCAACCTGAAAAGATACAAGAAAGACAACCATACCCGTTCTTTGTCTTACGTATTTGACAGTGACTGCCCCATAGGACTCATGTATGCCGGCCTCAAGCCCGATAAATCCGGCGGTTATTTTGCTTTCGGATTTGACAAGGGTTGCATAGACATCCTATCCGGTAACATTGATCCAATAACGGTAGATGGTTTTGTACCGGAGAAGCCCATGTACCAGGCAACAGTAAGCGCAGGATGGACACTAAGGTTATATACGCAAGGCAAAGAGTTTTATATCCCCAAGGTCTGGCTGATGATGACCCCGTTCGGCTATGCCACCGGCGGTTATTATACCAAGATACCACTGAACGGTAAAGACAATGAGTATAACCAGAAATATCATCTCATGCATGCCCTGGCACCCGAAATCGGTGTTGCAGTACGTATGTGGAGAGTGGTTCTGAGCTACCGTTACCAATACCGTTATATGCTTAATATAGACAAGCCTGTATCGGATGACTTGGGTAAGTCAAGAAATCTGCTGGGACTTGGTTTCTGCTGGTAAATTCACATAATGGTTCAAATAAAGGAGGTCCTTACAGACAAGGACAAGAAGAAGCTGTTCAGGTTCCCGATAGACCTGTACAGGGAGTGCGACATGTACGTACCGGTACTTATAGGTGATGAGATGGACACCTTCAACCCCGCCAAGAATGGGGCCTACAGCTATGCAGACAGCCGGCTTTGGCTGGCATACCGCGACGGCAGGATTGTGGGCCGTATAGGTGCCATTCTGAACCGTGCAGCAAATGAAAAAGATAATGTAAAACAACTGCGTTTTACCCGTTTTGACTTCATCGATGACTATGAGGTATCAAAGGCGCTCTTTGACACAGTTGTTAACTGGGCCCGTGAACTGGGTATGACCGAGGTGGTTGGGCCACTGGGATTCTCCAATCTGGACAAGCAGGGTATGCTGGTGGACGGATTCGACCAGTTGGACATGTACATTACGCTCTACAACTACCCTTACTACATAGAGCACATGAAACGTCTGGGCCTGACCAAGAAGTGGGACTGGACAGAGACCAAGGTGATTGTACCTGACCAGGTTCCGCCCAAGATGGACCAGATTGCCGATATTTCCGAGAAGCGTTACGGCTACTCGATCAAGAAGTTCCGTAACATGAAGGAGGTACGCCCGTATATCCGCAAGGCTATGGAGATAATCAACATAGCGTTTGCCAAGCTGCATGGAGTTGTTCCATTGTCTGACAAGCAGATTGAGAATATGGAGCACCTGATAGCGCTTGTAGGCCGTCCGGAATATTCGCTTATGGTGCAGAACCAGCAGGGTGATCTGGTGGGATTCGGATTCATTGCTCCTTCTATCAGCCGTGGAATCCGTGCCAGTCATGGTAAATTGGGGCTTTTCTCAGCACTTAAGGTTCTGAGTGACCTTAATGACCACCGTCACATAGACTTTTATATGATTGGGGTGCGTCCCGAAGACCAGAAGAAAGGTGTGGAGTGCATCATTCTGCGCGAAGGCATAAAGGCCATACAGTCACACGGCGGCATAGACTGCCAGACCGGCCCCATGCTTGAGGACAACGCCAACGTCCAGAACATCTGGAAGCACTTTGAGCACTATACCCACCGGCGGCGCCGCTGCTGGAGCTTTACTGTTTCTTAATTACTCCGCCGGACTATAGGGTTTTAAAGCAGCACCTCCGGGCTACTCCGAACCCCTCCGGACCCTAAACGTCGAACTCGGCATTTTTAGTCCCCTACGGGGCTTAACATGCCTCAGACATGCGCCGTTCTTAACGGGATCTTCCAAGGTTCTCCGCTTTACGCCCTCCGCTAATGCTTTAAAACCCTATAGTCCGGCTACTGCAAATGGAAACAACAATCGTAATATTCAAATTGCGGTAATACGGAAAGAAAAACATGCAGTTTTTCCTGCCCCAAGTTTGTTTATATAATCCCGGCCGGAAATATCGCCGTTGTAGCCCTGATAGTCGCAGCGTCCCATCCAGGGTTCTATGCAGACAAAGGGGGCGTTCTTGGCGGGCGGTGACCAGAGGCCCCATACCGGAGCATCCTGCGTTTCTACTGCAATATAGGGATTGCACTCCTTATCATATAATATTACCTGGTCTATCTGATGCTCCTCAAGCACCAAAGCATCGTTTGCAAATAGTCCGGGAGTGACGGGAAGCATTGCGTCACCATCCAGTTCCATCATACCGGCGCTGTCACTACGATAACCATCGGGCGTGAGCTGACCTACAATCAGCTGACTCACAGGTTCCTCACCTGATGTAAGGCGGAAATAACCATGTATTAAATCATCCTTCCGGAAATCACGGTAGTTAAAACCGGGATGCGCCCCAATCTGGAAATACATGGGTTCTGAACCGGGATTCTTTATGCGCCACTCCACTACAAGAGTGTTCTCCTCCAGGCGATACGTAGCCTCAATGCGAAAGGGATACGGATAGACCTTGAGGGATTCCTCATCGGACTCAAGGCAGAGCACTATGCTCTCCTTATCATGACACAGTACCTTGAAATCGCGGTCACGGGCAAAACCGTGCTGCGGCAGGTTGTATGTTTTGTCCCCTACCCTGTACTCTCCGTTCCACACCTTTCCCACTATGGGGAAAAGCATCGGCGCATGACGTCCCCAGTATTCTTTATCGGCAGTCCATATCAGTTCCTCGTCACTGCCTTGCCTCTTAAGGCTGACAAGTTCGGCTCCGTGCAGGTCTATCACGGCGCTTATGCGTTCATTTTCTATTGTCATAGGTTAAGTAATTATTATGCGAAGATAACGTTTTTTCGCTGCTTATTATTACATTTGCAGAAACCGCTAACCAAAACTAACCTATATATGAAAAGGATTCTTTTACTTATTGCACTGTGCATCAGTGCCGTTTCATACGCCCAGCGTATGAATGTGCTGGATGAGGTCAAGGCCAATCCGCAGAAATCATACGGAACCGATTACCCCTACACTTTCGATGCGCCTGCCCTAACAAAGGCTCCCAAAGGCTACAAGCCGTTCTATATCAGCCATTACGCACGTCACGGTTCACGCTATTATTGGAACAATTCACTCTATCTGGAGCTGGACACCATTTTTACCGAGGCCCACGACAAGCACCTGCTCAACGCTGAAGGTGAGAAATTCTACCGCCAGTACAAAGCCCTGTATCCGGAATTCATGGCCGGTATGGGAGAACTTACCCGCGTGGGATGGGACCAGCATCAGGGCATAGCACGCAAGATGTACGAGAGTTTCCCCGAGGTATTCAAAAAGGGCGGCACAATCAGAGCCATATCATCCACTACAGGCAGATGCATCATCAGTATGGCCGCATTCTGCCAGGCAATGGTACAATGCAACCCCAAGATTGACATCTATGAACAGGCGTCAAAAGCCACCCTTCACGGTGTTAAACCCGATGCCGATGAGAACCCATACCGCCAGAGCGTTCCCCGTGCCAGACTTGAGATGGATATGAGCGGATTCACGCCCGAGACACAGCAAGTGGCATCGAACGATGAGATTGTGGCACGCCTGTTCACCAGCACCGAAGGGCTTTCCCGCAGTTCACGCCGTATCTACAGCAACCTGAAGAACCTTTACACATCACTTCCAAGCATCGGCCATGAGGAGCTTCTGGTAGGATTGTTCTCACCCGATGAACTGACTGCCAACTGGGAAAGTTCCAACCTGAGTTCATACCGCAACTGGTACAGGGACATAAACGTCATGAAACCAATCGTTCAGGACATACTGGACCAGGCAAAACTGGTTATAGAAGGTGATTGTGATGACATTGCATCCCTGCGTTTCGGACACGACACAAACCTTGGACCTCTCACCATCCTGATGGGCATCAACATGCCCAAAGGCGGTGTAACCGATCCCAACCAGCTTAAGTACTATTTCCAGAGCTGGCAGATAGGCAAGGCTGCAAACCTGCAGTTCATATTCTACAAGAGCAAGAAGAACCCAGAGATTCTGGTCAAGTGCCTGCAGAATGGCTTCGAGGTACAGTTGCCGCTTGACACCGACAACTATCCCTACTACAAGTGGACTGATTTCTATAATTATTATTCTGCACTCATCGCAGAATGACCCAAAGGGGCACAAAGGGGACGGTTCTTTTTGTGCCCCTTTGATAATAATCCAAGGTGCACGGAACTTTTGGGGTATCGGTATCGGAAACCATCGACGCCCGTGTCGTTGTGAACGGGAGGGGCCCGCGCCGTAGGCGTGGGAGGGATAGCGCGAAGCGCGTAGTTTCAGATATTGATACCCTAAAAGTTCTCCTGGGAAAGGGCACAAAAAGAACCGTCCCCTTTGTGCCCCTCAGAGAATTGCAGGAATCTCAGAAAGAGAGTGGATTGTGTAATCGGGAACAACTGAGTCCGATGGCTCCACATTTCTTATGTTGAACCAGATGGTGTGGAGGCCATAGGCTATGCCACCGCTGATATCGGCATTAAGGGAATCGCCTATGATTACGGTCTGGTCGGGACGCGTGCCGTTAAGCTGGCCAAAACAGTAGTCAAAATAGTCGCGTGACGGTTTATTGAATCCTATGTCCAGTGAGCCGAATACACCGTCAACATACTGCATCAGCCCGGCCTTACCCAGACGGGTGGATTGCTGCAGGTTTGACGCATTGCTCACCACATAGACTTTATACCTATCGTGAAGATACTTCATCACCTCATGTGCTCCCGATACGGGAACATGCGTATCCCTTAGTCCTGCGATGAAATCCAGCTCGAATGCAGGGCCGTCAGCCTCAATGCCCAAATCATGAAATATGCCCGCCCAGCGGGTCTGATGAAGCTCATCAACAGTCAGGAGCCCGTCCTCTATGCGTTTCCAGAGAATGATGTTGCGGCTCAGAAAGAACTCAAACAGATGGTCGGAGTATGGGACACCGTTCTTGCGGCAGCAACCGCGCACATTCTCCCTGGCACACTCCTTGAAATCCAGGAGCGTGTCATCGACATCCATCAGGACGGTTGTTATATTTGCCTTATTGAACATCTTCAAGAAGGAACGCAATCTCGTCGCCCTTGCTCAGACGGCCGTTTACCACGCTTACTATGGTAACCGTGGCCTGGATGCACAGTTTCATATCGGCCTTGCGGTATATGTCCTGCTCAAAAATGAAACGGGCACCCTCACGGTGCAGGTTGAGGCATGACAGAAACTCCTCCTGACCGTGCAGCGGGCTCTTGTATTTGATGTTGATCTCAGACACCATTGCATCGATGCCCTTCTCATGCCACTGCTGGAATGACTGGCCGCGGCTCTGCAGCCACTTGTGGCGGGTATACTCCAGATAGTGCTGATAATTGGCATTGTTGACCACGCCCTGCAGGTCACATTCGTAGTCACGGGTCTCAAGACTGGTTGTAAAAAGATACTCTTTCATAGCAGCGCGAAGTTAATGCTTTTTATTATTTTTGCCATACACCGAAAGTTCAATCATATGGTCCAATCAATTATAAGGAAGGCCTTTCTGGCCATATCAGCACTGGTGGCAGTTTCCGCTACAGCACAAAACCCTGTTCAGTACCTGTGGGGCGACCAGGGCAACGGCACCTACATCAACCCTGTCCTGAACGCCGATTATTCCGACCCTGACGTAATCCGCGTAGGTAAGAAATATTACATGGTGGCGTCCGATTTCCATTTCCTGGGAATGCAGATACTGGAGTCCGATGACCTGGTAAACTGGACAGTCCTGACACAGCTCTACAGCCGTTTTGACCTGCCGGGATGGGATGATAACCGCCATTATTCCGGCGGCTCATGGGCTCCCTCCATCCGCTATCACGGCGGCCGGTTCTGGGTCTATTTCTGCACCCCCGATGAGGGTCTGTTCATGACCAGCGCCAAGAAGCCCGAAGGCCCCTGGGAGCCGCTCTGCCACGTAAAGGATGTACCCAAGTGGGAGGATCCCTGTCCTGTCTGGGATGACAAGGGCAACGCCTATCTGGGCCGAAGCGCCCACGGAGCCGGGCCCATCATTCTGCACCGCATGAGTGCCGACGGAAAGCAACTGCTTGATGACGGCGACACCATCTATACCGGACCGGTGGCCGAGGGCACAAAGTTCCTGCGCAAGGACGGCTGGTACTATCTTATCATACCAGAAGGCGGTGTAGGCCAGGGCTGGCAGACAGTGCTCCGCTCCAAGGACCTGTACGGCCCGTATGAGCGCAAGGTGGTGCTGGAGCAAGGCCCCACAAACATAAACGGCCCTCACCAGGGCGCACTGGTGGATACCCCGGAGGGCGAATGGTGGTTCTACCATTTCCAGGAGACCAACCCCATGGGCCGCGTGGTGCATCTGCAGCCCGTGCGCTGGGAGGACGGCTGGCCGCTTATGGGAGTGGACCTGGACGGCAACGGCATAGGCAATCCCGTAACCTCATGGACCGTACCCAAGGTAAAGAAATCCAAAGGTCCTCACCTGCCCCAGACATCGGATAACTTTGAAAGCAGCACCCTGAGCCCGCAGTGGCAATTCTGCCATAACCCGCACAATGAATACTGGAGCCTTACCGAGAATCCCGGACGGCTCACTATCAAGGCACAGCGCTCCACCAGCCTTATGATGGCGCACAACATCATAACCCAGAAGATTATGGGCTGGAAGAGCCTGATATCTGTAACGGTCGATGTAAGCCAGCTGGCCGATGCCCGCGCAGGCCTGACATCGATGGGTCAGTCTTTCTACGCCATAGGAGTGACTGAGCGTGACGGCAAGCTCTGCCTGTATCAGGACGGAGGCTACCGCACCACCTATATCGATGACTTTGAGGTGGGCAGCACCATCTGTCTGGCTCTTGAATACGATGCACAGACCAACAAGTTCCGCTTCATGGCCGGAGCCGACCGCGACTCACTGAAGCCCATAGGCACGGAGTTCAGCCAGCGAAGCGGGTTCTGGAAAGGCACTCGCGTAGGCCTGTTCTGCTACAACACCCATGCCGATGGCGGTATGGCCCTGTTTGATGACTTTGAATATCCTATCAAAAACAGATAACAATATGACAGACTTTCTTGAATTATGCAAGGCGCGCTACTCGGTGCGCTCATTCTCGGACCGCAAGGTGGAGCCTGAGAAACTTGAAAAGATACTGGAGGCTGGACGCGTGGCGCCTACTGCCGTGAACTTCCAGCCACAGGTGATTTATGTACTGCAGAGTCCCGATGCCGTGGCCAAGATGGCCAGCGTCACTCCGTATATGTTCCATGCTCCGCAGGCGCTGCTGGTGTGTTATGACGAGGATATCTGCTGGAAAAACCGTAAGCATGAGGAGGAAGGACATTCTGCCGGCGAGATGGATGCCACAATCGTACTCACCCATATGATGCTACAGGCATGGGAGCTGGGCATCGGCTCATGCTGGGTATGCAGCTTTGACTTCAAGGCCACCCGCCAGCTGTTCAACCTGCCGCCCAACATCAAGCCCGTAGCCCTGATGCCCATCGGCTATGCAGCCCCCGACGGTGTGGCATCGGACCGTCACCCCAAGCGCAAACCCCTGGCCGAAACCGTCCGCTACCTCTAATCCCGCCAAAGGGGGAACGGGCTGATCAGTCAATGATCTTGTACACCACAATCATGATAGCTATAGTGAACACCATGATCATTGCCAGTTTTGTTCCGATATTTCTCTTGGTGGACAGTCTGTCCAAGGGAATGGGACTGACGCCACGCTCCTGATTGTATTTGTCATAACTGGTCCGGATCATATTAAATGTCTCCTGAGCCCGGTCTCCATTCACGCCAAGATTATAACGTGACGGGGCCGATACCTCATCGGACCATATAAGCAACTGTCCTGAAACCATATCAACGTTCCTGATATCGGAATACATGAACTCTACCCTTCTGAAACTGAGAGGTTTTCTTATCTCAAGACGGTCGTTATACACAATCATGACCGGTTTGTTTCTCCAATACAGGTCCATGACAAATGCTGCCAGGAATGGTACAACCAGCATCACGGTAATCAGAATATCAATAATAGACTGATCTTTATCGAAAAACAATTTAATTATCGCCAGGATCAGAATCAAAAAGGCATATATCAGACTAGCCCATGTTTTTGATTCATATTGCTCGTGTAAAACTCTAATCTGTCCCATAATCACTGTTTAGGTTTGCGGCCGGCGCGACGCAGGGCATCGGCAATGATCCATTGCAGCTGGCCGTTCACGCTGCGGAACTCGCTGGCGGCCCACCCCTCCAGGGCCTCCATCGTAGCAGAGTCCACTCTCAGCAGAAAGCTTTTTGAATCAGCGTCTTTAGCCATCTGTCAGTCATTTTAGTTATAAAGTGTACCGGCGTTTACCACAGGTGCTGCAGGCTCATCGCCGCAGAGCACTACAAGCAGGTTGCTTACCATTGCAGCCTTACGCTCCTCGTCCAGATCTACAACGCCGTCTTTCTTGAGGTTGTCAAGAGCCATCTTTACCATCGATACGGCACCCTCAACTATCTTCTCGCGGGCTGCTATGATGGCATCGGCCTGCTGGCGGCGAAGCATTACGGCTGCAATCTCAGGGGCGTATGCCAGGTAGTTGATTCGGGCCTCGATAGCCTCGATACCGGCTATTGCCAGACGCTCATTCAGGGTCTGCTTGAGAGCTTCGTTAATCTCATCGGCACCTGAGCGCAGGGTTACGTCATCGGCAGGATTGCTGTTCTCATCGTAGTTGTATCGGCCAGCGACCTGACGCAGGGCAGCATCGGACTGGACCGATACGAAGTTCTCAAAAGCTCTCATTGTTGAGTTGAGTGAGGTGATGCCACCGGGGGTCTGGCCCATGGTCTGTGAATCGATCTCAAACAGGGCCTTGTAAACATCCTTTATCTTCCAAACCATTACCAGACCTATCATGATGGGGTTACCGCTCTTATCGTTAACCTTGATGGCCTCAGCGTTGAGGTTGCGGGCGCGCAGGGATATCTTTTTCTTGGTAAGGAAGGGGTTGACCCACCAGAAACCGTTTTCACGGAAAGTGCCCCTGTACTTGCCGAAGAACACCATGGCGCGGGCCTCGTTGGGTTCCAGCTGTACGAATCCGACAGTCATGATTATAAGGACCAGAAACAGAATCGGGATGATTATTGCAGGTGCGGTAAGTGTCACTCCGCTCCAAACCATTACGCCAATCATTGCAAACACCAGAAGCAGCCCTATAAAACCGCTCATCTTAAATCCTTTGAATTCAAATTCCTTTGTTTCCATAATACTTTATTGTTTTAATGTTGTTTTGATATCATTTTGATATCGCAAATGTAAACACCATTTTTCAACCCGCCAAGCGTTTAGCGAATTTTAACAATTGACGCAAAGGGGTCGTTTCCCTTTGCGTCACTTCAGTCCGTTCTGGCTGCTGTAGGTAAGTCGGAATCCGTCACCCTCGGCCATCATGTCGTTGCCGCCGTTGTTACCGTCGCTCTTTACGCCCTGGCGCTTGCCGGTGAGCAGGTCATCGCACAGGTTCTTGATATCGGTAACACGCTTGGGACTCTCCAGGTTATCGCCGCTGTAGTGTCCGGGATACAGGAAACGTATATCGTTGTCCTTCATGTATTTCTCAACCTTCTGGGCCGATACCTTCACGTTCGATAAATACGTGAACACCAGCAGGTTGGTGGATCCGAAAGCATCGCCGCTGAATCCGTAATGGTTTGCCTTGTCAAAGAATGTCACGCTGCCCGATGTGTGACCGGGAGTGAACATCACCTCCAGCTTGCGTCCGCCCAGATCGATAGTCTCGCCATCGGTCAGGTGCTTGATCTGGCCCTGGTACCGGCGCTGGCTGTTTCGCAGCATCTGCTCATCGGCCGGACCTATCCATACCTCAGGGAACGGTCCTACTCCACCTACGTGGTCACCGTGTCCGTGGGTCAATATCATTGTTACGGGCTTGGATGTAATACCTGCTACAATCTTGTCCAGTCCCGGAACGCGGGTACCGGCATCTATCAGCACAGCCCGGTCATTGCCCTCCACCAGATAGAGGGACTCGTTATAAGTGCGGTGTCCGTTACCTATCCAGGTATGCTCGTCCAACTGGCGGAACACCACCTCATCGTCCTCATAAACCACTTTGCCGCGAAGGTCACGGCTGTTGACATCACTACCCTGAGCCATCATCAGCCCGGGAACAAAGCAGAACAGGATTGCTGCAAGAATATTCTTTTTCATATTATTCAATAGGTTTAGTAGGCTGCATATCCCAGCCGGTTATAGTAGAGAAATAAGGTATCAGGGCGTAGGCCAGCTTGATGTGAGCCTTCCAGTTGGGGTGCCAGTCGGCGCCCAGCTCCTGGTCATTGTCCAGATGCACGGCCTGGAACATCCCGTCGTAATAGACGTTCTTGTAAACGCACTCCTCAACGCACTCGCGCACAAAGTCAAACAGCAGTTTGTCAACCTTGGTCGAAACGCACAGTATGGGGTGATCCTCACCGTAATAATCCTTGATGGCCTTGATAAGACGCTTGTAGTTGCGCTTAAACGGATCACGCATGGGTTGGCGCTCTGTCGAAAAGTCGTTCTGTCCCAGATAGATCATGGTAATATCGGGCTTAAGGTCTCCCGGCTCCCATTTGGGCTGACGTGCATTGTCAAACGTACAGCCGTATCGGTCGGGCATATACCAGCGCGACTGACGGTCGCTGTCATCGTAATTACGCGTAATGCCTTTGCCCGAATGCGACACCGTAACGAAATCGGCATCGAAATACCGGGCCAGCAGAGCACAGTATGTCTTGGAAGTGTTTTGGGTCTCGGGAGTGTATCGGTTGCGCGCCACACTGTTCTCAATGCCGTATCCGCAGGTGTATGAATCGCCCACAAACTCAATCAGGCGCTCCTTGACCGGCGCCGCCTGCAGCAACCCCTTATCGGTCAGGAACTCATGGAATGTAGTACGACCCTGATCGGCCTCGGTGCGTTTCTGGATTATCACCGTATGGCTGGCCTGCTTCTTGCCTTTCTTGCTGAAATCGGCACTGCTTACAATGGTGAGCAGAGTATCGGCAGAGTTTAAACACAGCACCTTATCGGCCTCAGCGCTCATATCGCGGTCAATCCACACGTTAAAATAATCCTTACCCGTGTCCGATGCACGCACGACCAGATAATCGCCCTGGAACGATACCTTGGCATATGTGGAACTCCAATCAAAACTTACATCGCCGTCAGCGGCCAAGGTACGGCCCACGTATGTGATGCGGCTGTCCGATGCCGAAGTACTCTGCACGGCCGATGCAGGCACAGAGACCAAAAGGGCGAGAATGAAGGTAATACCGGATATTTTCATAATGAATGCTGGTTAGTAAGTTCAGTACGCAAATATACTCTTTTTAGTTATCTTTGCTGACCGATATGGAGAGTTTTCTGCAGATAGACGGACTGTGCAAGTCATTTGGCGACCGCGTTATCTTTGACGGCCTCTCGCTCAATATCAATCAGGGTGAGAAGGTGGGCCTGATAGCACGCAACGGCCAGGGCAAGAGCACCCTTCTGGACGTGATTGCCGGTAAGGCCGATTACCGCAGCGGCACCATCACATTCCGCCGTGACATCCGCACTGCCTATCTGGTGCAGACCCCGGTATTCCCCAAGGGCGCCAACGTGCTGACCGCATGCTGGCCGGAGTCCGATGAGGACAAACTGCTGCGAGCCCGCCAACTGCTCACCAAACTGGGCGTACCAGATTTTGACAAACCCATAGACCAGCTCTCCGGAGGCCAGGCCAAACGTGTGGCATTGGCACAGGCGCTGATGCAGGAGCCCGATTTCCTGATACTGGACGAGCCCACCAACCATCTTGACGTGGAGGTCACGGAATGGCTGGAGGATTATCTCACAGCCAGCCGCCTGACCCTGTTCATGGTCACCCATGACCGATACCTGCTGGACCGCGTGTGCAACCGCATCATAGAGATAGATGACTTCCGCGCCTACTCCTATCAGGGCAATTACAGCTACTATCTGGAAAAGCGACAGGAGCGCCTGGATGCCGAGTCATCGCAGCGCGAGAGTGACCTGAACCTCTACCGCCGCGAGCTGGACTGGATGCGCCGCATGCCCTGCGCCCGTGGAGGCAAGGCCCGCTATCGCAAGGAGTCGTTCCATCAGCTTGAGGAGCGCCTGCAGCATCGGCGCGACGAGCAGAGCGTGGCCCTGGACGTCAAGGCATCTTACATCGGTAAAAAGATATTTGACATTGAGCACCTTAGCAAGGCGTTCGATGACAAGATAATACTCAAGGATTTCAGTTACATCTTTACCCGCTACGAGAAACTGGGCATAATAGGTGAAAACGGCGTGGGCAAATCCACATTCCTAAAGCTGCTTTTGGGCATTGAGCAGCCCGACAGCGGTGTCATTGGCCGCGGAACGACATTAAAAATAGGATACTACTCACAGGATGGGCTCAAATTCCCCGAGGATGCCAAGGTGATTGACGTGGTGACCGCCATTGCCGACCATATAGTCCTGGACGACGGGCGCCGCATGTCGGCCGGCCAGTTCCTGCAGAAATTCCTCTTTACGCCCAAGACGCAGTACAGTTACGTGAGCAAGCTGAGCGGAGGCGAGCGCCGCAGGTTGTATCTGTGCACCATCCTGATGCAGAGCCCCAATTTCCTGATTCTGGACGAGCCCACCAACGACCTGGACATCATGACCCTGCAGGTGCTCGAGGAGTACATCGCACAGTTCAAGGGATGCGTGATTGTGGTTTCGCATGACCGGTACTTCATGGACAAGATTGCCGAGCATCTGCTGGTGTTTGAGGGCGACGGCAAGGTCACAAACTTCCCCTCATCGTACAGCGACTACATGGAGTACAAGGTGCTCAAGGAGGATGAGGAGAAAGCCGCAGCCGCCGCAAAAGCAAAGCCCCAGCCGGATGGAGGCCAAAGCCAACGCCAACGCCAAAGTTCCACAACCGCAAAACTCACCTTCAAGGAGAAACGCGAGATGGAGCAAATTGAGCAGGAGCTCCAGCAGCTTGAAGAGGAGAAAGCCCAGCTGGAACAGGAACTGAACAGCGGCACCCTGCCCTACGACCAGCTCCAGCAGAAATCCGCCCGGATAGGCCAAATCATAGAGCGCACCGACGCCATAACCATGCGTTGGCTCGAACTCAGCGAAAAATAAATCATTAAGTACAGTCTCTATTGTGTAATTTATTATATTCGCGGTATGAGAAAGAGCCTTATATTACTGACCATCCTGCTGGCATCCTGCACAGGAGCACAGCAGAGCGTGAACAATAGTGTGGCCGATGGCCGCAGGTACTGCAATCCGCTGCCTATGGTGATAGGTACGGGAGGCAACGCATCGGGCGACGTATCGGTAATGCGTGACGATGACGGCCGATACTACATGTTCTGCACCGGAGGCGGCGCCTGGCACAGCGACAACATGCTGGACTGGGAATTCACACCCGTCGTGGCCGATAACCCGCTGGGCCCCTACTCCGTTCTGGGCGAATGGGAGAACACCCCCGATGTGGAAGGCGGCTGGAACGACCCGTTCGATATGCACATATTCATAGACGATGACAAGCCCTACCTGTTCTACTCCGGACGCGGAATAAGCGGCATATTCGGTGTGCCACTGGACCCCGACCATCTGAACCGTTTTGCCGACAAGCCCACACATCTGTTCAGCTTCAATCCCAATCATGAGTGGGAGCGTTACGGCGAAATGAACGAATACACCGGAGTGGCCTGGATAGAAGGCCCCTGGCTATTCAAGTATAAAGGCACCTATTACATGCAGTATTCCGCATCGGGTACCCAATGGAAGACCTATGCCGAAGGCTACTACACAGCCAAGCATCCGCTAGGGCCATATACCTATGCTGACAACAACCCGCTACTGCGCAAGACAGACGGCCTGGTTACAGGAACGGCCCATGGAAGTGTGGTTGAAGGTCCTGACGGCGGACTGTGGCAGTTCTACACAATCGTGCTCTCCAATCCGCCCGGCGGCCGCCGCATAGGAATGGACCGCATAAACGTAGACAAGAAGGGACGCTGGTCAGTACAGATTACCGATACCCCCCAGCCGGCGCCAGGTGTAAAGAATACCAGAGAATCGCTCCCTGTGACCATAAACAAGATGAACGCCATGAACGCGCTCTCCAAGTTCTCGTCACAGCAGCCGGGCCGATATGCATCATACGCCGTTGATAACTCCAGCGGCACAGTCTGGGAGCCGGACCCATCGGACCCTGAGCCCTACATAACGATTGAGCTCTCTCCCGCCACCCGTTTTGACGAGGTACAACTGTTTGATGTGGATGCAGTAAGGATAATGTTCAATGCAGGCGGCCGTCGCGGATTCGGCGGCGGAGGCGGTACAGGTACAGTCTACAAATACAAAGTTGACGTATCACTTGACGGCGAGACCTATACAACCGTGCTTGACAAGACCTCAAACACAGAGCAGCGCAACACAATATTTGAGGAGTTCAAGCCCGTTGAGGCCCGTTTTATCCGCCTCACGGTAACTGAATGGCCCGGCACACAGCTCGGAGTGATAGAATTCACTGCCTTTGGCCTGCCAGGACGCACCGAGCCAGCCCGCGTGGCAATTCCCCCTGTAATTAGTTATTGACCAATATACTTGAGGATTATATCGACTGCCTCTTCCTCGGTCTTGCCGTTCATGGAGATGACAAGATCGTAGTTGCGAGGGTCGTAACGGCTTACACCGGTGTGACGTTTTGCATAATCATCACACAGCTTGTCAACCTCCTTTATGAATTTTTCGGCTTCTTCCTTTGAGGCGATTCCCTTCTTTTTCATGACTCTCTCCACACGATACTCCATAGGAGATTGGATCCATATATGAAGGTGATTGGGATGATTCTTGAATGTAACAAAGCTGCAACGTCCGGCTACCACGCACGACTCAGCATCGACAATACCTTCAAGTATTTCCTGCTCAGTCCTGAATTTCTTGTCTGTATCATTTTTCTCCGGAACTGCAAAATTGGGCAAGCGGTCATAAATGGAGACTGCAAAACCGCCATCCAGTTCAACCATCCGCTTAAGATCCGGCCACCACTTACGTTTTTTTGCCTTGAGACTCTCTATTTTCTCTTCGTTCAAGCCCTCTTTTTCTTCAAGTGACTGCAGATGAGCCTTATCATAATAAGGCACACCCAGTTTTTGAGCCAGTAACTTTGCAACAGTCTTTCCGCCCGAACCCAATTCACGATTGATAGTGATGACATACTTGCTTGATAAATCCATAAAACAGCTATTAGGTATTGTTCAAACACAAATATAGGCAAGAATTTTACATTTGTCAACATTTAGCCCAAGAAAAAACATGATTACATCTCAAATCAAGGAAAAAATTTCAATTCTCAATTCTCAATTCTCAATTATAACTCTTACCTTTGCGGCCGAATGAAGAAGGGGTGCCCGCAAGGGGCTGAGATTATACCCTATGAACCTGATCCGGACAGTGCCGGCGTAGGGATTGGATTTCAAGATACTGGCATACCCTTTTTCATTTGGATTAAACTTTAAATCTTTATGAAGAAGGTGTTTTTTTTGTCCTTAACCCTATTGACAGGCCTTACCGCACAGGCCAGATCTGAAAACTTTGATGCAGATGCCGATTCAACGCGTCTGGGGCAACTTAATGAAGTTGTAATAGACGGAGTGCTTGCCCGCGGGAACGAACCGTTTGCAACAACCAATATCGATCGTGAGGAACTTGACAGCTATTCCAAGAATGGCCGCGAACTGCCATTCCTTTTAGCCCGCACACCAGGTGTGATTGCATGGAGCGAGAACGGAACAGGCATAGGAACTACATACATGCGTATCCGGGGAGCCGCCGATTCACGTATCAATGTGACGCTGGACGGTGTACCACTCAACTCGCCCGAAGACCAGTGCGTTTTCTGGGCAAACATGAACAGCTACGCTTCACTTTTAGGGAGCGCACAGATACAGCGCGGTCTGGGCACATCGACAGTAGGTGACGGAGCATTCGGAGGCTCAGTGGCACTTACGAGCAAACTGCCAAACCCTGAAAAGTGTGCAGAAATCACTGCATCATACGGTTCATTCAACACTCTGCGTCTGGGAGGCTCGTTCTCAACAGGCAGAATCCTGAACAGCATTATCATAGACGGTGCCTACCACCTGACCCAGACCGACGGTTTCATACACGGCACCAAAGGCAAGTCCGGCAGTTATTACGCAGGCCTGCTATGGAACCCTAGTGACAATGTAATGGTACGTTACCGCAATATAGGGAACTTTGAGACCACCGGCCAGGCCTGGAACGGAGTAACCGCCGGAAACGATGACCTGAGTATCATGGACGGCATATATGGTGAAAGAACTCTCATCAAGACATATGAAGACATGTGGAATGCGGGACTTGGCAAGTTCAATTCGCTGTATGAGTCATTGACAATCACACCTCTTGAACAGAAGACAGAGGGTAACCCATACTCATACACGATAAACCGATATCAGATGAAAGACGGCTCATTCTGGGACCGCACAACCGATAATTTCCGGCAAGACCACAATATACTGTCAATCTCATGGAGCATCAATGACAATCTTATTGCATCTCTTACCGGTCATTACACATACGGTTACGGATATTATGAAGAATTCCGCTATAACAACAAGCTCAAGAAGTTCGGCCTGTCCAACTACACTGCTCCCGATTCCAGCGTGATAAAGAAAAGTGACTTTGTGCGCAAAAAAGGGCTGGAACAGCACACCTACGGCGCCATCTGGAATTTGGATTACACAAAAGACAGGCTGGACGTACGCAGCGGCGTGTCATTCCAGCAGTTCAAGGGCAACCATTTTGGACATATAACCTATGTAGGCAATCAGGCATTGAGCGACTACCTGCTTGCTGACGGAGAATACACCTATTATGATTCAGACGCTTCCAAGACAGACATAAGTGCATACGTGAAGGCCGGATATGACATCACAAAGAACCTTCATGCCTTTGCTGACTTACAGTTACGCCACGTGGGTTACAAAACTGACGGTTACAATGACAAATTCATTGACAACGGTGACGGAACATACGGCAAGCATTTTCTTGACATAGACCGGAAATACAACTTCCTTAACGGCAAGTTAGGCGCCACATACACCGCCGGCAGCAGCCGATTCCACTTATTGGTTGCAACTGCGGGACGTGAGCCTGAAAGAAATAATTTTACAGACAACGGAACCTATCCTGCTCCCGAACCCGAGCACATGATTGACTATGAAGCAGGATACGGCTTTTACGGTGATATCTGGAAAGCCGGAATCAATGTCTATTACATGGACTACAACAACCAGTTTGTACAGACCGGAGCACAGAGCGACATAGGTGAGAAACTCACCACAAACATCAAGAGTTCATACCGTACCGGCGTTGAACTTACTGCCGCCGTTTCACCCCTGCCCTGGTTGGAACTTGAAGGCAATGCCGCCCTTAGCAGCAATAAGATCAATGATTTTGATGAGGTGGTCGAAGACTGGGATAACGGAGAACGGACAATACACTATGACAACTCCACTTTGGCCTACTCTCCAAGTGCCATTCTGAACGGATTCATAAACTTCAGCTATGCCAACTTCAAGGCTACATGGCATACCGGCTACGTGAGCCGCCAGTATCTGGACAACTCTGAAAATGAAGACCGTTCACTGCCCGCCTACTCTCTCTCGGATCTCTCGTTCTCATATACCATACCAATGAAAAATGTATTCAACAGCATCGTGATAGGTGCAGACATGAACAACATTCTCAATGCCCGCTGCGCCACTTCAGGTTGGGTATATTCAGCCATCTACGAAAGTGGTGGCCACGGTAACGACAACCGCTACTATCAGATAGGTTTCATCCCTGCTGCATCTTTTTCTGCTTTAGCTCACGTAACACTAAAATTCTAAACAGCAATGCTATCCGTCTGGTCATATATAGCCGAACAGTTTACCGGCATGGATTTCTGGGATACGATCCAGACCATCGGGCTCATACTGAGCTTCATCTACCTGTGGCTTGAGTTCCATCAGAAACCGCTTATGTGGATAATAAGCGCCATGTGTTCCATGATATATGCCAGCGTCTATTTCCACAGCAAGATATATGCCGATATGGGATTCAGCTGTTTCAATATCTGCATGTGTGTTTACGGTTTCATCAAATGGCTCCATAGTGACCGTAAACGCGCATCGCACGGCACCGAAGGGAAAGGCGGTATCATCTACCGCCATTTCCGTGCCGGTGAATTCATGGCAGTACTTGGAGTGGCGGCACTTATCTGGACAGCCATTTTCTGCATTCTGCGTTTCCTCACTGATTCTCCTGTTCCTGCTCTGGATGCGCTTACAACCATGCTCAACATAGTGGGCACATGGGTGCTTGCCCAAAAGATTATAGAAGTCTGGGGAATATGGTTTCTGGTCAATGCCATATCCATATACATCTACTGCCGCCGTGGCCTGCACCTTACAACCATCCTGCTTTACGGTTTCTATCTGTGCGCATCGGTCTATGGCTACTTCAAATGGCGTCTGAAAGGAACACTACAGTAACACTTAAGTGTCTGTTCCTGTTGTGAAATTGTTGATAACTTTCCATGACTTCATTGTCTGCAACCCGTTCAATGTAAGTAACTTTGAATTCCAGAATAAAGATTGGCACTACTATGCGACCTTATCTGGAAAAAACTTATCTGCAGAGTGCAGGACGATACAAAGGGACTGACATCTACCGTCTGGACGGCGGCAAATTCAACGGCAAGTACTACATAATAAGCAATGAGGGCACACGCCATCTGCTTGCATCACCCGAGGTCATAGGCTATGACTCCTATCTGGCCATGTGCGGAGCCACATCCGATATGCTGGGTTGGCTAAAGGAGCAGAACGCCGTAGGCAATGAAACTGATATAATGACTATCCTGCGAGGTGGCCTGAACTACCCGCTTGAAGAGTGCTGCTACCGAAACGGAATCCGCGTCAACAACATGGATTTCATATCGTGTGAGCGCGTGATACGCAACAACCAGATTACCGGTCTGGACATACGCTACACTAAGATGCGCGCCCCCAGAGACATAACACTGATGATAGGCGACATCATTGCATCGGGTGAGACCCTGGCCCGTTGCATCCGCTACATCATTGGTGAGTTCAAGCGTCTGGGCGGCAGCATACGCAGAATGGTCTTCTTCACCATTGGCGGCACCCGTGCCATCGAGCTGTTTGAAGAACTGACACCGGAATTCCGTTTCCACTGGCCGGAGTTCGAGGGCATAACCTGCATATTCTATGAGGGCATTTTCTCAGCCTATCAGGACAAGGGAGTGACAGGCATAAGCTGGCCTCAGATAGATTTCTTCTGGAAGGACGGCGTAATATCACCTGAGTTTCGCCGTTACGTCCTGTCCGATGACGACGCCCTGTTTGAGAAATGCATCATCTATGACGGTGGCGCCCGACGGTACGAGATTCCGGACCATTACCATGAGGTTACGGAGTACTGGGAGGATATAAAGAAGGTGGCCGATGACTTCAGCTTCAAGGACTTTCTGGATGAGAAGTTGGGCTACCCCACTCCGGCAAGCTATGACGAATGGCTTAAATTGAACCACTATCAGCAGCTGGAAAGCAAGACGATGAATGAACTATACGTCCTTGAAAGGGAGTTTGCCAGCAGGAATGAGGACCAGTCAATAATCCGTATTGCTGACCGCCGTCTGAATGAATTCAGGAAGGCATTGCAGGAATATATCCATTGAATGAAACAACAAACTAAACTATACAAATATGGCTTATAAAAAACCGGATGTAGATTATACATCAAGCAGAGTACCCATGGAGGGTCGCAAAAGCAACATCAGCATGTTCATGGTAATGCTGGGATTCACATTCTTCTCGGCAAGCATGTGGGCCGGCCAGAATCTGGCTGCAGGCCTTAATTTCGGAGGATTCATAGGTGCCCTCATTCTGGGTGGTGTCATTCTGGGTCTATACACAGGCACACTCGGTTATATTGGTGCCAAGACCGGACTCACACTCGATATGCTGGCACACCGCAGTTTTGGCCGCAAGGGCAGCTGGCTGCCCAGCGCAATGATCAGCTTCACCCAGATGGGCTGGTTCGGCGTAGGTCTGGCCATGTTTGCCATTCCTGTTGCAAAAGAATTCCTTGGACTTGAGGTTACACCTGACCACATGCCATATCAGGGTTATATCCTGGTAGCTGTAGCCGGTCTGCTTATGACCGCCAGTGCTTATTACGGCATAAAGAGCCTTGCCATTATCAGTTGGATTGCAGTACCTTTGGTTGGTATCGTAGGTACAATCGCCATGATTATGGCCATTCACCGCGGTGACGCTTCACTTGTTGACCAGTTTGCAAAAGTCAATGACGGTTCTCTTACCATCATAGCCGGAGCCGGTCTGGTTATAGGTAGTTTTGTATCGGGCGGTACCGCCACACCTAACTTTGCCCGTTTCTCAAAAACCGCCAAGGTTGGTTTCTGGGTAACCGTAGTGGCTTTCTTCCTGGGCAACTCCCTGATGTTCTTCTTTGGTGCCGCATCAAGCATATATGTAGGTGGCAATGACATCTTTGAGGTTATGCTCAACCTTAACAGAATCATGTTCTATGTATCAGTTCTGGTACTTGGCCTCAATATCTGGACTACCAATGATAATGCCCTCTACTCATCCGGTCTGGGACTCTGCAACATATTCGGATTCTCAAAGAAGACCATGGTTCTCATTGCAGGTATCATAGGTACTGTATCGGCTGTATGGCTTTATTGGAATTTCTGTGGCTGGCTTAACATTCTTAACTGCACCCTGCCTCCCATCGGTGCAATCCTTATTGTCAGCTACTTCCTGAACCGCGATGATTATATGTCCGATGACGTTCAGATCAAATCTGTCAACTGGGCATCAGTAATCGGTGTCATTCTGGGAGCAACAGTCGCAAACCTGCTGCATTGGGGTATCGCATCAATCAATGGTATGGTTGTGGCAGTAGCCTGTTACCTGATTGGCAATGCCATAAGCACAAAAAAATGAAACATATCCCTTTTTTATCTATCTTCGCGGCAAAATAACCCTAAAGCAGATAAAAATGAAAAAGACACTTTTTTTACTGGCTGCGCTTATTACGTCAAGCCTATATGCCCAGGAAGCTGAAGAAGGCTGGAGCCACAATGGTCTGGCAGGTTTCAATATGTCACAGACTTCATTCACCAACTGGAGTGAGGGTGGTCAGAATGTCGTTTCGGACAACGTGTATCTCAACGGATCGCTCAATTATAAAAAGGACAAACTGTCCTGGACAAATGACCTGAACGCCACCTATGGTCAGAACTTCACCGAGGAGAACGGATGGCGCAAGGGCATGGACAACCTGAACTTTGCCTCCAAGTTAGGACACCAGATAACTGAGAAGCTCTATTATGCCGCACTGCTAGACTTCAAGTCACAGTTTGCCGACGGATACAAATACACTGATGATTCCAAGGAACTTATTTCCAAGTTGCTTACACCATCATATCTGAATCTGTCAGTCGGTCTTGATTACAAGCCCAACAGCCACATAGCAGTTTACTATTCACCCGTGGCAGGTAAGCTCACGATGGTAACTGACACCGCTTTTTCAGTTAAATACGGCATTGATCCCGGAAAGAAAGTAAAGCCGCAGTTAGGTTCCATCCTCAAAGTCAATGTTGACTATAAGTTCTTTGAAGACAAAGTAACCTTTAAATCAGTTCTTGACCTGTTCACCGCATACGATGATTCGTTCGGAAACATAGATGTGAACTGGGATGTCCTGATTGGTTACAACCTGACCAAGCTGCTCACCCTGACATTCCAGTCAACCCTTAAGTATGACGATGACATCAAGACCGTGGATTCAGACGGTAATCCTCATGGTGCAAAGGTCCAGTTCAAGGAGATGGTTGGAGTTGGCTTGAGCTACAAGTTCTGATATTCTGAAAGCAGGCAGTCATGTGGTTGGCATTCGCTCTCGTTTCAGCCCTTTTCCTGGGTTTGTATGACGTAGCCAAGAAACAATCACTTAAGGAGAACGCGGTCATTCCGGTTCTCTGGTTCAATACCCTGTTCTGCTCACTCTTAATGCTGCCGTTCACGCTCCTGTCATGGAAGACAGGCATGCTGGACGGCAGCATCTTTTATGTTCCCACTGCCGGTTGGGAACTGCACCGCCTACTAATGCTAAAGGCGTTCATAGTGCTTGGTTCCTGGATCTTCGGCTACTTCGGAATGAAACACCTGCCCATAACCCTATTCGGCCCCATTAACGCCACCCGTCCCATCATTGTATTATTGGGCGGACTGCTGCTATTTGGAGAGCGCTTGAACCTGTATCAGTGGATAGGTGTAATCATTGCCGTCATATCATTCTACATGCTCAGTGTGAGCGGCAAGAAAGAGGGCATCAGTTTTGCCCATAACAAATGGGTGTTCTGCGTCATCATGGCCACCATACTGGGAGCCGTCAGCGCCCTGTTTGACAAATACCTGCTGGGGCGTTTCAACAACATGTTCGTACAGGCCTGGAGCAACTTCTACCAGCTGGCCCTCATGACGGTAATCCTCTTCACCCTATGGTGGCCCACACGCAAGCGCACCACCCCCTTCCAATGGAAATGGCCCATAATCTTCATCGCCGTATTCCTTACCCTGGCCGATTACGCATACTTCGTATCCCTAGCCTCCAGCGCATCAATGGTCTCCATCGTCTCCATGATCCGCCGCTCCAGTGTCATAGTCAGCTTCCTCTGCGGAGCCCTCCTCTTCCACGAGAAAAACCTCCGCAGCAAAGTCATCGACCTGCTCCTTGTCCTGCTGGGCCTCTTCTTCCTGCTAATAGGTTCTCTGCAATAATGTGTAATTGGGGACAGACCCCTTTTGCACATTTAATTCCGCACCGCGCGAACAAAATATTTACTCCTTGTGTTGTCTGAACCATAAGTGGAGCTTGTAGACCAGTTCCATCCTCTCCACGGATATGTTGTATAGATAGATGCCGTAAGATGAGCCTCGTCTGTGTTGTACTGCGGAGTGCTGGTCCAATATATACTTCCTACTACAATGGCAATCTGTTTCCCGTTATTACCGGTAACGACAGCACAACCGCCTATGCACTCAGACTCGGCGCCAGATAAACAGCTGAGCAGTTCGTTGAACTCGGCAACGGTAGGCAGACGTGCGCTGCTACCATATGCATTGGTAACAGCGGTCAATGCGTCATAATAGTTCAGTTCTGTTCCATCTTGTTCATGATACATGCTCCATGGAGATGTCTGGCCTATGTTGCGCGATGCCCACTTGACGCTTAGGCCCAGATCGACAAAATCAGTTGTCTCTACATTCTTTGTAGTAAATTCACGGACTTCGCTGGAAATGATGTTTCCTGCCATCTCCACCAACAGACAGTAATAATATGTAGTCCCAGGAATCAGATTCCAAATCTGGCATGACTCGTCTTTATCCAAATCCACGAACCATGCAGTCTGATGGTTTATGAAATCTTCCCAATTATCCCAACCAAGCTGATTGAATACAGTCTTTATTCTTGTGCTGACGTTGGCTTTATCGGATGAAATCGCCACACCCCATATGTAAGACTCGTTTTCAAGAGAATTGCCGTTAAAGCCTATCCCAGAGAGAGAGACTTCATCAAAATCAATCTTTGAAACTGAACCTATCCTGAAATCCACGACATTCGAGAACGGCTTTGTAGTAAAAGAACCTGTTTCTACTCCATATTGATTACCTACAAATGTCCGATAGAAATATTTGGTGTCCGGTTCCAGACCTCTTAAGATAAGAGAGAATTTGTTTCCCATTATCTTGTAGCAATATACGTATTGTGAATTAGAGAAAGACTCTGATTTGGAGTAGCAAACGCCAAAGGGCAGAACATCCAGATCACCAAGAAAAGCACGTAGGTCTCCCGTAACGTTGACATAACCCAGCACATTGGCATAAGTCATACCCGTGCTTTCCACACCACCTGTCACAGCAATGTCAGTCGTATTGTCTGCACCCATGTTGATGCCATCATCTTCTTTCTCTTTATCACAAGAAGCAATACCTGAACTTAACGATGCAAATACAATTGCATAAAAAAATCTTCTGAGAATATTCCTTTTCATAAGCAATACATGTAAGGTTTATAATTTGCACAAACATATAAAAAATTCTGATAATCACAAAAATGTGAAAAAGGGGACCCCTTTTACACATTGAGCAAAGGTTTCCGTTTGCTGGAGCGGGACTAAGGGTTAATGAGAACGTCAGTGCAGCGGCGTTAAGCGTAGGAGTTTGGAGGATCCCGTTAAGAACGGCGCATGTCTGACGAACGTTAGACCCCGAAGGGGGCTATAAGTTCCTATGTTTGAAATCCCAAAGAAATGTACAGCTCCTGCGTATGCAGGCGGATGGACGCTCTCGGGGGTTTCGACCCCCGCCGCTGTGGCAGC
>CADCBO010000011.1 GCA_902799685.1 uncultured Bacteroidales bacterium
GAAGAAACTGGTCAAGCTGTTCAAGGCTGCCGTTAAGGAGCGCACCGGTCAGGACTTCCCCACCAGCGCTATGGACCAGCTTTGGGGCGCCATCTGCGCCGTGTTCGGTTCATGGAACAACGAGCGCGCAATCCTGTATCGTAAGATGGAAGGAATACCCGATGAGTGGGGTACCGCCGTATCAGTTATGGCTATGGTATTCGGTAACATGGGTGACACATCTGCTACAGGTGTTTGCTTCAGCCGTGACGCCGCTACCGGCGAGAACCTGTTCAACGGTGAGTATCTGGTTAACGCACAGGGTGAGGATGTAGTTGCAGGTATCCGCACTCCGCAGCAGATCACAATAGAGGGTTCAAAGCGTTGGGCCGCTCTGGCTGGTGTATCCGAAGAGGAGCGCAAGGCCAAGTATCCTTCGATGGAAGAGGCAATGCCCGCTATCTACAAGGAGCTGGATGCCCTGCAGACAAAGCTTGAGAACCACTATCACGATATGCAGGATATGGAGTTCACCGTTCAGGAGGGCAAGCTCTGGTTCCTCCAGACACGTAACGGTAAGCGCACAGGTACCGCTATGGTTAAGATTGGTCTGATAGATGAGAAGACCGCCATCCAGCGCTGCGAGCCCCAGAAGCTTGATGAGTTGCTCCACCCCGTATTCGACAAGAACGCTCTTAAGAAGGCTAAGGTCCTGACCACCGGACTTCCCGCTTCACCGGGTGCCGCTTGCGGTCAGATAGTATTCAACGCCGATGACGCTGAGGCTTGGCACAAGAACGGCCACAAGGTTATCATGGTACGTATAGAGACTTCACCTGAGGATCTGGCCGGTATGGCTGCCGCCGAGGGTATCCTGACATGCCGCGGCGGTATGACCAGCCACGCTGCAGTTGTTGCCCGCGGTATGGGTAAGTGCTGCGTATCAGGTGCCGGTGCACTGAACGTTGACTACGTTAAGAAGACTGTAAAGATTGAGGACGTTGTTCTTAAGGAAGGTGACTATATTTCAATAAACGGTTCAACAGGTCAGGTATTCGAGGGTCAGATTGAGACCAAGGCTGCCGAGATAAGCGGTGACTTTGCCGAGCTGATGAATCTGTGCAACAAATATACACGTCTGGTTGTACGCACCAACGCCGATACTCCTCACGATGCTGAGGTAGCCCGCACATTCGGTGCAGTCGGTATAGGTCTTTGCCGTACCGAGCACATGTTCTTTGAGGGTGAGAAGATCAAGGCTATGCGTGAGATGATCCTTGCCGAGAACAAGGAGGGCCGTGAAAAGGCACTTGCCAAGTTGCTCCCCTACCAGACCAAGGACTTCTACGGAATCCTGAAGGCTATGGACGGACTGCCAGTCAATATCCGTCTGCTTGATCCCCCATTGCACGAGTTCGTACCTCACGATAAGAAGGGTCAGCAGGAGATGGCCGATGCAATGGGCGTAACTCTGGAGCAGATCAAGGCTCGCGTTGAGTCTCTGTCAGAGAACAACCCGATGCTGGGTCACCGCGGTTGCCGTCTGGGTAACACCTATCCTGAGATCACCGAGATGCAGACCAAGGCTATCATCGGCGCTGCCATCCAGTTGCGCAAGGAGGGCCTGAACCCGCAGCCCGAGATCATGGTTCCGCTGGTAGGTAAGCACTATGAGTTTGAGCAGCAGGAGGAGATCATCCGCGCTACCGCAGCCAAGCTGTTCGAGGAGGAGGGCGTTAAGCCGTTCGAGTTCAAGGTTGGTACAATGATCGAGATCCCGCGTGCCGCTCTTACCGCTGATGCAGTTGCTGCCCGCGCCGAGTACTTCTCATTCGGTACCAATGACCTGACTCAGATGACATTCGGCTACTCACGTGACGATATCGCTTCATTCCTGCCGGTTTATCTGGAGAAGAAGATCCTTAAGGTTGACCCGTTCCAGGTTTTGGACCAGAAGGGTGTCGGCCAGCTCATAAAGATGGCTGTAGAGAAGGGTCGTTCAGTACGTCCCGACCTCAAGTGCGGTATCTGCGGCGAGCATGGCGGCGAGCCTTCATCAGTCAAGTTCTGCGACAAGGTTGGTCTGAACTATGTGAGCTGCTCACCGTTCCGCGTGCCTATTGCACGTCTGGCTGCCGCGCAGGGTGCAATTGAGAATTGCTGATGGCAGTTTAACCATATTATATAAAGGTGGAGAGAGCATCTCCACCTTTATTTATATCTTTGCGGCATGAAAATCCTGAATATTCTATCATATCCCATACGCTCCACCGGAAACCTGTTTTCATTCTGTATCCTGATGGAGCTGGCCATATTGACGACATGTCATATTGTTGGCGTAGGTGGAGACATATTTCTGGGTATTCTCATGCCGATATTTGACTGCTATGTAATCTGTCTGCTGGCAAGTCTTTTCAAGAAGGTCAAACTGGGCTGGATAATCTGGACTATTGCAGTATTGGTCTTTACAGGAGAACTATTCACAATCCTTTTTTATAAGTCCACATATAATATAAGGGTTATCCAACTGGTCATGGAGACAACCCCGGGAGAATCAAAAGAGTTCCTGGCATCGGCCTGTGGCCACCCCGGTTTATGGATTTCGGTTGTTGTTACAGGTATAGTTTTTTACCTGAGTTATCTTATGAACAAAAACCGGAACAGATTATCGGAACGTGCGCTGAAGATCCTGAACTGGACCGGAATAGCCCTTATCCTATGGTCTTCGACAAGAGAGATTCCCGCCTATATCAAACTGGGACGTTGTTTCACAGCAAAAGAATACAGACTTCTGGCTGAGAAAAAATACATGCCACACCTTTCTACTACCGCAATAAGATTGTTGCAAGGAGTAGCATTCAACATAGTCCAGCCAAGAGAACTTAACGCACTTACCGTTACGGCACACAACACGCCCATTGCCGACAGTACACATGAGTGCCCGTTGATTGTCCTAATAATAGGAGAATCTTTCTCCAAATATCACACACCACTTTATAACCCGGAGGTTCCACCCGTAAATCCCAGGCTTGAACGGCTTAAAGATGAAGGACATCTGGTTGCTTATACCGATGTGGTCACTACAAGCAACCTTACATCAAACGTGATGAGAAACATGTTCTCCATGTGGGATGAAGACTATAGTGACAACTGGACAGAACACACGTTATTCCCGGCAATATTCCGCAAAGCAGGATATACAGTATGGTATCTGACTAACCAGTTTGCTCTCAACAGTTCTGATATCTGGAACAGCATAGGCGGAACGATATTCAACAAACCTGAGTTATCAGAATGCCTGTTTGACTGGCGAAACGAAAACCTTATGCAGTATGATGCAGAAATACTGGATCTGATGCCAGATACATCACAATTGTTTGTGCGCCCCACCCTGCTGATTGTACACCTTATGGGACAGCATGTGAATTACAAGGAGAGGTATCCGGAGGAGTTTGAATTTTTTGACGCCAACCAGATGGAAACCGCTTTTGGAGGCGCCAAAGCCAAAAAGATTCTGGCCGAGTATGCCAACGCCACCCTTTACAATGACTATGTGGTTGACAAGGTATGGAGTCTGGTAAAAGAACATGATGCTGTGGGTATTTATCTGTCCGATCATGGCGAGGAGGTATATGACTGGCGTGATTTTCATGAACGGACAGATGAAAGACAGATGACAAAGGAGGTGGCCAAATATCAGTTTGAGATTCCGTTCTTTTTCCTGATGTCTGACAAGTTCATAACCAATCATCCGGAAACCGCAGAGCGTATAAAGAATTCCAGTGGAAAGCCTTTCATAAACAGCCGTATAAAGCATGTGCTTCTGGGGCTGGGAGGCATTGAGACTGATGAATATAAATCCAGACACGACATACTTTCCGACCGGTACGACACCAATAACGTGAGATATATTGGTAATCATACAGACTATGACCGGCTGATGCAGGAGAAGTAAAATAATGAACTACTGCCTGCGGAAAGTATAATACCAGTAGTAAGTGTTGTGATATTCTATGTATGTGCTGTTGGCGCGATACTTTTCCGGTTTACCACTTAGACTTTCCAACTGAGCGGTGAAACTGTCCAGAATCTGTTTCTGGGCGGCATATTCCTGTGGGAAACTGGATTGAGCCTGACTGTTTCCGGTCAATGCCAAAAGCTGCATATAATATTTTGGGACCTGACCTTTATAAATGTATGGCGTAATAAGAGAATCGGCCTTTTGCAGGTTACGACTAATCATTGCCATAGCAATCTGAATTGAATGAGAGTCATATTCCGTACTCCCTAAGCAAACATGTAAATAATCCAGTGCAAGATCCTCTCTATAAATAGGATAATTGAACAGATATTCCCCTATCCCGCTTCCAGGATCAGAGGCATCCAGTCTTAGCATGGCTTCCAGACGAGCGTTGACCACTGCACAATCCGCCTCCTCTTCAAACATGCCTACGCGCAAGGCCTTCTCATACTGACCACGTGAGACGTATCTGTTTATCATAAGGGATCGATGCAGATTCTCATCGGTATTACCCAAATAAGCGGTGAGACAAAACAGCAGTGACATTATGAGCAGGTTGCCAGCCAGAATACGTGGACGGACATTGTATCCGGACTTGGGAACAGCAGATACGATCCTGCATATAAAGAAAAGCGCTACTGAAAAGGTTACGGAGACAATCCATACCGAAAAAGACGGCACTGATAGTTCATGAGTGCAATACAGACCGTCAAAACAGGTCACAACACCCAACAGGAAAGCTGATGGAAGATAGTTGCAAGCGTAAAGTCCATCCTTAAACCTGAACAGTCTGGCCACGGGCATTTCTATCAGTATGGTAAGAACTGTCAGCACAATGGGAGCGACAACATGCAACCAACCGGAAACAGCCCAATCCTTATGATGAAAAAGCCCCTGGACAAGCGCATACAGATAGTTACCCTGGAAGAAACAGAGCCAGCAGAATGCAAAGGCTGCAAAAAGGGCTCCGCAAATCCAACGGATGCATTTGTCACATGACTTTTTTTCCATTTTGCCTTACCTTCTTCAGCACTATAGCAGAGCGTGACGGCAGGTAAAGCTTGAGCCACTCCTTGCGCACCTTCTTATATAAGGGATCCATGAGGGTGAAATGCTCCATCTTGTCATCAAGCCTGCCGTAGCCTCCAAACTCTATGCTGTCACTGTCCAGGACAGTCCTGTATGAGCCACGCGGTACCAGGAAACCGTAATCGGAGAACGAGCGTGTGGGATTGAAGTTGAACACGAACACAAGGTCACCGCGTCCGAAAGCCAGAACCTGGTCACCATCGTTGTGCCAGTACTCAACCACATCCTTGTTCTGGTAGTTCTTTACGGAACCTATCAGTTTCATCAGGGCGCGGTCAAAATCGCCAAGCCATGAATATGCCAACTGTTTGTTGTCTATAAGGCTCCACTGGCGGCGAGCATATTTATGGCTCCAGCCATTACCCTCGCGCGGGAAATCAATCCACTCCGGATGACCGAACTCATTTCCCATAAAGTTCAGGTATCCGCCGTTTATGGTTGATGCGGTTATAAGACGTATCATCTTGTGCAGGGCTATGCCGCGGGCCGTCACGTCATTGCCGCCGTCCTTGGTAAAATGCCAGTACATATCTGCATCTATCAGACGGAAAATAACGGTCTTGTCACCTACCAGAGCCTGGTCATGGCTCTCTACGTATGATATGGTCTTCTCATCCTTGCGGCGGTTGGTAACCTCCCAGAATATGCCGGCCATGGACCAGTCTTCATCTTTCTTTTCCTTGATGGTCTTGATCCAGTAATCGGGGATGTTCATGGCCAGACGGTAATCGAATCCGTAGCCACCGTCTTCAAACGGGGCGGCCAGGCCGGGCATTCCGCTTACCTCTTCGGCAATGGTAATAGCACCGGGATTGAACTGGTGAATGACACGGTTGGCCAGCATGAGATAACAGATGGCATCATCGTCCTGATGGCCATTGAAATAGTCATCGTAATTGCAGAACGCCTCACCCAGTCCATGGCTATAGTAAAGCATGGAGGTAACGCCGTCAAAACGGAAACCGTCAAAACGGAACTCATCCAGCCAGTACTTGCAGTTGGAGAGCAGGTAATGCAGAACCTGAGTCTTGCCGTAGTCAAAGCAGAGCGAGCCCCAGGCTGAATGTTCATGACGGTCTCCAGGCAGGAAATACTGATTGGGATCACCGGCCAGATTGCCCAGGCCCTCATACTCATTCTTGACAGAGTGAGAGTGAACCAGGTCCATTATTACCGATATACCCATGCCATGTGCGGTATCTATGAGTTCCTTGAGTTCCTCAGGGGTACCGAAACGGGATGAGGGTGCAAAGAAACTTGATACATGATAGCCGAAACTGCCGTAATACGGATGTTCCTGGATGGCCATGACCTGTATGCAGTTATAGCCGGCAGCCTTGACACGCGGAAGCACATTGTTCTTGAACTCGATGTATGTGCCCACTCCCTCACGCTCCTGGGCCATGCCTACATGGCACTCGTAAATGAGCAGCGGGTCCTGCTTGGGTTTGAAATCCTTATGTTTGAACCGGTAATCCTCTTTGGGATCCCACACCTGGGCAGAGAAGATCTTGGACTGTTCATCCTGCACCACCCTGCGGCACCATGCGGGAATACGGTCACCCTGACCGCCGTTCCATTTTACGCGCATCTTGTAATGCTGCCCGTGGCCTATCATGCCCAGCGGGATACGCAGTTCCCAGTCTCCGTTATCATTTATGCGTGTAAGACGGAAACGCTCCTGCTCCTGCCATCCGGAGAAATCGCCTATAAGGAATATCTCAGTGGCATTTGGAGCCCACTCCCTGAAGACCCATCCGCTGTCTGTACGGAGAAGTCCGTAATAGAGATAGCCCGATGCAAAATCGGCAAGACAGGACTTACCGCCTGTAAGCTGGCTCTCACGCCACAACGCATGATCGTGGCGACCTTCTATGGCAGCTGAATATGGTGTCAGCCAAGGGTCATTCTCAATTATCCTTAACATGGCTTGCGTATTTTTACTATGAGTTTAAGTATTCCTGATTCAGTAATGGCCGGTGCATGGCCTTCGCCCGGGAAGAATACCACGAACATGCCTTTCCTTACATTGAGGTATGTATCACAGAGTCCGGGGTAGAATGCCACATCCTTAAGTTCACTGTACGGTACGGACGGAGCAGGCATGAAGGGAGCAGCGATAAAGCCCATCTCCTCATGGGATGATATGGGAACCTGAATGTCAATATATTCCTTATGTGCCTCTATAGGCACCTGCTCACGTGTCTGGGCATCCTGCCGGTTGACATTGACAAAAAGATTGTCACCCTGCAACACAATCCTGCCCGGCTCAAGGGCAGTAAGGTCTGTGTTACGGAAGAACTCCAACACCTTATCCATCAACGGACTGATATATCCGTAGATTTCAAGTCTGTCAAGTGAATCAAGTATCATAGTCTCAATATATGATTGTCCTTATTTTCTTTCCCGATTTGTCCTTGACGGTAAATGTGCCGGTACGGACACCTTCGCTAAACATACCTTCCAGACGCGTGCCGTCGGGTTCCTCGACCACACCTTTGCCGTCAACCACTCCATTCACGAAACTGCCCTTGAACCTGGTGCCGTCGGCCAGGCTCATGGATCCTTCACCCCAGGGGATATCATTCTGCCATCCACCGTAATAGCTGTCACCGTTGGCCCAGACCATACGTCCGGTTCCTTCGCGGCGGTTGTCCTTCCAGTCACCGTCATAAACAGAGCCGTCAGCCCAGGTGAATACACCTTTGCCGTCGGCCAGGCCGTTACGCAAGGTTCCCTTATATGAATCACCGTTGGCAAAACTGTATTCTCCGCTGCCGGTTATGGCTCCGTTACGGAACTGCCCCTTGTAAGTATCTCCGTTAGGCATGGAGCAGCTGCCGTTGCCGTTCTCAAGGTCATTCTTCCAGGAACCGGAATAGATGTATGAACCGCTCTTGTATTCACCCTGACCTTCACGATGTCCTTTGAGCCAGGCACCCCTGTACTCTGAGCTGTCACTCCAGCACATGGTTCCGGTACCCTGACGCAGGTTGTCGGACCACTCGCCGGAATAGAAAGAACCGTCAGACCACATATATACGCCCTTGCCGTTTCTCTCTCCATCCTGCCAGTTGCCTTTATACACATCGCCCGATGCATACTGGAGTTCGCCCTCACCGGAGCGGACATTGTTCTCCCAGTAACCCAGATACAGGTCACCGTTGGAATAATAGCATATACCTACTCCACAGCGCAGCCCTTTCTCGAAAGCGCCTTCATAGACATCGCCGTTGGGGTATTCCATACTGCCTGTACCCGATGGCTTGCGCAGTTTCATCTGGCCGGTATAAACCGAACCGTCCTTAAGTTCATGAATGTTCCTGCGCTCCTGCCTGAGACTGTCCGGCCTGACAGCGCCTGCCGGGAATGCGGCAGACTCCAGAATAAAAAGAATCAATATGCCCCAACTTCTGTTCATAGCTGATACTCTTTAAGGAAAATGTTGGCGGCTGCCAGATCATCGGGAGTATCTATTCCTATTGTTTCGACATTAGTTACACCTACCTTTATCCGGTATCCCGCGGAGAGCCAGCGCAACTGTTCCAGGCTCTCAGCCTTTTCCAGTGGTGCCTGAGGCAATTCTGTAACCTCTTTAAGCACTTGAGACCTGAATGCATAAAGTCCTATGTGCTTGTAGTAGGTATGTACGGATGTCCACTCGCTTTCCGGTACGCCGCGAAGATAAGGGATTACGCTGCGGCTGAAATACAGAGCGTTCCAATGGTCGTCAACCACCACCTTGGGACTGTTGGGATTAGCCAGCTTTTCAAAAGGCGTATCCGGAGAAAACGGCTTTACAAGCGTGGCGATATCAGTGTCAGGAGCATCAAACAGGTTCTTGACGGTAAGGAGCTGTGACGGCTGGATAAAAGGTTCGTCACCCTGGATGTTGACTACCACATCGGCATTCACGCCACATTTGCAGAACGCCTCATAGCAGCGGTCCGTACCACTCTTATGGTCCTGGCGTGTCATAACAGGGGTAAAACCACCTTCTCTTACCGCATTAAATATACGTTCGTCATCTGTAGCCACAAAGACGTGACTGAACACCTTGCTTGCCTGCTCGCAGACACGTATTATCACCGGCTTGCCGCCAAGAACCGCAAGAGGCTTGGCCGGGAAGCGCGTGGAAGCGTATCGGGCAGGTATGATTGCTGCAAATTCCATCAGAAAGATTCTATCGAGTAGTTGTCATTTACGTTACTGTGTCTGACATCGCCTGCACACGGGTCATAATCCTTAGGTATGTCAAACCTGGCTGTGGGCGAATAGCCCAGATTCACTGAGTCGGCATAGACCTTGTCCATGAACATGCCGAATACGGGAAGCGCGGCGTGGGCACCCTGCCCGTGATCCATATCGTCAAAGTGGATGTCACGGTCCTCACCTCCTACCCAGCATCCGGCTACCAGGTCAGGGGTATAGCCCATGAACCATGCATCGGAATGGTTATCGGTTGTGCCGGTCTTGCCGCCACAGTCAACCTTGCTGAATGTAGGGAAAAGCCTGGAGCTACGCAGGCGGGTTCCAGTACCTTCATTTATAACGGCACGCATCATATCTATCATCCTGAACGATGTCTCCTCACTTATAACCTCGTTGCTGCGTGCGGTGAACTGTGCCAGGGTATTGCCCTGGGCATCCTCTATGCGTGTGACGTAAACCGGCGACGTACGTATGCCGTGATTAACGAATGCAGTGTATGCGCTGACCATCTCCTGCACCGATACATCACATGTACCAAGGCAAAGTGACTCGACCGGTTCTATGGCCTGGTTCCTTAGACCGAACTCATGCAGGATATTGACGAATGCGTATGGACTGAGCTGACCCATAAGCCAGGCTGTTACATTGTTGTTGGAGCGAGACAGCCCCCACTTGAGTGTAACCAACTGACCGAGCATCTGCTTGCCGTCATCCTTGGGCTGCCATATCTGCCCGGCCTCGGTCAGCAGCGTCTGGGTCTCGTTAATGACCTGGTCACACGGAGAGAATCCGCTTTCCATGCCAAGTGAATAGAGATACGGTTTCATGGTGGAGCCTACCTGACGGCGGCCTTTGGTAACCATATCATACTGGAAGGCTCCGTAATTGGGCCCACCCACATAAGCCTTGACGTAACCGGTTCTGGGTTCCATACACATGAAACCTGAACGCAGGTAATGTTTCATGTAACGGATGGAATCCATGGGACTTAGCACTGTATCCACATAACCGTCATAAGAGAATAGTTCCATCTCATGCGGAGTACTCCATATCTTACGGAGTGAATCCATGGAAACACCATTGTCACGCATACGTCTGTATCCGGCATTCAGAAGTCCGTCCTCAAGCATCCTGCGGGCCTGGTCAGCCGTTATTTTACTGGTGTACGGAGCTGTCCGGACCTTTTTCTTAGCCTTAAAGAAATCCGGTTGCAGATAATCCTGCAACTGTGCGGCTACAGCCTCCTCGGCATACTGCTGCATACGGGAATCTATGGTTACGTATATCTTAAGGCCATCGGTATAGAGGTTGTAAGGCTTTCCGTTCTGGTTCAGATTCTTGTTACACCATCCGAATAGCGGATCCTGCTCCCAGTCGAGCGAATCCTCATAGAACTGCTGCTGACGCCACGACTCAGCGTAATTCTTACGGTCCGGTTTCTTTTCATTCAGCCTGATGCGCAGGAATTCCCTGAAATATGTAGCCTGTCCTGCCTTGTGATCAACCTTATGGTAGTTCAGCACCAGGTCTGTAGCCTGCAGGGAATCAGTCTCTGTCTCACCCAGATAACCGGCTTTCTCCATCTGGCTGAGCACTACGTTACGGCGCTCACGGGTCATGTCCTTACGGCGCAGAGGATTGTAAAGTGATGAATTCTTGCACATTCCCACTAGCATGGCCGACTCCTCGGCGTTCAGTTCGGAAGGCAGTTTGCCGAAATACGTCCTGGAAGCCGTATAAATACCAATGGCGTTGTTGCCGAAATCATATTTGTTAAGATAAAGCGTAAGTATCTCTTCCTTTGTATAGCAACGTTCCAGCTTTACGGCTACCACCCATTCTGTGGGTTTCTGGAGAGCGCGCTGCACTGAACTGCGTGCCACATGCTCGGTATAAAGCTGTTTGGCCAGCTGCTGGGTAAGCGTACTGCCGCCGCCGGCGCTGCGCTGCTGAAGTATTACACGTTTGACGATTGCCCTGACAAGAGCCTTGAGGTCTATGCCTGAGTGTTCCTGGAAACGGACATCCTCAGTTGCCACAAGAGCCTTGACCAGATAAGGTGACAGTTCCTCAAAATCCACCCAGACACGGTTGTCTTCACTGCGGGCGAAAGTACCCAGGACCACTCCGTCGGACGAAATTATCTGGGTTGCGAACTTGTCGATGGGATTCTCCAGGTCATCCACTGAAGGAGTATTGCCTATCCACCCCTTGCTGATACCGGCAAAGATAAGGTACACGGCCAGGACTCCGGCCAGGAAGAGGATCCACAGACCCAATATTATACGCTTGAAAGTCTTGCTCATCTGATAAATGTCTAAACCGCAGCCGATGTCTGTACGACCGCCATTACTTACGTAATTATTTTACAAATTTAGCACAAAAAGACTGTATGGAGAATAGACTTCATGCAAAATTTGGCATTTTAGGGAAAGTTATGAACAGACATTCCCTTTGTTGGCTTTTTCTTAGTAATTTTGGACTCCAAAACAAACTATACGCAAATGGACCAAACAGGCAGGAGTCTGATATCGCTTGAGGGGCTTGACAGGGAGGATATCCTGTGGCTTCTTAACCATGCGGCACGGTTCGAGGCCGATCCCAACAGGAAGATTCTGGACGGCAAGATAGTGGCCACGCTTTTTTTCGAGCCATCCACAAGGACACGACTCAGTTTTGAAACCGCAGTGAACCGCCTGGGCGGCCGGGTGATAGGCTTTTCGGATGCCGCTACCACCAGCTCATCAAAAGGTGAGACACTCAAGGATACCATAATGATGGTAAGCAATTACGCCGACCTGATAATAATGCGCCACTATCTGGAGGGTGCCGCCCGATACGCCAGCGAGGTGTCGCCGGTACCAATCATCAACGCGGGCGACGGAGCCAACCAGCATCCCTCACAGACCATGCTGGACCTCTATTCCATGCTCAAGACGCAAGGCAGGCTGGACAACCTTAACATCTATCTGGTGGGCGACCTCAAGTATGGCCGTACAGTACATTCCATGCTCACGGCCATGAGGTTCTTCAGCCCCACCTTCCATTTTATATCACCCGACGAGCTGAAAATGCCCGAGGAATACAAGGAGTACTGTCGCAAGAACGGCATAAAGTTCCAGGAGCATTCGACATTCGACGAGGAGACTATAGCCGACGCCGACATCCTGTACATGACCCGTGTGCAGCGTGAGCGTTTTACCGACCTGATGGAATATGAGCGCGTCAAGGACATGTTCATTCTGCGCAATGACATGCTCAGGAACACCAGGCCGAACCTGAAGATACTCCATCCCCTGCCCAGAGTAAACGAGATAGCACAGGACGTTGACGCAAATCCCAAGGCATACTATTTCCAGCAGGCCAAGAACGGACTGTATGTCCGCGAAGCCCTTATCTGCAATGCGTTGAACCTTCTTAACTGAGCGCTATGGAAAAGACCCGAAAATCTGAATTGCTTGTTGCTGCACTGCAAAACGGTACGGTAATAGACCACATACCGTCGGACAAGGTGTTTGACGTGGTAAATCTGCTTGGACTTACCAGCATTGACACCCCCATAACCATAGGTGCTAACCTGAGCAGCCACAAGATGGGAAGCAAAGGCATAATCAAGATAGCTGACCGCTATTTCACTGAAAAGGAGTGCAGTAAGCTGTCTGTCATAGCACCCAACATAGTCATGAGCATCATACGCGACTATGAGGTAGTTGAAAAGAAGAGAATTTCCATGCCTAACGAGATATGCGGCATAGTAAAATGCGGAAATCCCAAGTGCATAACCAACCACGAACCCATGCAGACCGTGTTCGATGTGGTTGACAAGGATAACGGTACGTTGCGCTGCCGGTATTGCAACAAGGATATCCATAAAGGTGAGATAAAACTTCTGTAATGAATAAAAGGTTTGTGTGGGCAATGGCATGTGCAATCATTCCAGCAGTGATGACGCATGCCATGCAACCTTCAGATAAAGATAAAGATAAAGACAACGGCATACCGTCTGTCGTATGGGGAGCCCGTATAGGATTCGCCGCCACCAGCACCTACATGACAGACATATTCATTGACGGACACTCCATGTCTGAATACACGCAGGATACGCAAGTGGGGAATTTTGCATCACTGCAGCTGAGACTGAATTCAAAAAGACTGCTTTTCCAGACAGGCGTTGGACTTAGCCTTAACAAATCATCATTCATAATTGACAAGAACAGCTGGGACGAGGAATCCGGTTCCAGAAACGAGATGACGTATTCATACTCCATGAAATCACTGCTGGTTCCCGTGCAGATAGGATACCATTTCGTAAACCAGCCACCATACAGCATGTCTGTTTTTACAGGCCCGCGACTGAGATATATTCCCGACAAATATTATACGGTAGAATACAGTAATATGGCGCCCGCCCCGTACCAGTTCAGCGAATCGCCCAACAACCTGATTATGGGATGGACCTTAGGGTTAAGCATACAGATAGGCAGGACATTCCTAGATTTTGAGTATGAGGCAACAATAAGCAAGGTAACCCGGGGCATGTACGCCACAAATGAAAGTGAACCGGACCCTAATTACAGGCTTGACCGACGGGTAGGCATAATATCCTTTTCATACGGAATCATGTTCTAAAGGATTTAAAACCAACTTTACTATAAAAATGAAAAGAGACCAAGAGATTTTTGACATCATTGAGCGCGAACATCAGCGCCAAGCTAAAGGCATTGAACTGATTGCCTCCGAGAATTTTGTTAGCGACCAGGTTATGCAGGCCATGGGCTCATGCCTGACCAACAAGTATGCCGAGGGTTATCCAGGCAAGCGCTATTACGGCGGCTGCGAGGTTGTTGACGAGGCTGAGAACCTAGCAATTGCACGTATCAAGAAGCTGTTCGGCGCAGAGTACGCAAACGTACAGCCCCACTCAGGCGCACAGGCTAACGCAGCCGTACTTCAGGCTGTACTTATGCCCGGCGAAACCTTCATGGGTCTTAACCTTGCACACGGAGGGCACCTGTCACACGGTTCAGCCGTAAACTCATCAGGCATACTGTATCACGCTGTAGGCTATGACCTGAATCCTGAGACCGGACGTGTTGACTATGACAAGATGGAGCAGCTTGCCCTTGAGGTCAAGCCCAAACTCATAATAGGCGGCGGATCAGCTTACTCACGCGAATGGGACTACGCACGCATGCGCAAGATAGCTGATAAGGTTGGCGCTCTCCTTATGATAGACATGGCACACCCGGCAGGACTCATTGCAGCAGGTCTGCTTGAGAACCCGGTCAAGTACGCCCATATAGTAACATCCACCACCCACAAGACACTGCGCGGTCCGCGCGGTGGTATCATACTACTGGGTAAGGACTTTGAGGATCCCCGCGGACGCAAGACCCCCAAGGGTGAGACCAAGATGATGTCACAGCTCATAGACTCAGCTGTGTTCCCCGGAACGCAGGGGGGCCCGCTGGAGCACGTGATTGCCGCCAAGGCCGTAGCATTCGGCGAGGCTCTGCAGCCCGAATTCAAGGAGTATCAGATTCAGGTCCAGAAGAACGCCAGGAAGCTGGCCGAGGAACTGACCAAGCGCGGCTTCACAATTGTATCAGGCGGCACAGACAACCACAGCATGCTGGTTGACCTTCGCTCAAAGTATCCCGATCTGACAGGTAAAGTTGCAGAAAAGGCACTTGTGGCAGCCGACATCACAGCAAACAAGAACATGGTTCCGTTTGATTCACGCAGCGCGTTCCAGACTTCAGGCTTGAGATTCGGCACTCCCGCCATTACCACACGTGGAGCCAAGGAGGACCTGATGGTTGTCATAGCCGAAATGATTGAGGAAGTACTCAATGCTCCGGAGGATGAGGCTGTAATTGCAAAAGTACGTGCCAGGGTGAACAATATTATGAAAGATTACCCTATGTTTGCCTATTGACACGTAAAGTCTCTGTAAGTTAATAACTTAAGCCCGGCCTATGGTCGGGCTTTATATTTTTGCAATATTGTGAAATTAAAAATTTTTGATGATTTTGCAATAATTTTTTGCAGAATTGTAAAATTGTCGTATATTTGCAATGAAAAATCACTCAATATGAAAAGAACAATCACATTAGGGACTATTTTAGCGATTGTCGTTTTCACAATCATTTCGTGCACAGTCAACGACGAAATGGAGTCTTTTGACGGATTCGAAGATAAGAAGGACGTCAGCTTTGATGTAGTCATCTCAAAAGAAGGACGCATCGGAACAAGAGCAGAAAACGGGTATGAAAACTTTGCCACGGAAAATGACCAGGAGGCCAAGCTGGATCCCAGCAAGCCTTTCGGACTCATGGGCATAGACGCAAAGACCAATGCCATCCTTATTAATAATGAGCGGGTCTTTGAAAACGCAGGCATCAGATCAAAAACCTTCAATTCAAGAAACTGGTACAGCACGGAAACCATACTCTTGAGCGCATATTACCCGTATGTGGATGAAACGGAATTCCTGGCTGGCAACCGCACTTACATGATACCATACCGTCAGGAAGACACACAGGCCGGTCCGCTTGTATCAAGACCGGTGGAGCGCAGCACATCATACATGGATGTGATACCGCTTGTGTTCCGCCACATCACCAATGACATAGGTTTCCGCATATGCGACATAACCTATGATCCGGCACTTCAGGGACACATCAGGATAAGGAAACTTTCCGCACACAACGTGGCAACCGAGGGCTATTACATTGACTCCATAGGAAACAATGGCGGAAGATGGGTCCAGAAAGTAATCCGTGACGAGGTTCCGGTATTTGAAGGCAATGCCCGCGTAGGCGTGGGAACGGAGAATGAGATGTTCGTAGGAATAGACAATCTGGTTCCTGACCGCAAGCACAGCAGCCGTTTCTATTCCGTACCGGATGAAATAAGGATGGGCAAACAATACATTGAAGTGGTATTTGACGTGGATGAATTTGATTACAACGGACAGCATATGAGAGAGCTGAAAGACCAGGTGCAGAAGTTTCCCATATACGGTGTACTTCCCGGCAACAGCTATATATGCGGCAAACAATACACTTTCCATCTTGGACTGGACCTGGCCACATTATACCAGGCCATAGAGTTTACGGCAACTGTAGCAGACTGGGAAAACAATTACTCAGTTGACATAAACAGCGTATGGGGAGAAAACAAGATTTATGAAGACAATGACTTTTTCTGATAAAGCACTCACATGTTCATAACAGTGATTTCATTCTTGCCGTTCGCGGCATGTCTCTTCTGGCTTGTCCTGAATCCTCTCACCCAAAAAGGTGAAAAGGCGTTCAGGACACTTGAGGTTTTGTTGGGCACAGTAGGAATAGTATCAATGGCACAAGCCGGCATATCATGCAGCAACGGGAACACAATGCTGTCATTTTTCCTTATAAAACAGTTTTTTGCACCCCTACTCATTCCGGTTGCGATATTATACATCAACAGCCTGTTGCCGGACAAAGGACCGCAACCGGCCATACAAGCCTGGATTGCAATACCCGTGGCTCTGCTGTTTGCCGAATCCATTCTGATAATGCTTTCGGGAACAGACGTTTTTGTAGACGCCATAGGCAAAACACCTGCAGGAGGCAGATATGACAGGATTGAGAATCTGATACATCTTTGTTCATTCTGGGTGTTTTACATAGTTTTGGCAGCACAATTGCTTATCTGGGTTGTATTCATTGTCATAAAAACAGCAAAAGGAACCCGGCACATACAGCTCTTTAACTGTACTGCAGTCATCATTGCATTGACTGTCCTGGAAATCACAGGCATTACCACGGGTGTATCGACCCTGTTTTCGGCACTCATCGTTCTCATTCTGTCATGTGCCATATACTATACCTCATATAAAGGTGTATTCCATGTCATGGCCAATATACAGCAGCCGGAAACAAAAATGGAAATGGAAGCGGAAACGGAAAAGAGACACCGGACCGCCGAATCACCCAAAGAATCCGGCGGGATAATAGCCGACGCTCATCAGAGCCAGGCCGATGAAGAGGATCTGAGAATAAGGTTTGAAGACCTGATAGTAACCGAGCAGCTGTTCCTAAAACAGGGAATTCGCATTTCGGATATCGCTTCCAGGCTTGAAACCAACAGAACATACGTTTCCAGATTGGTCAACAACACCTACAACATGAGTTTCTCTGATTACATAAACACCCTGAGGATAGACTACGCCGAACAGTATCTGTTGCATCACAGGGATGCCAAGCAATCGGACATAGCCGAGGCATGCGGTTTTCCCAACGCATCGGCTTTTAACAACGTATTCAAAAAGATAACTGGTGTCACCCCAAAGATTTGGCTGGCCAGTAACAATAACCATAATCCGGAATAGAGATGGACAACAGGAAAGACTATTCAAAATACTCAGTACTGATTGTTGACGACATACCCGTCAACATAATCCTGCTCAAGACCATGTTGGCCAGGACCAACGTCAGGATTCTCACTGCAGTAAACGGCCGTGATGCGCTTGATATAGTTCGCCAGCTCAGGCCTCATGTAGTGCTTCTTGACATACAGATGCCAATAATGAACGGCCTGGAGGTGCTTAAAGAGATAAAGGCTGACCCGACACTTAAGGATATATCCGTCATAATGGTGTCGGCTTATACATCAGCCGAAGACATAGAGCAATCCATGAGTCTTGGAGCCTCCGGATACATCAAGAAACCGGTAATTATGGATTTGTTGCTGTCAACTGTCACCGCCGAGCTCGATAAAATTTGATTATTTGCAAAAACTGCCTATATTTGCGCAATCAACTAAGGGCTATAATATATGACACCTACTGACATCAAGAATATTGACTTATCCAAGCACACCGTACTGGCAGTTGACGACATTCCTATGAACCTGCTTCTCATAAGCAAGATCCTGTCACGTCTGAACATCACTATAAGCACTGCCAATAACGGCAGGGAGGCTTTGGATTTCATTGCCAAGAACAAGCCCAGTCTGGTTCTGCTGGATCTGATGATGCCGGAGATAGACGGTTATGAAGTGCTTAAACGCTTAAGGGAAAACCCTGATACAAAAGACATTAGAGTGGTGATCCTATCCGCACTCAATTCTAACGAGGATATTGTCAAAGGATTCAGCCTGGGTGCCAATGACTTTATCACAAAACCAATAATCCTGGAAAAACTGACAAGCTGCGTGGTCACACAACTCCAGCTGGTTGAACTTGCGGGGAAATAATCAGATGTGAATTCCCTTCTCCTTCATCTCAATATCCGCTTTCTTTTTCTCTTCCATCAAAAGCATAAGCAGCCATTCACTCTGTTCCTTACTTATGCCAAGATCGCGGCAGGCTGACTCGTACCGGTTCAGCACAGCCTCCTGATAACGGTGATATGTGACAGATTTCTTTATCTCCTCCTCGATGGTCTCGTGCTCTATCTTATAGCTGTCCTCAAAATACTCCCTGTACGTTTTTTCAGTAACCAGCTTAAGGCAATAGAAAAACATTGCCCCCGTAAGGATAAAAACGCCCAACACCCCGAATAACAGCGGCACCTTCTGGATCAGACACATCAAAGCCAGCAATCCGCCCACCAGAAAGCATAACACAGCAACAACCAGATAGTGGTTCCTGACAACAAAATTCTTTATTCCAGTTTTCATATCAGATCCTTATTTTGCCTGTTCTGTAATATTCTTGTTTTCATATCATTCTCAAGTTCCTTGGAATCGATAGCCTTACGATAGGCGTTCCGGGCCTCCAGTTCACGACGGTTCCTTTCCCGCAGATTATCCAGGTTCTTCTCCAGACTCCACTGTGAGAACAGAATGACAACTGTAACCAGCATGAACAGCAGGATGAACCCGAACATGATGGACATCTCCTGCTGGGACTTAAGACGCTGTGCCTCAAGTCTGAGTCGGGCATTGTTGAGCTCTGCGTCAAGGATTGCCATATCCTCATTCTGGACAGCGATGTAAATTGAATCCTTGGTTCCCATAAGGCTGTTAAGCTGACGGTATGCATTGGGATAATCATCTCCGACGGCATAAATCAGATGTTTCTGGCCAAAGCGGTCCTTGTCACTGGAGAGCGAGTCGGATTTGGCAAGTGCCTCCTGCAACCGGCCGCATGAACGGAGCCAGCATATCTCAATCATCAACCGAGTATCGCGGTCAGTCTGAGAACGGTACAAAGGATTGTTTATCAGTTCCTGATATACAGCATTGAAATCATCGGTCCTACCCTGGGCATCATAAAGATAAACCTTGGTCAGCATAGTCTTGACCCTAAGCGAGGGATAGAAATCCTGATACTCCTCGGCCATGGAACAGTAATGCTCTACCTGGTCATACCTGCCCAGTTTGATATACTCACGCGCTATCAGATTATATATGACAGGCAGTTCCTGCTCCTCCTTGGCGCGGATGCTGTATTCGGCGGCCTGCTTGAAATTGAATACTGCAAGCTCGGCATTTGAACGGTAGGACTGTATAAGGCCGATGACCCTGTGTGCATACATCTGTCCCAGGTTACTGCCTGTTCCCGCGGCAAGCGAAGACATGGCTCTGGCCTCAAGCATGGCATCCGAAATACGTCCCGCCAGTATGAGCATATTGCAGTAGTCGTGCATGGTCAGGAAATAGAACTCACGCATACGGTTGTTATAACCGGACATGGACTTAAGTTCAGAAACTATCTCGTTAACGCGTACGGTATCATTGCGGATAAACCTGGGCGGCAGTTCAAGAGACAGTGCAAGCATCCTGATTCTGGAGTCATTCTTATGAACTCCATACCGGTAAATGGAATCGGCCAGTTGGATATTTGACTCGTCAAACTGCCTTATCCTGCCGTTGGCATATTTGAGATACAGCTCATTACCCACGCCCAGACGGTTCCGTATCTGGGCCGATGCACATACGCAGGATACAATCATTAATAATATAACCGACAGACGTCTCATTACAGTTTCAGCATTTGATATAAGCCTTGAAGGATGAATGGAAGCAGCTGCCCGCTCCAGGCTTGCTTTCCACGCCAACTTCACCATCCATCTTTTCTGTGAACATCTTGGCGATGGTCAGACCCAGGCCCACTCCCGTCTTGAACATATCATCCTTCCAGAATATGTTGAACACTTTGTTTAACCTGCGGCTCTCTATTCCGCAACCGGTATCTTCGACAAACAATTCAACCTGCTCCAGGCCAAGGTTATAGCGCCAGCCAATCCAGACAGATCCCTTTGCTGTAAATTTGAAAGCATTCTTGATGTACTGCCCCAGAATGGCCTCGACTCTGGCCGGATCAACAAAGGCGTAGACATTCTCCCTGCCTGCTTCAAACCTGAAATTCAGGGCAGACGGCACATTTGATGACCATTCATCGAATATGTGCTTCATCAACGGTGCTATCTCAGTCTCAACCGGATTCACATCTACCCTGCCGCTCTCAAAACGAGAGAACTGGAGAATATCCTCTATCATCTCTCCCAGCAGGTTGGAATTCTCACGTATAAGACCTACAATCTCATCCCGCTCCTGCCCCCGGATAAGGCCGTCATCGGTGCTGAGCAGCTGTGCAAATCCCAGAATGGCATTGAGCGGAGTACGTATCTCATGACTGATATTCATAAGGAAGGTTTCCTTGCTGGTAATCTCTTCGGCCACAAGGGCAGCCTCTGTCATGTATTCGTTATATAACACCATGTCATTGATGTCTATTACAATGCCGGAAAGCGATTCCAGCATATCGATACGGTCCTCTTGGGCATTCATGTTGACATTGGGTCTGAACTGCCACCAGCGGTATGTCTCGCCATTATCCTTTGTGAGGCGGAAATCCTTTGACCCTAAGGGCTTTCCGGAAGCAAGTAAGGCCAACAGTTCGGCAAACACGTCCGAATCATCAGGATGAAGCATAGGCTCCAGTTCCATAAGGTCATCGGCCGAACTCACCACGATACAATCTGCGTTCTGGAGAGCCATATCCAGCATGATGCGCTCATTCTCTATGTCAGTCAGAGCTTTCTGAAGCTCCGCATCCTTCTTGCGGAACAGAAGATACAGCAGCAATGAAAGGATAGCAATGAAAAGCAGCACATCAAAGACAATGAACATAATGAATCTGAACGGATGCTGCACGCGCCACGGAGCACCCATTATGATAAAGTTATCACAGAAATCATTATAACTCATGTTAAGAAGCTCCATAGCCCTCCAAGACATATAGTATCCGGCCTCATGTTCCTTTATGGGCAGACTGCCGGCAGCCTCTCCATGAAGGATACGAGCCACATACTCCGCCTGATCCCGTGCCACAGTCTCATACGAAGCAAAGTAGCCGCACAAGGCGCGCCTGGAGCCGTCGCCGAATCCGTCACGGACTGCCGAGAACTGCGGTTTGAGAGTCTTACTCAGCACCTGCTCGTTCTCTATATCACGCTTTACCGTAAGAAAAGGCGTCATTGTCAGACTGTTGAGGATCTTTACTCTGTGCACATGATAGTCTCCGTCGCTGCGATAGTCATTAAGTTCAGGACATGCATTGGAGAACACATTTATAAATATGGAATCCTTATATCTTTCTGCAAGCCGGTCAAGCGGCAGGTCCTTTACATGGTAATCCATATTGTTCACGTATGGGGGTCTGTCCAGTTCGCTGTGCAGCCTTTCCCTAATACGTTTGTCATATTCGGTAGTATCAAGCTCTATCACCACCACATTCGGATACATGGGTTGACCGGGCACAGCGGTATATGGCGCCATACGCACAGCCAATTCTATATTGCGCTGGAAATTAAGCAGGTCTGTACATACAGCCGTGTTATTACTGCGTCGGATGCGTGTCCAGTCCGGACAGCGAAGGCCTGCCGCAACCATGGGAATGCTGTCAACCACAGGCAGCCATTTGCTGTACTCACCCTCCAGATAAAGACTAAGTGTCCTGTCATCGATACAGCAGACTATATCGGGAATCCATTGTTCGTCATTCAGTCTTTTAAGCGATGCCTCAAGTGCATCCGACTGGGCAAGGTCAAGATGACCGGATGAATATACGTTACGGATATCGGCATTTATCCCGTTTTCCTTAAGTGACTGCTCCAGAGTCTGTTCATAAACCCTATAGTTCCGGAATACGGAGTCATACACGAACAGGCAAAGGACATTGTATGTCTTTTCTTTGTCAAAACCGTTTACAGGCCTCCCTGTACAGCCAGGAATAAGCAGAATAACAGGCAACAACACTGCCAGAAGGAATCCTTTAAGTCTCATAAGGCAGTATTTTTAGAGTTTTCTACAGGCAGACGGAACCAGAAACGGCTACCCTGCCCTAATTTGCTGGTAAAACCGTACTGCCCGTTCTGTTTCTCTATTATGGAGTAGCAGATGTCAAGTCCCAGTCCGGTACCCTTGTAATTGCCCTTGGCCATACCGAAACGCTGCCTGACCAGCTTGCTGTCCTCCTCACTGATACCGATGCCCGTATCGGTCACGAACACCTCGATGCAATCTTCACCTTCCGGAACTGTCCAACCCAATGTGACAGACCCCTGAAGAGTATATTTGAACGCATTGCTGAGGAAATTGTTTATTACCTGGCTGGTTCTGATAGGATCAGCCATTATCATGACATCATCTCCATCATACGGCTCAAACCTGAACCTGAGGTGCGAAGGGCAGAGAATGCGGTTGGTATGGTAGCTGTCATTCAGCAGTTTTGCAGTACTTATGCGGCGTATTTTGAATGACATGGAATCCGTGCTGTCAACAGGTTTTCGCACCGCTTCGTCAATAAGGTCAAGCAGTTGCTCGGTATTATCCCGTATGAGGCTTGTAAATAGAATCTTGTCCTCAAGACTACACCCCTCTGCCAGCAATTGTGCAAAACCGGAAATGGCATTCAGCGGAGTACGTATGTCATGAGTTATGTTGGCAATGAAATTCTCTTTTGATATAACCTCCTCGGCCCTGATTGCCGACTCCTGAAGGGTTTTCTCGAATTCAACTATCTTATCAATCCTTATGACGAAACCTATAATCATATCCTCCGACTGGTTCTTGCGGGATGAAACCTCCCACCAGTGCCACTCGTTGTTAGGTAACTTTGCCCTGACCCTGACCTTTGACTTATACGAATCAGCATTGGCAAGCCCGGTACAGATGTCAAACGATCCGTAACTCTCGGGAGCCACAAATTCCCTTCTGTACTCCTCTATAGGCCATTCATAGGTTACGGATTCTCTATCCGAACTCTTAAGGAAACCTATCCGTCCGTCCTTGACCTTGAAGAATAGCGAGAAACTGCCCTCCAGAACCAGAATACGGCGCTGAGTCTCCTGTTTGAGCAATGCCAGGGCATTTTCCCTCTGGGTGTTCCTTTTTTTGAAACGTACGCTGGTAAAAAGCGAAAGCAGTCCTGCCACAAGGACAACCGCCAGCGATACAAGTGATATGAAAAGCTCCCTATTGGCCACTACAAACGGCACATTGACTATATTGAACTGCTCCCTGTAATCACTGTAGTTAAGAGGAGGATCCATCTGGACCATAGCATTCCAGTCCATGTAATAGCCTTTCTGATGCGTCTCGACCGATATATCCCTGGGATGCTCGCCGTTCAGTATCCTTATTGCCGAATGAACCTGGTCTGTAATTTGTGTCTCTATGCTTGCAAAATAGCCGCACAGGAACTTGGGACGTTCATATTCACTCTCACCTGCATTAGTCTCATTGGCACCCAAAAGGTTGCTGAAACTGCCGAACTGCTCACGGATACAAGTTATCTGCGGAGTACGGGTAAGATCAATAAGACTGTTGCTGAACAGGTCATATTTGACCTGAATGTGCCCCTGACGTCCCTCGAAGGTATACGACTTGCCTATATCCGAGTTCTTGAGTCCATCATTGGCATCAACGGACAGAAGATGACGGTTCTTTTCGGGATCGGCCATGCAGACAAAACTTACTATTATCTTGTCCCTGTAACGGGGAGATGACAGGTCTGCGTATTCAAGATGGAAATCAGAGTTGTTGATAAAGAATGCCGTGTCAGATATACCGGCATACAGCCTTTCGCGCAATTCATCCTGATAGCCTCCATAATCCAGTTCAACTATAGGATTGCCGGGGTAACCAAGATTGCGGTAAAGGTTACAGTTGGCAGCCAGATCGACAGGGTCACGCCAACCGGTTACCAGCGGATAGTCCTGATGGGCAAACGTATAGGCCGACACTCCTGCAAAAACAGTAGGAATGGTTTTAAGCAGGACATCCTCATTCTGCATTACGTAATGGAACGCCAGGTCGTCGTTTATGAGAAGCAGATCCGGATCATAGCTGCATACCGTATCCACAAAAAGGTCCAGGCCATCCTCATTCACGAAAGGCTTTTCCTTATGTATCAGGTCCAGATAAATGTGGTGAAGGCTGACATTCATTCCATGGTGCCTGAAACGCCCTTCCATATAATTCCGGAAATAGCTTCCCTCCTGCCCCATATCATTATAGGAGTGAATGACCAGGACAGTATAATCCGGATCCTTACGGATTTTGCCGTTCATGCCGCATGAGACGGTCAACGTCAATGCCATTGCGCAGAATATGGCACGTAAAATCAGACAGAACGGGTTATTGTCCTTTTTATTTGAAGCGAAAAACATTTCTGACGATACAATATTGCAAACTTAACAATTTTTTAAATAAGTATGAACAAAAGACGGGATGAAAATAGCGAACTTTGTGGAATAGGTAATTCACCTTATCATTATGAAAATAATATGTGATTCAGATATCCCATTCCTCAAGGGCGCTCTTGAGCCTTACTGTGAGGTAGTGTATGCACGCGGCAGTGACATCAGCAATGAGATGGTCGCTGATGCTGACGCACTGGTGGTAAGGACACGCACCAGATGCGACGCCTCATTGCTTGAAGGCTCAAAGGTAAGGTTCATAGCTACCGCCACCATCGGATACGACCACATTGACACTGACTGGTGTGAACGGCAAGGAATAAACTGGACAAACGCTCCCGGATGCAACTCATGGTCCGTGCAACAGTATATGGCTTCCCTGCTGGTGACACTGTCCCGTCATTACGGGTTTGACTGCAAGGAGAGGACCATAGGCATTGTAGGTGCAGGCAATGTGGGCAGCAAAGTGGCCCGTCTGGCGGCCCTGTTGGGATTCAGGGTCCTGTTGTGCGATCCTCCACGCGCAGAGAGAGAAGGCCACGGCGGCTTTGTGGCACTGGATGAAATCATTGCTCAAAGCGACATAATAAGCTGTCATGTACCTCTGACATATGAAGGCAGGCACTCTACTCATCATATGTTTGACAGACAAAGGTTACTGACCCTGAAGAAACATCAGACACTGATAAACACCTCCAGGGGCGAAGTGGTTGACACGATAGCGCTTAAGGAAATGCTTGCCACCGACAGAATCATGACTGCAGCACTGGATGTATGGGAAAACGAGCCCCAAATAGACGGAGAGCTGCTCAAGCTTCTTTTTGCCGGCACGCCACACATAGCAGGATATTCACAGGACGGCAAGGCTGCCGGCACAGCCATGTGCGTGCAGGCTCTGGGCAATTTCTTTGACCTGCCATGCGCTGACTGGGAGGTATGCGACATACCTGCTCCCGTACAGTCTTCCGAGTTCATCATAGACGCATCGGGGAAGAAGCCGCAGACCGTGCTGGGTGACGCAATACTGCACACATATGATGTAATGCAGGACTGCTCAATGCTCAGGGCCGATATCACGGCATTCGAGAGACTGCGTTCCCGCTACCCTGTAAGAAGGGAATTCCCCGCATATACAATCAGGCTCCTGAACGATGATTCGGGCCGTTCTACAGTATTTTTGAGAGAAGCAGGGTTCAAAGTTTGTGAATGATATCATATCTTTGCAATAATATGGAATTAGGAAAATACTCTTTTGGAACAGGAGACCGTTTCTCACATGAGGGAAAGGCTCAACTGGCCGCACTTATTGAGGCTAAGGACAAATACGGAATTGATTTTGTACCGGTGTGGAACAAGTCCAACCGTGAGCATCAGATTATAGGGACCGACCCTATGGACACGCGCCGTGAAGCTGATGAAGCAATCAACACCCTGGGCTACGGGAAGCCTTATTATGTTGATGCCGACCACATAAACATGAACAATGTTGACAGGTTTATGTATGCATCGGACTTCTTTACCATTGACGTGGCCGATTACATAGGCAAAACCGCCGATGCTGATTCAATTGCCGTTTTTACGGAAAAGAACCTGAAATATGCAGGCAGCCTTGCCATACCCGGCATTGACCGGCCGTTCAATGTGGACCGCAAACTGATTGAGAACATGGCCGGCAAATACCTGTTCGCAGTGCAGGAGGCGGGACGTATATACCGTCATATAGACAAGACAAAAGGTGCAGACAATTTTGTTACAGAGGTATCGATGGACGAGGTTGACTCGCCCCAGACTCCCATTGAGATTTTCTTCATACTGAGCGCTTTGGCACAGGAAGGTGTACCCGCGCAGACAATAGCCCCCAAGTTTACCGGCCGGTTCAACAAAGGAGTTGATTATGTGGGCGATACAGCACAGTTTGAGAAAGAGTTCCGCGAAGACCTGCTGGTGATTGACTTTGCAATAAAGGAGTTCGGACTGCCGGAAGGACTCAAGTTGAGCATCCACTCCGGCAGTGACAAGTTCTCAATCTACCCCATTATGGGCAGACTGATCAGGCAATATGACAAAGGCATACACATAAAGACAGCCGGCACCACATGGCTGGAGGAGAACATCGGCCTTGCGCTGGCCGACGACAGAGCGCTGGAACTGGCCAAGAAGATTGCCATATCAGCATTGGGACGCATGGAAGAACTGTGCATCCCATACGCTACGGTGATTGACATAAATCCCGCCAAACTGCCCACAGCTGCACAGATTGCCGCATGGAGCGGTCAGGAATACGCCCGTGCACTGCGACACAATCAGCAGGATCCGCTTTACAACCCTGATTTCCGCCAGCTTGTGCATGTAAGCTACAAGATTGCCGCCGAACTGGGCGATGAGTTCTACACAACTTTGAAGCGTAATGCCCAGGTAGTTGCAGAGCAGGTCAAGGAGAATATACTTGAAAGACACATAGCACGTCTTTTTGAATAACTTAAAAAACCGATTATATGAAACCGTTCATTCATGAGAATTTCCTTTTACAGAACGAGACCGGAGTACATCTGTTTCACGACCATGCAAAGAAGCTGCCCATAATTGATTATCACTGCCACCTGAATCCGCAGGAAGTGGCCGAGGACCACAAATTCCGTTCCATCACCGAGCTATGGCTGGGCGGTGACCACTACAAATGGCGTGCCCTGCGCACCAACGGAGTGGCTGAAAAATATATTACAGGCGACGCATCGGACTGGGAAAAGTTCCAGAAGTGGGCCGAGACCATGCCCTACTGCATGCGCAACCCGCTCTATCATTGGACTCACCTGGAACTCAAGACCTGTTTTGGAATAGACAAGGTCCTTAACCCGCAGACCGCAAAGGAGATCTATGACGAGTGCAACGAGAAACTGGCCAGCCCGGAGTTCAGCGCCCGCAACCTGATGTTGCACTACAACGTAGAGGCCGTTTGCACCACCGATGACCCCGTGGATTCACTGGAATACCACAAGCAGGTACGTGAGAGCGGATTCAAGGTCAAGGTACTGCCAACATGGCGTCCGGATATGGCCATGACCGTTGAGAATCCGGCTGCATACCGCGACTATATTGACAAACTTGCCAAGGTGAGCGGTGTAAGCATAAATTGTTTTGATGACATTGTAAAGGCCCTATTGATACGGCACAAGTATTTTGAGCAGATGGGTTGCCGCCTGAGCGACCACGGCATGGAAGAGTTCTATGCCGATGACTTCACTACCGCAGAGCTGGATGCCATTTTTGCAAAAGTGTATGGCGGCACCAACCTGACCGAGGCCGAAATACGCAAGTTCAAGAGCGCCATGCTGATTGAATTCGGCAAGATGGATGCCGATACCGGCTGGACCCAGCAGTTCCACTACGGCGTGATACGTAACCAGAACTCAAAGATGTTCAAGCTTATAGGCAAGGACACCGGGTTTGACTCCATGTCGCAGGTCATGACCGCCAAGGCCATGAACCGTTACCTGGACCGTCTTAACAGCATGGACAAGCTGACCAAGACCATAATCTACAACCTGAACCCGTCTGATTTTGAGATGGTAGGCACCACCATAGGCAACTTCCAGGACGGAAGCGTACCCGGCAAGATACAGCTTGGAGCAGGCTGGTGGTTCCTGGACCAGAAGAACGGCATGGAGCAGCAGATGCAGGTGCTGAGCATGCTGGGACTGCTGTCAAGATTTGTCGGAATGTTGACCGACAGCCGCTCGTTCGTATCATACGCACGCCATGAATATTTCCGCCGCATACTGTGCAATCTGATAGGCAACGACGTGGAGAAAGGTGAGATTCCGGCAAGCGAAATGCCACGTATTGAACAGATGATCGAGGACATTTCTTATTACAACGCAAAAAAATTCTTTAGTTTTTAAAATATTTATTTTAACTTTGTGCAAATAAGCTTATAGTTTTAGAATAAAACCCTATTTTATCCATAATGCTAATATGAGAAATTTCAGATTCAGAGGCTTTCACGCATTTGTAAGCGCGATTGTCATGGCATTTGTTTTCACCGCGTGTTGGGATGAGATGCACCCGGGCACATATTACACATTTAACGGCAAAACCGTGGCATCAGACCTTGCGGAGAACCCCAATTACAGTGAATTCGTAAAAGTCCTTCAAAGGGCAGGAATATGGAATGACCTTTCCACCTATGGTCACAACACATGTTTTGCACCTGACAACAATGCCATTGCCAAGTTCCTGGAGGAACGTGAACAGTTTGCAAAAAGCCTGGGCATAGATGCAACCTACCTTACGGTCGACGACCTGCCCAAGGAGGACTGCGACACTCTGGCATGGACCCATTTGCTTGACATAACATGCTTTATAGGAGACCTCACTCCGGGTCTTCTGCCTAAAGTAAACCTTAACGACCGTTTCCTGATACTGACCCTTGACTCGACCAAGGTTGAGCAGTTGGGAGACTCCGTGGTGGCTCTAAGAAGGCAATTGAACAATGCAATCATAATAGCTAAGGATGACTCATGCGAGAACGGCGTAGTACATTACATTGACCGCTGCATTGACTTTGGCGGCAACTATGTATATGACCTTGTGGACAATGACCCCAACACCAAGTTGTTCAGTAAAGCGCTTAAGGACTGCGGTTTCCACACCGTATTGAGCGAGTGGTATGATTACACCTACACTATCGGCGAAGACTCTGTACGCGGATCGGTCCACCTTACCCAGGCCGGTAACGACTGGACCCTTCACTACTGGGAAAAGAGAAAGACATGCTTTACACTGCTTGTTCCCACCGATGCTATCTTCAACGCGAACGGTATTTATAGCGTGGATGACATGTTTGACTACGCAAAGAACATTTATAACGAGTACAATGACATTGATTCCATCATGAACAACCGGCAGAATCCCAAGAACCCGCTTTACAGATTCCTGTCATATCACATCCTTCCGTTCCTTATGGACCTGTCCAGAATCAACGGCCGAAGCGAAGTCATAGAAAATCACAGCTTGCTTAAGACCGATCCTGAGGACTATTTCGAAACCCTGCTTCCAAACAGCCTGATGAGAATATCCACCCAGGTCAAGAACAAGAAACTGGACATGAGCAATGTCTATATCAACAGGCGTGACAACGAAGGAAACGGAACCATCGGTTTCAAAGGCCCCAAAGTAAGAGGTGTAAAGATTCTCACCGCCCAGGAAATGGAAGAAGGATGGGGCATTGAGCAATACAGCGCACTGAACGGTGTATATCATTACGTTGAAGATATTCTGAAATATGACTCCGACGTACGCGAAGACGTTCTTGACCGCCGCATGAGAATTGACTGCTCAACCCTTTCACCAGACTTCATAACATCGGGAGCACGTCAGTTCGACGCCAGCAACACCGGATCATCAAACTACAGCTACGGATTCAAGAACCCCAAGAACTTTGCTTCATACAATCAGGACTACAGGATGCAGGTGCGTTCAGCATCCGCAAGCGGCAGTTACGCTTATGAAGGTGACGGCGTTGATATCCAGGGACAGTTTGACATGTATGTTAAGCTTCCTCCTGTTCCACATAACGGAACATGGCAGCTCAGGTTATCATTCCGTGCCAACTCACACTGCGGAATCATCCAGAACTACATTGCAAGCGTAGCTCCGGGTGCTGCAGTTGAACGTACGGACTGGAAACCTCTGGGTATTCCTGTTGACCTGCGAGTGAACATGACCGATCCCAGTGTAGGCTGGATCAAGGACAGCAACCTGGAAGACGAGGATGCAGTCATTGCATTGGACAAATCAATGAAAAACCGCGGTTGGATGAAAGGCTCCTGTGTACAGACCATAAACGACGGCGAGACACCGCATCGTGACATCAACACAATGGGTCGTCTTACACTTATGACCGATTACATCCAGAGCAACATGGATTATTATATCCGTATCAAGCAGATTCTTGACAGTAGAGACGGTGAGTTCCTGTTTGACTTTATAGAATGGGTTCCCAAGTCTGTCTATGACAACAATGAGGATAGAAACTGATTGACAACATCTTATAAATGAAGCTCCGACGATTGATTCATCGGAGCTTTATTTTTTTCAAAAAAAAGTATCCTTTTATTTTTGGAGTAACGACAAAAAGGAGTACCTTTGCATCGCTTTTAAGGAAAGCTGCTTGCGCGATTAGCTCAGTTGGTAGAGCAATTGACTCTTAATCAATGGGTCCAGGGTTCGAATCCCTGATCGCGTACGAAAAAAAGAAGACCTCGATGGTCTTCTTTTTTTCGTCCACAATCAGGGATCGAACCCAGTCCTTTTTTTATTTTGCTACGCAAAAGCGCTCACTATGTTCGCTTGGCGGCCCTCCGGGTCCGCGGTCTCGCTCCAAGCATTCGCTCGCACCAATACAAATGAACCTGCGATATGTACTAAGCAGGTTTTTTACTATTCAAATATATAGAGTTGACTGGGGGTGGTGCGCTTGAGGGCACAGAGCTGGAAATCCCTGCCAGCTATTATCCCAACTCCGCGAAGCTCATACTCTACGGTCTTGTAAGCTATTTCAGGATGGTTGTTCTCGCCGCTCAGATGACAGAGCCAGACATATTTAAGGTCAGGAGTCATATTCTCTGCCAGGAACCTGGCTGTAGTCTTGTTGCTGAGGTGTCCCCTGGGACTTACAATCCTTTCCTTAAGGAACTGGGGATAATTACCCATACGGAGCATATCCTCATCATAGTTAGCCTCCATGATAAGGTAGTTTGCCTGAAGTATATAGCTGGATACCGTTTCAGTTATATGCCCCAGGTCCGTGACAAAGCAGAACACCTTGTCATCGACCTCTATCCTATATCCCACATTGTCAGTACCGTCATGAGGAACCTCAAACGGAGTAATTACAAAATCATAGAACCTGAAAGGCACATCCTTGTCCAGATAACGGACACAGGTGGAGAGCTTCTCGGTCATACAGTAGTTGTTGTTAATACCCTCATGGGTATCGCGAGTGGCATAAACCGGAATATGACACTTTTCGCCCAGGTTGCCCAAAGCCTTGATATGGTCTGCGTGGTCATGGGTTACAAATACAGCCATGATCCTTTCAAACGGGATACCTACATCCTTAAGGTATCCTTTGATCTGTTTTACCGGAATGCCGGCGTCAATCAGGATTGCATGTTCTTCTGTGCCAAGATAGTAGCAGTTGCCGCTGCTTCCACTTGACAAACTCATAAAGTAGGTCTTCATTTTTATGTTGTCTTATTTCCTTATTCATAATTGATGGTGGAATTAAATTAAATGGTCAGAACGGATAACCGACCGCCAGATGGAATGCAAAATCCCTGGTGAAAGACGGATGTATGAGAGGAAGCCTCTGGTACATTGTCTGCCCCGATGGGTCATAGGCCTTCATGCCACCGTCCAGCCTGAGTACAAAGAATCCGAAATCAAGTCTCAAGCCAAGGCCGTACGACATGGCAATCTGTTTATAGAATGTATCAAACCGGAATTCGCCGTCCGGTTGCTCGGCATATTCCTTTATTGTCCAGATATTACCGGCATCGATAAAGGCCGCACCATTGAATTTCCAGAACAGCTTGGAGCGATACTCAATGCTTGCACCCAGTTTTATGTCACCTGACTGCCTTATGTAATCAATGGTCTTGTCCTGGCCTCTGAAATTACCCGGTCCAAGCTCACGGACAGCCCATCCGCGCACGCTGTTGGCACCTCCTGCAAAGAAACGTTTTTCGAACGGAAGGATATTTGAGTTACCGTATGGCACACCAAGTCCCCACTCCACATGCGCGACAAGATTGTTCATCCTGTCCAGACGCCAGTTTGCCGTAAAGGCAAAATCATGCTTGGCATACTGTGCAAACGCCACACCCATGAACTTGTACTGGTCATTGTCTGTCTTCTCAAAGCCAAGAGGTTCGGACAGCAGATTAAGCATATTGCCGGATGTCTCAATGCCCACACGCACGGAATATTGGAATGGAGCAGTGGAATTGACACCGGCATTGGTATAATAGAATGTGTAGCCCAACTTGGTTATGAGCAGATCCTCATAACTATACTTAAGGATAGACCTGGATGACGTTACCTGGTCCAGATACTCAGACCTGAAGTGATCCGATATCCATGGCACTACAAGATAGTTCAGGTCAAGAACATCAAGCCTGTGTGATTTTTGCCAACCATCGCTCCACATATAACTCCAACCGGCCGAAAAGATGGTTTTCTGGAATTCCGGACGGCGCTGTGCATCTATCTTGGCGCTGAAGCGCGAAGTAGCCTGACTGCGACGCTGCAGTTCCTGTGACGCGAACGGAATAAGGAATTCCGGGAAATCAAGATTGGCCTCCAATCCGTATTCCATATATGTATCGCCCGAATAACCGGGAAGGTTGGTAATGGACTCGTATGCGCCACGCAGTTTAATGCTCAGCTGTTCGGAGCCACGGAAAAGGTTACGGTCAATGAATGACAATGAGGCGGCTGCCCCCAGGTCTCCTGCCGTATTGGTGCCCTCCACCTCAAAGCTGAAGGAGTGTTTGGGCTGTCTTATCAATGTGACATTTGCCTTGAGCAAGTCATTGGTTCCGGCCACCGTATCGAAAGAGATGTTTGAATACTTGAGGATTCCCAGGCGTGACAGTGAAGAATACGTCTTGTTGATGGAATCCGAATTGTAAAGCATGCCCTCCCTGATAAAGGAATGGTTGTCTATTATCTTGGGCCTTATGGCAGGCTTTTCATCCTGAGACGGATGAAGCAGAGTGAAACCACGGCATGTATCGGCCTTGACTGCCACGGAAACTCCGGGCAGGTTACCGTTCTTGTCCGAAAGGATATAATCTATCGAAGAAATACTGTATTGCCTGTGAGGATGAATTGTTCCGTTCTCATCAATGCTTTCATTTGTAACAATCATAGTCAGTCCCACCTTGTCACTGCCATATACCGTATCAGCCACAAAAGAGACAAAATCACGATTGAAACGATAATATCCATGCCTGCGCATCAGCTCAACTATTCGGCTACGTTCCTTATTGAGGATATCGGCATTAAGGTTCATCCCCGGTACAAGGAATGTCTCTTTCTGATTTTCAAATATTATTGGCTCTATTCCTTTGTCCTGAACGGTTAACCGGACCGTGTCAACAAAAAACATCCTGCCGGGATCAAGGCTGTATCGCAGTGTTGTCTTGGGTTTGCGGCCGTTATGGGACGACACCTTAACCTGAGCATTCAGATAGCCAGCATTCACCAGGGCGCGCTTCATCTCAGCACTTGACGCCTCGGCCTGCAACATGTCATAAATGACAGGTGCCTCTCCGATTTTTCGAAGCATACGGTTAATGCCCTTTTCCGGATTGCGGACACTTGAAAGGGAGTAAACCCTGAGTGGAAGACGGAACAGTCCGAACCATTTGGAATTAGGTGACTGCAGGGAAAGGCTCTTGAAGTTGGTCACTTCCAGTGCGGATTTGTCACGCGAAGCAACTTCAACCTTGTTCAACAGGTACTCACCCTGAGGAACATGCTTATAAACCGAGCATGAGCCCAGCGCCATTATGGCCATAAGCATAACCAGCCTGTATGTGAGTTTCCTGTAATTCATCCGAAGGTTTTTAAACTACAAAGATATGCAAACTCAATATGCTTTCAAAGTTCAGATTCAGAAAATAACTATCTTTACGGAACAAAACACGAATGTATGTTGAGCAGGAATGACATAAAGCTTATAAAGAGCCTGGAGCACAAGAAGTTCCGCCAGGAAAACAATCTGTTTGTTGCCGAAGGGCCTAAATTGGTGGGAGAACTGTTGGGAAAATTCAGCTGCCCCATGGTGTTTGCCACCAATCAATGGATGGAGGATAACAAGGCCATTCCTGCAAGACGTATCGAGACAGTGACACCTGATGAGCTGAAACGGGCCAGTCTGCTTAAGACCCCGCAAGACGTGATTGCGCTGTTTGAAATTCCACGGACAGAGACAAGCATTGAATCTGCTGCACGGGACAATCTGGTCCTTGCGCTTGATGACGTTCAGGATCCCGGAAACCTAGGAACGATAATCCGCATAGCAGACTGGTTCGGGATAAAGGATATCTTCTGTTCCAGGGGCACTGCCGATGTATATAATCCCAAAGCTGTCCAGGCCACAATGGGAGCGATTGCCAGAGTACGATTGCATTATACTGACCTGGCAAAGGAGATTTCAGGTCTGCCCACCGGCATCCCTGTATATGGAACATTCCTGGATGGAGAAACAATCTATGACACTGAACTGACACAAAACGGAGTGATTGTCATGGGGAATGAGGGGAACGGAATAAGTGCAGAAACAGAAAAAGCCGTAACGCGCAGGATTTTCATCCCCAACTGGCCGGCCGGTGCAGAAACATCGGAATCCCTCAACGTGGCGATTGCCACAGCCATAACCTGCTCAGAGTTCCGCAGGAGAAGCTTTTAAGTCTTTCTTGAGCGTATCCGCTACGCCAATCCTGTGATAACGCATCAACTCCATATCAGAGAGAACCAGCATGGAACCGCGGTTATCGGTCGAATCCATATAGTTTATGGAACCGCTTATGCTGGAGAAATCACTTTTTGAATCCAGCGTGAGCCGCAGGCACACCTGACCGTTTGTGTCAAGTATTGTATCGGCCGTTGAGACGCTGTCGCCATAATAGGCGGAAAGCGATATATATGAATATTGCGGAACGCCTGAATCAATGGACACGAATGTCCCGTAAAGGTTCAGACAGATGGTGTCGCCTTTGTGGAAAGTAGTATCTTTATTGACGCGGTACGTGAGTTTGTTCATGAAGACAGACGTATTGAGCAAGGCTGTCCTATCCAGATACCACAGATTGACGCTGTCGCCGGACTGTATGGCAACCGATTTTTTCTCTATCTGCGCCAGGGATTTGCTGACAGACTTGTATTCATCGTCTATCCTGTTGGAGAGACGCTTGTATATCCTGGCCAGTTCCTTTGGATAGCGGGTGTACCATATCAGTGAATGGTCAAATTCCTCCTTGGTTATGCCATTCTTATCATAAACCCAGCTGATATAAGCATCGGTAATGTATTTCTCTTCACGCGGCAACTGAAGACTTACAGCCTGAGCCAGATGATAGTCATACAGGATCTGCTCCATTTTCTTGGGCGAAAGCACATCATCAGGGCGTTTGAGACGACAGCCGGACAATGTAAGCAGAAGCAGTCCCAGTATTACCGAATCAATCTTTCGCATCAGTGTCGTCAGAATTCTCCTGATTACGGGAACCGTCATCGTAATGCAGGCCCATATTCACCAGCTTGGTGTAGAAAAGCAGCAACGCGATTACGCCGCATGTTATGCATGAATCGGCAAAGTTGAATACCGGGCTGAAGAATATGTCGCCTCCTACCAGCGGCATCCATTCAGGCCACGTCCAAAGTGGGAAATAGAACATATCCACCACCTTACCGTACAGGAACGGGGCGTAACCGCTGCCCAGCGATGTGAAAGCAGCCTCCTGCAGAGGGGTGCTTTCTGTAAAAAAAAGCCCGTAGAACATGCAGTCCAGGAGGTTTCCGGTGGCGCCGGCTATCACGAAAGCAACTGTCACGATATAACCTGTGGGGAAGCCTTTGTTTATTATCTTTATCAGATACCATATAAAGAAACCTATGGCGACTATCCTGAACAGGGAGAGAAACAGTTTGCCTATTATCTCCATACCGAAAGCCATGCCGTTGTTCTCCACAAACAATATCTTAAACCACGACGTGATATCAATGCTCTCGCCCAGGGACATGTTAGTCTTGACCAGAATCTTTATAATCTGGTCTATCACCAGCACTGACAGTATAATAATCAGTGCCAGACGTCCCTGGCGGGAACAATCATGGCTCTCCGGATTGCCGTTCTCCATATAGGGTATCAATGCTTATTCTGTTTGGCCTCGATGGTAAGCGTAGCATGAGGAACGGCACGCAGACGCTCCTTGGGGATAAGTTTGCCTGTCTCACGGCAGATGCCGTAAGTCTTGTTCTCAATACGGACAAGAGCGGCCTGAAGAGACTGTATGAATTTCATCTGACGCTGGGCAAGACGTGTGGTCTCCTCCTTTGAAAGGGTGTTGGCGCCCTCTTCCAGCACTTTGTAGGTAGGAGATGTGTCATCGGTACTGTTGTTGTCGGCATTCATCAGTGATGCCTTGAGTGCATCATAATCTCTCTGGGCAACTTCCAGCTTCTCATTGATTATCTGACGGAACTCCTCCAGTTCCTCATCAGAATAACGGTTCTTCTCTGCCATAATAGTAATTACAGGTTAAGGTTTATTGATTATATTTTCTCTATCTGAAGTTTGAATGAATAATCATCAAACGATATGTCTTCACCCTGCTCCATTCCGGGAACAAGTTCAATGCTGTCGGCCAGCACCTGACTCTTTATCCACTCCTCATACTCGCGGACAGCGGCATCGGTCTGGGGATTGGAATTCAGTTTGACGCGGATGCGGTCGGTTATCTCCAGACCGTTCTGCTTACGTGAATCCTGGATACGTTTCTTAAGCTCACGGGCTATACCCTCACGCTTGAGTTCATCGGTCAGCTGGATATCCAATGCAACTGTAAGTGTACCCTCGTTGGCTACTACCCAACCCGGGATATCTTCGCTGAATATCTCCACCTCGGTGGTATCGACAGTGGCGGGAGTACCGTTGATATCAAATGTAAAGCTGCCCTCCTGCTCCAGTCTGGCCACATCCTCCTGACTCATGTTCTGGACGGCAGCAGCAACGCCCTTCATGAGCGGGCCGAACTTCTTGCCCAGGATCTTGAAGTTGCACTTAACCTTCTTGACCAGAACGCTGGTTGCACCCTCAACGAACTCAATCTCCTTTACGTTAACCTGATCACGGATAAGCTCCTTTACAGGTTCCAAATGTGAGCGGAGTTCGGCTGTTACCGGAATAAGTATCTTCTGCAACGGCTTGCGCACGTTTATCTTGACATCGTCACGCTTGCGCAGTGCCAGAACCATGGATGTAAGCTTCTGTGCCAACTCCATGCGTGTTTCAAGCTCCTTGTCAACCAGAGCATCATCGCATACAGGATAATCTGCCAGATGAACCGATACGGGAGCGCCCGGCTGGGCTACTGCGGTAAGGTCACGATACAGACGGTCTGCATAGAACGGCGCGATAGGTGACATCAGACGCGATACTGTCTCAAGGCATGTATAGAGTGTCTGGTAAGCAGCCAACTTATCACTGCTCATGCTGCTGCCCCAGTAACGGTCACGGGTAAGGTGAACGTACCAGTTGGAGAGATAGTCATTCACGAAGTTCGTTATCAGACGGCCGGCACGTGTAGGCTCGTAATCATCAAGGCTCTCGCGTACTTCCTTGGTAAGTGAGTTGAGTTCACTCAGTATCCAGCGGTCCATAACAGGACGATCGGCTACTGCAATCTGTGCTGCAGAGTTGTCAAAACCATCCACATTGGCGTACTGTGCAAAAAACTTGTATGTATTGTGCAGAGTGCCAAAGAACTTGCGGGTTACATCCTTGACGCCCTCCTCATCGAACTTGAGGTTATCCCAAGGCTGTGCGTTGGTTATCATGTACCAGCGCAGGGCATCACTGCCAAACTGCTCAATCTCCTGGAACGGATCAACTGCATTACCCAGACGCTTGGACATCTTGTTGCCGTTCTTATCCAGAACCAGACCGTTTGAAATCACAGTCTTGAACGATACGCTATTCTTGACCATCGTGGCTATTGCGTGCAGCGTATAGAACCAACCGCGTGTCTGGTCCACACCCTCGGCAATGAAATCGGCCGGGAATACGGTGCCGTTATCAATGAGTTCCTTGTTCTCGAACGGATAGTGCATCTGGGCAAACGGCATAGCGCCGCTGTCAAACCATACGTCAATCAGGTCAAGCTCACGCTTCATTATGCGGCCGGAGCCAGATACCAGCACGATATCATCCACATACGGACGGTGCAGGTCAATCTTATCATAATTCTCTGCCGTATATACACCGGGCTGGAAACCTTTCTCCTTGAACGGATTGGACTTCATCACGCCGGCCTTGACAGCCTTCTCAATCTCATTGTAAAGTTCCTCTACTGAGCCGATGCACAGCTCGTCGCCCTCATCGTTGCGCCATATAGGCAACGGAGTACCCCAGTAGCGGCTGCGGCTCAGGTTCCAGTCATTCAGGTTCTCAAGCCACTTGCCAAACCTTCCGGTTCCGGTTGATTCCGGTTTCCACTTGATGGTATCATTCAGCTCCATCATACGCTCACGGGCAGCTGATGCCTTGATGAACCAGCTGTCCAACGGATAGTAGATGACCGGCTTGTCGGTACGCCAGCAGTGAGGATAGTTGTGCACGTGTTTCTCTATCTTGAAAGCAGTGCCTGCCTGCTTCATGCGGATGCAGATATATACGTTCAGGTCCTCGGCCTTGGATGCGGCAGCCTCATCGTACTTGCCGCCCACGTTGAACTTGGGATCGTATGCGTTCTTTACGAATGCACCCTGATACTCATTGTAGAGATCCTTGTCAATGCAGTTCTTTACAAAGTCAGGATCCAACTCATCCATGAGCCAGTACTTACCTGTAAAGTCAACCATAGGGCGGGTCTCCAACTTACGGTTCACCATAAAGAGTGACGGGATTCCTGCGGCCTTGGCCACGAATGCGTCATCGGCACCGAATGTGGGAGCTATATGTACTATGCCGGTACCGTCCTCGGTGGTAACATAATCACCGGGTATTACGCGGAAACCTGCATCGGAAATCTGTATTGTACCATCCTCGGCCTTGAATACGGGCTTTACCCAGGGGAAGAGCTGCTTGTAGTGCATACCCACCAGGTCAGAGCCCTTATACTCGGCTACAATCTGATAAGGTATTACCTTGTCACCCTGAGTGTAGACATTCAGGTCAAGTTCTGCACCCTTGGGATCAAGATATGCACTGAGACGTTCCTTTGCCATCACGATGGTAACGGGTGCGCCGGTGTAGGGATTGTATGTGCGTACTGCTACATAATCAATCTTGTTACCTACGCAGAGAGCAGTATTTGAAGGCAGAGTCCAGGGAGTTGTAGTCCATGCCACGAAACAGGGAGTACCCCACCCCGTCATCTCGGGCTTGGGATCAGTCATCTCAAACTGAGCGGTAACAGTGGTATCCTTTACGTCACGGTAACAGCCGGGCTGGTTGAGTTCATGGCTTGAAAGGCCTGTTCCTGCTGCAGGTGAGTAAGGCTGGATGGTATATCCTTTATAAAGATAACCCTTGCCGTAGAGCTGCTTGAGCAGCCACCACAGAGTCTCTATGTAACGGTTATCATAAGTAATGTAGGGATTGTCCAGGTCCACCCAGTAACCTATCTTCTGAGTAAGGTCACTCCAGTGCTCTTTGTATTTCATGACCTCGGTGCGGCAGTTCATGTTGTAGTCATCCACCGAGATTTTCTTACCTATATCCTCTTTTGTAATGCCGAGCTTCTTTTCAACTCCAAGCTCAACCGGCAGTCCGTGGGTATCCCAACCGGCCTTACGGTTAACCTGATAACCGCACATGGTCTTGTAACGGCAGAATGTGTCCTTTATGGTACGGGCCATGACGTGATGGATACCGGGCATTCCGTTGGCCGAGGGAGGTCCCTCATAGAACACGAATGACGGATGACCTTCACGCTCTTTTATACTGCGGGCGAAAAGGTCTTCCTTTGTCCAATCCTCCAAAACGTCTTTGTTTACCTGTGACAGGTCAAGCTGTCCGCGTTCAGCAAACTTTTTCATCACAATTATCTGATATATAGGAATTTACAATGTTTCCACGAGCTCCCTGCCCGTAATTTGGCGCAAATTTACTCATTTTATTATAAAGATTGCAGATGGCAGACATCATTTTTAGTAACTTCGCGGCTTGAAAAAGACATCCATCCAAATGAATGTTGCAATAGTCAAATACAATGCAGGAAACATACGATCGGTGATAGGCGCGCTGAACAGGCTTGGCGTGAACCCGCTGCTGACAGATAACGAGGAACAGCTGCGCAATGCCGACAAGGTGATATTTCCGGGTGTAGGTGAAGCCAGCACCACTATGGAGTATCTAAAGGCGCATGGTCTGGACCGCATAATCAAGGATTTGAAACAGCCTGTCCTGGGTATCTGTCTGGGCCAGCAGCTTATGTGCAGCCACAGTGAGGAGGGCAATACGGATTGTCTTGGCATTTTTGGTGTTCCTGTGCTTAAATTCATACCGCAAAAGCATGAAGATAAAGTTCCCCACATGGGATGGAACACGATAGAGACTACCGGTGATGGTCTGTTCTGTGGATTCAGTAAACCTGAATACGTATATTTTGTACACAGTTTCTATGTGCCGGTCTGCAATTGGACCGCCGCAAAGAGTGATTATATACTCCCGTTCAGCGCATCGCTCCATAAGGATAACTTCTACGCTACCCAGTTCCACCCCGAGAAAAGCGGCGGCACAGGAGAGCGTATTCTTAAGAATTTTCTTGACATATAGCCACAATGGAAATAGTTCCTGCAATAGATATAATTGACGGCAAATGCGTACGCCTGACCAAGGGTGACTACAATGCGCAAAAGACCTACAGCGACAACCCGTTGGATATGGCGCTGCGCTTTCAGGATGCAGGCATACGCAGACTGCATCTGGTGGATCTGGACGGAGCCCGCAGCAAGCATATAGTGAACTACCCCACCCTTGAAGCTATTGCCGGACACACCGACCTTACGGTAGATTTTGGGGGCGGAATCAAAACCACCGTTGACCTTGAAACCGCTCTTGGATGCGGGGCATCAATGGTCACTGTAGGCAGCACCGCCGTAACCGACCCCGAGCTCATGTCAAAGTGGATTGAGGATTTTGGCCAGGAGCATATAATCTTGGGTGCCGACACACGTGACGGTATGATTTCAGTAAACGGCTGGAAAGAAGACAGTTCACTGAAACTCAGTGACTTTATACGTGGTTATATGCAGAAAGGAATCACTCAGGTTCTCTGCACGGACATAAACCGTGACGGGATGCTGCAAGGCCCGGCGGTAGAGCTTTACAGGACTCTGCTCAAGGAGTTTCCGGGCATAAAACTGATAGCCAGCGGAGGCGTAAGTTCAGTGCAGGACCTGACCAGCCTTAAAGAAGCCGGACTGCCTGCAGCCATAGTGGGCAAAGCTTACTATGAGGGCCGCATAACATTGGAACAGTTATCCCAACTTAGCCAAGAATAAGCCATGTTAGCCAAGAGAATAATTCCCTGCCTTGATATATGCAACGGACGCACTGTAAAGGGCACCAACTTTGTGAATCTGCGTGATGCAGGAGACCCAGTAGAGTTGGGCCGTCTGTACAGCGAACAGGGTGCCGACGAGCTGACATTCCTGGACATTACTGCATCTTTTGAAGGTAGAAAAACTTTTACAGAATTGGTTGAGCGGATAGCGGCCAACATATCAATTCCTTTCACCGTGGGCGGAGGCATACATGAGCTGAAGGATGTGGAGCGTCTGCTCAGTGCCGGAGCTGACAAAGTATCGGTAAACTCGGCTGCAATCAAGAATCCGGATCTGATCGACCAGATTGCACTTAATTTTGGATCACAGGTATGCGTGGTGGCAATCGATGCCAAACAGACAACTGAAGGCTGGCGCTGTTTCCTGAATGGAGGCCGTGTACCCACAGACCGTATGCTATTTGAATGGGCAAAAGAGGCCAATGACCGCGGTGCCGGCGAGATTCTCTTTACCAGCATGGACCATGACGGAGTAAAGCAGGGATACGCCAATGAAGCATTAAGGCAACTATCAGATGAACTGACAATACCGGTGATAGCATCGGGCGGAGCAGGCAGGAAAGAGCATTTCCGCGACGCTTTCATAGAGGGTCATGCCGATGCCGCACTGGCCGCAAGCGTTTTTCACTTTGGTGAGATACCGATTCCCGAATTAAAGCAGTACCTTTGCAGTTCGAAAATTCCAATAAGATTATAAATATACCAATGGATATCAATTTTGAGAAAATGGGCGGCCTTGTACCCGCCATCGTTCAGGACAATGTTACACGCAAGGTCCTGATGCTTGGTTTTATGAACAAGGAGGCCTATGACAAGACCGTCGAGACCGGAAAAGTCACATTCTGGAGCCGCACCAGAAACTGCCTTTGGACCAAAGGCGAGACCAGCGGCAACTTTCTGAACGTAAAGGAGATACTCCTGGACTGCGACCAGGACACCCTGCTTATCAAGGCACGTCCCGACGGTCCGGTTTGCCATACCGGTGCAGACACCTGCTGGAACGAGCAGAATTCCGTTGACCTGAATTTCCTCTCTTATCTACAGGATTTCATAGAGCGCCGTTACAAGGAGATGCCCGAGGGCTCATACACCACATCACTGTTCAAGAGCGGAGTGAACCGCATGGCACAGAAGGTAGGCGAAGAGGCTGTTGAGACCGTCATAGAGGCTACCAACGGCACCGATGACCGCCTGATCTATGAGGCATCGGACCTGATTTATCACCTCATAGTGCTGCTCACGTCAAAGGGACACCGCATTGAGGAGCTGGCCGCAGAACTGGTAAAACGCCACAAGGAATAAACCGCCATAAAATGGATATAATAGATTACAGAAACGTTGAGGTGCGTCAGGAGGACATGTATGTCCTGGGCGACGTGACTTTTACAGTGCAGGAGGGCGATTTTGTCTATCTGATAGGCAAAGTAGGGTCCGGCAAGAGCTCACTGTTCAAGACCCTGTACTGTGAGCTGGACGTGCTCTGCTCCATGCCTGACAGCCACGCAATTGTGCTTGGCATGGACCTGATGGAAATGAAAAAACGCCATATTCCGCGTCTGCGCCGCCAGATGGGAATCGTGTTCCAGGATTTCCAGCTGCTTACAGACCGTAACGTTTTTGATAATCTGAGCTTTGTGCTCAAGTCCACGGGCTGGAAGGACAAGAAACTCATACACCAGAAGATTTTCCAGGTCCTGACTATGGTGGGAATGGACACCAAAGGCTACAAGATGCCGCACGAGCTTTCAGGCGGAGAGCAGCAGCGTATATGCATAGCACGCGCCCTGCTTAACGACCCCAAGCTGATTCTGGCCGACGAGCCTACAGGCAATCTTGACCCGGAGACAGGCCATCAGATCATGGAGATACTGCACAAAGTGGGACAGAGCGGAACAACCATACTTATGATTACCCACAACCTGCAATGGATTGAGGAGTTCCCCGGCCGCGTGTTCAAGTGCGAGGGCCGCAAACTCCTGGTAGATGCCGACGCCACTATGGCTCAAGAGCAAGAGGAAATAACCGAAAAACAACAATAACATAACATGAAAGTATTGAAATTCGGAGGCACATCAGTAGGAAGCCCCGAGAGAATGAAAGAGGTGAGCCGCCTTATCACTGAAGACGGACAGCAGAAACTGGTAGTCCTGTCGGCCATGTCTGGCACCACAAACTCACTTGTAGAGATAGCCCAGTACCTTTACGGAGGCAACAAAGCCGGTGCAGATGACGTAATAAACCGCCTTCGCGCCAAGTACTACGCACACGTTCCCGAGTTGCTTGCCAAGAAAGAGAGCCAGGATGACGTACAGAAGTTCCTTGAAGACAAGTTCTCATACCTGCAGTCATTCTCCAAAGACAATTTCACTGAAAAAGAGGAGAAAATCATACTTGCCCAAGGCGAGTTGATCTCAACATACATGGTAACCAGCTACCTAAAGGAGCAGGGTATCAAGGCCGCCCTACTGCCCGCGCTGGATTTCATGAAGACAGATGCCGATGCAGAGCCCGACATGAATTTCATTGCCAAGCATGCAGCAAAGGCATTGAGCGCAGTTCCCGGAATGCAGATATACATAACCCAGGGATTCATCTGCCGTAACGCAAACGGTGATATTGACAACCTGCAGCGCGGCGGAAGCGACTATACCGCATCAATCTTGGGCGCAGCCATCAAGGCCGATGAGATTCAGATCTGGACAGACATTGACGGCATGCACAACAATGATCCCCGTGTAGTTGACAACACCCAGCCTGTACGTCATCTGCATTTTGAAGAGGCAGCCGAGTTGGCCTATTTTGGAGCCAAGATACTCCACCCCACCTGCATACAGCCCGCCAAGGCAGCCAACATACCGGTGCGTCTGCTCAACACAATGGAGCCCACCGCTCCCGGCACGCTCATAGACAACCGCTCCGAGCCAGGCCGCATAGCAGCTGTGGCCGCCAAGGAGAATATCACCGCAATCAAGATAAAGTCAAGCCGAATGCTGCTGGCGCATGGTTTCCTTAAGAAGGTATTCGAGGTATTTGAGACCCACCGCACATCGATTGACATGATATGCACATCAGAGGTTGGTGTTTCAATGTCAATAGACAACACCAAGCATTTGGAGGATATCGTTGCCGAACTGAAAAAGTACGGTACGGTGACAGTTGACAAGGACATGTGCATCATCTGCGTGGTAGGCGATATGGTTTGGGAGAACCTGGGATTCGAGTCCCGCGCCCTGGATGCCCTGGCAGACATCCCCGTACGTATGATATCCTACGGCGGAAGCAACTACAACATCTCATTCCTGGTTAAGGGAACAGACAAGAAAGCCGCTCTGCAGCGCCTTAGTAACGTACTATTCAACAGCAAATAAGATGCGCACACCCTATTACCAGTATGACCTGGGGATATTGGAGAACACCCTCAAGGCAATAGAAGAGTGCATGGGCGGCACCCCTGACTGGCACATGCATTATGCCATCAAGGCCAACGCAAATCCCCTGCTGCTCAAACATATCAATGAGTACGGCTTAGGCATAGACTGCGTAAGCGGCGGTGAGATACAGACTGCACTTGACAACGGATTCCCCGCATCATCAATAGTGTTTGCAGGCGTTGGCAAGGCTGACTGGGAGATAGACCTGGCACTCAACGCCAGCATCCTGTGCTTTAACGTAGAATCCGAGGCAGAACTGGATGTGATCGCAGAGCGTTGCACCATTCTTGGCAAGACAGCCCACATAGCATTGCGCGTAAATCCCGATGTGGATGCCCACACCCACGCCAACATCACCACCGGCAAGGCAGAGAACAAGTTCGGCATAGAGATTCCAGTGCTCATGCCCATAATCCGCAAGGCACAGCAGAACCCCTGCTTCAGGTTTGAGGGATTACACTTCCACATAGGTTCACAGATACTTGACATGGAGCCGTTCCGTCTGCTCTGCCAAAAGGTCAATGACCTGCAGGACAAGCTTGAGGCCCAAGGAATAAAGCTTAACAGCATCAACGTTGGCGGCGGTCTGGGAGTGGATTATGACAATCCAATGGATAATCCCGTTCCTGATTTCAAGCAGTTCTTTGAAGTATTCCGTAATGAACTCAAACTCCGTCCGGGCCAGCAGCTTCACTTTGAGCTGGGCCGCGCCATAGTTGCCCAGTGCGGACGCCTAGTGACGAAAGTGTTATATGTAAAGCAGGGAACCATAAAGAAGTTTGCCATAGTGGATGCCGGATTTACCGAACTGATACGCCCCGCGCTGTATGGAGCGCATCACAAGATAGTGAACCTGAGCTCAAACGGCCCATTGCAGAAGTATGACGTGGTAGGTCCCATCTGTGAGTCATCGGACATATTCGGAAAAGATGAGATGCTGCCCGAGGTTCACCGCGGTGACCTGATAGCACTCATGAGCGCCGGAGCATACGGCGAGACCATGGCATCCCAGTACAACTGCCGCCCGCTGCCCCCGTCTGAGGCCGGTAAGTTCTGATCAGAACTTGTAAAGCAGGCCTACCGAAAGAGGTACATCGGCATAAAGGTCATCCTTGTAGTTGAACACCCCCACTCCAAGACCCAGGTCAACGGCCAGATTCCTGGTCACGGATATGTCATAGCCCAGCTGACAGGTAAGGAAATTCTCCACATGAGTGCCGGTGTCAGGCTTGAAATGGAATGACAGTGAGAATGCCCCCAGTTCCAGGCCTGCGCCCAGGCTCCATGTCAAACGCCTGTCAAATACATCAGGATGATTAAGGGATCCGGTGCAGTATCCCAGGTCGCCCATGAGCGAGAATCCGCCGTAATTGCCGAACCGGTACTTGAACTGCATCACGTCACGCACATTGCCCGTCTGGAAGAAATACTGCACCTGAGGCGAAAAGGAGAAATACGGGAAACGGTCATCGGGCTCATCCCAATGGTCAATTACAGCCACAAGCATACCTGCTGATGCTACAGCCACCGCAGCGGCACCAATGAGCAGAGCTGTGTCATCCAGCTTGTCCAGATCCAGGTCCGGAGCCTTAGACTTATTGGTATTTGAATAACGGCTTGAGCTGGGGGTCCAGTCATTATAGGTACGGTTATTGTAGTAACGTGCCCTGTGAATGGCATCAAACCAGAATATGTCATGATAGAAATCAAACAGGTCAACTAACAGCATGGCCAGTACGGGGTCATCGGGATCAGTTGTACTGTATCTTTTGCCTTCGGCATCCAGAGTACTGTAAATAATATTATCTATCACCACCTCCTTGACTGGCTTTTCTACAGGTATAGGGTCCAGGACCTGGGCAACGGTATCGGGCATGACCAGGTCATACATCACTGACTTGGTTTTGTCATTATATATGAAATGAAACTGAGCCGTAACCTGGGCAGGACAGTTCTTGTACATGGTCAGATAATCCTTGCCGTCCTGTGCGGTATGGACCTCACCCCAAACCATAATGTTTGTCTTCTCCTTTTTCTTACCGGATATTGATACAAAAGGCAACATTACTGCCAAAACCAGAAACAGATACTTTTTCATAACGTTTGTGTCTAGAATTTGAATCCGGTGCGAAGATAAGCAGAAGATTTTACCCGCGAAGGGTAATTTCCCTAAAAGAACAGGGAAAAACCCTATCGTTACATGACAACAACACACGATAAGTTCAAAAGAGGTTTATTATCACAGGCCTTAAAGAAAAAATATATAACTTTGTATCTTTAAGAAAAAAAATGAAAAAAAGTCAAAACCCTTGACATGAGAAAGACAATCATAATAAGTCTGTTCGCCTTGGCATCCCTCCTGGCGCAGGCACAGGAAAAATTCATTTTCACGCCTCAATGGACAGCACAGGCCCAGTTTGCAGGCTATTATGTTGCCCTTGAAAAAGGGTTTTACAAGGATGCCGGTCTGGATGTGGATATTGTGCATCCTTCCGTTACCCAGACTGCAATAAGCCGCATACGCAACAACGAAAGCCAGGCTACCACCCTACAGCTTGCACAAGCCATGGAGATAATAGATGACGGCATACCGCTTGTAAACATACTCCAGACATCGATGAACAATGCTATGGTCATTGTGTCCCGCACGGGCAAGAACCCGCTCAAACAGATTGGTGAGAAAGTAGGAATCTGGAATGCAGGATTCGGACAGATAGCAATCTGCATGAGTCTTAATGATCATCTGGATTACCGGTGGATTCCTTTTGCCAACAGCGTGAATCTTTTCATATCAGGAGCTATCGATGCAACCCTGGCAATGAGTTACAATGAATACTACCAGTTATTACAGACAGGCATTGAACTCAGCGACGAGAGTGTCTATAGGTTCCGTAACCATGGTTACAACATTCAGGAGGATGGAGTCTATATGACCAGGGAATATTACGATGGGCACAAGGAGCAGGCCCGCAAGTTTGCCGATGCCAGCCGAAAAGGATGGGAATGGGCAGTTGAGAACCCTGAAGAGACTCTTGAGATTGTGATGGAATATGTACAGAAAGAGCATATATCCACAAACAGGGTTCTACAGAAACTTATGCTTGATGAGATCCTTGAACTGCTGGTGGACCGCGAATCAAAGCGACGCGAGTACAGTCTTCGTCCCGACATGGTTGAGCAGGCCTCAGTTCTTATGTATGAGAACGGAATGATTGACCGTCAGATAACTTATGATGAACTTGTTGCCGAATAAAACCTATGATGTCATGAAACAGGAGAAACAAAAATCACTAGCCACAAAGATAAGCCTGTGGATTGTATTGTTTGCAGGTCTTATTTTCATTTCAGCCCTTGGTGTATTCTTCAATGAATCACGGTTGGCTGTACAGAAGGAAGCCATTGACCATGCCGATCAGGTCCTGGACAATACCGTCCAAAGGGTAGACAACATCATGGATGAGGTAAAAGTTGCCACCGACAATACCGACTGGCTGATAACAAGACACTTGAACGGACCTGATTCAATGTTTGTATATAGCCGCCGGATACTCCAGAACAACCCTAACCTGAACGGATGTTCAATATCATTCGAGCCACACTACTTTGAGAGTAAAGGAATGTATTTTTCGGCCTATTCGTTCAATGACAACGGGAACATAATCACGACCCAGGAGGGCAACGACCACTATCAGTATTTTTACATGGACTGGTATCAGATGCCCAAGCTTCTGGACAGGCCATGTTGGACCGAGCCTTTCATGGATGTCAACCCGGATGACATTACATCGCCCGAGATGATTATTTCATATTGCAAGCCTATCAAGGATGACAACGGTCAGTTTATCGGCACAATATCAGTTGACCTGTCTCTGTCATGGTTGTCCAACACCATTGAGCAGGTCAAGCCCTATCCCAACTCATACAGTATCATGATTGGTAAAGGAGGTACATTCTATGTACACCCTGACACCACAAAACTATTCTATCAGACCATCTTTACCCAGACATTGCTTGAACCTGACACAGCCATAACAAGTCTTGGACACTCCATGCAAGCCGGAGAGGAAGGTGTACGTGAGATTAACGTGCATGGTGTGGATTGCTACGTGTTCTACAAACCTCTCACAGACACCGGTTGTAGCGTAGGTCTGGTTTGCCCGGTATCGGAAGTGTTCAGTGGTTATTACCGCCTTATCAATACTGTAATAGGAACTTTCATCGTAGGTCTGCTGCTTATGCTTATGGTGTTCAGCAGCATCATCTCCAAACAGCTGGAGCCACTTGAGGAACTGGCGTATCAGGCCGAAGAGATTGCATCCGGTCACTTTGACGATGAACTGCAGGAATCCGGGCATAACGACGAGATAGGACGCCTGAACAACTCATTCCGCAACATGCAGCAGTCTATCGTTAGGCAGATGGAGGAACTGAAACAGACAAACGAGCAGAAAGGACGCATTGAGGGTGAACTCAAGATTGCCAGCGACATACAGATGTCCATGCTGCCTAAGATATTCCCACCTTTCCCGGAGCGTGATGACATAGATGTGTTTGGCCAGCTCACACCGGCCAAGGAGGTAGGCGGAGACCTGTTTGACTTCTTTATACGTGACGAAAAACTGTTCTTCTGCATAGGCGATGTGTCCGGAAAGGGAGTCCCGGCTTCACTTTATATGGTTGTAACCAAAGCCCTGTTCAGAAATATATCGGCCCATGAGTCTTCGCCAGGCAGGATTATCACCAGCCTGAACAATGTAATGGCTCAGGACAACGATTCAAACATGTTCGTGACCATGTTTGTGGGTGTACTGGATCTGCCTACAGGCCGTCTGCACTACTGCAACGCCGGGCATGACGCACCTCTGCTGATAGGCAACATAGGAGCAGGTTTCCTGCCGGTAGATTCGAACCTGCCGGTTGGAGCCATGCCCGAATGGGATTTCAAGCAACAGGAGACACTTATAGACCCCGACACAAGCATTCTCCTATACACAGACGGATTGACTGAAGCTGAAAACATAAGCCATGACCAGTTCGGTATGGATCGCATAACAGACCTTGCTCACCGGCTTCAGAAGGAACGTACATTTATACCTACCGCCATAATCGGAGCCATGACAGAAGCTGTCCATGTCTTTGTGGGCGAAGCCGACCAGAGCGATGACCTTACGATGCTGGCCATTCAATATACCAAGCACCACCAGGACATAACTTTCCAACGCACACTTACTCTGATTAACGACCTTAAGCGTGTACCCAGACTTAACACTTTCATTGATGAGGTTTGCGAAGCTGTAGGCTTTGACATGGCCACTACAATGCAGATAAATCTGGCTATTGAGGAGGCTGTGGTAAATGTGATGAACTATGCATATCCGGCCGGAACCAAAGGTGACATAACCATAGAGGCAAAATCCAACGGCACTGAGGTAATGTTCGTGATAAGTGATACCGGTACGCCGTTTGACCCCACAGCCAAAGCCGAGGTTGACATAACGCTAAGTGCCGAGGACCGTTCCATAGGAGGTCTGGGAATACATCTGATACGTCAGATTATGGACCACATAAACTACGAACGCTCAGACGGACATAATGTTCTTACTCTTACAAAGCAGATCAACAAATGATGATTCCTTTATCAATATTCAACATAGACCTTTCATCGGGCAACCTGATACTGTTTGTATCAATATTGATGTTCGTGGCCATACTGATGGCCAAGGTGGGAACCAAGTACGGAGTTCCGACCATGCTGCTTTTCCTTATAATAGGCATGATTGCGGGCGAGGACGGAATAGGCATAAAGATAGACAATCTGAAAGTAGCCGAGTTCCTGGGGCACCTGGCCATGACAATAATCCTGCTCTCAGGAGGTTTGGAGACATCACTGGAGGAAACGCGTCCAATAATAAAGAAAGGTATTTCAATGTCAACCTTGGGCGTATTCATTACCATACTGGTTACAGGCTCATTCATATGGCTTGTTTTCGGCAACAGGATAGGCGGAGGTGGCAGGACGTTGATGGGTTGTTTCCTGCTGGCCACAGTATTGTCATCAACTGATTCGGCGTCAGTATTCTCAATACTGCGTAGCCGACGCCTTACATTGCGTGAGAACCTGGGCCCGTTGCTGGAGCTTGAGTCCGGCAGTAACGACCCCATGGCATACGTACTCACCATACTGCTTGTAGAGATAATGGGAACACTGGAGAACGTGACGGGTGCATCCGGCACATGGCATGTCATATTTACCGGCGTATGGGTTCTGGTTAAACAAATCATCATTGGTTTCGGCGTTGGTATGGCATTGGGATACGGAGCACGCTGGTTACTTGTCAGGATTCAGCTGCATACCAGTCCACTTTACGCCATACTTATCCTAAGCATTGCATTGTTTGCCAATGGTGCGGCATCATATCTGGGAGGTAACGGATTGCTTGCACTCTATGTCTCTGCAATAGTCATAGGCAACACCAAAGACCTGCCCTTCAAGAAGGATGTCCTGCTCTTTTCGGACGGCATAACATGGCTTGCACAGCTTATGATGTTCCTGCTTTTGGGACTGCTGGCCAGACCGTCACAGATGGGTGTCATAATATGGCCCGCACTGATTATAGGAGTGTTCATAATGCTTGTTGCCCGTCCTGCCGGTATTATATTGAGTCTGTTGCCGTTCAAGGGGCTTTCTTTCAGAGCCAAACTGCTTGCATCGTGGGTGGGGTTGAAAGGAGCCGGCCCTATCCTGTTTGCACTTTACACTGTACTGGAAGGTGTGGATGGCTCTAATGAAATCTTCAACATTGTGTTCACTATAACACTTATTTCATTGCTGGTACAGGGTATGACTCTGTCACCTATGTCACATCTGCTCAATATGAGTATTGATGATGATCCCGAAGTAGAGACGTTCGGCATGGAGATTCCCGAAGAGATGGGAATGCTGCGCGACCACATAGTCAACGATGAGGACCTGACCAATGGTGACACTCTCAGGGACCTACATCTGCCACATGGAATACGCGTGGTTATGGTACGACGCGACAACAGGTTTCTGGTGCCTCATGGAAGCATGAAACTTATGGCCGGCGACAGGCTTGTAATACTGATGGGAGATACGGATGACTAAAGATACATATAAACTAAAACATAAACGATTATGGAAGTAAAGATCAACACTCAGGATTCAGTGACGACCGCCCAGCTTATAGGCCGTCTGGACACCCCCGCATCACAGGAGATAAGCGGAGATTTTGACAATCTGATGCAGTATGCAGCCGGTACAGTCATACTTGACTGCACTGAACTTGAATACATCTCCAGTTCCGGACTGCGTCTGTTCCTATCCTTGCGCAAGGCCGCAGCCTCCAAAGGCGGAAAGGTCATTGTAAAGGCTATCAACAAAGACATACGTTCAGTGTTCATGATGACCGGTTTCCTGAACCTGTTCGAGATTCAGGACTGACACTCCGGCATTACCAACTGTTACTAACCTATAATCCAAATTCCCAATGTCAGCACAAAGACATCTTGATCCGCATTGTGAGGCTATACTTCAGGAATATCAGGACAATCTGCCCCGGTTCAGGGAAGTTGAGCAGGAGGTTAAGGAAAAGCTCAGACAGACATTGGCCGATGCCGGTCTGCTTGTTGCTGCTATTGAATCACGTGTAAAGGGGTATGATTCGCTTGCCGGTAAGCTGGAGTTGAAAGGTCACAAATACAACAGTCTGGCTGACCTGACCGACATTCTGGGACTCAGAGTCATCACTTTCTACATTGACGATGTCGACAAGGTGGCATCGGCCGTTGAGAGACTCTTTGAGATTGACTGGGAGAATACCGTCGACAAGCGCAAGATTCACGAGATAGACAGTTTCGGCTATCTGTCACTGCACTACATCTGTTCAGTGCCGGGTTTCCCCTACCGTTTTGAGATACAGATGCGTACCCTGTTGCAGCACGCATGGGCAAACATGGACCATGACACCGGTTACAAATCGGGCGTGGAGATACCCAAACGCTATATGCGCAACATGAGCCGTCTGGCCGGTATGCTGGAACTGGTGGATGACGAGTTCAGCAAGATACGCATAGAACTGACCGATTACCGTCGCCGTGTTCAGGCACTGGTTCGCTCTGGCAATCTGGATGAGGTGCCCATTGACGGAGACACTTTCCGCAGTTATCTGGAACTGAATCCGTTCAGCCAACTCAACAAGCGCATAGCCGCCATGAACCAGGCCGAGATACAGGAGGTTCCGCTCATGCCCTATCTGGCCGTATTCAAGGGTGTCGGACTCAAGACTTTGGGTGATATATCAAATGTAATCAAGGAGTACTCGGAGGGAGCTTACCAGATAGCATGCTATCAGATAGGACTGACCGACCTGGATATAATATCATCGTCCATCGGCCCTCAGGATTTGTGCATTGCGTTCATACTCAAGAACGGAGGCGGCAAAGCCGGTATAAAGTATATGTTTGACCTTCTGAACGGAGAATCAGAGAGTAATGACCTGATTGCCGAGATGCTGCTTGAGCAGTCCAAGGACCTGCCTTTCATGAACAAATAAACCTTATATAATGGCAAACAAACCGCTGGACACCACCCTGCTTGACCGCGCCATAATGTTTGCGGTCAAGGCCCACGCAGGCACCGAACGCAGGGGCAAAGGTTTTCCTTATATTGTACACCCCATGGAGGCGGTCGAGATTGTAGCGACCATAACACCTGACCAGGAACTACTGGCTGCCGCCGCACTGCATGATACCGTCGAGGATACCGATGTCACTATTGACGATATCCGCCGGGAATTCGGTGACCGCATAGCGTCACTAGTGCAGATTGAAAGTGTAAGTGATGATGAGGGCACATGGCATGAACGCAAGAAAAAGGCCATTGACCTGATTGCAAAAGCCCCGCTTGATGCCAAGATTGTAGCCTTGGGCGACAAACTGTCCAACATGCGTGCCATTGCGCGTGACTATGCCGTACAAGGCGATGCCCTGTGGAACCTGTTCCACGCCAATGACTCCAAGGACCACGAATGGCATTACCGCGGATTGGCCGATGCCCTGCGTGACCTTAAGGATACGTTCGCGTTCCAGGAATTTGAGATGCTCATCAATCAGGTTTTCGGCAAGAAATAATGGATGCCATAAAGATTTCGCTTGATGACTACATACTGTTTGGCGGCGGTGCCAACGGTGAGAGTTATGACCATAAGACCGATCCCGACCTTATGCTCAAACTCTACATGCCCGGCAAGATCAGGCAACCTCTTGACGAGATGCTGATGGCCCGAAAAGTCTTTGACATGGGCATCCCCACCCCTGAGCCGGGTGATTATGTGGTGACCGAAGACGGCCGTTACGGAATCCGTTTCCGCCGCATCAAAGGAAAGAAATCATATTCACGTGCCACAGGCGATAATCCGGAACTCGTAGGCCAATACGCCGAGGAGTTTGCCCAAATGTGTCTCAAGCTCCACTCAGTCCATGTAGATACCACCCAGTTTGAGAGCGTAAAAGAACGTTATTACCGCCTGCTCACGGAGAACCCGTTCTTTACCACAGCCCAGAAAGACCGCATAGGCAAATTCATTGCCGATGCACCCGACACCGATACCGCCATTCATGGTGACCTTCAGTACAGCAATGCCATCTTTGTGGGATCGGAACGTTATTTCATAGACCTGGGAGATTTCTGCTACGGATATAACCTTTTTGACATTGGAATGGTCTATCTGTGCTGTTGTCTCAGCCTGGAGAGTTTCATTCAGGAGACATTCCACATGCCCAAGTCACTTGCCATAAGGTTCTGGCAGGAGTTTGCACCGGCATATTATGGTGCAGACCGCCCGCTGAAAGACATTGAAGAAGAGATTCGTCCATATGCCGGGCTCAAGACACTTATAGTGGAACGCGACACAAAACGCCCTATGCCGGAACTGCGCGAAGCACTTTCATCATTGTTGTAATCCATATCTCCGGACAGCGAATGGTGGCTCTATTCAAAACGGATTGACTTGGATGGAACGATTCTTGAAATGACCGTACAAGGAATAAGCATCATAAGCATGGAAACCATGAACATCACCACGTTCAGGATTATTAGCCACCACAAACCCACCTGCATGGGGACACAATCAAGATAGTAATTGGCGGGATCAAGCGGTATGATGCGGAACCACTGCTGCGCAAGACAGATTACCAATCCCGCAATATTGCCTATGACCATACCTTTGATGATAATGTATGATGCCAGACGCATGAAAACGCCACGGACCATGCCGTTTGACGCACCCATTGATTTTAAGGTTCCTATGGTAGCCGTACGCTCAAATATGATTATGAGCAGGCCCGATATCATTGAGAATACGGCAATACCTATCATAAGTGCAAGTATTATCCATACGTTCAGGTCCAGCACATCAAGCCACGCGAACAGGCCGGAATGCGTATCATACATAGTCTGCACCAGATAGTCCTCATCAGTATGTTTCTCCAGTTCCACCAGGACCTCACGAACCTGTCCGTAACCGTAACTAATCCTGTCAACATCGGTAATGCATATCTCAAGACCGCTGTACTGGTCAGGCTCCCAATCATTCAGACGCTGGAGCAACTGGAGTTCAGTTATGCCGAACATACGGTCATACTCTATGAATCCTGTCTCATAAATACCTGTAACCGTGAGACGGCGCATGCGAACCTGCTCCTGCATGAAATAGACATCGGCTTTGGAGCCCACGTCCAGTCCTAGCATATCGGCAATGGTCCGGGATAGTATTATCCAGTTGTTACCCAACGAATCCTGCGGCTCTGGAAAACCGCCCCGCTGCATGTATTTATTCAGGAATGTGCGGTCATAACCGGAGTCTATACCCTTGAGCATGAAACCATGGAACGCCTCATCGGTACGGATTATACATGACTTGTTTACGTATGGCTGGACATGCTCTATCAGGCTCTTGGCCAGAAATGCGTTCATTGTAGAGTCTGTGCATGTTATAGGATCCTCAACCAAGCCCGTCCCCACGTAATAGTTGGTAACGGTAATATGCTGTGAAAAGCCCATGACCTTGTCACGAATCTGGCTCTTGAAACCGCGGGTCACGGCCATTGTGATTATCATCACGGCCAATCCTACGGCAATACCCAGAGTGGCAATGATTATGGCCGGACGGGAGCCGCCTTTCACGCCCTCATCCCTACCATATAATCGTTTGGCCAGAAATCTCTCCATATCAGGATGCGAAGATATACATTTTATGCCGAAAAGGTAGGCTTTTATTACTACTGTTGTTTAACTTTACGCATCATTACAGAACAATGCTTATGAAACGTTTCATACACATACTTTTACTGCTTTTGGCTTTTACAGCATCGGACGTTTATTCAAGAGAGACCATCAACTTCAATAAAGACTGGAAATTCAGCCTGAACATTGATGAGAGCGCCAATCCGGCCGCAATTGATTATGATGACAGCGGCTGGCGCACCCTTGACGTACCTCATGACTGGGCCATCGAGGGTGACTTTGACAAGCACAACCCTTCCGGCACAGGCGGCGGCGCACTACCCGGCGGCATAGGCTGGTACCGCAAAAGCTTTAAGGCCGACAAGAAAGACCGCGGCCAGGTATTCATGATAGAATTTGACGGCGTCTATATGAACAGCAGTGTCTGGATCAACGGATATCTGCTGGGTACACGCCCCTACGGCTACATATCATTCGGCTATTATCTGACTGATTACATCAACTGGGGAGGCGACAACGTGATAGCCGTCCGGGTCGATAACTCCGACCAGCCCAACAGCCGCTGGTACTCGGGCTGCGGTATTTACCGTGACGTAAGGATTGTAAAACTCAATCCTGTACATATTCCGCAATGGGGAACATATGTTACTTCCTATGTCAATCCCGACGGAACAGCTACCGTTAAGGTCAATTACGAGATGGTCAATCATAATCCTCCCGAAAATGCTGTAACTGTAAAACAAACCATATTTGATGCAGACAACAAAATCGTTGCTAAGACACAATCATCCAAGATTCACGTTTGGAACACTGCATTTACTCAAGAAAGGACAGATACATTACAGATAGACAACCCGGTATTATGGAGTTTGGAAAGACCCTACCTTTACACCATAACAACCGACATTTATGACTACGACGGAAATAAGTTATTAGACAGTTACAGCACAGCATTCGGAATACGTACCATTGAGTTCCGAGCCGACAGCGGTTTCTGGCTTAATGGAGAACATGTTCGCATAAACGGAGTCTGCAACCATCATGACCTGGGCTGCCTGGGTGCAGCAACCAATGAGCGCGCCATAGAGCGCCAACTGGAGATACTCAAAGCAATGGGCTGCAACGGGATCCGTTGCTCACATAACCCGCCCTCACCCATACTTCTGGACCTGTGCGACCGCATGGGATTCCTGGTAATGGATGAGGCATTTGACATGTGGCGCCGCCGCAAGACCGACCGCGACTACGCCCGCTTCTTTGATGAGTGGTTTGAGGAAGACCTTACTGATATGATACTGCGTGACCGCAACCACCCCAGTATAGTGCTGTGGAGCATAGGCAATGAAGTGCTTGAACAGTGGTCCGATGCTAAAGCTGACACATTATCCCTTGAGCAGGCCAACCTTATCCTGAATATGGGACACAGTGCTGACCAACTGGCCAAGGAGGGTGAGATGTCAGTAAACTCCATGATTACCGCCCGGCTGGCAGAGATAATCAAGGAACTTGATCCCACCCGCCCGGTAACTGCCGGCTGCAATGAACCCAGTCCTAACAACCATCTGTTCCGCTCCGGTGCCATTGACGTGATAGGCTACAACTACCATAACCAGAATGTCCCTGCAGTGCCGCGCCTGTTCCCCGGCAAGCCGTTCATCATAACCGAGAGCGTATCGGCCCTTATGACACGCGGGTTCTACGAGATGCCGTCCGGACAGATGATGACGCGCCCCGTGCGCTGGGACCGCCCCTACTTTAACGATACATTCTCATGCTCAGCATATGACAACGTATGCACGCCGTGGGGCAGCCATCATGAAGAGAACCTGATATTCCTGAACAAGCAGCCATTCGTGGCCGGACAGTACATCTGGACCGGATTTGACTACATTGGTGAGCCCACCCCATACGGCTGGCCCGCCCGCAGTTCATACTTTGGAATAGTTGACCTGGCGGGATTCCCAAAGGACATATACTACCTGTACCAGTCAGAGTGGACCGACACCCCAGTGATGCACCTATTCCCCCACTGGAACTGGGAGCCAGGACAGGAGATTGACATGTGGTGTTTCTACAATAATGCCGATGAGGTTGAACTTTACATCAACGGTGTATCACAAGGCATTCGCCGCAAGGATGCAGAGCATCTGCATGTGGTCTGGAACGTGACCTTTGTGCCTGGAACAGTAAAGGTGGTGGCACGCAAAAACGGCGTTGAGACCGCCAGCCAGGAGATACATACGGCAGGTGAGCCTGCCCAGATACGTCTAACCCCGGACCGCAGCAAGATAAAGAGCAACGGTACAGACCTGAGCTTTGTGACCGTGGAGATTCTTGATAAGGACGGTAACCTGTGCCCAAATGCCGAGAATCTTGTGCAGTTCAGTATTGACGGCAAAGGCTTTATTGCCGGTGTTGACAACGGCAGCCCCATATCACTGGAGCGGTTCAAAGATAACAAGCGCAAAGCTTTCTACGGAAAGTGTCTAGTGGTTTTACAGAATAATGGCAAGAAGGGAAAGATAAAGCTTAGCGCGGTATCTGACGGACTTAAAGATGCACACATTGCAGTAAATTGTGCACCAAAGGCCAAATAGTTGCTCTCAGAGTGCATATAGTAACGGGTACAAAGTAACTTTGCAGCGCTTTCCAATAATATGGACATAAAAGATAACCTGAACAGGATCAAGGCCACGCTCCCTCAAGGAGTAAGGCTCGTGGCAGTATCAAAAACCCATCCGGCCGAGATGCTCATGGAGGCGTATGATGCCGGACAACGCATTTTCGGTGAGAACAAGGTACAGGAGATGACCGCTAAAAGCCAGGTCCTGCCCGCAGATATAGAGTGGCATTTCATAGGCCATGTACAGAGCAACAAAATCAAGATGATGGCTCCGTTCGTATCGGTCATACAAGGTGTCGATACATATGACAAACTTGTGGAAATTGACCGTCAGGCCGCACGATTCAACCGACATATAACCTGCTATCTGCAACTGCACATTGCCAGTGAGGAGACCAAGTTCGGATTCACTCCCGATGAATGCACAGCCATGCTGGAGCAGGGAGACTGGAAGAATCTTAAGAACATCACCATAGGCGGTGTAATGGGAATGGCCACAAACACTGATGATGAGGCTCAGGTGCGCCGCGAATTCGGCCGTCTTAAGGAAATCTTTGATACTTATAAGCTGAAATACTTTGCAGGCAGCAGTGATTTCAACACCATATCGGCCGGTATGAGCGGTGATTACAAACTGGCTATTGAGGCCGGCAGTAATATGGTTCGTATAGGCAGTTCCATTTTTGGAGAGAGAAACTACAATTTGAACAAATAATTGAATAACTTTACCACCATGATAGATCATTACGACAGATCGGATAACGTATTCACCGAGAAGAACCTGAATGCCTATATCAGCAGTTCCATTATCAAGAACTGGAACCTGGAGGCATTTACCGACTATAAAGGTGCCACTTTGCTTTACCGTGACGTGGCCCGCCGCATAGCCAAGCTTCATATATTGTTTGAAGAGGCAGGGCTCAAACCCGGCGATCGCATTGCCCTGTGCGGCAAGAACAGTTCCAACTGGGGTACGGCATGTCTGGCTGCAATTACATACGGTGCCGTAGCAGTACCTATCCTTCATGAGTTCAAGGCCGACAACATACACCATATCATAAACCACTCGGAAACCAAGCTCTTCTTTGCAGGAGATCAGATATGGGAGAACCTGAACGAGGCCTCCATGCCAAATGTGGAGGGTATCATAACGCTTGATGAGTTCCAGCTGGTCATATCCCGCAACGAGAAACTGACATACGCCCGCGAGCATCTGAATGAGCTGTTCGGACGCAAGTACCCAAAGGAGTTTACTGCTAAGGATGTCAAATACTATGAGACAGGTTTTGACGATATGGCCATGATAAACTACACATCGGGCTCTACAGGTTTCTCAAAAGGTGTCATGCTGCCCTACCGTTCACTGATAAGCAACCATCTGTTTGCACTCAAGGCGCTTTATTCAATGAAGCCGGGCGACAAGATCATTTCCATGCTTCCCATGGCACACATGTACGGATTCGCGTTCGAATTCTTCCATGAGTTCCTGGAAGGATGCCACGTATATTTCCTTACCCGTCTGCCCAGCCCCAAGATCATATTCCAGGCACTGGGAGAAATCAAACCCATGCTTATTGTTTCAGTACCTCTGGTAATTGAGAAGATCATAAAGAAGAACATACTGCCCAAGCTTGAAACTCCGCAGATGAAATTCCTGCTCAAGGTGCCTATCGTAAATGACCAGATCAAGAAGAAGGTATGCGAGGAGATGATAAAGGGATTCGGAGGCAACTTCTATGAGGTTATCCTGGGTGGTGCCCCGTTCAACCAGGAGGTTGAGAAGTTCATATCATCAATACGGTTTCCCTACACCGTTGGCTATGGCGCAACCGAGTGCGGTCCTATCATTGCATATGATGACAAGGCAACCTTTGCCCCCGGTTCATGCGGCAAACCTGTACCAAACATGGAGGTCAAGATATTGAGCAATGACCCGGAAAACGTGCCCGGCGAGATTATCTGCCGCGGCCCCAACGTGATGCTGGGCTACTACAAGAACGAAAAGCTTACAGAAGAGACCATTGACCCCGAAGGCTGGATGTACACAGGCGATCTGGGTATCATGGACAAGGACGGCAACATATTCATAAAGGGACGCAGCAAGAGCATGATTCTGGGACCTTCTGGCCAGAACATCTATCCGGAGGAGATTGAGGATCACCTGAACAACATGCCGCTGGTAAATGAATCTGTGGTAATATCCGAGAGCGACAAGCTGGTTGCCTTGGTCTATCCCGATTTTGACGAGGCCATGAAGACCGGCATGACCGATGAGCAGATAGCCGAGGTCATGGAACAGAACCGTCAGGAGCTGAACAACATACTGCCCGCCTACGAGAAGATATCGCAGATACGTATATATCACGAGGAGTTCGAGAAGACTCCCAAAAAGAGCATCAAGCGCTTCCTCTACCAGAAAGAATGATTATTTAATAAACAGACTTCATATTATGAAAAGAAACAAAGAAATCAAGAATGACGCATTAAAGGCGTTGCAAGGTCACTGGGGATGGGCAATCCTGGTATGCCTTGTTTTTAATGCAATTGAGTGCCTCATTGTGGCTCCCAGTGCATTTTCAAGCGGCATTATGAGCGGTATGGGTACAGCATTTTCTGATCCTGCCGCAATAGCTACTATGATGGGTACCAACATGCTGTTATCTTCAGTCTCAACACTGGGCGGTATTTTTGGTACCAATCCGTTAAATCTGGGATTATCAAACTCTCTGAAACTGTTCGTAAAGGACTCAGATACACAGACAATACCCAATATGTTCAAAATGGGATTCGGTGGAGGCCGTTACTGGCGTAATGTGCTGGGTATGTTCCTTATGGGATTATTCACATTCCTGTGGACTCTGCTGTTCATCATTCCCGGTATCATCAAGTCATACGCATACGCAATGACTCCCTATATCCTTGTTGACAACCCGGAGCTGAGCCCCAATGAGGCCCGCCTCAAGAGTATTGAGATTATGCGCGGACACAAATGGAAATACTTTGGCCTGCAGCTCAGTTTCATAGGTTGGTTCCTGCTCTGCATACTCTCATTAGGTGTAGGTTTCATTTGGCTCATGCCTTATGTAAGAACTTCATACGCAGCATTCTACCTCAACCTTAAAGAGGAAATGGAATTGAAAGCAGCTCCTGCAGTACCTGCAGAATGACTACATTTCAGCATATTAAGAAATCGGCCGGAAATAATCCGGCCGATTTCTTTTTTTAGTCTAGCTTCAATACCGCCAGGAAGGCTTTCTGCGGTACCTCCACATTACCTATCTGTTTCATGCGTTTCTTGCCCTTCTTCTGCTTTTCCAGAAGCTTGCGCTTACGTGACACGTCACCGCCGTAGCACTTGGCCGTCACATCCTTACGTACCTGCTTGATGGTCTCGCGGGCAATGATCTTGGAGCCGATAGCTGCCTGGATTGCAATGTCAAACTGCTGACGCGGAATGAGTTCCTTGAGTTTCTCGCACATGCGTCGGCCCAGGTCATAGGCATTGTCCACGTGGGTAAGGGTTGAAAGGGCATCAACCGGCTCACCGTTAAGCAGAATATCCAGCTTGATGAGTTTTGAAGGACGGTATCCTGCAGGATGATAATCAAATGATGCGTATCCCTTTGAAATGCTCTTGAGCTTGTCATAGAAATCAATCACTATCTCACCCAGAGGCAGTTTGAAGTATATCTCTACGCGGTTACCGGCTATGAACTGCTGCTTTACCAGCTCTCCGCGCTTGTCAAGGCACAGAGTCATGATGGGGCCTATGTAATCGGTCGTGGTGATTATCGATGCGTCAATATAGGGTTCCTCAATGTGGTCAATCAGCGTAAGGTCAGGCATACCGCTGGGATTATGCACCTCAGTCGCGTTACCCTGCTTGTCATACACCATATATGATACGTTTGGCACGGTGGTAATCACGCTCATGTCAAACTCGCGGTCCAGACGTTCCTGCACAATCTCCATATGCAACAGGCCCAGAAATCCGCAACGGAATCCGAATCCCAGCGCAGCAGATGACTCGGGGAAGAAACTGAGTGAGGCATCGTTAAGCTGCAGTTTTTCAAGTGATGCACGCAGGTCCTCAAACTCATCAGCCTCAATGGGATAGACGCCGGCAAACACCATAGGCTTGGACTCTTCGAATCCGGCAATAGCACTGCTACAGGGACGGGCCACATGGGTAATGGTATCTCCCACCTTGACTTCGGTCGATGTCTTTATGCCCGATATGATATAGCCCACATCGCCTGTGGTCATCACGTCGCGCGGCACCATAACCATCCGGAGCACGCCTACTTCATCGGCATCATACTCCTTACCGGTATTGAAGAACTTAACCTTGTCGCCCTTGCGGATGCAGCCGTTCTCAATCTTGAAGTATGCTATGATTCCGCGGAAAGAGTTGAATACGGAGTCGAAAATGAGAGCCTGGAGCGGAGCATTGGGATCACCTACGGGATGCGGAATGCGCTCCACGATTGCCTGCAGAATCTCTTCCACTCCCATTCCGGTACGGGCCGATGCCCGGATAATCTCTTCACGCTTGCAACCCAGCAGCTCTATGATCTCATCCTCAACCTCATCGGGCATGGCGCTCTGCATATCGCACTTATTTATGACCGGAATGATCTCCAAATCATGGTCGATGGCCATGTAGAGGTTGCTGATGGTCTGCGCCTGCACGCCCTGTGTGGCATCGACCACCAGAATTGCGCCCTCACAGGCTGCGATTGAACGGCTCACCTCATATGAGAAATCCACATGTCCCGGAGTGTCAATAAGGTTCAAGATGTATTTCTGTCCCTGATACTCATACTCCATCTGGATGGCGTGACTCTTGATTGTGATGCCGCGCTCCTTCTCCAGGTCCATGTCATCAAGCATCTGACCCTCTGTAATGTTTATGGTATGAGTAAATTCCAGCAAGCGGTCAGCCAGCGTTGACTTACCGTGATCAATATGAGCAATAATGCAGAAATTGCGGATGTTCTCCATAGGGGTGTATTTACCCCGCAAAATTAGTGAAAAAAGCACACAGTGCAAAACAGTACAAAAGGGGTCAGACCCCAATTGTACTATTTTTCAAAAATGATACAATTGGGGTCTGACCCCTTTTGTACTGTTTTTCTACAGTTGGACTACTGTGGCTTTGGGAACCTGACGCAGGATTTCAGCTTTCTGTTCATCAGTCATGGGGGCTTTGATGGTCAGGCTCTCCATTTTATTTTTACGGTACCATTTGCCCAGGTCCTGCGGTACGGTTATGGGATTTAGAGAAAGGAAAACACACTTCTTATTGTATTGTTCATCAGGATATTTAACTAACATCGGGACATCAGGAAATCCCATGTAGTACCATGTATCGGTAGTACCAAACACTGAATAAATCCCGGACATGGTAATCCACTTCTTTCCGTCGCCGTACTCATTCAGGAATTCCACCTCACGGGGTTCCAGTTTACCCATATCCAGGCCGGAACCAATCTTTTCACGCATCATCCAACTCATGGATGGTTTCAGCGAACGGTTGTCCCAATCCATCTCCATACCGATGAATCCGGCCCATAGCTCAAGATTATGGATTTCCTCATGATCGGGCAAAGTCATGATGTACTTGACATCGACTTTCTTTATCTCCGAGCAAACCTTCGTGTTGTGGGTAACGATACTTGGAGTACGAACCACATGAAGCGGGCCTTCAAATCCTTTCTCTTCTTCACAGAACGGGAAGAATACCGTAAACCAACCGTTGTATTGCGCAGGAATTGTACTAGGACCGCCGCAGCCTCCCGTGCCGGATCTCTGAGGCGAGTATTCCTGTACCATATCAAGCCAGAATTTGCGGTTTACATTTCCCTGAGATGCATTCACGAACTCGTCAAGAACAGGCTCCAGTTTCTCACGCCACCAACCTAGATCCAGGTCATCAAGTCTCTTGATGCGCGAACGTATCTCCTTCCAGTCATCAGTAGTACCCAGCAGAGTGATATCCGGAATACCGCATCCCACTAAACGGACTACATATCTAAAGTATTTCCTGACGCTCTCCATCATGGTTATCTGTGATGTAACGCGTTCAACCGTACCCGTTGTGCTGAAATTACAGACCATCAGGTCTGAGAACCGTGCATTCATGTTCCTGTCTATAGAATCGCTGAATGCCTGGATAATCCAGTCCCAGTCCTCATCATACTCAAACACATCCCTTAAGGTCGTTACAACAAGCTCTTTCTGACCATCAAAATCTACCAGACGGTTACGCAGCTGCTCGACATTCTGATTAATATGTGTAGATATTCCCTGACTGATAAGCAGCCATATCATATCAGGCGACAGAACCAGAGAGTAATGCTTGTCAAATGCATTGAGAAAACCTTCAAAGCATGCGTTGCGGTCAAAGCATACAAGCTTGCTGTCAACTGCGCTGTGAGTCTTGATATTTGCATTCAATTCTGATATACCAGATTCACTAAGTATCTTTTCCCAGCACTGCTGACCCGATATTTGAGTTAACGGTTTGGAAGGCGCATCTTTGTCTTCAATATGGAACTTTACTCCTCCGCCTTCAAGATACTCAAAGGTTTTATCGGACTCAACATTCTTTTCCTTGCGGGCGTATGCCACACTCACACACATTAATGAAATAAGGATAATGACCAGCTTTTTCATATCGTTGTCGTTTTTTGATTTGTTCTGGCGACAAAGGTAGAACGGCAGTCAGCCCATAACAAGAAAAGAGCGTTGCATTACCGTTGCATTTAATCTGCAACGTTTTTGCAACGCTCTATCAGTCTAACAATGTGAGTTTTATCTCGCTTGTACGTATTTGTGCAGAGTCTTGCGGACGGCGCCGGTGCCGGCGTAGAGTTCCTTGACCATACCCTCTATGCGCTCGCCAAGACCTGCCTCATACAGGTCAACGGCAAACACATCCTTACGGCTGTAGAGCTTCTTGAGGCATGAGTAGTCCTGATCAGCCTTGCCTACCTCAAGCGGGGCAACTATTGCCTGCATTTCGGCCAGCAGAGGATCAGGTGACGGATCAAACGGGGTGCCGTCATCCTTGATGCCTTTAAGATAGCGTGCCCAGCCGGCAAGTGCCAGAGGTATGAGCACCAGATTGTCCATGTCAAGACCACGTGCAATGTATTTCTTGATGGTCTCGCCAAAGCGGATAGGAATTTTCTGGCTGGTATCACATGCTATGCGCTGCGGTGCATCGGGCATGAATGGGTTGGGCAGACGGCGTTTGATTACGGCGCCTATAAACTCGTACGGGTTCAGGATTCCGGGATCGACCACTACCGGCATGGCCTCCATATAACCCATCTTTTGGATAAAGGGGCGAATATCCTCATCGGCCATCTCGGCACTGATAAGGGTATAGCCCAGCATGCAGCCGTAGATGGCCATTGCGGTGTGAAGGGGGTTGAGGCAGGTGGTTACCTTCATGGTCTCAACCTTATCTACGGTCTCACGTGTGGTATAGAGGGCACCACCCAGATCCAGCGGCGGACGGCCGTTGGTGTAGTTGTCCTCAATTACCAGATACTGCACCTCCTCGGAGTTTACGAACGGAGCGGTGAATGTATGCTTCTCTGTCTCGATATAGTCATTGTCCTCAAAGCCGTCCTTGGCAAGGAGCTCCTTGACCTTCTCATGCGGACGGGGTGTGATCTTATCAATCATTGACCAGGGGAATGTAACCTTGGTCTCATCCTTGAGGTATGCCAGGAATTCGGCGGGAACCAGCTTATCGGCCACCCAGCGCTCGGCGTATGCCATCACTCCGGCCTTTACCTTATCACCGTTGTGTGAGCAGTTGTCCATGCTCTGGACGGTAAGAGGCAACTTGCCGGCATTGAAACGCTCCAGCAGCAGGGCGCAGACCTTACCCATGGCCAGCACAGGCTTGAGACCGCGTGCCAGATCCGCATCGTTATAGGTGTAACCCTTCTCGGTGATGGTGAATGATATCATCTGGAGTGAGGGGTTGCGGAATATTTCCTGGAGGCGCTGCCAGTCTGGGAACTGGAAATCGGCCTTGAGGGCCTCGGTTACCGATGCAATAACCTTCTTCTCAACGGTGCCTGTTGACTGCAGGCTAACCAGCAGTGAGAGGTTGTCATACGGAGCGTAGGCCTTGTCTATCACCTCATAATCAAAGGTCTCGGCCACAATCACGCCGCGGTCATACTTGCCTGTATTGAGCGCATCGTTCAGGATTGCAGCCGGAAAGGCGCGGAAAATGTTACCGCCGCCAAAATGTACCCATGTGGGTTCATCGTGTGTCTTGCGGCGTACAGCCTCTATATCAAACTTGGGGAGCAGATAACCTTTTTTCTCCCACTCTGCGGCATTCAGTTTACCGCTTGTAATATCTATAAGCTTCATCACTTTTCAATTTTCAATTCTCAACTCTCAATTCTCAATTAATCAAAGAAACCAGGCTGCTTGTACTCAATTCCCAGTTCCCTATCAACCGTAGCTAAAATACCCTGCACCTGACCCATTGCGAACATACGTCCCAGCAGGGTGTAGCCTGCATTGTGTCCGTGGCTGGACTCATCCATTATGCCGCCGGGCTCATCGGTAAATGTCATTCCGTGGTCAACACGCATCGGGAGAGCGGGATTTTCTTTTTCAAATATGCGGCAGAGCTCAATAAGGTCTGCACGGCCACCCAGGTGCGATGCCTCGGTAAAGTCACCGTTGGGGAATATGTGGCAAGAGCGCAGATGTACAAAGTGTGTGCGTGATGCAAACTTCTTAGCCATCTCAACCACGTTATTGTATGCTCCGGCAGACAGTGAGCCTGCGCAGAAAGTAAGACCGTTATGCTTGTTGGGCACTGCATCCAGGAACCACTGGATATCCTCCTCGGTGCGGACTATGCGCGGCAGGCCAAGGACCTCGATCGGGGGATCGTCGGGGTGTACGCACATGTTCATGTTGTACTCCTCACAGGTAGGCATGATAGCCTCCAGGAAATATTTCATGTTGGCACGCAGCTGTGCCTTGTCAATGCCCTTGTAAAGGTTCAGGAAATCACGGAACTTCTGGATGGGAGCCTCGTCGTTCTCACTGAAGTTGCCGCTTACAAATCCCTGAGTCTTGATGATGATGGTCTCAACCAGCTTGTGCTCGCCCTCGGGGGTCATGGTCTTGGCCAGCTCATCGGCCTCGGCCAGAACGCTGCGGCCCTTACCCCAGCCCTCAGGGAACTTGAACTTTGCCCACTCCTCACGTGCGCCCTCACGCTTAAGGATATAGATGTCAAAGTATGCGAACTCTGCGTAATTGAAATAGAGGTTGGTTGAACCGTTGGGGTTGATGTGGAACAGGTCCGTGCGGGCCCAGTCCAGAACCGGCATGAAGTTGTAGCAGATGCAGTGGATACCCTCGGCCGATAAGTTCCTCAAGCTCTCCTTGTAAACCTCAATCTGATGGTCACGGTCCGGACCGCCGTACTTGATGGTCTCAACCACCGGCAGGCTCTCAACTACGCTCCAGCGCATGCCGTAACTCTCAATGTATTCACGCAGATCACGTATCTTCTCACGAGTCCAAACCTGACCCAAGGGCACATCATGCAATGCAGTCACAATGCCCTCAACACCAATCTGCTTAAGCATGGCAAGCGTAATCTTATCCTTCTTGCCGAACCAACGCCATGTTCTCTCCATATCGTCTTTCTTGATTATATCTGGTTATGTAATATTTGATGTAAAGATAGTGCAAAATTTTGTGCTAAGCATCACCCCTAAACTTAACTTTACCTTATTATAAGACTATTAAATATGAACGCCGCGAAAAACACTACAACAGTCAGAATCCACCTACTTCATAAAATAACAAGTTAAAGTTAAAGAGATGAATCAGCGATAAATTATGTTTATCGCTGATTTTCTTTTTGTTAAGCAAGTTTTAAAGATTGGCTATTTGTTAATGTTTATGTTAACGAAGGATAAATAATTAACTTTCCACTTAACCTTCGCCCGTTTTTTGACTCTTATAATCGAACGCCGCAAGAAAACGGGGTCACAACGAAACAAGAATAACAAAAACAAAAAAAATAAGAATTATGAAAAAGATTTTCTTCGCTGCAGTTGCAGCACTGCTTTTCGGAATGAGTGCAAACGCACAGAGTGTTAACGAGAATGAGGCT
>CADCBO010000012.1 GCA_902799685.1 uncultured Bacteroidales bacterium
ATCCTTTTGTAATGTGGCACATAAGCAAAAAATTAATTTGAAAAAAACTCCAAAATAGTTGGATTTCAACTGGAAAGGAGGAGTTCGACGTTTAGGGTCTGGAGAGAGCCGGAGTAGCCACGGAACGTCGTCTCCCCGAGAGGGATAGTCCGGCGGTGCTTAAAGATTCTCGTCAAAGAATCGCAGAATGCGGGTAAACAGGTGCTTGCGATGAGAGTACCCAGTGATACTGTGTTCCTTACCAGGATAAACCTGCATATCAAAATCAACGCCTGCATTAATCAGGGCCTCGATGTATGAGGCGGTGTTGCTGAAGAAGACGTTGTCATCATCCAGGCCGTGAACAATGAGCAGACGGCCGTGAAGTTTGTTTATGCGGTCAATGGCCGATGCATCGTGGTAGCCGTCGGCATTCTCCTTGGGCTGCTGCATAAAGCGCTCGGTGTATGGAGCATCATAATAACGCCAGTCAGTCACGGGAGCTACCGCAACGCCGCATTTGAATACCGGTGTGCCCTCACTCATAGACATCAGGGTATTGTAGCCACCATAGCTCCAGCCCCAGATGGCAATGCGGTCTGCATCAATGTAGGGGAGTGAGCCCAAGTACTTGGCTGCAGCCACCTGATCTTGGCTCTCCATTACGCCCAGACGCTTGTAGGTCTGCTTTTTGAAATCCGATCCGCGACGTCCTGTGCCGCGTCCGTCAACCACAGCAACGGCGTAACCTTTCTGTGTAAGCAGAGCTTCAAGTGCAGCGCCGGGATAGAAGCCTGCGCCCCATTCATTAATCACCTCGTTTGAACCCGGACCGCTGTACTGGTACAGGATAACGGGGCAGGGGTGGGATGCATCGGCATTGGCGGGCTTAACCATCCAGCCGTATAGGGTGGTGCCATTGACAGTCTGGAATGAGAACTGCTCTTTCTTGGGCAGTCCGTATTCAAGAGCGGCCTGCTTTACGTCCTGGTTGTCCTGGACGGTACGGAGCGTCTTGCCTGCATCGGTAATCACGGATACGATGGTGGGAGTGCTCATATCAGACCATGAGTTTATGAAGTACTTGCAGCCGGTGCTGAAAACAGCGTGGCTGGTGCCTTTTTCCGGAGTCAGGATGCTCTTCTTTCCCTTGCTGTCAACCTTCCATACGGCGCAGTCATACATGCCGGATTCATTGCTCTCATAAAATACCGTGCCGCTTTTGGAGTCGTAGCCGTGAAGTGCCAGCACATCAAAATCGCCCTTGGTAATCTGGCGTTTGAGCTGTCCTTTCAAGTCGTAAAGATAGAGGTGACGATGACCGTCACGCTCACTCTGCATTATGAACTGGTCGCCATAGAAACGGGTCTGCATATATCCGAACTCGTCAATGTAACACTTGTCCTCCTCGCGCAGAATCAGGGTGCATAGTGTGGAACGAGGGTTGGCCGAATATATCTCCAGCTTGTTCTGGAGGCGGTTCAGAGTGAAGATGAACAGGTTGTTGTCTTCATTCTCAACAAACTTGATGCGCGGTATGTAACAGGTGCTGTCCAGTTTCAGGTCCATGTCACGGATAACAGAACTCTTTATGTCGAAAGAGTGGACCGATACCTTGGAATTGGCGGCACCTGCGGTGGGATACTGCTGCGGCTTATATGAGATAAGTTCCTGTGAGTAGGCGTTGCGGTCGGGGTTGGTAAGATAGAAGGGCAGGTTATAGCTGGCTACCTGCTGCTCGTCAAAGCGGATCCAGGCCAGCATACGGCTGTCGGCGCTGAACTCGTATGCACGCACCAACCCGAACTCCTCCTCATATGCCCAGTCAGGTATGCCGTTACGTATCTTGTTAAGCTCTCCATCCTTGGTTACCTGCACTTCAGCATTATTGAATAACAATTTGACTATAAAGATGTTATTGCCACGGACAAATGCTATGTTATGACCGTCGGGCGAGAATGACGGAACCTGTACCGGACCGCCTTCGGTAAGCGGGTCAATCTTATTGTTTCGAATGGTGAATATGTAGTAATCGGCTGTGAATGAACGGCGGAAAATCTTGTTGGTGTTGGTCTGCAGCAGGATAATGTCCTCGGTGGGCGATAGGATATAGCCGTTAAAGGCAGGTATGCGCTCACCGCGCACATTGTTCAGGTCAAGTATGGTATCGGTTACCTGACCGGTCTTGAAAGAGTTCTTGAGTATGAGACGCCCATCCTCACTTGTAAGGTAATGCTCGCCGTCTGCCATAGGCGTGACCGATGCGGCTCCCTTGGGGTAGAACGTTCCGTCCATTACGGTGGATAGAGTGAGCTGCTTGTTCTGGGCAGATACAAGAACGCTTACGACGGCTGTCAAGGTTATAAGGAATATCTTTTTCATAATAAGTGAGTTATGCTATTGTTGTTAGAGTCTGTGTCATTCGTCAAGCACGCCTTTTCCCTGGCGTATAATTTCCTGGTCTCCGTCAACGCAATAGACCACGGTGGAGTACTCGAATCCGCCTGCACCGCCGTTTATTACTATGTCCACATCATCGCCCAGACGCTCGTCGATGAGCTCCGGATCGGTCAGGTAGCCTATGTCATCGGATTCATCGTAGGGAACGGTGGTGGAGAGCAGGGGAGCTCCCAGCTGGCGGCAGATCTCACGTGTTATGTCGTTGTCGGGAACACGGATTCCCACCTCCTTGCGGTTGCTGAATATCTTGGGCAAGCGGCTGCCGGCACGCAGAACGAATGTGAAAGGGCCCGGCAGGTTGCGCTTCATTGTCTTGAATGTGGCGTTGTCTATCTGCACGTACTGGCTTATGTCACTCAGGTCATAGCAGACTATGGAGAAACGGTGTTTCTGCGGATTCATGCCCTTGATCTTGCAGATACGCTCTATGGGACGCTCCTTGAGGGCGTGGCATCCCAAGGCGTAGGCTGTGTCTGTGGGATAAACAATCACCCCGCCGCCGTTCAGAATGTCCAGAATGCGGTCCAGGTCGCGCTGGCTGGTGTTCTTTTCGTACAGTCTTATGAGCATGTCTTGTCCTTTATATAATCTATTATACTCTGAACGTCATCCGGGTTAAACCATCTGGTGTTCGGGTCACGCTTGAACCATGTCATCTGCTTGCGTGAGTATATGCGCGTATTCTGTTTTATCTTCTCTATGGCGAACTCCAGCGTCCAGGGCTTGCCGTCAGGCGTAAGGGCGCCGTCCATCCAGTTGAACAACTCTTTCATGCCCACGGTGTTGAGTGAGTTCAATCCTTTGCGCGGATACATGCGGCGCGCCTCGTCAATAAGTCCGTTCTCAATCATCCTGTCAACGCGGCTGTTTATGCGCTCGTATAGTTCCTCACGAGTACGGGTCAGGCCAATTCTGATAATATTGAAAGGACGCTCGGCCTTCTGTCCCTTGCGCAGGTCGGAGTAGGGATGACCGGTCATGTAACAGACTTCAAGAGCATGCAGAATCCGTTTGGGATTGCGCCTGTCAACCTCCTTGAAGTAGGCAGGATCCAGCAGTTTGAGTTCCTGGACCATATTGTCCAGCCCCTCCTTGTGATAACGCTCCAGAAGAGGTTTGCGGATGTCATCCGGAATGGTGGGAATCTGGTCTATACCATAGCACAGGGCATCTATGTACATCATTGACCCTCCTGTAGCCAGTAGTATGTCGTGGTCTGCGAATAGCCTGTCCGCCAAAGAAAGTGCATCCTCTTCGTATTTAGCTGCGCTGTAATAGTCATCAAGCCCAAGGTTACCAACCAGATAGTGTTCCACACGTGCTCTTTCAGCCGGGGTAGGTGCCGCCGTGCATATCGGGATATCGGCATACATCTGCCTGGAATCGGCCGAAATGATTGGGGTATGAAACAAATCGGCGAGGGTCAGGCACAATTCTGTCTTCCCCACGCCGGTAGGTCCTAATATGATGACTAAGCTTTTCACTTAATAGAGGTCGTCTATGGAATCAAGGCTCACCGTGCCTCCACCTTCGCCGCCTTCCATACCGAATCCTTCCTCATCAAGCTCATCGGATTCAAAACTCTCGTCGCCGTAGAAGTTCTCATCCACGTCAAGGACGGGGTTGGCCTTGGCCATCTCGTCAAAGTCAATGGTCTGTTTGGGTGGGTTGCCCTGGCTTGCGGTACATACGGCTTCAGTAAGATTTTTGCCGGTGATAATCTCCTTTAATTCAATGAAAAAGCAGCGTTCGGTTAAAGGATCGAACACGTATATCAGGCGCTGCTTTTCGTCCTCGATGAGTTCATCAAGAGGGGTGTCGGCCATGACAAAGTTATCCACCTCGGAACTGGTGTTCATCTCCTCACGGGTAATCTCCTCCCGTTTCTCCCAGTTGTCCTCACAGATGAAGAATGATGTGATCTGGTCATCGGGGTATCCTACAGATTTCAGAATGGCATTGCTGAAATCCAGGAATGATGCTGATGAACTGATCTGGATTTCACGATAGAAGTCATCGACCTCGTCTGAAATGAAAATGAATCTGTAAATCATATTGTAGTGCTTTTATTATCTGTCACGTATAATGCCTCTTTGTGAGCGTGAAATGAAATCCACGATGTACTGCACATGGGGGTCTGTTGCAATATCGCTTTCCTTGATGGCGGATATGGCCTGCGTTACGTTCAGTCCCTGCTGGTAGATGATGCGGTAGGCATTGTGTATGGCTTCGATGCTTTCCGGCGAGAACTGTTCACGGCGCAAACGTACCAGGTTTATTCCCATATATGTGAGGGGATTGCGGCCGGACATGGTGAACGGAGGCACATCCTGGCTTACACCGCTTCCTCCCTGTATCATCACGTAGCCACCTATGCGCGTGAACTGGTGAATCAGCACCCCGGCGCTGATGGTGGCATGGTCTTCAACCTCTACCTCACCGCCCAGTTTGGTGCTGTTGCCTATTATGCAGTAATTGCCCACAATGCAGTCATGTGCTATGTGCATGCTCTCCATAAACAGGTTGTTGCTGCCTACAACGGTCTTGCCCTTGGAGGCTGTACCGCGGTTTATGGTAACATTCTCGCGGATGCGGTTGTTGTCTCCTATCTCGGCGGTGCTCTCTTCGCCCACAAACTTAAGATCCTGCGGAATGCCGCCTATAACGGCTCCCGGATGGATTGTGTTTCCGTTACCTATGCGTGAGCCGTACATGACGCTCACATGAGGCATAAGGATATTGTTGTCACCAATGACCACGTTCCTGTCAATGAAACAGAAGGGACCTATCTCAACGTTCCTGCCTATCCTGGCGGAAGGGTCAATATATGCTAAAGGGCTAATCATCAGTTATCTCTTTTTACTATTTGTACCATGAATTCAGATTCTGCAACCAATTTATCGGCCACAAAGGCGTATCCCTTGATTGATAATATGTTATGACGTATGGGTGCAGTCCTTACAACGCGCATCAGAAGGGTGTCGCCCGGTACTACCGCCTGACGGAAACGGGTGTTGTCAATCTTGACGAACATAGCCTCGTAATCCTTGGGCTCTCCCGTATATTGAAGTGCTAGAGTACCTCCCAACTGTGCCATTGCCTCTATGATGAGAACGCCAGGCATGATGGGATGCTCGGGGAAATGTCCGGTAAAATAGAACTCGTTGTTGGTCACGTTCTTGACACCTTCGGCATATAGGTCGGTAAGTGCGATGACCTTGTCCAGAAGCTGCATGGGGAAACGGTGAGGCATCACGGCCTGGATTTGCTGCAGGTTCATTACCGGAGGTACCGATGGGTCGTATGCGGGAGCCTGTACATCGTTCAGGATGATGTTCTTGCGCAGTATGCGGGCGAATTTGTTGTTTATGGTGTGGCCGGGGCGTGTGGCTATGATGCGTCCCTTGATGGGTTTGCCCACCAGTGCCAGGTCGCCTATTATGTCAAGCAGCTTGTGGCGTGCAGGCTCGTTGTCCCACTGCAGGGGTTTGTGCATGATATAACCACGTCTTGTGGCGTCCATCTTGGGTACTCCCATGACGTTGCAGATCATATCGTAACGTTCCTGAGGCATCTCACGCTCATAAATGACTATAGCGTTGTCCAGGTCTCCACCCTTGATGAGTCCTGCAGCCAAAAGCGGCTCTATCTCACGTACGAACACGAAAGTACGGCTCCGGGCTATCTCTGTGGGGAAATCACGCATATCATCCAATGATGCGTACTGGTTATAGAGTATCTTGGAATCGTATGATATGAGCACGTTCACGCTGAACTCGTTGTCGGGTAAAAGTATGATGGATGAGCCTGTGGTTTCATCCTTGACCTCTATCTTGTTCTTGACCACATAATAGTCCTTGAGAGCATCCAGCTCCTTTATGCCTACACGCTGTATGTTATCCACATACTCTATGGCGCTGCCGTCCAGAATCGGGAACTCAGGGCCGTTAACCTCAATGTGACAGTTGTCTATTCCTGCCGCGTATAGAGCTGCCAGTGCATGCTCCACCGTGCTCACTTTAACATTGCCTTTAAACAGCACTGTGCCGCGCTGCGTCTCTCGCACGTTCTCGGCAAACGCCTCTATTACAGGCTGGCTGTCCAGGTCTGTTCTCTGTATCTTGTAGCCGTAGTCCGCTGGGGCGGGATTGAATGTCACGGTCAGTTCAAGACCAGTGTGCAACCCTTTTCCGCTAAGCGAGAAACTACTCTTTAAAGTCTTCTGTTTGTACATGTTATGATGTATGTCTTAAAGCATTACTTGCTTTCAAGTTTTGCTTTCAGTTCTTCCACTTCTTTCTCAAGCTGACGGATAGTCTTGCTCATTTCAGGCAGGTCCTTGAAGATGAGTGATGAGCGCAGAAAGTTGCGATACCCTATTGCGGGATAACCCATTATGGTCTCTCCGTCAGCAGTATTGCCTATCACGCCTGTCTTGGCACCTAGGTTAACCTTGTTGCCAATGGTCAGGTGTCCCGATATGCCGCTCTGCCCGCCTATCATGCACCATGCTCCAACCTTGCTTGAACCTGCAATGCCTGTTTGGGCCGATATGACGGTATTCTCCCCAACTTCAACGTTGTGGGCAATCTGGATAAGGTTGTCCAGCTTTACTCCCTTGCGGACTATGGTACGTCCCATGGTGGAGCGGTCTATACAGGTGTTGGCACCTATTTCGACGTCATCCTCCAGTTCAACTATCCCTATCTGCGGAATCTTGTTGTAGCCGTCGGGTGTGGGTGCGAAACCGAATCCGTCGGCACCTATGACGCTACCTGCATGCAGTATGCAGCGGTTGCCTATCCTGCATCCGTAGTAAACGGTCACGTGAGGATAAAGAATGCACTTGGAACCTACGCTTGCACCTTCACCTACAATCACATGGGGGTAAATCTGTGTGTCGTCACCAATCACGGCACCGTCCTCGATGACTGAGAAAGGTCCTATATAGACGTTTTTTCCAATCTTTGCCTTTTCCGATACCGATGCCAGCGAACTGATCCCGTTCCTGCCAGGCTTCATAGATGCATAGAGCGACATGAGCTTGGCCAGGCTTTCATATGCGTTGTCAACCCTTACCAGCGTTGCGCTGACCGGCTGTTCTGCCTTGAAATCCTTGTTCACAAGCACTACGCTTGACTGTGTCGAATATAGGTACTGTGTGTATTTTACATTTGAAAGGAAAGAGAGTGCACCGGGTGTGCCCTCCTCAATCTTGGCGAAAGTGTTTACTGAAGCGTTCTCGTTGCCTTCAACCGTTCCGCCCAGAAACTCCGCTATCTGTTTTGCCGTAAATTCCATCTTCTGTAAGTCTTCTGTATCGGAATGCAAATATAAGGTATTATTTTAAATAAGTAGCCATTTCCAACTGAACCTCTTGCGCTTTCAGGCGTGCCACCTGGGCAAACCTTTCTGTGTTGTCAGCGTAAATGATTGCACGGCTGCTGTTTACTATCAGGCTGCACTTGCTGTTAAGGCCGTACTTGCATACTTCGGCCAGTGAACCTCCTTGAACGCCTATGCCCGGAACAAGCAGGAAACTGTCGGGAACGGTGTGGCGGATATCTGAGAGCATCTGGGCACGGGTGGCGCCCACCACGTACATCATGTTGTCCGGGTTTCCACCCCATTCAAGTGACTTGGCCAAAACTTTACGGTACAAAGGAGTGCCTTGGGCATCCTCTGTGTACTGGAAATCGGCGGCGCCCTTGTTGCTGGTAAGAGCCAGAAGAATCACCCAGCGGCCTTCATGCCCTAGGAACGGCGTCACGCTGTCAGCACCCATATACGGGGCAACTGTTACGGCGTCAACGTTCATTTCAGTGAAGAAACTGTCGGCGTACATCATCGATGTGTTGCCTATGTCTCCGCGTTTGGCGTCGGCTATTATGAACTGGTCCGGGTAATTGGTGTGGATATAGTCTATTGTCTTGTAGAGAGCCTGCATGCCTTTCAGTCCGGCGCTCTCGTAGAAAGCCAGGTTGGGCTTGTATGCTATGCAGTAATCCGCAGTGGCGTCAACTATTGCCTTGTTGAAGGCAAATACCGGGTCTTCATCTTTAAGAAGATGTTCCGGAATCTTTTTCAGATCGGTATCAAGACCCACGCAAAGGAATGTCTTTTTGCGCTGTATGTTTGCGTAGAGTTCGTCTCTTGTCATATCTTTTGTATTAAGAAAATTCCTTACATTTCAGCTTCTTTCATCCGTTCCGCGTTCTCGGCGATTGTAAGCTTGTCTATACAGTCCTGTATGTCGCCGTCCATGAATGCCGGAAGGTTGTAGATGGTATAGTTTATGCGGTGGTCGGTTATGCGTCCCTGCGGATAGTTGTATGTGCGGATCTTGGCCGAACGGTCACCGGTTGATACCATGGTCTTGCGGCGGGCGGCTATGTCATCCATGTATTTCTGATGCTCGCGGTCATAGATCATGGTGCGCAGACGGGAGAGCGCACGCTCCTTGTTCTTGGGCTGGTCACGGGTTTCGGTACACTCAATGAGAATTTCCTCAACCACTCCAGTGTTGGGATTTTTCCAATTGTAGCGGAGCCTCACACCACTCTCCACCTTGTTCACGTTCTGGCCTCCGGCACCGCCGCTGCGGAATGTGTCCCACTTTATTTCGCCCTCGTTTATCTCCACTTCAAAAGCATCGGCCTCAGGCAGTACGGCCACCGTGGCTGCCGATGTATGTATGCGGCCCTGCGTCTCGGTTACGGGGACACGCTGCACGCGGTGAACGCCGGATTCATACTTGAGAGTGCCATATACCTTTTCGCCGGTCACGGTGAATATGATTTCCTTGAATCCTCCCGATGCGCCTTCAGAGCATGACGATACGGCTATCTTCCATCCCTTGGATTCACAGTACTTGCTGTACATGCGGAACAGGTCGCCGGCAAACAGGGCTGCCTCGTCACCGCCTGTGCCACCACGAATCTCCATGATGACGTCCTTGTCATCCTGCGGGTCGGCCGGAATGAGCATCTGTTTTATCTCTTCCTCAAGCTGCGGCAGACGCGCTGTGGCGTTGTCAAATTCCTCGCGGGCCATCTGGCGCATTTCGGGGTCGCTTTCTGTAGCCATCAGTTCGCGTGCCTCTTCAATGCTTTTCTGCAGCTGTATGTACTCCTTGCGGGCGGCAACCACGGGTTCCAGGTCATGGTACTCACGGTTCAGTTTTACGAACCGTTTCATATCGGCTATGACAGACGGGTCCGTTATGAGCAGACTAACCTCCTGGAAACGGGCCTCCAGACCGTCAAGTTTGTCAAGCAGACTATCCGTTGATGCCATATATTATCTCTTTGGTACGTTATTGACATATGCAACAGGACCGCCCTCATAGAAGTTGATGATGTTGCGTGATACGTATTCGGCCATTTCGTTGCGCACATCGTATGTCTGAGTGCCCACGTGGGGAGTGATTACGGCGTTCTCACATGCCAGAATCTCAGGGCTTACCTTGTCACCGAACTCGAATACGTCCAGTCCGGCACCCCAGATGCGTTTGTTCCTGAGTGCATCGGCCAGGGCTAGTTCATCAACGATAGGTCCGCGTGCGGTGTTTACCAGGATTGCGGTGGGTTTCATGAGTTCAATCTGCTCTTTTCCTATCAGGTGCCAGGTATCTTTTGAGTAGGGTACGTTCACCGATATGAAATCAGATGTCTTGAGCAGTTCGTCAAACTGGACGTATGTGGCATCATATTCTTTTTCTATCTCCGGGCTTACGCGGTGACGGTTGTGGTAGATGACCTTCATGCAGCTTGCCTTGGCGCGGCGGGCCAGAGCCTGACCTATGCGTCCCATGCCAAGTATTCCCAGTGTCTTGCCTCCCAAAGAGTAGCCAAGGTTGGCCAGAAGTGTCCACTCCAGTGCGCCTGGTATGCGCAGACGGCGGTCCACATCGGTGATGCGGCGTGCCACTGCCAGCATGAGTCCGAAAGCCAGGTCGGCGGTGGGCTCGGTCACAGGGCCCGGGGTATTTGTAACGGCAATGCCCAGCTCGGTTGCTGTGGGAATATCTATATTGTCAAACCCTACGGCGTAGTTGCTTACCAGTTCCAGACGGGGAAGTCCGCGTTCCATAAGTTTGCGGTCAACCGGGAAATTGAACATGGACTGAAGCACGTCATATTCGGGGAGCATTTCATAAACCTCATCGTAAGTGAATGTTTCACGGCCTTCAGGGGGGAATGTGACATCGTATTTCCTTATCAGTTCCGAATACCCCGTACGGAACATATTGTATGTAACAAGAACACGTTTCTTCATACCTCGGTTATTTTGATGCAAAAATACTGCAAACGGGGAGGAGAAAAAAGAAGTTAACCTTTTTTTACCCCAAGTACCGCATATCTTCAGGTACAACTTAAAGATACTTAATTTTAGCGCAGGCAGGCACGTATTTATAAAACGTTGCACTATATTTGCACTTCAGCCAATTCAACTTGAAAACTTATGAAACGATTACTGCCATTTATTGTCGCATTATGTGCATTTGTGTCCTGCTCCAAGACGTCCCAGGAAGCAGGAAAGCTTGAGATCAACGACAGGGGTTACTTTGAGACCCGGGGTGTGAACGTGCTGGTCTATTCCAACAATTACCAGGGTGTTTTCTGTGACGAGAAAACTGCAGGTATTGAGATTGTACAGCGCGGCGTGCGTATAGCCACCGGCGGTGCCGTGCGTCTTATGAACACGCCCGAGCAGTGGGATATCTATGCCACCCTGACGGAGCGTACCGTCGATACTCTGGGCGGTGCCATAAGCTGCAAGTTCAATTATCCCGACTATAACTTCAAGTATGGCATTACAGCCAGACAGGAGGGCAAGGGAATAATCATACAGGTTACCATGGACCAGCCGCTTCCGGCTACTCTTGTAGGCAAGGCAGGCCTGAACATGGAGTTCTTCCCGGCCACATACTTTGGCAAGACTTACCTGATGGACGGCCAGTCGGAGATATTCCCCCGTTATCCGTCAAGCGACACCGAGATGCATCCCAACTCTGACAAGATCCCGCAGTTCTGGGGCCTCTCCACTTTCGATGACCGAGGTCGTGACGAATTCATAGTACCCAAGCCTATCTCCAAGGGACATACCCTTGTGGTGGCACCGGAGGATGAATCACTTCGCGTACTGTTCAGGTCAGAAACCGAACTGAATCTTTTTGACGGCCGCAACCTGTCACAGAACGGTACTTTCGTAGTACGCTCCATGTTGCCTCAGGGCAAGACGGGAACAGTTCTGGAATGGTATGTCGAGCCCACTCCGGATGCCGGTTGGATCCGTGAACCCAATATAGGTTTCTCGCAGATAGGTTACACTCCCGCCCAAAAGAAGGTGGCTGTGATTGAACTGGACCGTAACGATAAGGTGGCATCAAAAGCCAAGGTCTATCGTGTGAACGCCGATGGCAGCCATACCCTGGCCCTTGAGCCGTCTGTCAAGGAGTGGGGAGTGTTCTATAACCGCTATAACTATGCTCAGTGTGATTTCAGTGACGTGAAGGAGCCGGGTACCTATTACATTGAATATAATGGTGTAAAGACCAATCCGTTCCCCATAAACAAAAACGTGTATGAGGGCAAGTGGCATAACACCATGGATGTGTGGCTTCCCGTCCAGATGGACCACATGTTGGTGAACGAGGCATACCGCGTATGGCACGGCCGCTCACACATGGACGATGCCATCCAGGCTCCCACCAACTACCAGCAGCATGACGGTTACCGCATGGGTAATACTACAAACACCAAGTACAAACCTTACGAGCACATACCCGGTCTGGCAGTAGGCGCATGGTATGATGCCGGTGACTTTGACATCCAGTCAGGTACAGTGATAGGCCTGACCAACCAGCTGGCCGAGGTCTGGGATGTGCTGCGTCCTGAGCGTGACGAGACATTCATTGACCAGAAGACCCAGTTCGTGGATATACACCGTCCCGACGGCCTGCCCGATGTTATCCAGCAGGTTGAGCACGGTGCACTGAACCTGTGCGCACAGATAGAGAACATAGGTTTCATTGCAGGCGGTATCGTGCAGGGCAACATGCATCAGTATCATCATCTGGGCGATGCAGTTACGATAACCGACGGCTACATCTATGATCCCAGCCTGAAGCCATATGAGGTACGTGGCAACCGTTCAGGTACATTGGATGACCGCTTTGCATTCACCAACAACAACGGCAATCCTATGGGTAACGTGAACGTATGCGCCGCTCTGGCTCATGCCGCCCGTGTGCTTGCACCTTATATTCCTGAGACTGCCGAGCGTTGCAGGAAGAATGCGCTCAAGCTGTGGAACGATATGGATGAATATCAGGCCAGGATGGCTAACCGCCCACAGCAACAGCAGCAGTTTAACGGACAGCGCGGTGGACAGGGCGGTAACCGCAATATGGGTGGTGACCGTTCAAGTGCCGCCATACAGCTGTGGCTCCTGACAGGTGAACAGAAGTACAAAGATATGTTCCTGCCGGGTGTGATGCGTCAGATTGAGGCTGCCCGCACGGCTCCGCAGGGAGTGGAGGACAACCGCACAGGCGGCGGAAGTGCAATGCGTGCCCCGCGTGTAAACATCACTACTGCTCTTTCACTGCTTCCCTATATGGATGATGATTTCAAGGCACAGCTGCGTGAGGTGATTCCTGTATTCGTGGAGGATGCCAAACGTACTGCCGAATCTACTCCTTACGGTGTTCCCGTGGCAGGCGGTACCTGGGGCGGAAGCGAGCGCGTGATCAGCTGGGCTCAGAACAACTATATGGTGTGGCGTTATTATCCCGACCTGATTGATCCTGAGCTGGTACTGTCAGGACTGAACTTCATATACGGAAACCATCCGTACTCTAACGTATCGTTTGTGACCGCAGTAGGCGTGAACACCAAAAAGGTGGCTTACGGCAACAACCGTGCAGACCATACCTTCATCCCGGGCGGTATCGCTCCGGGTCTGGTGCTGCTTCAGCCTGACCTTCTGGAGCATAAGGACGATTATCCGTTCCTGTGGGGCGAGAACGAGTGCTGCACCCGTACCGTTCCGTCGTACGTGACCCTTTCGATAGGTGCCGAAGAGATTGCAAAAGCTCTCAACAAGTAACATAACGACAAGATATGTCGATAACAATAAAAGGTTTAAGTCATTACTACCCGAACGGCAAGAAAGCGCTGACCGACATCAATCTGGAGATTCCTTCAGGCATGTTCGGACTTTTGGGCCCTAACGGTGCCGGAAAGTCCACTTTGATGCGAATCCTGGTAACCCTGATGGAACCTACCGAGGGGCAGATTGACGTGTGCGGCTACGATATACGCACGCAGCGCAAGGAGGTGCGGCGCATATTGGGCTATCTGCCGCAGGATTTCAGGTTCTTTGCCAAGTACAAGGTTCGTGAATTCCTGGAATATGCGGCTGCGCTAACAGGTATGACCAATTCTGCAGAACGCGGCAAGGCGGTTGACGCCATGCTTGAGCAGGTGGGTCTGTATGAGGCCCGTGACCGTTATGCTCAGAATCTGTCGGGCGGTATGAAGAGACGTCTTGGCATTGCCCAGGCTCTCATTCACAAGCCTTTGGTCCTGGTGGTTGACGAACCTACCACCGGACTGGATCCGGAGGAACGCATCAGGTTCCGTAACCTGCTTAGTGAGGCAAGTTCTAAGGATACCACAATCATCCTGTCAACCCATATTGTGGGTGACATATCAAGTTCATGTACTGAAATGGCTATGCTCAACCAGGGGCAGGTCATGTTCAGGGGATCACCTGCAGGCATGCTCAAGGAGACCGAGGGAAAGGTTTGGCGTCTTAAGGTCACCAATGAGCAGTATTCGGAGATAAATCAGAAATACGCAGTGATATCGACCATACCACATGGTCTGGGATGGGACCTTCAGGTTGTGGCAAAAGAGAATCCGGGTTATGATGCGGTCAGCTATCCGCCCAACCTGGAGCATGCATATGTCTATTTTACTGAAATCAGGGATAAGGAGTGATGATGCTTGGATTATATAACATACGCATAGTCTCCAAGTACGAGACAAAACTGCTTGTCCGTGGCTGGTTCTTCAAGGTCTTTGCATTTCTGGCGCTGTTTGCCGCAGTGATTTTGGGAGCCATATACATACTGTCACAGAACCAGCAGCCCCAGATGGTCAACAGGTCGGTCATTCCCTATCTGTTCATGCTGGTCATGAATGTGGGTCAGGCTGTGGTGTCGGTATTCCTGGCATCGGAATACCTTAAGCGCGACAAACAACTTGACACGTCCGAGGTCTTCTACACCCGTCCGCTCAGCAATGCCGAGTATCTGATAGGCAAGATGTGGGCTACGCTTAAGGTGTTCTTCATCCTTGACGTGCTGGTGGCGCTGATAGCGTTGGTCATTAGCCTTATCAAATACGGCTTTGCCCTGGATTACCTGAGCTATATATGGTATTTCCTGCTGCTGTGTGTTCCCACGCTGGTATTCATTGTGGGCCTGTCAACCACCCTTATGCTGATACTGAACAACCAGGCTATCACGATGGTGATACTGCTGGCATACATAGGCGTCACGCTTTTCTATATTGACAGCCTATACTATTACCTGTTTGACTACATAGGGTTCAATCTGCCTATGCTCAAATCGGTGGTCACGGGTTTCAGCGGATTGTCCAGACTGATAAACCACAGGATGTGCTATCTGTTGCTTGGCATTGGGCTTATCCTTACAGATGTGTCATTGTTCCATCGTCTTGCCAATTCCAGATACAGCCTGCTTCCGTGGCGTATTGCCGCTGCGCTGTTCTTGGCAGGAGGACTATATGCCGGATACAGGCATGTGCATCTGTATAAGGTTGACGAGAGATACAGGGCCGACATGGTGAAATTAGACAACGATTATGTCCATATTGGCGGTGCGGTAGCCCGGTCATGTGAGCTCACTGTAACACAGATGGGCGATTCCCTTAGCGTGAGAGCCGATATGACGGTAAGTCCTAGGGAAAACTCGTCACAACTGGTATTCACGCTCAATCCCGGATTCAGGGTTAACGGCATAAGCGCTCCCGGCCACCAAATGAAATATGAGCGTCTGATGCATCTTATAGTACTCTCTTTTGACAGGACACTGCAGGAAGACGAGCCTGTAAACATAGTAATGGATTACAGCGGTAAGGCCGATGACCGTATATGCTATCTGGATATTACGTCCGAAAAGATGCTTGAGAACGTCAAGGCACTCTCCATGCTAAATGTGGGTAAGCGTTATCTTTTCCAGGACAGGGACTATACGATGCTTACCCCCGAGAGTTACTGGTATCCGCGTCCGGGTGTGGCGTACAGTGACCAGAGTCCTGAGTGGCAGATGTCATACTTTACCGATTTTACAGTCAACGTGACTCCCAACCCGGGGCTTACACCCATATCACAGGGCTTGTGCACTGCTAATGATGACTCAACTAGGTTTACCTTCAAACCGGAGTCTTCATTGCCGTCAGTATCACTCATGATAGGTGACTACACAGCCAAGTCAATAACCGTCGATTCAACCGTATATACGGTGTGGGAACTGGGTCGTTGGGACGATCAGTTCGAGGTGTTTGACTCAATACGCGATACTGTTTCCTATATAATCAGTACCAGACGCAGGAATATGGAGTATCAGGCTGATATGGCCTATCCGTTCAAACGCTTCCAGATAGTTGAGGTGCCTGCACATTTCACATCATACAAGCGTGTATGGACATCGGCATATGAACAGCTTCAGCCTGAGATGGCGCTGATACATGAAAGAGGCTATGACATGAGGGAATTCCAGTTCCGCAACATGAAACGCATGTGGAGTGGCCGTAACAACTGGAACCGCCGTAATAACAACATGTCCGAAAAGGAGATACTTGTGAATATCCTGAACAATTCCATCTCTTTCATGATGCAGTCCGGCAACATGAGCGGCAGCAACAGGAACGGGCAGTGGACAATGACCCAGGTGGACAATCCATATTTTTATCGTCCTCTGTTCTATAATTTCAGGTACAATGTCTATTCATCGGACTGGCCCATGGCAAACCGTATGGTGGAGACAATGACGGCCACAAACCAGAATAACGGTAATGCGTGGATGAGGCAGATGAACGGCCTGTCCGAGGACGAGAAAGCCCTTATCCTTATGGGAAAATACGGCTTTGACCGCATCATGTCAGATCCGGAATGGGAGGACCTGGCCGACAATGCCCTGGCACTGAAGACAAAGGACTTCTTTGCTCCGGTATCGGTGGTTATGGGCCATGAGTCATTGGTTGACTCCATATCCGCCAAGACAAGGGAGAAGGAGTTTGAAAACGTATCGTTCGACTCAATACTTGACTGGATACAGAGTTATTCGGGAATAAGCCTTCAGGATAAGATAGAGGCCTGGAATGAACAGGCGCGGCTGGCATGCTACAAGGTGGGTACTCCGCAGGTTACTACGGTTACCACCGATACTGCCGACATCTATCAGGCCGAGGTCACTTTTGAGAACATATCGGACAATCCGGGATTTGTCAATGTGGAGTTTGTTTTCTATGAAACCGAGAATGCCGGTGACGAGGACAAGCCTACAAGCATGATGGTAAGCGTGGGCCCGCATGAAACCCGCAGGATTGTGACGCACTGGTTCAATTATCCCAGTTTTATAAGGGTAAACACCATGCTGTCATCAAATCTGCCGCATGACATTAACCTGAACAGCTCGGACTGGAACTCATATACGGGTACTGACCTTACTCCGGAGGGCGTCTATACCGTTCGCGGCGGTGTGGATAACACGCTTCCTGGCGAGATAATAGTGGATAATGAGAATACTGAACTGTTCTCCCTTTCCAGACCGCTCAGAACCGGTTATCTGTCAAAATGGATAGACAAGTCCAGGGAGAAGAACAACGAGTTCATGTATGAGGGATTCTCTGACTGGCGTACTTACAGCCAGTGGACCCTGGTGACCGACCAGAACCTTTACGGCGACTATATACGTTCCGCATATCTTATATCGCCTGGCGACGGTTCGCAGTATGCCCGGTGGTGCATTCCGCTGGAGGTTGCGGGAGTATATGACGTTTATTACTACGCGGCCACCGAGATGTATGAAAACAACAACCGTAACCGCAGGTGGAACAACAATAACAACTGGAACAACAATAACAACGGCCGCAGGGTAACCAATGACTACAACTTTGAGATAGGACAGTTCAACACCAGCGACCATGTTTCAATGAACATGTGGCGTGCCGAGGATGGCTGGAACCTGCTGGGGTCATTCAGGTTTGAGGCCGATACGGTTAAGGTTACACTGAACAACAGGTCCGGCATAAGGGTGATTGTGGCCGATGCAGTGAGGCTTGTAAAAAGAGAAAGATAATAACAAGGAAACAATATGATAAAGAAGAAACATTTATTGATTACGGCAGTTCTTGCGCTTACATCGGCAACGGCCTTTGAGACCGGTGCAAGGGCACAGATGGTCCTGACCATGGAACAGGCTCTTGAGTACAGTGCCGAGCATAACCCTGATCTGATAAACTCCCGTATGAGCATGGAACGTTACGAGCAGAACCTGATTGCCCAAAAGGCATCATTGAAATCAAGGTTCTCACTAAACCTGGAGCCATTCTCATACTCACAGTCCCGTCAGTTTGACAGCCGTTACTCCGACTGGTACACCAACCGCTCGCTCTCGTCGTCGGGTACGTTCAGTATATCGCAGCCCATTATCTGGACCGATGCCACGCTGTCTCTCAACAACAGTCTGTCATGGCAGAACAACGAATCCACCGTAGGCGGTAACACCAATACCAACCGCGCTTTCAGCAACAGGCTTTATCTGAGTCTGAACCAGCCCATCTTTACCTATAACAGGACTAGGATGAACATGCGCCAGATAGAGATGAACTATGAGAATGCACGCATAAGCTATGCCCTGCAGAGACTTAATGTGGAGCGCAACATAACAAGCCAGTTCTACAGCCTGTTCATGTCACAGCAGAACCTTGCCATCAGCGAATCGGAACTGGAGAACGCCGAGAGGAACTTCAACATCATAAAGGATAAGGTGGAGGCTGACCTTACGACCAAGGACGAATACTACCAGGCAGAGCTTAACCTGGCCCAGTCGCGTTCCAGCCTGGAGAACCAGAGGGTGAGTCTGGAGAATGCCAAGGACAATTTCAAGCAAGTGCTGGGAATACCGCTGGAGGAGGATATAATAGTGGTGTGCGATATTGAGGCCGAACCGGTAATTGTGGATTTTGACAAGGCGCTGGAGAGTGCTTTGACAACCAGACTAGAACTAAGACAGCGTGAGATCTCCAGGGAACAGCAGGAGATGTCTATGATTCAGGTCAAGGACAATGACAGTTTCAGCGGCAACATATCGCTTTCGCTCGGTATCATGGGTGATAATCCGGAATTCAACCACGTGTATGACAATCCTACCAACAATCCCCGCGTTGCCATTTCATTCAGCGTGCCGCTCTATGACTGGGGTGCACGCAAGGCACGCATCAAGGCTGCTGAGATAGAAAGGAAGATGTTTGAGTTGAGCGCCGAGGAGGAACTAAAGAGTATAGAGATGAACGTACGAAGCACCTGCCGCAGTCTTGATAATCTGGTGGGACAGATTTCTATAGCCGAGCAGAGCCAGCGTAACGCCCAGCTTACATATGACCTCAATGAGGAGCGTTACCGCAACGGCGAGCTGACAGGACTGCAGATGAATCAGTTCCAGAATCAGCTGTCAAACAGCAAGATGTCTTACACACAGGCCATCATTAACTACAAGGTACAGCTTCTCAATATCAAGATCCTGACCCTGTATGACTTTGAGAAGGGTGAGCCCGTGGTTCCCATCACGTATGAACAGAATACTGACAAAAAGAAGAAATAATAAAAAAGATACAGTATATGAAAACAGGAATCAGCGCACTAACACTGACTGTACTCACTCTCCTTATGGCAGGGTGCAGGCAAGAGAACCAGATGAACCGTAATGAGATACCCACACCGGTATCGGTATCCGATATTACATACGGTTCGGTAAGCAGAATCTTCACGACAAACAGCACGGCTGTGTCAAACGCCGAGGCTGAGCTGTCAACCGAGATGGCCGGAAAGTACCATCTTCAGAGAAACCCCGCAACGGGTAAACCTTACAAACTGGGTGACAAGGTTCGTAAAGGCGCACTCATAGTACGCATAGAGGACAAGTCATATGAGAACGGCATTTCTATCGAGACCAAGCGCCTGAACCTGGAGCTTGCCGAGCAGGAGCAGGTCAAGACCAAGTCACTCTATGAGAAGGGAGGCGCTACGCTGACCGAGGTCAAGAACTCGGACATCAAGATCATGAATTCCCGTCTGGACTATGAGAATGCCCAGATGAATCTGGAGAAGATGAACATACGTGCTCCGTTTGACGGCGTGATAGTGAATCTTCCGCATTTTTCGACCGAAGCTAAGGTCAACAGCGGTACATCGGTGGCTACAGTCATGGACTATAGTTCCATGCTGCTTGAGATAAACCTTCCGGAGAGTGCCATCAATGAGGTCAAGGTTGGCCAGAAGGCATACATAACCCATTATACCCTTCCGGGTGACACTATCATAGGCGAGGTTACCGAACTCTCTCCGGCCATCAGTGCCGAGACCCGTACGTTCAAGGGCAAGCTTGTCATAGACAACAAGGACCTGCTCATAAGGCCGGGTATGTTCGTCAAGGCAGACATCGTTACCGAGAGTCACAGCTCAACTATAGTGATACCCAAGAATATTGTCCGCAACGAACGCAACAGACGTATCGTGTTTGTGGTTGACCAGGGTATAGCCAGGGCAAGACAGATCAGTCTGGGCCTTGAGGAGAAGAACAGCGTTGAGGTGCTGGGAGGTCTGGAAAAAGACGATCAGCTGATAGTACGTGGTTTTGAGACCTTGAGAGACGGTTCAAAGGTAAAGATCCAGAGATAAACCCAAAAAAGGATGAAAAGACTGGTTAGTTGGGCGGTCAGGAACCCGGTTACTGTCACAATGGCGGTGCTGGCAATCCTGCTGCTCGGAAAGATATCATACGACAGGCTGAGCGTGGAGCTGCTTCCAAGCATGAACAGCCCCCGCCTGTTTGTCGAGCTTGACGCAGGCGAGCGTCCGCCTGAAGAGATAGAGAAGCAGTTCATACGGAGTATGGAGTCGCAGATTGCCCGTCAGAGTGACGTGCGCAATGTCTCGTCGGTGGTAAAAGTGGGTACCGCCCGCATAACTGTGGAATATTCGTGGCGTAAGAATATGGACGAGGCGTTCCTGGATCTGGAGAAGGCCATGAGCAGCTTCAGTCAGGACAGCCGTGTGACAGACCTCCGTATCTCGCAGAAGGATCCTACCACTTCGCCCATAATGATACTGGGTTTCTCCAATCCGGATATAACCGATATGGCCGAGCTTCGCAAGGTGGCCGACTCATACGTGTGCAATGAACTGATGAGGGTTGAGGGCGTGGCCGATGTGTCACTGGCAGGCGACGAGTTCACCAACCTGGTGATAGAGGCTGACCCTTATAAGCTGCAGGCTTTCGGGATAACCGTAGATAACATATCGTCACGCATCCAGGAGAGCAACCAGAGGGTATCGGGCGGAAGGATATCGGAACAGGGCTTCCAGTATCTTGTAACCGGCTCCAATACTCTTACCGATGAAACCGCATTCGGCAACATCATAGTGGGTTACCGTAATACGGAGGCTACACCCAGTCAGGTGGGCGAGTTCGGATCGGCCAGCATGGCACCTATATATCTGCGTGACGTGGCTACAATACACTTTGAGAACCGTGAGCCAGAGAACATTGTCCGTGTGAACGGCAACCGAAGCATCGGCATATCGGTGTTCAAGGAGATGGATTACAACACAGTCAAGGCAGTGGAGGGCATAAAGACCAGCCTTGCCAAGATACAGAAGTCATTGCCCGGATATGAATTCAGGATAATAAGTGACCAGGCCACCTTCATTAACAACTCCATAGGTGAGGTTAAGAACAGCGCCATGCTTGGTATCCTGCTGGCGGTGATAGTATTGTTCGTGTTCCTGCGCAGGGTGGGGACAACCCTTATCGTGGCGGTTTCAATACCGGTTTCCATAATAGCCACTTTCAACCTTATGTTCTTCAGCGGGTTGACAATAAACATACTGACGCTGGGCGGATTGGCGTTGGGTGCGGGTATGCTGGTGGATAATGCCATTGTGGTTATTGAGAGCATATTCAGAAATCAGGAACGAGGGCTTTCCGTGCGCGATGCCGCCATTACCGGTACATCCGAGGTGGGTGGCGCCGTATCGGCATCAACCCTTACCACCATTGTGGTGTTCCTGCCTATAGTATATCTGCACGGAGCTACCGGCGAACTGTTCAAGGACGAGGCATGGACTGTGACTTTCTCTCTGCTCTCATCGCTTTTTGTGGCTATCCTTGTGATACCTACGCTGTATGAGCGTATTTTCTCGCGCAAGAAGGCGGTTCCTCTCAAGAACTTCAGTTCCGTGAACATCAAGGGTTACGCCTCATTCCTTAAGAGGCTTGTAAACAGGCGCTGGTGGGTAATCCTATGCTCCGTTATCCTGGTGGCCGGCACAGTGTTCCTGCTGCCGTATGTAGGCACCGAATTCATGCCCAAGACCGAGGACAACACCATAAACGTCAAGGTCCGTATGGCCGAGGGTACCAATCTGGAGCGCACATCATCTACGCTTGAGAGCCTTGAGAACATGGTGTTTGACCTGACACAGGATCCGGAATGCGTCATATACACGCATGTGGGGCCAGGTGCTTCGGCACAGAATATGGACTTTGAAGGCGAGAACACCGCAACCATGAAGATACAGCTCTCCAAGGCGTCAGCTGTCACTCCCGATCATCTTACAGAGATACTTTCTGCCTATATAGACGGAGTGGAGGGTATGGAGCTTTCATTCACGCAGGATGACAACTCGCTGAATTCCATGATGGGTACAGAGGACGCTCCGCTTGTGGTGGAGGTCAAGGGTGAGGACCTGGACCTGCTGGCTGCCCTTACCGCTCAGGTCAAGTCATCGGTAGATTCCATTGACTGTCTGTATAACGTGGAGAGTTCACTGGCCGGCGGCGCACCTGAGATTATAATAACGGTGGACCGTGCTCTTGCCGGTATGAACAACATAAACGTATCTACAATAATCACCCAGATACAGCAGCATCTGGCCGGACGTGAAGCCGGACAGATGGATTACAAGGGTGATATGAGGGATATATCCATCAAGGTTCCGGGGGTGTCACTGGCGGACCTTAACAGCATGGTAATAACATCGGGCCAGAAGGATTACCGCCTTATAGAACTGGCTCAGATAAGCGAGAGTACCGCACCTAAGGAGATATACCGTCTTAACCAGAACCGCGTGACACGTGTCACTGCCGATATAGATGAGTCTGTATCGCTGGATAAGGCTGCACAGAGGGTTAGGGATGCAGTTTCAGGTATTGAACTGCCGCAGAACTACTCCATAACCGTGACCGGTGAAGAAGAGCGCCGCGCAGAATCCATGAACAGCCTGCTGCTGGCTTTGCTGCTGTCAATAGTGCTGGTTTATATGGTCATGGCATCGCAGTTTGAATCACTTCTGCACCCGTTCACCATACTGCTTACCATTCCATTGGCTTTGGTGGGTGCCGTATTGCTGTTCCTGATAACAGGCATTACGGTTAATATAATGGGTATCATAGGTATGGTAATGCTGGCCGGTATTGCGGTGAACAACTCAATCATATTGGTGGACCGTATAGGACAGCTCAAGGATTCCGGCCTTAGCCTTACCGATGCCATTGCCGAGGCAGGACAGCAGCGTATCCGACCCATTTTGATGACCAGTCTTACCACAATCCTGGCACTTGTGCCTATGGCATTGGGATTAGGCGAGGGTTCATCGCTTAGTTCTCCCATGGCTATTGCCGTGATAGGCGGTCTGGTTACATCGACCCTGTTGAGCCTTGTGGTGATACCGTGCGTGTATTATGTGTTTGAGAGCGCCAAAATAAGAATTACGGGAAAATAAAGATAAGATGAAGTCATTTATTGACCGTAGGGTAACTATCTGCATGCTTCTGGTGGCAATGACGCTGCTGGGCTATTTCTCGTACAAGCAGTTGCCGGTTGAGTTGCTGCCCAATACGGAACTGCCCCAGCTCTATATAAACGCGTCGTCCCGAAGTGACCTTACTCCGTCCTACATGGAGCAGCAGGTGGTGATACCGTTGGAGGGAGCCATAAGCGCCGTAGGTGGTGTGGAGAATATGGAATCGACCGTGTCGGGCCGACAGGGCTCCATAAGGGTAGATTTCAAGCGTGGCACCAATATCAAGATGACTACGGTGAAGCTGCAGGAGAAAATCAGTTCCATAAGGTCTGATTTTCCGTCCGATGTCTCGGTAAACGTCCAACAGGCTAATGTGAACGGCATAAGCAACCAGTTCATGTCATTGCAGGTTCGCGGATCGGGCGGCGTTGACCGCCTTAGGGCCATCGTGGATAAGGATGTGGTGCCGCGGCTGGAGAGCATAGACGGCATAGCGGGTGTTACTGTATATGGAGGCCGTGTCAAGTCTATCGAGATACGATCCAACCCGGAGGCCATGCAGGCATTGCACATATCCAACTCGCAGATAAGCCAGGCGCTTAACCAGTATAACCAAGAGCGTACTTTCCTGGGTTACATAAACGAGCCTGACCGAAAGTACTACGTGCAGCTTGATGCCAATTATGATGATGTGTCGCAGGTGGAGAACCTGGTGGTGGCACAGGGACCTGTATATCTTAAGAACGTGGCCACAGTGTTCTTTGACTATAAGGAAGAGACAACCATAAGCCGTGTCAACGGCATGGATGCCATATCCGTATCTCTTGTGAACGGAGCAGGCGAGAACCTTCTCAACCTGTCCCAGAGGACACTCAAGCGTATAGACGAGGTGAACCGTGAGGTTGCCTCACAGGACCTTCAGCTTGTGGTGCAGTCCAATTCGGCCGACCAGATAAGCAACAACATATCACAGATAGTGAGACTGGCTCTTATAGGCGGTATCCTGGCCATTCTGGTACTGTGGTTCTTCCTGCGTAACCTGAGCCTTGTGTTCTTCATTGCTCTGTCTATACCTGTGTCAATATTATCGGCTTTCAACGTATTCTACGCCGCGGATATCTCCATAAACACGCTTACGCTCATAGGTATGGCGTTGGCCATAGGCATGCTGCTGGACAGCAGTATTGTGGTGCTTGAGAACATATACCGTCTGGCCTCGATGGGCATGCCGCCGCGATTGGCGGCCCTGCAGGGCGTAAAGGAGGTGCGCAAGGCCCTTATAGCATCAACGCTTACCACCATAACGGTGTTCCTGCCGTTCGTGTTCTCGGATGAGCCTATGATAAAGCTTCTGGGCCGGAACATAGGTTTCTCAATCATATCCACGCTGGTATTCTCACTTCTGGTAGCTGTCACGTTCATACCTATGGCTACTGCTGCCATGATGGAGCGTGGAGGCGGTGCCAACAGTGTCTTCTTCAAGAAGATGTCCATCCATGACCGTCCGCTGCAGATGTACTCCACGCTGCTTAAGACCGCCTTGCGAAAGCCGGGACCGACAGTGGGTACGGCGGTGGCAGTGTTGGTCATAGCATTCATATTCGCATTGTCACGCAATACAGGCCAGAACCGGCAGGTGGACAGTGACAGGGTAAATGTGAATATCACGATGCCAACCGGCAGCACTATCGAAGACACTGACGAGGCTACAGCCACTCTTGAGGGTCGTCTGGACAGCCTTATCTATAAGAAGGATGTCATAAGCCGTATTCAGGAAGAGCAGGCATCAATAACTGTCACACTCCAGGAGGGTTATAACAAGAAAGGCGGTGTGACCATAAGCCAGCTTGTAGAACAGCTTAGCGATGAGCTTGCCTTAGAGAATGACATTGACGTGCGTGTTACCCCCGGTTACGCCCGAGGTAACCAGAGCGCATCGGGCCTGAGTTCACTTACACGGTTCATGAGCGTTCTGGGTGTGGGTGACAACACGGAGAGGATAGTGGTGAAGGGATCGGATACCGAGACCATGCGTATAGTTTCCAACAACCTCAGATACTATCTGGAGCAGCTGGAGTTTGTGCGTGACGTGAGGGTTGACAATCCCGGAGGCCGCCGTGAGGTGCAGCTTACCTTTGACCCTGTGGCATTGGCATCTTATAACATCACAAACCAGGCCATAACATCGGCCCTGAATTCACTGAACCGGTCCACCAGTACCGGAGCCAGCTTCAAGGTGGGAACCGATGAGTATGACATAGTGATAATGGATGACCTCACCGAGGAAGAGGAGGAAATGAGGGCCTGGGAGAAGACTCTGGATGACCTGCGTCGTGTAGTAGTGACCGATGCAAACGGCGGCACCCATGAACTGCAGCAGATAGCCAACATCCGTCTTAGCCGCGGCCCGTCCGAGGTGCGTCGCGTAAACCGTGACCGTCGCGTTAACGTTACTTACGCCATATCACAGAGTGAGGACCTTCCTAAGGATGTGCTTGATGACTATCATGACCAGATCGATGATATCATTGCCAATTACAACCTGCCGTCGGGACTGGCTCTTGAGGTACAGCGCGGCGATGACTCCACCAGTGAGTTCAAGTTCCTGATACTGGCTGCCATCATATTGATATTCATGATATTGGCATCATCGTTCGAGTCGCTTACCACGCCTTTGGTGCTGCTGTTCTCCATACCGCTGGCTGCAATAGGCTCATTGCTGGCTCTGCTGCTGTCGGGAAACAGTCTGATGAACGCCAATACCCTGACCGGATTCCTGATCCTGCTTGGTGTGGTGGTCAACAACGGTATCATACTGATAGACTACTCAACTACATTGCGTCGCAGGGGCTACGGCCGCATGCGTGCAATCATGACAAGCGGATACTCCAGGCTAAGACCTATCTTCATAACCACCATCACCACCATTGTCACGCTTATCCCCATGGCTATGGGTGACAATGAGTATGCCGGTGCCATAGGTGCGCCGTTTGCATTGACGGTCATTGGCGGTCTGGCCTTCTCGGCCGTACTTACACTGCTGCTCATTCCCACGCTCTACATATCGTTCGAGAACATGAGGGCATGGTATAAGGGCCTGGGCCGCTACACCCATGTACTGCATGCAATACTGTTCGGTGTGGGCCTGCTGGTTATATTCACCACCGTGAGCGGAATATTCAAGATACTTCTCTACATAATAGTACTGTGTCTTGCCGTTCCCGGAGTGACATATTTCATAAAGAGTTCGGTAAGGATTGCCCGCAAGGATATTGTCAAGCCCGATGAGCCTATTGTGATAGAGGTGCGTAACCTGGTCAAGGTATATGACTGGTACAGCCTGTTCCTGCGTCAGTGGCGCAGCGGACTCAACATACGCCGCCGTCTTGGGCTGGCACGCAGTTTCCGTCACGCTAAGGATTTTGTAAGCCTCTTATGGCAGGTAGTGGTTTTCGGATACACGGGTTATCTGGCAGGATGGTATTTTGAGAAGGAGTTCTGGATACTGCTTACTACCATCATCACGCTGGCAGGAATAAACCATATCATCAAGGCCATACTTGAATATGTCACATACAAATCCAAGCATGGCGCGCGCATTGCGGCAATACTTAAGAAGATCCTGTATTGGGCACTGCCCGCTTGCGCCTTGCTGTTCCTGAACACCCGGATTGAGAGCAAGGGATTCATGGTGTTCATTGCCGTAGTCTGGGTGCTGGGTCTCTTTATCCGCAAGACATCGGACTACCTCTATGACAACAACATAAACGTGGAACGTCTGGATGGTGAAACGGCCAAGCTTAGACGCGCATGGTTCCTGTTTGTGAAGAGCATTCCTATCATAGGCAAGCGCAAGAAACCCTTCAAGGCTTTGCGCGGCGTATCGTTCGAGATTCACAGCGGAATGTTCGGTCTGCTGGGTCCCAACGGAGCCGGTAAATCCACGTTCATGCGCATTGTGACCGGTATCCTGCGCCAGAGCTACGGAACGGTGTTCATCAACGGCATGGATACCCTCAAGTACAGGGAGGAGCTGCAGAGCCTTATAGGATTCCTGCCTCAGGAGTTCGGCATGTACGAGTCCATGAGCGCATGGGATTTCCTTAATTATCAGGCAATCCTTAAGGGTATTACCGATGAGAAGGTGCGTAATGAGAGACTGGAGTACGTGCTTACATCGGTACACATGTATGAGCAGCGCAACTCTGAGATAGGATCGTTCTCGGGCGGTATGAAGCAGCGTATAGGCATCGCGCTTATACTGCTTAACCTGCCGCGCATACTTGTGGTCGATGAGCCTACCGCAGGCCTTGACCCAAGGGAGCGTATCCGTTTCCGCAACCTGCTGGTAGAGTTGAGCCGTGACCGTATCGTGATATTCTCAACCCATATCATTGAGGATATAGCCAGTTCATGTAACCAGGTAGTGGTGATAGAGAGGGGCTCGCTCAAGTATTTTGGAGAGCCTAACGATATGGTTAACCTGGCCAAGGACAAGGTATGGCTGTTTGACATAGAGGCATCACGTCTGGGTGAACTTGACGAGAAGCTCATTGCCAACCATATCCAGGACGGCGACAAGATAAAGGTGCGTTACATATCGCCCGTATGTCCGTGGCCGGGTGCCGAGCAGGCCGAGCCTAATCTTGAGGATGCATACCTGTGCCTATTGAAAAACCTTTAAAAGAAGTTGAACTATGTCAGTATTACAGACTACAAAATCTTTCGGCAAGTTGTGTATGTACAACATGAGGATAATCTTTGCCGGCAAGTTCATCTGGTTCCTGCTGGTAGGACTGGCCCTGTTCTTCTTCCTTATGTTCAGTGCTGCGGCAAGAGGAACGGAGTTGAGTCATGGAATGGTCTATAGCCAGCTTATCATACCCGGATTGCTGCTGGTGTTCTATCCGTCATGTTTCGGCATCCAGAATGACGCCGACCACCGCATACTGGAGCTCCTTTTCGGCATACCCAACTACATGTACAAGGTATGGCTGTTCCGCCTGGTCATGATTTACGTTGAGGTGTATCTTATACTTGTGGTCTATGCCTTCCTGGCCAGGATACTGCTCTATCCTGTTCAGCCGTTCAGTATGGCGGCACAGCTCATGATTCCGGTCATCCTGTTCGGTAACCTGGCGTTCCTGTACTCCACGCTCATACGCAACGGAAACGCCGCTGCCGTACTCTCCGTTCTCACAGTGATACTGGCGCTGATACTGGGTAATGTTCAGTTGGTGGAGAACAAGGTCTGGGATGTGACCATAAACCCCTATGAGGAGCCCGAGAACATCAACGCAGCCATCTGGAGCGTGATTCTGCTCAAGAACCGCATCATGATGGTTGTGGCAGCCATCATATTCCTGATGTCGGGTTTGCTGGGACTTCAGAACCGCGGCAAGTTCTTGAATTGAGCAATTGGGGTCAGACCCCTTTTGCACATTTTTTATGGGGAACTTATTGGGGTATCAGTATCTGAAACTACGCGCTTCGCGCTATCCCTCCCATCCTTAATAAGACGCTCTGAAAGGCATGAGTAAACTCCTACCTTCCAGAGCATCTTCTTAAGCACGGGCCCCTCCCTCTAACACGCCGAGGGTGGCGATGGTTTCCGATACCGATACCCCAAAAAGTTCCGTGCACCCATGAAAAAGTGTGCAAAAGGGGGCTGTTCCCAATTGCACCGATACCTACTTCATGAATATCTTTACTGCCTTGCCGTCTTCCGTACGCAGTATGTTCATTCCACGCTTAGCATTGTCCAGACGCTGGCCGTTCATGTTGAACCATGCACCATTGTCAATGGCAGCTTTGCCGTCAATGCGGATATCATTTACGGCATCTTCAATATTGAAGAACTCATTCCATGCGTATGCCGCTTTATAGAGGTCTATGCTTTGAGTAGGAACAGAAAGGATACATGTATTCTTATTCACACCATAGAATACCTTGCTGGCGCAGGTGGGAGGTATCTCATTAAGGCTGTAAATCGTTTTCAGATTCTTACATCCCTCAAACTCACTGGTCTGAAGATTATTTACCAGCCTGCCTATAGTAGCTGTCTTCATGGTGGTAAATCCACGGAACGGACGGCCACCACTGATGTAGTTACGGCCCAGATAGACGTTATCAAGAGGACAAGCGTTGAAGATGCAGTATCCGGCGTAGTCCCATAGCTTGATCGGGGTCTCGCTGTCATCAAACCTCACGTTCTTAAGACCGGCATCCGAAAATGCCCATGCGCCTATAGTGTCAACGCTGGCAGGAATGGTGATGCTCTCCAGGTCGCTGCAGTAACGGAAGGCCTCACCGCCTATCTGATATACATGCGATGGGATGTTGATTACGCTCAAGCTGTCACAACGGTAGAAGGCATAATCGCCTATTCTAAGTACGGATTCCGGAAGTCTTATGGAAGCAAGAGTGTCGCAATGCTCAAAGGCGGAATTGCCGATTTCAGAAATGTTGGCACCCAGCATCACGATGCGCAGGCCCTGGCTATTCTTGAACTCCTCGGTCTGCAAAGTGGTTACCATATCGCTCACAATCACGTTCTTCAAAGTGGGGAAACCACGGAACGGACGGCCGCCGCTGATGTAGTTGCGACCCAGATAGACTGTCTCAAGAGGGCTACTGCTGAATATGCAGTATCCGGCATAGTCCCATAACTTGATCTTAGCCTCACCGTCTGCAAACTTCACGTTCTTAAGGCCACTGTTGCAGAATGCCCATGCGCCTATGGTATCAACACTGGCAGGAATGGTGATGGTTTCAAGGTCGCTGCAGTAACGGAAGGCCTCACCACCTATCTGATATACATGCGATGGGATGTTGATGAAGCTAAGGGTATCGCAGTGGTAGAAGGCATAATCACCTATGCGGAGCACAGACTCAGGCAGAGTTATGGCATATAGTGTATTGCAATTATAGAATGCCGACTTGCCTATCTCTGCAATGTTAGCACCAAGGCGAACGTTGCGTAATCCATAGCTGTCCATGAACTCCTCGCTCTGCAATGAGTTTACCATGTCGCTTACGGTAACGGTCTGCAGGGTGCTGAATCCACGGAACGGACGGCCGCCGCTGATGTAGTTACGGCCCAGATAAACTGTCTCAAGAGGACTGCTGCTGAATATGCAGTATCCGGCATAGTCCCAAAGCCTTACAGGTCTGTCGCTGTCATCAAACCTGACGTTCTTAAGGCCACTGTTGCAGAATGCCCATGCGCCTATGGTGTCAACACTGGCAGGGATGACTATGTTCTCAAGACCATGGCAGTAACGGAAGGCTTCACCGCCTATTTGGAAAACCTTGGAAGGGATGTTGACGAAGCTAAGGGTGTCGCAGTGGTAGAAGGCATAATCTCCTATGCGGAGCACTGATTCAGGCAGAGTTATGGCATAAAGAGAGTCACAATTATAGAATGCCGACTTGCCTATCTCGGCGATATTTTCGCCAAGTCTGACGTCACGTAACCCATAGCTATCCTTGAACTCCTCAGTCTGCAATGAGTTTACCATGTCGCTTACGGTAACAGTCTGCAAGGTGCTGAATCCACGGAACGGACGGCCGCCGCTGATGTAGTTACGGCCCAGATAGACGGTCTCAAGAGGACTGCTGCTGAATATGCAGTACCCGGCGTAGTCCCATAACTTAATCGGAGTCTCGCCATCCTCAAACATCACGTTCTTAAGACCAGCGTTGCAGAATGCCCATGCACCTATGGTGTCAACGCTGGCCGGAATGGAAATATCTTCAAGGTCGCGGCAATAACGGAATGCCTCACCGCCTATCCGGGAAACATGAGAAGGGATGTTGATCAAGCTAAGGGTGTCGCAGTGGTAGAAGGCATAATCACCTATGCCAAGAACAGATTCGGGAAGAATTATTGCGTACAGAGAGTCGCAATTATAGAATGCTGACTTGCCTATCTCAGCGATATTTTCGCCAAGGCTGACGTCACGTAATCCATAGCTGTCCCTGAACTCCTCAGTCTGCAATGAGTTTACCATGTCGCTTACGGTAACGGTCTGAAGAGTGCTGAATCCACGGAACGGACGGCCGCCGCTGATATAGTTGCGACCCAGATAGACGGTCTCAAGAGGACTGCTGCTGAAAATGCAGTATCCGGCATAGTCCCATAACTTGATCGGGGTCTCGCTGTCATCGAACCTCACGTTCTTAAGGCCACTGTTGCTAAATGCCCATGCGCCAATGGTGTCAACGCTGGCAGGAATGGTAATACTTTCAAGACTACTACAGTAACGGAAGGCCTCGCCGCCAATAAATTTTACGTTTTCTCCGATAACCACCGAAGTTACACGACAGCCATAAAAAGCAGAAGGAGCGATACCGGTAACGTTGTACTCGACACCGTTAATGGTCACCACATCAGGAATCACGATATCTCCGCTGTAGGAAACACGGTTTCCGTTAACATCTTTATTAGATACCCACAAGCCACCGCCCACTTGGGAAGTGTATTGCAGCACATTGCCCTGAGCCCATGCCGTGAGGGCTGCAGAAAACAGACACAAAGAAAACAGGATCCTTTTCATAATATGTTTAATTAGGTTATTCTGAATCAATTACATTAAATCGTGTCAAAAATAATCCTTTTATTTATAAAAAGAAAATTAAGCCTTTTATTTGTTTATTTCCAAAAAAAACCGCGTTCTCTTTTTATCAGTTCGCGGAATTCGTCCGCTCCTTCCACGTAGGATGGAACCTCATCCATCAATTTTCGGGCTTTTGGCTTATCTTGGGAAATACCTTCGCCATAATATAGCATATGCGCCACAAAAAAAGTACAATAGTCATCACCTTTCTGCCGCCCAAGGTCAAAATATCTGAAGGCTTCCGGAAGGTTCTGGACGCATCCGTTACCGTTATAATATTTCTTACCGACCATGAACATGCAGAACATATCTCCGTATTCGGCTCCCTTCAGATAATAAGACATAGCTTTCTCAAGGTCCTTTTTATAATATAAGCCATCCTGATACATATTTCCCAGATATAAGCATGCCTCATAGCCTCCTCTGTTATCACAGCATTTCATGAACCAGTATGCCGCCCGTTTGTAATCATTCTCCCTGTCATCCCTTAATATCTTTCCTAAATACAACATCTCGCCAAGCATGTACTGGCAGTAGTAATAGCCATGCACTGCTCCGTAAAGGTAATAATACCCAGCTTTACCCCAAGCTTCAAAAGTATCCATCTCCCAGTCTGACTCTTCAGAAAACTCTGGTTCCTCAGAACCCTCTGATTCCAAATAAAGGTCCCCAAGATAAGCTGCCCCTCTTACAAATCCCATCACCCCGACTTTCCATTCCAGTTTGTTTATTCTTTTGGCATAACTCAAGTTATCATTGTTTGAATCTGCTATCACCTTATTGAGTTCCTCCGTAATCTTGGCCGTTTCCTGGCTTGCAGGGAAAAGCAAGCGTACCTCATTTTCATATCCATCCTGGCATGCCGCAGCCAGGCAGTATGTTGCCCTCTCAAAGTCCTTTCTATTAAACGCTGCTTTTCCACGCTCAAATAGTATCCTGCCATTAACTGATTTGTCCGGCAGCCATTGTGGCAGTTCACAATATGCCGGGAAAACATCTCTTTTCAGTAGTATCTTTACATTCTTTATAGCATCAGGATAACCAGTGGAAGCTGCCCGTAGAAGCCATAACTCCCCCTCTTCACGGTTGCGGGGAATACCTTCATCCGGATAACCATTCCAAAGGAATACTCCCAGATTCATCATCTGATAATCAATCCCGCCTTCGGCTGCCTGTTTGCACCAGGGAAAAGCCATCCTATAATTCTTTTCATAACTACTGTTTCCAAAAATATAATTATTTCCCATTATTGCGCTCTTCTCTGCATCGTAACTGCCGAAATGATTCATAAGGAATTCCTCAGCAAATTTACTCTCTTTGACGCCAAGTTTCTTGCAGCGTCTCATCCAGTACTGACAGAGCGGATGATCCTTGGGGAGTCCACGGCCTCCCTCGTAATATAAATTACCCAATTCGTACATGGCTGGATGATAACCTCTGAACGCTGCATAATGCAGATAGTAGGGAACTAAAAAGGGTGACATGCCGTTCTGGTATTCTGCATAAGCATCCTCGGCAGTCATATTAACCTCTACATAAGGGTCTCTTGCAAAAACAATGTCAAGGCAACTCATAGGATTTCACGTGTTTAATAAGACGTTTTATATAGTGTATTTGCAAATATATCTATCTTTGTCTTAATTTGCAATATGTATAAGAAAGAGATTGCCCAATGCTCCTGATATGAATGAGGAATTGAAACAACAGGTGGTGAGGTATGCCGGCGGGGAACCTGAGTCTGCCGTGAGACTTACTGCGGCGGGGTCCAACCGTGTCTATTATCGCTTTTGTTTGGCCGATGGACGCACCGTTGTGGGCGTGGAGGGTACCAATCCTGATGAGAACAAGGCGTTCCTGGTGATTGGGCGGCATCTGCGTGAGGCGGGGCTGCCTGTGCCGGAGATACTGGCTGTATCGGACAGCGGTATGTGCTATCTGGTGCAGGACCTGGGCGATAAGGCGCTGTTTGACCTGATGGAGAGTGCGCGTGAGAGCGGTACTTACAGCGCGGAGCAGATAGGCTTGCTTGAGAAGGTGATGCGACTGCTGCCGGACATTCAGTTCAAGGGTGGTGACGGCATGGATTACAGCGTTTGTTTCCCGTGCCAGTCGTTTGACCGCCGCAGCATATTCTGGGACCTGAACTATTTCAAGTACAGTTTCCTTAAGGCAACCGGACTGGAGTTTCACGAGGCAAAGTTGGAGGATGATTTTGATAGGCTGGCTTCCGTGCTTCTGGCCGATGCTCCGTACAACACGTTCATGTACCGCGATTTCCAGGCACGCAACGTGATGGTAAAGGACGGTGAGCCTTGGCTTATAGACTTTCAGGGAGGACGCCGGGGTCCGGTGGAGTATGATGTGGCATCGTTCCTGTGGCAGGCCCGTGCGGCTTATCCTGCCCAATTGCGTGAACATCTCATTGATACATATATAGAATCGCTGGACCGTTACCGCAAGACAGAGGGCGATTCGTTCCGCCGTGGGCTGATGCACTTTGTGCTGTTCCGCACGCTCCAGGTGCTGGGCGCATACGGGTTCCGAGGGTATTTTGAGCGCAAGCAGCATTTCCTGCAGAGCATCCCGGCAGCAATAGGCAATCTAAAGGACCTGCTTGATGCAGGAGTGGGAGAGAGAGATTATCCTTATCTGGTCAGTGTGTTGCGCCAACTTGTGGAACTGCCGCAGTTTGCGCCTGCGTCTGTGCCTGCCGACGGCAAGCTTACCGTGCGCGTAATGAGTTTCAGCTACCGCAAGGGTGGCATACCGGAAGACAACAGCGGTAATGGTGGCGGGTTTGTGTTTGACTGCCGCGCCATGCATAATCCCGGCCGCTATGAGCAGTACAAGGGCATAACCGGAGCTGATGCGCCGGTCATTGAGTTCCTGGAGGCACATGGTGAGGTTCAGCAATATCTGGAGCATGTGTACGGACTTGTGGATCCGGCTGTACAGAATTACGTGGAGCGCGGATTCCTGAACCTGATGGTGGCGTTTGGCTGCACCGGCGGTCAGCACCGTTCGCTCTATTGCGCCAACCATCTGGCTGAACACCTTAAACAGAAGTTTGGCCATAAGATTCATATTGTGCTGGAGCACCGCGAACAGAAAACACGTAAGGAGCTATGAACGCGCTTATACTTGCAGCTGGACTGGGAACAAGGCTGGGAGAGCTTACTTTTGACCGCCCCAAGGCACTTGTAGAGGTGGCCGGCCGTACCATGCTTGAGCATCAGCTTAGGCATTTGTCTGCTGCCGGATTTGACCATTTTGTAATTAACATACATCATTTTGCTGTTGCCGTGCGGGAGTTTCTTAAGGCGCATGAAAATTTCGGGCTGGACATACGGCTGTCGGATGAGACTGACCTGCTGCTTGATACCGGCGGCGGCATACGCAAGGCAATGCGGCTGTTTGATGTTGAACAGCCTGTGCTGGTGCATAACGTGGATATATTCTCCTGTACAGACCTGCGCGGGCTGTATGAGGACCATATAGAGAGTGGGGCTGACGCTACGCTGCTAACGGCTGTAAGGAATACATCACGCTACCTGTATTTTGATGCGGATGGTATGCTGCGCGGCTGGAGCAATGAAAAGACCGGTCAGATACGCTCCCCGTATCCCGGTTTTAACAAGACACAGTTCCGTCCCCGCGCGTTCCAAGGCATTCATGTGTTGTCACGCACGCTGTTGCCGCTGTTGGATGAGGTTCCCGGACAGAAGTTCTCAATAACAGATTTTTATGTGGATAACGCCGCCCGACTGAAGCTGCGTTCGGTAGTATCGGACGCAAACAACTGGGTGGATGCGGGCAAGCCTGAGACGCTTGTTGAGGCGGCGCGGGTAGTTGAATCATGGATAGAATTAAAAAAAGATATTATGCAGACATTCAATGCAAAACAGGTAAAAGACCAGGTGGTCCAGTGGATACGTGACTGGTTTGAAGAGAACGGAAAAGGTTGCAACGCAGTCATAGGTATTTCCGGCGGCAAGGACAGCAGTGTGGTTGCCGCACTGTGTGTAGAGGCGCTTGGTAAAGACCGCGTCATTGGCGTTACCATGCCCAACGGGGTGCAGAAGGATATATCTGACAGCATGCTCCTTATAAATCATCTGGGCATACGCTATTGCAATGTGAACATAGGTGATACATACAATGCCCTGATGAACGCCGTAAAGGAGCAGCTGGGCACACTGGGCAAGGAGGTGAGCAATCAGACAATCATCAACATGCCGCCGCGTCTGCGCATGACAACGCTTTACGCCATATCGCAGTCCATGAACGGCCGCGTGGCCAACACCTGCAACCTGAGCGAGGACTGGGTAGGATATTCAACCCGCTACGGCGATGCCGCCGGCGATTTCTCTCCCCTGGGCGGACTGACCGTTGCCGAAGTCATAGCCATAGGCAAGGAACTGGGCCTGCCCAAAGAACTGGTAGAAAAGACCCCGTCGGACGGCCTGTGCGGCAAGAGCGATGAGGACAACCTGGGCTTTAAATACGCCGTCCTGGACCGCTACATCCGCACCGGCCAGTGCGATGACCCCAAGATCAAGGCACTTATTGATGACAAGCACGTTAAGAACCTTTTCAAGCTTAAACCTATCCCTCACTTTGAGTATATCTGATTGTTAAAAAACCTTTCACCCTTCGTAGTGGGTTCGTAGTGGGTTCGTAGTGCTTTCGGATATGGCTCGTTCTAGGCTCGCTCTAGCCATACTCTAGCCATAGTCAATGAGTATGGCTAGAGCGAGGCTAGACTATGGCTAGAAGCAGCCTAGACTATGGCTAGAGGAGGACAAACGTTGCGCAGACCGCTACCAGAGCGACCGCCGCCCCGTAACCCGCATAGGAGCCTCATTCAGCAGCACTACCCACCGGTTGGAAAGCTGGCTCATAGCCTGAAAGAAAGAGTTTTGATTCTAAAGCGATAAAAAACGGGCTGAAAATGCTCGTTTTTGTTTTTTTTAGATAAATTTGCGAATGTCATGATTGAAAGCGTTACCGGCATTGCCTCCGTTTGTCAATGGCATGACACCAATTAATGCTTAACGCCCAGGGGTATGGGCACTTTTTTTCTTCACATTGTCTAATGTGCTAAACCGTGAAGGCGGTTTGAATCCTTCGGGCACGGCGCCAACCTCCGTTGCTTCCCCCTGTGAAAAGGACTATCAACAGACAGGGGTGTCCGTAAGGTATGCCTATGACCCAAACAAGCAATGGTATGTTTTCAGAGCTACATACGGGCGTGAATCAAAGGCGTTTTCTTATTTGGAATCCAAAGGAATAGATTCTTATATACCGTTTCGTTGGACAGTAAAGCAATGTGAGGGAATTACTAAACGTGTCAGGGAACCGTTGCTCCCTAATCTGTTATTTGTATATTGCAGTCATGAACAGGCTGAGGTTCTGATTAAACAAACAGCAGAACTGCAATATCTCAATTACTACTACAATCATCTTGTCTGTGAACCGGACGGCAAAAATCCGCCACTGACTATAAAGTATGACCTGATGATGAATTTTATAGCTGTTACATCATCTCCAAATGAACATATACGTTTGGTTGATTCAGCCAGATGCCATTTTAAGAGTGGTGACAAAGTACGTGTAATTAACGGAGCTTTTACCGGTGTAGAGGGTAAGGTGGCAAGAATTTCTGGTCAGCAACGTGTAGTGGTGGAAATTGATGGCTTGTGCGCTATCGCTACAGCCTATGTGCCGACAGCATTCTTGGAAAAAACTATATCAAAAGATAAATAAGAACTGTATTTATGCAATTGGATTATCATACACTAGAGTCGTTGTGCAAGGAAGCCGAAGAGATGATTATGAATAAATACTTTGGTAATCTAATTAAAGCGGCTGCGCATGAGAGGCCAGAATCTATAGGCAATTATACACCGGATCTACCATACATGATAGAACTGGAATATAAAGAAATGCTTGATTTTATGGTCAAACATCTGTTTCCGGGAGATAATACGATTGATGTGAATAGTTTTCTTGAAGAAGAAAAACTGCGCCTACTTATGACCGAAGATGACCGCGAAGAAATAGAATCAGCATATAAGAAAGCAACTCAAAGAACTGTAATAGAACGCTTGACTAAAACAAATCATTCTGATGTAACTTTCTACAAGGGGCTCCTGGAAGCACATACAAAAGATTTGCTGTTGGTTATGCGTACCGACTTTCTTGAGGAGCTGACAGGCAAATACATTAAGAACAAGACATTTGAGGATGATTGAATAATGAATATGGAAAAAGGAAAATATATACCAAAACCAATAGATCTTTCAGATGTAAGCCTGCCTGACGGAATATCTGATTTGACAGAGCTGATAGCCCGTAATGTCCACGATGTCTGGGCACAGTCAAGACTGGCCGAAGGATGGGTATATGGAAAGCAGATAGACAATGTTTTGAAAACTCATCCGAGTCTTGTTCCGTATGATGAGCTACCTGAATCGGAGAAGGATTATGACCGCAATACCAGCCTCAACACATTAAAACTAATTGTGAAAATGGGATACATAATAGGTAAATAAAAATCAAGTTCAGAAGATATTACCAATGGAAGATTTTGTTTTCAAAACTAGGAATAATCTTGAAGAGAGACAATGGGAGATCCTTTTTGAGCAAATTGTCAGAGGGAATGTTATTCCTGTTATAGGTCCTGATTTTGTACATGTCAACAATAAGACATCTATGCAGTTTCTGATAGATGTCATCAGTCAATATTGTCAAATAGGTGAAGGCCAGTTTTCTTCGTATTCTCAACTCATTAATGATTCACGCTTCAAGATTAGTGAAATAAACAAATACAGTGATATTTATTCTTCATTGGCTGACCTTATCAATGACAACCCTAAATATTTTGCTCAGGAGGAGTCAAATTCATTGCTATTTAAGTTTCTGAAGATACCTTATTTTACATTTGTTATTACCACTACCTTTGATTCTGTAGTGGAAAACGTAATGAGAAAAATACACGGTGATCGTTTACGTGTTATGTGTTTTAGAAATGATGCATCTAGGAATGATGATTTGATGAATGGTGAAGACATGCGTCATCCAACTTTGTTCTATATGTTTGGTAAAGCTGAGAGAAAAGAACATTCTTTTGTCGTTACGGATGAAGATTTGTTACAATTCTCTCAGAGTTGGCTTAGACCGAATGACAGTGGTTGTAAAGCAAAGCCTTCAATGATTTCAAACCTATTAGCAAATAGATATCTTTTGGTCGTAGGGCAGGATTATCAGGATTGGTTGTTTCGCTTTTTCTGGTATGCCATGAAAAATGAAAACTTTGGTAAGAAAATGAGTGGAATGTTAACGTTAAAACAGGATGATCGTACTTTAATTGACTTTTTGAGTCGCGGTAATGCCTTTGCCCGTATTGAAACTGATCAAGGAAAATTTGTTGATAAGGTAATAGATGGGATAAAAACTTATGAAAGGAACAATAATATAACAGGAGACGTTATTCCACAGGAAGGAACAGATGTATTCATTTCTTATTCAAGGGGTGACAACGCAATTGCGGATACAATTTATGATGTTCTCAGGTCAAAAGGTCTGAATGTTTGGTATGATCATGAGAGTTTACATAAGGGACAGGACTTTATGAAACAGATAGAGAATGCTATCAAGAATTCTACATTTTTTGTGCCTGTTTTTACTTCAACCATCCTAGCTCAAGCTTATGAGGAACATCCATATCGGCAGGAATGGCGCTTTGCTGTGAACCACATTATGAATATTGGTGGAATTCCATATTGTTTTCCTTTTTTTGAAGAAGGTTTTAATATGGACGATTTGAGAGCAGACATACCTAATGATTTGAAAAGACATGACGCGTTTTCTTTCAACAGAGATTCTTTGATTAGAGATGCAGAAAAGATGGCTAATTATCTTTTAAAGGAACTTGAAAACCGGAAATTACATGGCTGAGAATCTGTATAAGTGGGAAGGGCCTAATCCATGGCTAGGTCTCCAGACGTATCAGGAAGGAACCAGATTATGGGGGCGTGATTCAGATATAACCACGTTGTCAGATATTGTATGTAACAATTTGGCAACTATTATATTTGGCAAATCAGGTATAGGCAAGTCTTCACTTATACATGCCGGCATCTCTCCTGAAATCCGTAAACGCGGTATGAAACCTGTCTATATTAGGCTGGAGCACAACACCGATATCGCTTATACGACTCAGATTGAACGAACAGTGAGTGATGCTTTGGATAAAGAAGATAGACTGAATGAAGATTATCCTTCAATGGGATTATGGGATTTTTTTCACAGATATATTTTCTATAGCAAAGATGGACATCATGAAGTAGTTCCGGTTATAATAATTGATCAATTTGAGGAGATTTATACTTTAGCAGATGCTAATCATAAACACCATGCTCAAGAACTGTTTGAGGAATTTGCCGATCTTTTAAACAACAAGAAGCCAGGGAAAATCATAGCTATTGAGAATGATGGAAAAAAATCCACAAAGTCTAATATTGAAGTGGATGGAAAGAATGTATTTACGTTCCGCATTCATTCTGAAAAAATAAACAATTACATTGAGGATAGTAATTTTCATGTTGTGATTTGTCTTCGTGAGGATTATTTGTATTATCTTGAAAGGAACACAAGTAAAATACCTTCTTTTAAGATAAACAGATATAGCCTTAAAGCTCTTGATCGTGATTCGGCAAAAGAAGTAATTATCAAACCGTGTCCAGGTTTATTCGGTGATAATGAAGCTTCAAACATTATTACAAAAATATCCACTTATAATGATGAGGGAAAAGAAGAGATAGACCCTACTGTCCTTTCAATTTTCCTATTCAAATACTACAATCGGAAAGGGAATGTTAATACTGACAATATAATTAGTGAATTTTATGCAGATGAGACAAAAGATATAAGTGATACATCTCTAGCTTATTTGGAAGATCATCTGATTACCGGAGAGGGATTCCGCCATATAGTTCCTTATAATGACGCTTTATCAAATGGTGTGACTAAACAGGAATTAAACAGTCTGATCTCTAGCAGAATAATAATAGTTGAACCTAGGAAAGGACATAACTATATAGAGTTTTCACATGATGTTATTTGTCCAATAGCAAACAGTAATCGCGAACATCGACTAGTAAAAGAACAGGCCAAAAGGCTTAAAAGACGTATATTGGTGGTTACAATCTTATTTGTATTTGCATTTTTCTTAGTTGGTAGTTTTGCATATCTAAATCAGCAAGTAAAGAATGCTCAAATTAAGAATGCATCTATAAGAGCTCATTTTATGATTGCACAGGGAGATGTTCTTAATGCAGTAAAATTGTTGCTTAATATAGTTCCCGATAAAAGAGATATAGAAGTAATACCTGAAACAGAATCTGTCCTTAATGAGGCTTACGACAGTTTAAACTCAAACTATGCATGTGTCTCAATACTTCATCATAATGATGATGTTTCAACTGCAGAATTCAGCGAAGATTCAAGACTAATTGTTACTGCATGTAGTGATGGTTATTGTAGAATATGGAATGCTCAATCAGGAGAGATGAAAAAAGCACTTGATTGTCAATCCAAGGGAATGAAAAGTGCATCTTTTAGCAAAGATGCAAATAAAGTTGTGGTGTCATTCGATAAGGGTTCAATACAAGTATGGGACATCCTGTCAGAGAATGTCGTAGCTGAATTCGGGCATAGTGCAACTGTTAATTATGCTTGTTTCAGTCCTGATGGAAAGTATGTTGTGTCAGCTTCAAATGACAGTACAGTAAGATTGTGGGATGCAAACAACGGCAAATTATTGGATATAATAGTCAAACATTCAGATGATGTTAATTGTGCTATTTTCAGTAATGATGGAAGCAAAGTGGTTACTTCTTCAGAAGATGGTACTTCTGTGGTTTACGATTTAAACTCAAAAACTGCTAAAACCATTTTTGATGATGAAAACAGTTCTGTGGCATATGCGGAGTTTAATAATGATGATACAAAGATAGTAATGGTAACAGGTGATGTAATATACTTGTATGATGCTATAACATATGATAAGGAGATATGCCAGACTCATTGTCATGATGGCCTAATAACGTCTGTTGCTTTTAGTCCTTTCGGTAATTGTATAGCCACTTCTTCGTATGACAAAACAATTAAAATATGGAATATTGAAAACGGAGAATTAAAAATCAGACATACATATAAAGGTCACTCCAATGTAGTAAAGGACGTTGTATTCAGTCCTGACAGTAGGTTTATCATATCAACTTCATCAGATAATGAAGCTAGATTGTGGAATACTGAAAAGATAAATAGTAGGATGGTTATTCATAGCGGAATGAAATTCTCATCTGTTACTTTTAGTCCAAATGGCAAATATATTGCCGGATTGTCTGTTCAAGGAAATGCAAAAATATGGGACTCTGAGTCTGGCGATTTAATAGATTCTTTTAATGTTCCGGATAAAGAAAAAGGGTGTAACTCAATTGTATTTAGTGAAGGTTCAGACAAGGTGGTCGTAACTTCATCCCAAAAAGTATGGATATATGGTTTATTTCAAGAAGGACCAAAACCTGTAGAAAATGGAAACTATGATTATGCTTCTTTTAATGGTGATAATGCAATTATTGCCATTGCTCAAAATGATAGCACAAAACAATTCTGTTTGGATAGTAGTCTATCTTCAGATTTAAATTCCCCTAGATTCTGTTATGATTCATTGGCTAATTTGACATTTTCACGTGATAATAAAACCTGTCTATTTGTGAAATCATCCGATGCTAACAATTTTTATGTTTTGAACTTACACGATTTTTCTGTTTCACCACCATTTAAAGAACATTCTAAAAACATTTGTTCAGTTAAATATAGTAATGATGGTAAACGTATTATATCTTCTTCATCAGACAATTCTGCTATTGTTTGGGATTCTGAAAAAGGTATTATTCTTTATAAGTTGAGAAATCATTCCCAACAAGTTTTTTTCTCAGAATTTTCATGTGATGATAATTATTGTGCAACAGTTTCTACAGACCAAAAACTATTAATATGGAACGCTTCTACCGGTAAAGTCGTTGCAACAAGAACAACTGACTGTAGCCCTCAATATACTAACCTATTCAGTCCTACTGAAATGAAATATATAGTGGTAAAAAGAATAAGGGATTATGAGGATGATATTATTATTTATAGTCTTTTCAATCCCAATGATTTGATACGAGATTTTGTTAATCGGTTCGATGATTACAAATTTTCAAAAGAAGAGAAAGATATGTATTTTTTGTAACTTAAAAACAAGAAAATGTTTAACTTCAGGTTAAAAAATGTATTATTATTAGTTTTGATGTTTTTGTATGAATTATCGGTTAATTCACAAGAGTGTAGAGAGTATTTTTATAAGGCTGAAAGTTATCAAAAGAAAGGACAATATAAAAAAGCAATAGAATTTTACCAAAGATCCCAAGCTTGTGGTGATGCCGTTTTCCAAACAAAAAGTTCAGCCATGATTGATGAACTTAATGTTTTGATAGAAAGAATAGATTCAATAAACAGATTGACTGAATCAAACAGTACAAAGGAAGACTTTATTATTGTACCATCATTTGTATATCTTCCTGCGGGCACAGAAGAACAAACTGTTATTGTTAATGCCTCTGGCGAATGGGGCGTTAAAGGAAGGACTGGTATAATTAATGTGTCAAAAAAGAATGATAAAACGCTGTTGGTTTCATCAGTTACGCCAAATAGTTCTGTAAAACCAAGAAAAAGTTCTGTGACAGTTGAGTGTGGCGAGATTACTCGTACCATAATATTTGAGCAGGATGGAGTGCCGGAAATTTTAGAGTACAAGAGTAAATATATGAATGTACCATTCCAGGAAGGTGTATATAGGGTTGATTTAAATACAAATACTGAATGGAAGGTTGATTATGCAGACTGGTATAAAGCAACTCCTGATAAAAATGATAGTACGGTAATGGTTATATATGTTGACAGAAATACTAAAAATGAGGATAGACACGGTACTATTATTGTTCGTTCAGAAACTGCCCCTTCCTTGTATGACGAATTGGAAATCCATCAGTATGCCAATGAGAGCAGAATTTTTTCACCAGTTTTCAATAATATTATTCAAATTAGTTGCAAGGGGGATTCTGTTATTGTTCCTATCATATCAGACAACCCTTCTTGGACAGAAAGTGACCGTCCAAGTTGGTGTAAGGCAACCAAGTTGAACTCTGATTCATTGTTGATTATTATTAGTAAGAATGATAACTACGAATCAAGGGAAGGTTTTGTTAATATTAAGTCAAATGATAGGGTTGCGGGAATATGGATTAAGCAGGAAGCCTCGGAAATACCGGATTTCATGAAAAAAAACATATTAAGTGGGAGAAATGTCAGTTTAGGAATATCAGCCGGTCTTGTCCATCCCATCATAAAAACTTCGGCGGTAGGAGATTATGTTGGAAGTGTTGTAAACTATTCCTTTGGGAATACTAAAGAGGAGGCTAGTTACTCAGTGTCGAATGGTATTTCTTTAGAAACATTTGCAGATATACGTTTATATAAAAATTTCTTTTTAATAGCCGGTATTGGTTATTCTCAGTATTCCTACCAAAACCGTTTCATTTCAAATGATACAAGGAATATTGTAGTCCCATCGCCAGATTTTTACAATAGGGGTACAGTTTATGATAATTATACAGAAGATTATTCTTTTCATTTTCTCGATATACCATTATTGGTGTCTTTAAGATTTCCAATTACACTTAAAAGTCATGTGCAGTTTAATGCCGGTCCGGTAATATGCTATGGCATTTCATCTGAAATGAGTTTAACCGGAAGTTCTGATAGTGAGAATTTGAAGTCATACGCCATTATTAACCATGAGAGAACAAATCAAATTTGTGATGATTTAATACCTTATCCTTATCATATTAAAACGAATGGACAGGTTGATTTATATAGTAATCAAGTGAAATGCTCAGATAGTTATGTAGAAAATGATTTTAAAATCGATAAATCCCAGTCAATTGATGCACCACCTTTCAACAGATTTAATTATGGTATCCGCATGGGCTTTGCATATGAATATTACGGTATAAAACTGTCGATTGAATATAGTCGTATGCTTTCAAATATGGCTAATAAAAAATATTGGGAAAATGAAAGATGGATGATTTTTGACCAGTCTTCTGCAGATTGCATTATGCAGGGATATAAACAATACAATAACAATTTGCTGATAAAAGTAGGTTATACATTTAGAAATAAAAAACAGGAAAAATGAAAAAAATTATTTGGATTGCAATTTGCGCATTGTTTTTGAACTCTTGCTGTAAAGATGGAGAGTCAGAAGAATTTCTTTCAGTCGATAAGATTGTTGGTGAGTGGGTTTATGACGTACCCGAAGAAGGACGATGGGAAATCCTAAAGTTTACTTCAAGTGGCGTTTTTTTCTATTCTACAGATGATATCACATATCATGTTTCTGAAGAAAATATTGGTGGTAGGTATTCAATGAGTGGTTCTAACATTCTTGGAACATATAAAGTTGAAGGAACCACAATGAACTTAAACATTACAGTGTCCCAGATTACAGATTACTCTTTTACCGGGTTATTTAATAACATTGGATTAAAATTTACATATGCTAAATTACTTGACAGGACACAGATTAAGCCGAAAGAATCCATTAAACCTGATTATTCAAAACTTGTTCATGCCAATATTATTAGTTATTCTTCACATAAGCCAAAGATAGCAACTGTTGATTCTAATACAGGTGAAATAACCGGTATAGCATCGGGAAAGACATATATAGATGTTATCACAGACGAAGGTACTGCTGTAATTGAGGTTGTTGTTTTTGATATTGATGATATGTTTGAGGATTATACCTTCGCTTTAGGCTATACTGTTCCTGAGGTGTTGGAGTCAATCGGGGAAAAGTTCTTGGCCTCGGATGATACAATTGGCGCAGTTTATCTGGTTGATAACTATGTTGTTGATACGTTAAAGTTTATTACAGGCCATTATGATAATACTCATGTGGAATTTATTGAAATGATATTAAACCGGAATATCACCGGAACACAAGTAATAAACTCTCTAAAAAACAAATATGAAGTTTTGTCGGAAGATAAACCTATACACGCTTTTTTAACAGGTCATTTTATAAATGAACGTCCAGTAGCAATTGTTTATGATGAAAGTAGGCATTTAGTTAGTTTTTATGTTCTTCAACCTTCTGATATATGGAGAAATTTTGATAACCTGTTCGGCAAGGATAAGGATGCTGTTAAAAATGAAATGTCATCATTGGGATATAAATTCTATTTATCCGACTACTCCTACTCTAAAGATGGATCAGACTATTATTCAATGGATGATAGTGATTATGCATACATGGTTGGTTTTGTATTTAATCCAGAAAAGAAAATGTGTGAGTATTGGGTTTACTTTGACACTAATGCTGATCCTAATGATGTTTGGAATTATCTGACAGGTCGTTATTATTTGTCCGATATTGAAAGTTCGTCAGACGAATATGTTTTTTATGATGATGAGCATAGAATACGTTTGGTCTTTTCTCTTTATGGCACTATTCAATATACAGACTTAGAGCAAACACCTTATGTGTCTCCTTCAGGTATATCCGTGCTAGACCTTAGTAAGGGAATAGGAATGACTCAAGAACAATTATTATCAGAGTTTGGAAATTCTCCATATGATATTTCAGATGAAAGCATTATATATTTAAGCGGAAATGACTACATTTTATATTTCATGTTCTTATTTGATAGTGAAACACAATTGGTTAGGAGCGTATATGCAGTAGTCAATAATAATCTTGATAAGACAGATATTGTAGAATGGTTAAGTTCCCTTTATACAGTATTTCCTAATGGTACGACTGATGACGGACAACAGTATGCTTGGATTAACTCATCAGATATAGCTACTGCCACAGTTGGGATAATCTACAATGTTGAACAAGGAACCATAATGTATGTAAAGATATAAACTTGTGAATACTTGAATATGAGTACTTATTCTCCAAAACAAATTGATTTGTCTGACATAGAACTTTCTGATGATCTTAACGAATTACAGGAAGCGATTGCTGAGAATGCACACGAAATATGGTCTCAGAACAGAATTGCCGAAGGATGGTCTTACGGCCCCAAACGTGATGATGAAAAGAAAGAGAATCCGGATTTGGTACCGTACAATAGCCTTTCTGATGGCGAGAAACAGTATGACCGTGAGATGGCTATGAAGACACTAAAGTTGGTCAGAAAATTGGGATATGACATAGTCAAGCGTGAAGAGACGGAATTATACAGGGTTTTGATAAACCGCTTACACAATTCCAGGCAGGAGTTCCATTGCCGCAAATGTGACAATGTTATTTACCGCTACCAGGTGTTCTGCGACAAATGTGGTGCCCTTCTGGATATTGATTGGAATAGTTTGAAATAACAGAAGACTGTTTGTGAAACGTCAATTACTAATAATGCTCTTGCTGTTGTCTTGCCTTGTTTTGCAGGCGCAGCAGCAACCATCAAGTCTGGTGGACTTTAAGGTGTATGTACCGGAGGTTGAGATTACGCAGGGTGATAGGGTGCAGATTGCATACGTACTGGATGCGACCAATTATTCCATTACATCTTTCGATGGGGGTATTGAAGGTTGTGTAATGGAGTCTTATGACTACGAGAAGTCTGATATTGCCGGTATAGTACACAGAGTGACAATAAAGGCAATCTATTCCATAGGCGGGGCGGGGCAACTTAAGGTCAAGCCTATGACTGCTGTTGTGGATGGACAGACTGTCCGTTCAGACTCAACTGTATTGATTGTTAAGCCTAACCCTCAATACGGGAACCAGTGGAGAACGGCTACTGCTTTTCTTAAAAGTAAGGGCGTTGATAACCCTTGCCTGTCATACAAGTATGGGATGGAAACACTATGTGCTTTCTCGGACGATGTGAACAAGTGTTTTGCCGTTGTGGTATCGGAGGATTATTCACGGTATGTAGAGAATCCTATACTTGCATACGGCATAGGCAATTCCATGTGGCAGACAGATAATGATGACAAGGACAATACCATATATTCCATTCTTAACAGATATAGCCAGCAGATAAGACAGTTGCGTAAGAACAATGAAGTTTACAAATCATTGCGACCGTCTAGTTACAATCCAAAACCGGAAGGGGTTAAACCTCTTCTGGGCTCGATTGAATACGGGCAAAGAAATCCGTATAACCGGTATTTCCCTAAAGAGAGATATGCGGGTAAGGATTCATCTTGCATAGCAGGATGTGGGCCCGTGGCTTTGGCGCAGGTGCTGACCTATTATCATAAACCTATTGATCTGGAGGGGGAATGCATCGTCTCTACTAAGACCGGCAAAAAACACAGAATTGATATGGAAGATTTTCCTGTAAGTTGGAATGGGAGTGATGCAGATTTGGCTTCACTCATGATAGATTGCGCCGGGAGTGTCTCTGCCGAAATGAGCCCATACGCTACATCAAGTTCACTGAGCAATTTCAAGTCGGCACTTGTAAGGTACTGGAAATATAGTTCCCAATGTACATTGGTAAAAGATTACTATGATTTCAATGTTCTGGCTATGATTTACAGAGAGATTGACAATGGACGCCCGGTAATAGTATCTGATGCCTCCCATATATTTGTTTGTGATGGTTACTATCAGGATTACTTGCATTACAATCTGGGTTGGAATGGTTACTGTAATGGTTTCTATAGGGCAATGGTGGTGCCATCGGTTAGTTCTAATCAGCTTCCGTTTAATGAGCTGCTTATAGGTATTTCACCTTTAATAGGAGATAGAAAAGTGGAGATCAAAGTGAAAGAACCTGGTACGCTCTCTGAACTTCTAAAAAACAAATTGCCTCAGGCTATCACCACATTGACTGTTACTGGTATAATAGACGGCGATGACATCGCTTTTTTAAGGAATCTGGCAGGAGCATTACCTATATTCGGGCGTTTTGAGGACGGGCATGGAATGCTGATGAATCTGGATTTGTCGGGTGCTACAATTTCCGGCGGTAAAAGCTATTTCCTACAGAAAGCGGACGGATTGATTCTGCAAGGTGATTATAGTGATGCAACAGGCAGTCATTCTTATAAGTACAATATGTCAAACATATCTGATTCTGATTGGAACACGATTGTGCAACTTGGATTTAATAAACTTGAAAATGCCCAACTGCTTAGAGGAACTGATGGTCATTGCTATACATCTTACATTGTTCAAGATAATATTATAGGTGACCACATGTTTGAGGACTGTGATAACCTTACAACTATTATTTTGCCCAGAAATGTAGAGAAGATAGGTAAATATTCCTTCCACAACTGTAAGTCACTGATTACTGTAAAGAATAGGCCGATTGAAGTTAGCGATAATGCTTTTCAGAATTGCCGGTTTATAGAATAGAGAAAATCAAAACCATCAAATAATGATAATGATCGTCCGGTATTTTGAGTGCTAAAGATGATAAGGGGTAAATGTCATATGGTTCAAGACGCAAGTGAGAGAAATCTTGCATCTAAGAGTGTGGGTAAGCAAATTTGGGGTGCTATACAAAAAAAAATGTGGCTGTTTGTGTTGATATGCATTCTTACGGTCGTCATTCTTCCATTAGTATTGTTTCTTAGTTATCATTTTGCTCATGTCGTTTCTGGTCTTCGCACGCCTAATCCTTTGTGGCAGCATTTGTTGGAAATAGCAATAATTACACTTAGCGTTTGGCTTGCCATTTCGGTTTGTCGTACTTTGACCAATGTTTTCAGTTTACGTAAAGAAGAATCTGGTATTACCTGGTGTCAGATTTCAATACTTATAGCAATAGGTGTTTGGTTGCTATGTTTAATAGTGATTCTTAATATATCCAAGGATTCGCGTTTCTATGTGGCTTTTGGTGTGATTGGTTCGCTTTTGACTTGGATCATGCAGGATACGATTAAAGGTATTGTTGCATTTGTTCATCTAAGAATAAATAACTTGCTTAAGATTGGAGATTGGATTAAGATTCCACAAAAGGATGTTGATGGTGAGGTGGTTCATGTAACTCTAACTACTGTAACAATATACAATTGGGATACCACAACATCTTCTGTTCCTACTAGTGTACTTCATACTGATTATTTCATAAATCTTCAGAATATGACTGCCGGAAAGACGTATGGTCGCAGAATGTGCCGTACTTTTATTCTGGATACAGATTTGTTCCATTCTATTTCCGAAGATGAAGCTATTCTATTGCAATCACGAAACGAAATAACACAATATCTGCCAGCCGAAGAAATAAAGGCTGATATGACAAATGCCCAGTTGTTCAGATTGTATCTTTTGCACTGGTTAATGAATTATCCTCGAATTTCACAAAAACCGGCATTGATTGTGAGATGGATGGAACAGGTGGAGTATGGTCTGCCTCTTCAAGTATATGCTTTTATACAGGATAGTAGTTATACAGCATTTGAATGGCAACAGTCTATGATTGTAGAACATATTATTAAATCAATGGAATGGTTTGGTTTACGTATGTACCAGAGTCCTTCAAGTTATGAAGTTGCCAACAGCAATATCCATATATCGGATACATTATTGAATCATAAAAGAGAAACATAATGATTTCAACAAATAGTATAATTGAACCGGTTTCTGTTGACTGGATAGAAAGGCCATTTGAATATCTTAGAAGAAAAGACGGTCAGTCTTTTGATGACACAATTGTACGTAATTGGTACATTGCTCGTGCATTTGTTCTGGAAAAGCTTGAGGATGTTGCTTTTAGACCTGATGAGAATAGACATTTACATGTAATAGTAGCAGATGATACACCTTTGATGCTATCTGTAATCAGGCAGGTTGCTTTGCTTGCTCATTTTTTCAATTTTGATAACAAAGAAAGGCAACTATTTCGCAATAGTAGTGTAATAACAATAGTGAGCAATAATCCTGGTATAAGAGGAGAGTTGGATAAAGAAGAGTATCTGTGCAATCTGCCTAAATATTGCAAAGTCGTGGAAAGGAATAATAACATAAATGCAGATATCTTGAATCTTGATTTGGAGATACATATAGTAGATGATGAAAGTAATATAGATAATGAGTCTGATAGCATCAGAGTAGTTTTTTCTGAAAGAGATATATTGGATTTTTGCGAATATAAAAAGGCAAAAGGAGAAGATATTTTTAGTATTGATACACGGAAATCTTTTTACACGGAAAATGTATATAATTTAGGTGAGGAGATTGACAATATTCCTGCTGAAGACATCCATTGCGCAGAACGTTATTCATTAGCCTTGAATTTTTTTCAGAATCATATATTTAAAAAACCATTCAAGAAGTTGGTTGATGATGATGTCTGGAATAAGAGGAATAACCAATGTGTTGTTAAAGAAAAAATATCCAATATATTCTGTTCAGACTGTTTTAAGTCAAGATGGCTTGGAATACATAATTGTTGTGATGGAGATAGCAAACAAGAAAGATGGTTGTGGGGTAAGTATATTGAGGCATTGTCCATGAGTGAACATGCCCGTTGGGTGGTGGAGAAACTGATAATGGGGTATAGTCCGCTCAATGCCAAACAACGTTTTCTTGATGAAAGCCTGGCTTATGACAACGATTTAAGAAAAGCCTATAGAAAGCAATTGAAAAGAAATCCTGTGGATCCTGTACATATTGATTTGTGTTCTTATGCCGATGTGCGCCGCATTGACCCTGATAATCTCAAGTATGACAGCTTTTTGGTCCTGGCTATACCAAAGATTCTTGAAAAAGTAAGAATTGAGGATACTGGTGGGTTGCTGTAATAGTTTCACTTATTAAAGATGCTTGTCATATTAGTAATCGTAATACCCGTTTTGATAGCGATTATATGTTATGTAACTATAGAGTTTTATTCATCAAGGCGGGTCTATAAGAATATATCAGATATCCCAAACTGCCTATACGCTCTTGTCCTGGGAACTTGTCCATACCGTGGCGATGGACAGCCCAACCGCTATTTTGTTTACAGAATGGATGCAGCGGCAGAATTGTATTTGGATGGTAAGTCCAGGTCTTTGATATTGAGTGGTGATAAGCATGGAGATTATGATGAACCGGCCGCTATGGCAGAAGCGCTCTTTGACAGGGGCATTCTCAAAGAGGCTCTCATTATTGATGATAAGGGATATGATACAATAGATTCTATCCTTTTTGCAAAAAGGAGTGTTGGCGCAGAAGGCATTATAATTTTGAGCCAGGATTATCATTGTAAAAGAGCTGTGTTCCTGGCAGGTTGTTGTGGCATAGATGCGGTGGCATATTGTGCTAAAAGTGTGGATTATCCTGTTGTAACTAAATCGGAACTACGTGAGGTGCTGGCACGAGTAAAAGCATTTTATGATGTAATTTGTATTAAACTGAATTTGAGGAAATGAAACTACTTAATATTCTACCGTTCCATATACCTGCACCTACAGTCAGAATGCTACGCAAGTATAATAACGAACGATACTGTATCTCTCAGTTGTATGACGGTAAGACAGGTGATTATATCTGTGATGCAATTGAAGATACAGTGCGTGACGTGAATCATAATGGGTGTTTTGATAATGGTGAGGAGAAGGTGTATGGAGAGACAGCTATACCATGTGGACGTTATTATGTAACATTTCGCAAGACTAGTCTTGCCATAGGTGCCAAGGCCAAGGGCGGTTGTATTCCGTTAATACACGATGTGCCTCATTTCAGTTTTATTCGCATTCATAATGGGACAGATGAGAAGAACTCTGAAGGCTGTATAATTCTGGGATACAATAAAGAGAAAGGCAAGGTGTTGGATTCGGAGTCGGTTTGCCTGGAATTCTATCAACGCATGAAATATAGACCTTTCTGGCTGGAAATAACGGATAACTTCTAAATTGTTTTAATGACTGACCACGAGATAATAAAATGCCTGATAGCGCGCGACAGTAGGGTGACGGAGGATTTCTTCTTCACCCAGTGCCGTCCGTTGTTCTGCAGTATTATCGGTCTGGTGTTCAGTTATGATGTGGATTATGATGAGTTTGTGAATGAGTTGTATGTGTATCTGATGGAGAATGATGCACAGAAGCTCCGTGACTTTGAATACCGCAGTTCAGTTTATACATGGCTTAAGGTTTTGGCCATTCGTTATTTCATAAAGAAACGGGACGTAATGATAGATGACAATCCGGAACGGCCTCTTTATGAAATGCCGGTACAGACTCCGTTTACCCCAGGAGATGATGCGGAATATGATTTGGAGCGGCTGTTTAGCGGAATGACTAATGAGCGTTATGTCTATGTAATCAGGAAATTAATACTTGATGACTGTGAACCTGAACAGTTGGCTACTGAGATGGGCGTTACAACCGCAAATCTGTATAATATTAAACGGCGTGCAATTGCGCAGCTTACGCGTATAGCACTTAATGACATCAATGAATATGGGAAATAAACATATATCTGATGAACTCCTGGCTGCCTTTATGGAAGGTAATGTCAATGCCGATGAGATGGTACGAGTGCTACAGACTGCAAGTGATGATGCCAGCCTGCAGGAAACTCTTGATATAGCGCTACAGATAGACGATGATGCTCTTCCCATGATGCAAATGGCTGCCGAGGGAGGCAGGAATCTGTGTGATGTCCAGTGTGAAGCATACGTATTACATCATCTGGGTGTGGACACCAGCATGGAGTATCTCTTTGAAGTTGCTAAGGATAACCGTTGGATACGCCGTGCCGGAACCCCGCTTTTCTGCATGGGTAATCTGCTTGAATATATGGGGCTGGAGGTAAACCGCAAATATGATGCAACCCCAGAGGATATAAAAACTGCACTTGATAATGGTTACGGTATCATTGCTGCAGTGGATTGTGATAAACTCTATCCGGAACGTCCCGATGAGGAGGATGCCACCAACCATGCAATAGTGCTTACCGCAATAGATACGGTGACAGGAAATATTACCATTTATGATCCTGAGAATACTGTTGAAACAGATATAAAATTATCATTGTTCATGGCAGCCTGGAAAGAGTCCCGCTGCTATCTTGTTTGCGCCCGAAAGAAAAATTGATTCCCATGTGATAGATTCTGACGGTGGTTGTACTCTTTAGGGTGAACAAATAAGAGTACAACTATGAAAAAGAATCTGAAAGATGTAGTGAACACCACCTGGAAGGTAGGTGTTAGTTTGATTGGAGTGCTTGTGCTTATCCTTCTGGTAAGGATTGGATCAAGATGGTGTCATTACTATATGGGACGTGCCGAATGGAGAGATAAGACTTTATCGGCTAATGTCGTGGTGCGTGCCTATAACAACGGGAAGGTACGTGTTTACAATAAAAGCACAAAGCAATATACTACCCCTAAATTGAAGTGGGTTTCGGGCACACCTAAGCGTGACAGTCTTACGGTATTCTGTGACAGGAACAGTTATCGTGGTTTCCTGAACGTAAATACCGGTGAGATTGAGATTCCGGCACAGTACGGTAAGGCTTGGGTGTTCTCCGAAGGGCTGGCAGCAGTCGAGTACGATAAGAAGAAGCTGGGATTCATTAACCATGACAATGAAATGGTAATTGAGGATGTGCCTCATGAATCCGGTTACTTTGATTATGTATTCAAGGATGGATTCTGCACAGTTATGATTTGGGATGACAAGACTGATGAGCGGATATATTCAGTCTATAGCAGCAAGACACTAGGAAAGGTGGGTGAATATGGTAGCATCAATCATCTGGACAAAGGTGGATACATGATCGCCCGGAATGGTGAAGGATACTGGTTACTGGATAGCGCATATAACAAGGTGTTTAAGATGCCTTATGAATATATGGAGGAAGCATATGATATGGATGGTGTTTTTGTAACGCATAACTGGGTAAAGCAGTATCTGGATTTTGACGGAACTGTACTGGAACCTTTCGTGATAGACGGTTATGAGAGGCTTAGATACGTAACTGGTCTTACCGAAGCCAGTTCGGAATATAGTCAGGATGAGATATATGAATTTGAGCAGGAACTAATGGCATATAGGGTTAATTCCAGTTATGGGTTGATGAACGCCCACACCGGAAAGATTATAACACTGGCCAAATACGGCGATATTTATATGATATCAAAGGAGTTGCTAAGTGCTGATTTAAATGACAGTAATAACGAGTGCATACTCCTGGACCGTAAAGGCAACGAGATATTGAGCGAATAATAAACAGATTTTAGTAGAACCGACCCAAGACGGTGCCGGGGTAGTAGTGCTCAAGGATCTCGCGGTAGGTGTAGCCTTTGGCGGCCATTACGGCGGCGCCTATCTGGCAGAGGCCGGCTCCGTGGCCCCAGCCGGCTCCGTGCAGGATGAATCCGATAAAATTGCCGTTTTTATCGGTGTTTTTCTCTACTGTGAATGCGCTGCTGAACAGGTGAGATTCTGACAGCGTGCGGCGTATCTCAAGCTCTTTTCCTATGGTTACGGTTCCCTTTGTTCCCTCTATCTCAAGTTCATATATTCGGCCTGAGGGGCCTCGTTTTGCGGGGCGCAGGTCAACTATATCGCCTATGTCCAGGCCGGACTTGTGGCGGAATATGTCCGATATTTGCTCTACGGTGTATTCCACTTTCCAGCGGTAGTAGTCCGGGGTCTCCAGGTCATAGCCGTTAAGGGATTCTTTCAGGATGTTGCCGTCGGCCGAGTTGCAGAATGACTTTGGTTCTTGCAGGATCCACTGGCGGGCGTTTTCCTCAATGGTCAGGTCTGGCAAGGGGCCTTCATTCACGCTGCTGTCGCGCAAGGCTATCAGATAGGGCTTGTGCTCATCCTGCCAGCAGGTTTGGAACTGCTCGGTCACGCCGCCGCAGCACTTGCTGAAACGGGCGTCGCACAGGTGGCCATCATAGACCAATGTCTGGCCGAATGTGTCCTTTACCGCTGCCTGGGCAGCTGCGCTGATTATGCGGGTGCGGCCCTGATAGCGTTGGCAGTGATCATCGGCACAGACATCGAACAGGGTGTGCTGGTCATGGTCATACCACCGGATGATCCGTTTCAGGATATGGCCGGATGGAACGTCAGAACCGGTTTCCAAGTCCTCAGCGTTACCGGACGGTGTACTGTCAACCGTTGCAGAAGCCTTACTGTAAGGAGAACGCAGCTGTGCCAGTACCCAGCTGCGTGAAATCACTGCGTGGGCGCGAAGGAACTCGCGACTGGCCGTGGGCTTCATCTCCGATGAAATCACGCTGGTAAGGTATTCCTCTATAGGCAGTATGTTTATGGCACGTACCATGCCGTTCTCTACTATGAACTTGAGCTGGCCGGAGAATGTCTGGTCCTCATGGCGCTCCCAGTGGAACCCTATGCCTATGGTTACATTGTGCAGGGTGAATGTGCTGCCATGCTCATGCGGTTTCAGGGTCAGGCTGTCTATCAGGATGCCGTTCCAGCTTAGACGTCCCTGGACGGCGCTTATGCTCATCTCTCCCTCAAAACTGCTGCGGCCGTCGGTGTAGCTGTCGTTAAGGCAGAAACTTATCTCATGGGCGGCCATGATGCCTACCTTTATCTTGGGCTGCTGGGGCGTTACCTGACGGTATATGTCCAGCACCTGGCGTTCGGTAAGGCGGTCAAAATCCTCACGGCGCGGGGTGATTACCAGTCCGAACATGTCAACCGCGCCCGGGCTTACCATGACCTTGTCCGCGCCGTCGGCATAATAGCAGTCGGGGCGGTGCTTGCTGCGCGGTATGATGGCGGTTATTACCTGTCCGTCACGGTTGAAAGAGAGCACGTTCATGCGCGGCTCATAATCGCCGTCATAGATGCTCATGCCGCTTACGCAATCCATAATCCTGTCCGGGTCATTGCCCTTAATCACTGTCACGGCAAATCCGAACGGCTGTATGGTGACGGGCTCATCGGTTGCGGGTGGATTGTTGAGGCGAAGTTTGTCAACCAACGGTATGCCCTCAGACCGTCCTATCTGCATGTGCAGGTGGTCAGGGGCCGATGCACCGCTGCGCGGGCCGTTGTAGAATATCATGTAACCCGGTTCAAGCTCCTGGGCTATCTGCAGCATCTTCTCATAGCAGTCCCTGAACATCTGCGGACGGTGCTGTCGGCTTACCACGCAGAAGTGTTCGCGAAGTATGGGGTAGGGGTTGACCAGCAGGTCAAATCCGTCGCCTGCATCAAAGGCTATCTGTTCCTGAGGGCGGTTTTCATGACAAAGGAAACATGCACGGGTTATCTGTGCGGGCTTTACGTTGGCGGTTGTTGAAATGATACGGGCAGGATTGTGCTGCAATGCCAGTCCCGATGATGACAATACACGTGTCTGAACCTGCTCCAGATTGCCGAAGGCCTCACGAGCGGCCGGCCAGCACTGCAACTGTTCGTCCAGACATTTGTCCAGATGCTTGAAAATGCTATCCATTGTTATGCTTTATGCGTCTCTCCAGCTCTGCGGTGCGCAGGGAGTCTTTGTAAAGATTGTTTGCATTGACTTTTTCTGGGCTCAGGGCGTGGTCGCTGTTGCCCTCCCAGCGGCGGCACAGATAGAGCTCGTCAAATATTCGGCCTATGCGGTACTCTCCGGCTATGCGTATGGCAACTGCGTAATCCTCGCCGTAACTTACGTTGGGGAATCCTATCTTCCTTACCACCGGGGTGTAGAATGCGCGCGGTGCTCCCAGACCGTTTATCCTTAGGGCGTTGTTGGGACCGTTCTCGTCGGTCCACTCACGGTGGTCTATGATTCCGGGCGGCAGGGTTTCAAGGTCAAAGTTGCACATGCGGTAGCTGCCTATCACCATGGAGTAGCCGCCCTGACGGAATTTGTCAATAATTTTCTGCAATGTATCGGGGCCGCTGTACAGGTCGTCGCTATCCAGTTGTACTGCAAAACGTCCGCAGTCGGGGCTGTTCACTGCCAGGTTCCAGCATCCGCCTATGCCCAGGTCAGTGCGCTCAGGTATGATGTGTATCAGGCGTGTGTTCCTGGAGGCCATGTCTGCCAGTATCTGTGTGGTGCCGTCGGTGGAGTGGTTATCCACCACAATCACGTTGAACTGGCCGTCAAGTTCCTGGGTGAGTGCCGATTTCACGGCATCAGCTATGGTGCGGGCACGGTTCCTGACGGGGATTATGACCGATGCCAGTACCGGAAAAGCATCGTTGTCAACGTTTACCGTTGCACCTGCATATGGTTTAAGATAGCCGCTTGTAAGCTTAAGGTGTTCGGTGCAGGCGGCTTCCATCTCTATCTGTACGTCGCGGTTACGCGGATTCACATAGTCAAACTGCTTTTGTCCTGATGTGCGGAAATCGGTCTCGGCTATGGTGTAGAGAGGCTGCGGCACACGTACTATGGGCAGGCTGCGCTGAATGGCCAGACGCATCTGGTAGAATCCTGCGGTCTTGAACTCCGCACCCTCACTGGCCAGATACGCGTCTATGCCTGCGGGGGTGAGCAGTACCAGGGCACCAAAGTCAAAATCATCGCGCAGGCTGCCTACCTGGATGTCTATGAGCGGCGCCGGCACTATTGCATCGGTACCCATGGTCTTGAGGTAGTCCGAATAGACTATACCTGCACCGGTGGAGCGGGCGCACTCCAGCAGGCGCTCCGTTGCATCAGGGGTTATGGACACTTCCCTGCCGGACAGGTTGAGCAGGATGTCTTGCCCGCGCAGGGCACTCAGTATCTTTCTTACTTGGGATGACGGGCATCCGTATTGGGGTAAATCTACAGTCTGTATCATATTCAGCGAAGATAGTGAATAAATTGGATAAGCTTAGTCTCGGGAAAAAAATAAACGCGTTTATTTTATTCTCCTCTCGGCTTGCATTATCTTTGCAAGTTATTAAAGACGTAATTTGAGCGTTGTTACGTTCTATGTACAGAAACAGGTAAACAGACAGTATATGGCCCGCAGGAATCTGATAGGAATGACGTTGGTACAGCTGCAGAAAGTGGCTGCGGATAACGGCATGCCGCTCTTTACCGCCAGGCAGATGGCCGATTGGCTCTACGTTAAGCAGGTGGGCTCAATAGATGAAATGACCAACCTGTCTCTTAAGCATAGGGCCATGCTGGCTGAAAGCTATGAGGTGGGGCTGGCTGCTCCATCGGATAAGGCTGCATCGGCTGACGGTACCGTCAAGTACCTTTTCCCTGTGCAGGACGGTCATTTTGTGGAGGCGGTCTATATCCCGGACGGTGACCGCGCCACCCTGTGCATATCCAGCCAGGTGGGCTGCAAGATGGGCTGTGTATTCTGCATGACCGGCCGTCAGCACTATACCGCAAGCCTTACCGCAGGTGAGATTCTGAATCAGATACTCTCCCTGCCGGGTAAGGAGAACCTGACCAACGTGGTGTTCATGGGTATGGGCGAGCCTTTGGACAATCTGGAGAACGTGCTTGCGGTACAGGAGATACTGACCGCATCGTGGGGATTGGGCTGGAGCCCCAAACGCATCACCATCTCGACGGTAGGTCTGCGCCGTGAGCTCAAGCAGCTGATTGAGGGCTGCGAATGCCATATTGCAGTGAGCCTGCATGCCCCCACACCGGACAAGCGCCGTGAGTTGATTCCTGCCGAGAAGGCATTCTCCATGACAGAGATGCTGGAGGTGCTGCGCCGGTATGATTTCAGTCATCAGCGCCGCCTGTCATTTGAATATACAATGTTCCAGGGCGTGAATGATTCTATTGATGACGCCCGCCAGCTGGTCAAGGCGTTGAGCGGTCTGAGCTGCCGCGTGAACCTGATACGGTTCCACGCCATTCCTGACAGCCCGTTGCGCCCGGTACAGGAAGAGAGAATGACAGAGTTCCGTGACTGGCTCACGGCTCACGGCGTGTTTGCCACCATACGTGCATCGCGCGGTGAGGATATATGGGCAGCCTGCGGGATGCTGAGTACGGCAAAGAATGAAAAGAATGACATACGATCCTAAAACCATACGATTATGAAAAAGACTATCCTTAAAGTTTGCACAATGCTGCTTGCGGTGCTTTGCATCGTTGCTTGCGGCAACGCCAGTAATGGCGACAATTCCAAGGAGGGTGCCCAGACAGAGGCATCATCCAAGTCCGGTAAGGCCAAGAAAGCCAAGAAGAACAAGAAGAAAAAGGGATTCCAGAGCATGAGGTCCCGTAAGAAATCTGTGCTTACCCCTACATCGGCCGGTTCTCCGTACGAGATTCTGCTGGTGGCAGCCGAGGATGATTTCCATAACGGAGCCGTGGATTCATTGTATGCGGTACTGACCGATGATGTACCCGGCATAGCCCAGTCAGAGCCCTCTTTCAAGGTATCCAGGATAACGCAGAACAACTTTTCAAAAACCCTGCGCCTGTGCCGTAACGTAATAATCATAAAGATTGATCCCGGTTTATATACCACACCCAAGTTCAAGTTCTCCAGGAATGTCTATGCCGCACCGCAGATAATAATGACTATACAGGCACCCAGTGCGCTCAAGTTCAAGAATTTTGTCACCGAAAACCGCGATGTGATAACCGAGTTCTTCAACCGTGCGGAGCTGAACCGTGAGATTGATTTGCTCAGCCAGGACCATCAGCCTAATTTTGAGGAGCAGGTAAAGAAGATGTTCGGATGTGACATGTGGATTCCGGCCGAGCTTGACAAGATCAAGGTGGGCAGGCATTTCGTGTGGGCCCGCTGCGAGAGGTTTGTAAGGAAGGTGGAGCAGGATATTAGCCTGGTCATCTATTCCTATCCGTACAGATCTACAAAGACCTTTACCGAGGAGTATTTCATACGCAAGCGTGACTCTGTTATGCAAGCTAATGTGCCCGGCCCGCGTGAAGGCCAGTATATGATGACCACCAGACCTTTCACGCTTGTATCGGACGAGACGGTACATGGAGAGTACGCCCAGCTGGTGCGCGGGCTCTGGAACATAAAGGATTACGATATGGGCGGCCCGTTCGTGTCCATAGCACGTGTGGACGAGAAGAACCAGCGCGTGGTTGTGGTAGAGGGATTCGTCTATTTCCCAAACCAGCCCAAGCGTAATGTGCTCAAGAAGCTGGAGGCTGCGCTCTACACCCTGCGCCTGCCCGATGAACTTGACCTGCAGAGATTCCAGTTTGACCTGGACGAAATAACCATAAACCCTGATTAATAATTCAATTCAAAGATATGAGTGAAAGGATAACAGTAGGCATCACCCAGGGTGATGTAAACGGCATAGGATACGAGGTTATACTCAAGACTTTTGCAGACCCCACAATGTTTGAGTTCTGTACCCCGGTGGTGTATGGGTCGCCCAAGGTTATGACATACCACCGCAAGGCCATTGATTCTCCCACCAATTTCACCGTGGTGGACAGCGCCCGCGATGCACAGCCGGACCGCCTGAACGTGGTGAACTGCAATCCGGATGATGTCAAGGTGGATTTCGGCCTGCCTACCCAGGAGAGTGGGCAGGCTGCGTTCCAGGCTCTGGAACGTGCCGTAAAGGAGTATCGTGAGGGTAAGATAGATGTGCTGGTCACGGCTCCTATCAACAAGAAGACCATCCACTCCGATGCATTCAGTTTTCCCGGTCACACAGAGTACATAGAGGCTCAGCTGGGTGAGGGCAACCATGCGCTGATGATTCTCATGAACAGCTCCATGAGGGTGGCGCTGGCTACCATTCATGAGCCGATTTCCCGGGTCGCTTCACTTTTGAGCAAGGAGCTTATCAAGGAGAAGCTGTCCATACTGAACAACTCGCTCAAGAAGGATTTCGGAATAGAGATTCCGCGCATAGCGGTGCTTGCCCTGAATCCCCACGCCAGCGATGACGGTCTGATAGGCAAGGAGGAGAATGAGATAATCAAGCCTGCCATCAATGAGGCTGTGGCCGATAAGATACAGTGCTTCGGGCCGTTCTCTGCCGACGGTTTCTTTGGCAACGGCGATTACCGCAGGTTCGATGCCGTGCTGGCCATGTATCACGACCAGGGGCTTATTCCGCTCAAGGCGCTGGACATGGAGTGCGGCGTGAACTTTACCGCCGGATTGCCTGTGGTGCGCACATCGCCCGACCACGGTACGGCATACGACATAGCAGGCAAGGGTGTGGCCAGCGAGGAGTCCATGCGTCAGGCCATATTCGCGGCCATTGACATATTCCGCTCACGCAGGGCCGAGGATGAGATACATGCCAATCCGCTTGGCAAGCTCTATTTTGACCGTCGCGACGACAGCGACAAGCTCAAGCATCTGGATCAGGAAAAGGAGTAATCCTTCTCTTTTGGAATAATGGTTTTCGGCATCATTTCGGCAGGTGAGGGCAGCCGTCTGGCAAGTGAGGGATTAACTCTGCCCAAGCCGTTGGTGCCGGTCTGTGGTGTTCCCATTATAGAACGCCTGGTCCGCATTTTCATGGATTGCGATGCTGAGCGAATAGCTGTGATTGTAAACGGAGAATCCATGGAGACGGTAGCCCTGCTCAAAGGTTTGGCAAAAGAGATGCCGATAGAGCTGATAGTCAGGAAAACGCCTACGCCCATGCACAGCCTTATGGAGCTTGCACCATATCTGGGCTGTGACCGTTTCTGTGTGACTACTGTCGATACCGTTTTCTCCCGTAACCGTTTCCGCACAATGATGGATGAGTTCTCCAAGACATCACTGGACGGTCTGATGGGCGTTACATCATTTGTAGATGATGAAAAACCCTTGTATGTGGCTGCGGACGAGGATATGCTTATACGCGGATTTTTGGACGAGCAGGAGAACTGCCGATATGTTTCGGCAGGCATATATGCCCTAAAGGTTTCTACACTTGATGTGCTTGAAGGCTGTCTGGAAAGCGGACAGACGCGTATGCGTTATTTCCAGCGTCAGTTATTGGATTCAGGGATGCGCCTTAAAGCTTACGATATGGGACAGGTGGTTGACTTGGATCATGTGAGTGATATCATCAAGGCGGAAAAAATAGCAGAGCGGGAATGAAGTATCTTGGAGTAAGCCGTGCAGAGATATATTCGCCCAACAGCGTGGGGGGCGATGCCGCCGTGTTCCGTGCTGTTACTTTAGAACTGGAGCGCTGTGGTAATGAGGTGCTTTGTATGACCGAGCAGGAACTGGTTTCCAAGGACCTTCCTGACGGTATTGACGGCATATTCCAGATGGCACGCAGCGGTGAGGCCCTGGCTGTATTGGATAATGCGCTTGTTCCTGTAATTAACACCGTGCAGGCTGTTTTGAACTGTTCACGTGCCCGGCAGATGGAGATCCTGCAAGGCTCCGGACTGGTTCCTGAAAGTTTGATATGCAAAACCATTGGTGTTCCTATGGGGTGGAATAGTTTCCCTTGCTGGATAAAGCGTGCCGACAGTCATGCTGTGGAACAGGATGATGTACAGTTTGTGCAGAATGCCGGAGAGTGTGCCGCTGCAATGCGTAGTATGTCGGAGCGGGGCATTAGGGATTGTGTGCTACAGGCACATGTAAAAGGGTGGCTGGTAAAGTTCTACGGAGTGAGAGGATACGGGTTGACAGACTGCTATGCTGCAACCGTCAGGGATGGCAAGTTCGGCTTGGAACGCTACAATGATACGCCAGATAGTGCCAGTGTGGATATGGATGCGCTCACCGCTGTGGCGGATCGGGCATCGGAGTTGCTTGGAGTTGATGTGTATGGCGGTGATGCGGTGGTGGGGCAGGATGGAAGGATTACCTTGATTGATTTCAATGACTGGCCCAGTTTCCGTACCTGTACCGTAGGGGCGGCGCAGAAGATTGCAGAACTGATAATGCGTAAGATAAATGGCAGATAAAAGGACAAGGGCGGTTGAGGCCACTTTCAAGTCCCGTGACACCGAGGAGTGGCTGGATATTTGGTTTACCAGACCTGTTGGGCTACAGTTTGCACGTCTTTTCAATCTGCTGGGGGTGCATCCCAATGTGGTAACTATCATATCTATATTCCTGGGCGTTTTTGCAGGTTACTGCTGGTGGCACACCACGATGGACTGGACCGTTCTGGGCATACTGATGCTCATGCTGGCAAACTTTCTTGACAGTGCCGACGGGCAGCTGGCCCGAATGACAGGCAAGAAGACCCTTTGGGGCCGCCTGCTGGACGGGTTTGCCGGAGATTTGTGGTTTGCTTCAATATATATATTCCTTGCACTGAGACTTACGGACCAGCCTATGCCTTTGGGTGGTGGCCGTGTCTGGGGAATATGGATCTGGGTGATAATGCTTGTGTCGGGCGGAGTGTTCCATTCGCGTCAGGCCGGACTGGCCGATTATTACCGCAACATATATCTGCTGTTTCACGGAGACCATTCGGAACTTAATGACAGCCGTGAGCTTGCAGAACAGCAGCGTAATACCCCGTGGAGGGAACGCTGGTTCTGGAAGATATGGCTCTTCTTTTATCAGGGCTATACACGCACGCAGGAGCGAATGACTCCGTGCTTTCAGAAGTTCCGCGCCGCCGTTCGCGGCAAGTACGGAAACGGGATCCCGCCTGAACTGGGCGCTGAGTTCTGCCGCCGCACTTACCATCTGCTCAAATGGACAAACATTTCAACGTTCAATACCCGCGCAATAGTGCTCTACATTACACTTTTGGTTGGATTGCCCTGGATATACTTCATATTTGAGCTCACGGTTATGAACGTGATTTTCTTTGGTATGAGGTCTGCGCATGAAAAGGTTTGCCGTGAAATGATGAATATGATATGAAAAAAAACTGGCAGACAATATTCTTCCTGTTCGGACTGGCGGCAGTAGTACTGATGCTGTTCACGTTTGATGCTGACTGGATCAGAGTCAGACAGGTGTTGTCACAGGCCGGAATATGGTTCCCGGTAATTGTGCTGCTCTGGGGATTCATCTATCTTATGAACGCCTGCTCATTCGGTCTTATTATCAATGACGGAACGGGTAGGAGAGTGCCTTTCAGTAAGGTGTTCCAGCTCACAGTTTCAGGGTATGCCCTGAACTATGTCACTCCGCTTGGTCTTATGGGTGGAGAGCCTTACCGCATACTTGAACTGCAGGGGTATGTTGGCGGACGTAAGGCAACATCGGCAGTGATACTATACTCCATGATGCATATCTGTTCCCATTTCTGTTTCTGGCTGTCGGCAGTAGCCCTGTACGTGGTGCTGCATTTTGTGGCCGATAGCTATGCGCTGGACTTATGGATGTGCATTATGCTGGGCGTTATGACTGTGGTGTTTGTTGCAGTGCTGTGGGTGTTTTCACTTGGCTACCGCAAGGGATTCGTGGTCAAGGTATTCGGCCTTTTGAGCCGCATTCCTTTTGTAAAGAAGTGGGCTGCCGGTTATCTGGAAAGGCATCGTGCCGACCTGGAGGATGTGGACAACCAGATTGCGTTCCTGCACACGCAGCGCAGGGCTCCGTTCTGGTGGTCGCTGCTGCTGGAGTATTCCGCACGGGTTGTTTCATGCCTGGAGTATTGGCTGTTGATTGGCATGCTGGAGCCCGGATTCACGTTTTGGGACAGCATACTGGTAATGGCGTTCTCATCGCTGTTCAGCAATCTGATATTCTTCTCACCCATGCAGATGGGCGGATATGAGGGTGGAATGGCCCTTGCTGCAGGCGGAGTCCAGGTGCCAGGCGCATACGGACTCTACACCGCGCTTGTGGCCCGCCTGCGCCAGGTGGTTTGGACTGTGATAGGTGTAATCTTGATTAAGGTGGGCAAACGGAATGATTAAGGGAATTCTGATAGACTTTGGCGGCACCATAGACTCCGACGGCATCCACTGGTTCAATGCTTTCCGGGAGGCATATAGTCATGTGGCTGATGTACCGGATGAACTGCTGCGTGAGGCATACGTCCACACAGAGCGCACGCTTGGGAATAATCCTATCATTACTCCCGAAACAACATTCTATCAAACCCTCCGGATAAAGCTGTTCCTGCAAGCGGAATATCTTCTGACAAAAGGAATTACAATCTCAGATCAGGTTCAGGATTCCATTCTGGAATACTGCTATGAAAAAGTAAAACATCACATAGAAACCGTGTCCAAGCCAGCATTGGAGAAACTGTCAGCCCGCTTTCCAATAGTGCTGGTCACCAATTTCTACGGCAATATGCACACCGTCCTTGAAGAGTTCTCTCTGGCTCATCTTTTCAAGGATGTAATAGAATCGGCTGTAGTAGGAGTCCGCAAACCCGATCCGGAAATCTTCCGCCTTGGTGTTGAGGCTCTAGGCTCAGAACCATCGGAAACAGTAATGATAGGTGACAGCCAAGAAAAAGACATCATCCCCGCCCAATCAATTGGCTGCAGTACCATTCTACTACATGGAAAAAGTTGGTCCGAAGTACATTGTACCCCGGACCAGACTATCTCATCGCTTTCAGAGATTATTTTTTAAACAACATCGGAGCAAACTGATGCAGCGAGCGGCGCCAGGTGAGCCACTCGTGACCGGTGCCCGGAGACTCATAGTAGATATGGTTGATGCCCAGTCCCTCCAGTGCTACATGCAGATCGTGGATGCCCTGGTACATGCCGGCGGGCTCATCGGTACCTATGCTTATGTAGAGCAGGTGGTACCGGTCGTTGATTGACTTGGGATACATCTCGGCATCGCGACGGTCATTGGGTCCGCGGCCCGATCCGCTGAATCCGCCTATCCAGCCAAACATCTCCGGGTGGTCCAGACCGATGGTATATGACTGGAATCCGCCCAACGAAAGACCGCATATGGCGCGGTTGTCACGGTCGGTAAGGGTGCGGAAATTGGCATCAAAGTAGGGGACAATGTCTTGAACCATAACCTTTTCAAAGAAGGTAAAGTCAAACATGTTCTGACGGCCTGTGGCGTTGGGGTCGGTGGCAACGGCGTGCTCCATGACTATGATCATGGGCTCGGCCTCCTTTGCGGCAATGAGGTTATCCATTATATTGCCCAGCTTACCCTGAGTGCCCCATCCGGTCTCATCCTCGCCCGCGCCGTGGAACAGATAAAGCACGGGGAAACGGCGGTTAGGCTCCTTCTTGTACTGAGGCGGCAGATATACCCAGGTGGTACGCTCGGCACCGGTCAACTTGGACTGATACTTTACAATCTGTATCTCACCGTGGGGAACCTTCTTTTCCAGGTAATAATCCACGCCGGCCTCGGGGACTTCAATTCCGCTCTGCCACATGCTTGAGCCGTAGAACTGCTTGCTGTTGGGGTCCGATATGCGCTTGCCGTCAACATTCATGGTGTAGTAGTGGAATCCTACTACCAGAGGATCTGTGGTAACCTCCCATAAACCGTCATCACCCTTAGTGAGCGGGTAGTTCTTGCCGCCAACATTGACGGTTACGGTTTTGGCATCCGGGAAATCATTACGGAATGTTGCACTCAGGTCCGGGTTGATCTTGGGATACTCATGACCCTCCAGATTGGTTGTGGCACTTGTGGGCTTGGTTATGACACCCACCTGCTTGCTCTTGCATGAGCCAAGCAAACCGACTGCAATAAGCAGTACTGTAAAAAGTTTAATTCTCATTTTCTATTTGATTTCGGTAACACAATGGGGACGGTTCCTTCTGTGTGCCTTTGGGAGTACAGGTATAGGAAACCCTGGCCGCCCGTGGGCTTGTGAACGGGAGGGGCCCGTGCCTAAGAAGATGCTTTGGAAGATGGGAACTTGTTCACGTCTTTCAGAGCGTCTTATTAGGGATGGGAGAGATAGCGCGAAGCGCGTAGTTTCAAATACCTGTACTCCCAAAGGTACACAGAAGGAATTGTCCCCATTGTATTAAAGGTTATCATCAAAGTAATCAGTAACTTTCTGCATAAGGTGAACGCGGTCACGACCCATGACATTGTGCTCATGAGTGGGATAGGGGAAATAGTCCAGTTGGACGCCCTCCTTGATGCATGCTTCCACAAAACTCAGGCTGTGCTCCCACACCACGGTGTTGTCTATGGCTCCCTGGCATATCAGCAGTTTGCCCTTAAGGTCACCTGCACGCGGTATAAGACTGGTTTTCTTGAGTCCGTCAGCGTTGGTCTTATCGGTCTCCATATAGCGCTCGCCGTACATAACCTCATACCATTTCCAGTCAATGACCGGACCTCCGGCCACACCTACGCTCCTTATCCACCCAGTCATGACTCATGAGCCACTTCATGCCCTCCATCTGGTCGGCCATCTCAGCCTGTCCGCAATACTTATGGATGGCTTTCTCATAATCGGCTCCGTGGTGCTGTGTACCGCGGTTGTCCATTACGAATACCACATACCCGTGCTGGGCCATATACATCTCCCAGGTGCGCAGCAGGGCATTGAATGAGTTGGTTACCATCTGTGAGTGCGGGCCGCCGTAAACATACAGAATTACCGGATATTTCCTGGCGGGATCAAAGTCGATAGGCTTGATAAGACGGTAGTGGTTGTCAAACTTGCCGTCTGCGCTCTTGATTGAGCCCAGTTCAATGGGGCAGTAGTTGTAGTCCGGTCTGTTGTCCTGTGCACGGAACATCTCGCGCGGCTTCTTGCCGTCGGTCTGTGCAATGCTTATCACACGGGGAGTGTTGAGCTCGGACCATGTGTCGATGAAATATTTGCCGTCGGGGCTTATCTGACAGGTGTGCCAGCCCGGTTCACGGGTCAGCTGCTGGGCCTTCCCGGTCTTGATGTCGGCACGGAACAGATGACGGTCCACTGGTGACAGCTCAAAAGAGTAGTAATAGACGTACTTGCCTTTAACCATAATAAGCTCCAGGTCGGCATCGGTCCTGACAATGCGCTTGGGCTCACCGCCCTTAGTGCTGCCCAGATAGAGGTTCCAGTAGCCGTCACGCACATTGGTCTGGTAGATGAAGTGTTCGGGGTCATCGGGCAGGAATGTCAGGGGATACTGCGGCTCCACATACCGGTCATCATGGTCGGTAAAGAGTGTGCCCAGACACTTGCCGTTAGTGGCATCATAAACGTTCAGATGCATGTTCTTCTGGGCGCGGTCCAGCACCTGGATGTAGATGCGGTCGCTCTCCGGCCCCCATGTGATGTTGGTCAGGTAGCGTTCCTGGTCAAAATCGGTGACGTCCATCCATACGGTTGTGCCCTTGTCAATATCGTAAACTCCCAGGGTGATTATCTCCGATGTCATGCCGTTCATGGGGTAGCGTATCTCCTTGAGCGTGCCTGTGCGGGTGGTGATGTCCAGCAGCGGGAACAGCGTGACGCGGCTCTCATCCTTCTTATAGAAGGCTATCTTGCGGCGGTCAGGTGACACGAATATACCGCCGTCAATGCCGAACTCGTTTCGGCTCACGGTCTCACCGCATACAATGCCTTTCTGATTAAAGGCTGTCACCTGATGCTCAACGCTGTCGCTGTCTAAATACCACACCTCACCGTCACGGCTGAATGCCCTGAAATGGTCCTTCTTGGCCAGCTTGACCATTGGCTCGCCCATCTCCTTTCCGGTATGTGCATCGATATGGTGAGTCTGCCCCTCCCAACTGTAGGTATAGACCGATCCGCCCATATCCCATGAGTATCGCGGGGCGTTAACCGGAGCACCGCCCATCAGGACAGCCTCCTCCATAGTGAGCAGCCTGCGCTCCTCCTGCGCCTGCACCCCCAGTGCCAGAAGCACTGCAGCAAATAATATAATCTTTTTCATACTTCTTATTAGTCTGACAATAGGGACGGTTCCTTCCGTGCACCCGGGGGTATGGGTATCTGAAACTACGCGCTTCGCGCTATCCCTCCCACCGCTTCGCGGCGGGCCCCTCCCGTTCACAAGCCCACGGGCGGCCATGGTTTCCTATACCCATACCCCCGGGTGCACGGAAGGAACCGTCCCTATTGTGTGATTATCAGTTAATACGTTCTACTTCTCGTACACCCTTTATCTGCTTGAGTTTCTTGACCAGCCGGTCCAGCGATGACAGGTCACTGACCAGCACCGTAAGACGTCCCTGGAACAGGCCGCCGTTGGAGTCAATGCTGATGGAACGCAGCAGAGTATCGGGTTCCTTATTTATTATTGATGAAATGTTAGATACAATTCCAATGTCGTCCTGGCCCACCACATTGAGCGTGATGCTGTACTGGCTGCCGCTCTTGCCGCTCCAACGTGCCTTGACGATGCGGTAGGGGTATCGCTTGCGCATACGCAGCAGGTTGGGGCAGCCGCTGCGGTGGATGCGGATTCCGCCGTTGATGCTTACAAACCCAGTCACGTCATCACCGTAAATGGGATGGCAGCAGCCCGCCATCTTGAAGTCTATACCGGTCAGGTTGTCGCCTATAACAAGCACATCGGTCTCCTGAGCAACCTTTTTCTCAGTCTCCGCAAAAGTCTTCTCAATGTCAAAGTCCTGTGCACTGTGCACCTCCTGTTCGGCCTGAGCGTGCATCTCCTCATAAACGCGGAGCACGTCATCGACCGTAATCTCATCCTCCATAAGGGCGTGGAAGAAAGGAGTCTGCCCCTTGAATCCCATGCGCACTATCAGGCGCGACATATCGCTCTCCGATATATCTATCTTGCGGTTCTTGAAACGGCGCTGCAGCAGCTCCTTGCCGGCCTGGGCCTCACGGTTGCGTATCTCATTGATGCCTTGGCGTATGCGCATACGGGCTCGTGAAGTCACCGCTATGTTAAGCCAGTCCTGCTTGGGAGTCTGGGTGGATGAAGTGAGCACCTCGACGGTATCGCCGCTCTGCAGCTTGTGACTGATACGCACGTTGCGTCCTCCCACACGTGCACCCACACATGTAAGACCCAGTTTGCTGTGTATGGAGAATGCAAAATCCAGCACCGTAGCCCCCTTGGGCAGCTGCCGTACTTCACCGTTGGGAGTGAATACGAATATCTCCTCCTGATACATGTCCAGCGCAAAGTCCTTGCGCAACTCATCAGGACTGGTGTTGTGTTCCAGAATCTCGCGTATGCCGGCCATTACGCTGTCGGCCGCACCCTCGCTCTTGATGCCCTTGTATGACCAGTGAGCGGCCAGACCACGCTCCGCTATGTCATCCATGCGGCGGGTACGTATCTGAATCTCCACCCATTTGCTTTCAGGACCGTTCACCGTAATGTGCAGTGACTCGTAACCGTTGCTCTTGGGCACGCTAAGCCAATCTCGCAGACGCTTGGGGTTGGGCTGGTACATATCGGTCACAATGCTATAGACCTGCCAGCATTGCGCCTTCTCCTTATCGGCCGGAGAGTCCAATATGATGCGGATTGCAAAGAGGTCATATATATGGTCCAGAGTGGTGTTCTGGGCCTTCATCTTGTTCCATATGCTGGATATGGACTTGGTGCGTCCCTTGATGGTGAACTTGAGCCCGGCCTCCTCCAGCTTGGCCTTGACCGGTCCGATGAACGCCTTGATGTAAGCTTCGCGTGCGCTCTTGGTCTCGTTGAGCTGGCGTGCAATGTCATCATAGACATCACGGTGCTCATACTTGACCACCATATCCTCCATCTCACTCTTGATGGCGTACAGACCCAGACGGTGGGCCATAGGGATATAGAGCAGGCGCGCCTCCTCTGTAACACGGAGCCGATAATCGGTATCAGTGGTATTTGACAGCATCTGCATCAGCACGTAGCGGTCGGCAATGAGGCAGATGATTACGCGGACATCCTCGGCAAATGACACCAGCAGCTTGCGGAAGTTCTCATCGGCAATGGAGTCATGCTTGGAGTAAAGCTCCTTGACCCGGCACATGCCCTGGATAAGCTGTGCCGCATCCTCTCCGAACTCCTGCATGAACTGCTCAGGAGCAATGAGCCCCTGCTGCACCATGGGATCGAACAGGGCGGTTAGCAGCGAGGCTTTTTTAAGCCCCGTTTTCTCAACAATGACCGTCCCGGTCCTGATGCATCTCTCAAGAGTGGAAATACCGTGCTGGTCTGTACCGTATGCACCCTTGGCTATACCTTCGCGGAGCAAACCTTTCAGCCTGTTCCAGTCATCGGTCCCGAACATGGGCCTGGCCACTGTAACCAGATTTCTGTATAACCCGTAATCCATGTTATTGCAAAGATATGCTTATTTATTATATCAGAAAGGGCATGTCCTGTTTTTTATTTGTACGTTTTGCACTATATTTGCGTTCTGAAAAAGAATAATAACCGGAAATGAAAATGAAAAAGTATTTTTTGCTGGCAATTGTAGCAATGCTTGCCGTAACAGGTGTCAAGGCACAGAGTGAAACAAAACAGGAGATAGCTGTTTCTTACGGATGGCTTTCAAACTCAGATTGGCTTAATGCCTTTGAGAGTATAGCGGATGCTATTTTCGGTGAGACCTATGAAGATGGTTCATATTTAGGTCCTGCCAGCCTTGAGTATTTCTATAACATTGAGCCCTGGATGGGTATAGGTGCCATTGCTGTTTACGGCCATGAGATAGAAGACAGTAACAAAGACGGCAATAAAGTGGGCACCAGAAAGAACAGTTATGTTTCTCTTATGCCTGCAGTCAAGTTCAACTGGTTGCGCCGTGATATGGTGGGGCTCTATTCAAAGTTAGGCGTAGGAGCTACCTGGCGCGTTGAGAAAAAGGATTTTGAAGGTGAGAATTCAAAGTATAATTCCGACAAAAGAGACTTTCATGTAAACTGGCAGGTTTCTGTCATAGGTGTCGAAGTAGGAAAGCAGATCCGCGGCTTTGCCGAATACGGTTTGGGCGAACAGGGTATGTTACAGGTGGGCCTCCGCTGCAGATTCTGATTCTCTCTTTAGCACATTGGGGACGGTTCTCCTTGTGTCGTCAAACACAAGGAGAACCGTCCCCAATGTGCTAACCAATGTGCTGTCTGCCAAAATTTCCTAAAAATGGAGCATGTAGCCGAAAAATGCGTATTTTTGTCAGACTATTAGGAGTGATATGAATCAGGAGGAGATACAGAGAATGAAACAGAGGTTCCGGATTATCGGAAACTCGCCGGAACTGAACCGAGCCATTGACGTGGCCATACAGGTTGCACCTACCGACCTTACGGTGCTCATTACCGGTGAGAGCGGTGCCGGAAAAGATGTTTTTCCAAGGATTATTCATGAGAACAGCCTGCGCAAGACCAAGAAGTATCTGGCCGTGAACTGCGGCGCAATACCCGAGGGAACTATTGACTCGGAGCTGTTCGGACATATAAAAGGCGCTTTTACAAATGCCATAAGTGACCGCAAGGGTTATTTTGGCGAAGCTGACGGCGGAACCATATTCCTGGATGAGGTGGCTGAGTTGCCGCTGGCCACGCAGGCCCGTTTGCTGCGTGTGCTGGAATCGGGCGAATTCATCCGCGTGGGCTCCAGCACGGTCGAGAAGACCGATGTGCGCATAGTTGCAGCCACTAATGTGGATCTGCTCAAGGCCATAGAGCAGGGACGTTTCCGTGAGGACCTGTTCTACCGTCTGAGCACTATACCTATCAAGGTGCCGTCACTACGTGAGCGCGGAGCCGATGTGCAGTTGCTGTTCCGCAAGTTCGCGGCCGATTGTGCCGAGAAATACCGCATGCCGGCTATCCAGCTTTCGGATGACGCCAAGGAGATGCTCATGACCTACCATTGGCCGGGTAATGTACGCCAGCTCAAGAACATAACGGAGCAGATTTCCATCATGGCCACCCAGAGGGTAATCACGGCCGATGTGCTGCAGGAGTACCTACCTGACCGCCGTAAATCCATGCTCCCCATGCTGACCGGTGGCAAGCGCAGTGAGAACTCGTTTGAGAATGAGCGCGAGATACTCTATAAGGTGCTCTTTGACCTGCGTCGTGACGTGACTGACCTCAAGGCCCAGGTAAACTCCCTTTCACAGGGACAGCAGCAGGTGGTTCATCAGCAGCCGGTATCCATAATCACTCCCGATGAGGGTGTCACTACTGTGCAGAATATCCCGGCAAATACCAGGAAGGGTGCCCAGACTGACGATGACATTCAGGACACCGAGGTCTATGTGGAGGAGACACTCTCTCTGGATGAGGTTGAGAAGGACATGATAAAGCGTGCCCTGGCCAAGCACAACGGCAAGCGTCGCGGTGCTGCTGCAGACTTGAACATATCAGAGCGTACGCTCTACCGTAAAATCAAGGAGTACAATCTGGAATGAAACGTAATACAGTATATAGTCTGGTTGTATTCATGGTATCGGTCCTGGCATTGGTGTCATGTAAGGTTTCATACAAGCTTAACGGGGCATCGATAGACTACAACACCATAAAGACCATCACGATTGATGCGTTTACAAACCGTGCCTCATACCAGTGGGCCCCCATGGCTCCCATGTTCAACAACTCTATCAGCGACAAGTATAACAGTCAGACCAAGCTGCGTCAGGTAAAACGCGACGGCGACCTGATGCTGTCGGGTGAGATTTCGTCATACGACCAGACCAACAAGTCTGTATCGGCCGACGGTTACTCGTCGATGGTGCAGCTCAGGATGAGTGTCAAGGTCAAGTTTACCAATAACAAGAAGCATGAACAGGACTTTGACAAGTCTTTCAGCGCCTCACGTGAATATGACTCCTCACAGCAGCTATCAGCCGTACAGGAGGAACTTGTGCAGCAGATGATAGATGATATCATAGACCAGGTCTTCAACGCAACCGTAGCCAGTTGGTAAATGGAACAGGGTAATGATGGACGCATGATGACTCTCCTGGACTCTTTTCTGGAGGGCAGGGAGGATGGTTCGTTGGATTTGAATGATATCGGGGCGGTTCCTACGGATTATGTGTCGGCTTACCTGTCGGCTGCCGGAGACCAGGACGGTGCCGCCGACAAGGCCATTCGTTCCAAGACCGAACAACTGCTGGATGCATTCCTTTCGGCCGGCAATGAGAGGCCTTCTTTCAATCTTGTGCCGTCATCGGACGGGGATGAAGTTGCTCCCGATGATGAGCCCGAACAGCTTGACGATTCATGTTACACCCAGACTTTGGCACAAATCTATCTGAAACAGCGCAGATATGACAAGGCTTTGGAAATAATTAGGTCTCTTTATTTGAATTTTCCGAATAAAAGCATTTACTTTGCGGACCAAATCCGGTATTTGGAAAAATTAATCAGGATAAATCAAAAACAATAATAGAAAATGTTTAAGGTATTGCTTGTTATTATCGTGATTCTGTCAGTGTTTCTCTGCTTCATAGTCACGATTCAGAATTCTAAAGGCGGCGGTCTGGCTGCCGGTTTTGCATCATCAAACCAGATTATGGGTGTACGCAAGACTACCGATATACTTGAAAAGACCACATGGACTCTGATTGCCAGCATCGCGGTTCTGAGCATCATCACCGCATACGTGGCCAAACCCAAGGTTATCAACACAGGTTCGGTCTATGATGATGAGGCAATAGAGAACCAGATCATAAATCCGGAGTCATCAACCACTACGTTTGATTCTCCTATCGAGATTCAGGATATTCCTGAGGAATAATACAAGGAATAGGCTGAAAGGTCTTGGAATAATTGAAGGCGGTCATTGATTTGACTGCCTTCAATTGTTTATTGCGCTTGCATAGACATCCATAAGCTGTCCTGCAAGAACTTCTGGGCTGAATGCCTCTATGGCATATCGGTATCCTTTCTCAGTCATTGAGTTACGCAGGACATCATCTGTAAGTACGGCTTCCATCTTACGGGCTAAATCCGATATGTCTGAGGGATCAACTGTCAGAGAGTAGGGGCCTGCCGCTTCAGGCAGCGATGAGACGTTGCTGGTTATTACCGGACATCTGGAAAGCAGGGCTTCAACAACCGGTAATCCGAATCCTTCATAAAACGACGGATAGACAAGCATGCGTGCATTCAGGTAGAGATATCGCAGTCCTTCAGTTCCTACTTTCTGAGGTGTAAATATCACAAGGTCCTGCATATTGTGCTGCGCAATGTATTCAAGCACTTTCTGCTTGTACTCCCTACCGTCGCCTATCACTACAAGCGGAATCTGTAGGTCCTTGGGCAAAAGATTCAAAGCTTTCACTATTCCCAGCAGATTCTTGCGGGAATTGATGGAGCCTACATACAGGATGTAAGGCTTGCCGACTACGTATGCGGCAAGGCTTGAGGGGCATACACCTTTATTGTCTGTGTAATACAGACTGTTCACAGGCTGAAAGACCACGTCAATCCTGTCGGGATCCACATCGTAGAAACGTATTATATCCTTCTTGGTGGATTCGCTTATGGCAATAATTCTGTCGGCTTTACGGCATGCATGTCGCCATTTGAGATTGTATGTGAAACGGTCTGTGGCGTGGTACATGTCGGGGAATGTCCTGAAGGCCACATCGTGGATGGTCACCACCGACGGTATGTCCAGACCTGCGGGCAGTTCGTTCGATAGGCCATGGAAAATGTCAACGGAGTCTTTCCGTGCGGCTGATGCAAGTCCTAATGTCCTCCATGCGCTGCCTCTAAGGATGCCGTGCGGCAGTATTGTGCGGCAGCGGTTCTTTTCCATGTACTGACCGGTAACGTCATTCCGCCTTATCTTGGGGGTGTAAAGCAGGTACTCGTTCTGGGGATAGAATTCTGTAAGTATGTCAATAGTGGTCCGGCTGTGGTTTCCCAGGCCGGTGAAGTTGTTGAACAGACGTTTGGCGTCAAACCCTATCCTCATATCACGATGGCTTACCAGACCATAGAACTTGCTCCTAGTATTGCGGCGTCTGACTCCTTGAGCGAGGAGTAGAGTATCCTAATCTGATCCTTCCAAACCTGCATCAGATTGTCGTTCATGGCGCGTACCATCTCGTCATGGAAAAACTCTTTTGACTTGGTAAGGCCTCCGAACAGCACTATCGCCTCGGGTGAACTGAATTTTACGAAGTCGCCTAATGCACGGCCCAGGATTCTGCCGGTAAACGCAAATATCTGCCTGGCCAGTTCGTCGCCCTGTACGGCGGCATCATAAATGTCCTTTGATGAGATTGATTCGGGGTCAATCTTACGCAACAGGCTGTCACTGCTCTCTTTCTGCAGGAACTCGCGCGCGGTACGTGCCACGCCCATTGCGCTGGCGTAAGTCTCCAGACAGCCCTTGAGACCGCAGTTGCACTGCCGGCCATCCTGTACTACGCATACATGACCCAACTCTCCGGCAAATCCGTCATGACCGTAAACCAGTCTGCCGTGGGATATTATTCCGCTGCCAACGCCTGTACCCAATGTAATCATTATGAAATCATCAATGCCGCGTGCCACGCCATAAGTGTGTTCGCCGCGTGCAGCTGCATTGGCGTCATTGGTTATTCGTACATGCAGTCCTGTAGCCTTTATTAGACGTTCAGCAAGAGGTATAACACATGGCTTGCCTTCTGTGTCACGCGCCCACCTGAGGTTGGGGGCATACCGTATAGTACCGTCCAGACGGTTTGCGTTGGGGGCGCCTATGCCTATTCCCATTACATTGCCTCGATGGGCGGTCTTGCGTATCAGGTCCTTGACGGTTCCGGCCAACAGTTCCAGATACTCATCAAAGTTGTCAATCAACGATGTGACCACACTCTGTTCGAGTATGGTCCCATCTTGTGTGACGACTCCGCATTTGGATGATTGGCCGCCGATGTCTATTCCAATAGCCAGTCGCTCCATATTATCAGTTTGCGGTGAGTTCTGCCTTTATCTTGTCCCACTTGGCCAGAATGTCGCGGTAGTACTTTTCAAGCTTGTCCCACTCATAGAAGTAGGGATATTCCTTGCCCTTGGCATCCTTGTAGCACTCTACGGGCAGTTTGGCCTCCTTCTCGTCGAGCAGTGCCCTTACCAATATGGTGCCGTTCTTGTCCTTGAAGAAAATGAGCTGTATGTTGCTGCCCATGTGTACGATGTCGTAGTTGACCCACTTGCTTGCCAGGTCTTCAATATCCTTGGGAGCGTATCCGCAGTCATTCACCTCCATAAGGCAGAGAAGGGGATACAGTGCAGTGTCATGTCCGTAACGCAGGTTGGCGCTGGGAGTGCCGTTGGCAATGGCTATGTCTGCCTTGTCCAGGAAATCCTGAAGCAGTGTGGCGTGGCCGTAAGGCACCAGGTTCTGGGTCAGGTCATTGTAGCCGGATACTGAGTACCAGTACAGGTTGTTCTGAAGCCAGCAGTCATACCATTCATCGTATGTGAACACATCGTCCAGGTCAAAACCCAGATATGAGTGGCTGCCCATATTGGCTGCAATATCATATATCTTGGTGTAGAGGTCGTTTGAACGGTCTGATGTAGATGTACTGGTGGAGGTTGAACCTGAGCTGCTGCCTCCGGTAGTTCCGGCACGTGATGAAGATGACGTCCTTACATATCTGGTTATGAATGTAGTATCAGTAAAAAGTGCGCACATGAGACGTTCCGGATTGTTGTGCTTTGCATTGAATGCGTTGACGGCGGCATTTCTCTCGCGACTGTTCTTGGCACTGTTGATGGCCCTGTCCTCGGAGTTCATGTAACCGCGGTCAAAATCACTGCAGTTGTAGTCTATGTTCATCTGTGGCAGTATGCTTGAGAATTCCATCATGGCAGCCGTCATACTGGCCATAACACGATGTGATGTGGTGGAGCGGGCCACGATAGTTGTCTTCTTGTTGAATATCTCCGGGTAGTTGCGGACCATACGGCGGGCTATTCCGCGGTGCTGCTGCTGGCCGACTATTGTAAGGTCACCCAGATGGCCATCGGCATCCTTTGCCATTATTTCAATGCGCCTGAGTACGTCCTTGCCAAAGTCGGTAAGAATACCCTTGTCATTAGCCTGCTGGAGCATTGTCAACGGGTCATTGTACTGAGGGGTGTTGAGCAGGTAACGTGAACCGTGACGGCCATAATGGCTCATGTAGAAAGGCTTGAACCCCTTGGGAGCCTTTGAATAGGTTACGCCAGGATCCTCGTACTGGGTCATGCTTCCTCTGAACTTGTAGAGGTTGTCCTTGTTGATGTCTTGCTTCTTTGTGATTTCAGCACACAGAGCCAATGGGAGCAGAAGCGCCAGGCTCAAGATGACGGATTTCTTCATTTTGGGTCAGTATTTGTAGGTTTTTTATACAATAAATAGGTTTGTTTCGTGCAAAAATAATAAAAAATGGCTTCAAAACAGCATTGGGAGTACCTTTAATATAAAATTTACGGTAAGCTGTAGTTACTGTCATATTTTTGCTAAATTTGCAAGCTACTGCGCAAATTTCTAAACTAAACAATATAACAATGAACAGTAAAGAATTGATGAACAAGGCAGCCGACAATATCCGTATTCTGGCTGCATCAATGGTCGAGAAGGCCAAGTCCGGTCACCCCGGTGGTGCTATGGGTGGCGCTGATTTCATTAACGTGCTTTTCAGCGAGTTCCTGGAGTATGATCCCCGCAACATGAAGTTTGAGGGTCGTGACCGTTTCTTCCTGGATCCCGGCCATATGGCTCCCATGCTTTACTCACAGCTTGCACTGATCGGCAAGTTCTCAATGGAGGAGCTGGCCACACTGCGTCAGTGGGGCTCACCCGTAACCGGTCACCCCGAATTGGAGGTTGCCCGTGGTATTGAGAATACCTCCGGTCCTCTTGGCCAGGGTCACGTTTTTGCTGTAGGTGCCGCCATTGCCGAGAAGCATCTGGCAGCCGTACTGGGCAGTGAGGTAATGAACCACAAGATCTACGCCTACATCTCTGACGGTGGTATCCAGGAGGAGATCTCACAGGGCGCAGGCCGCATAGCCGGTACTCTGGGTCTTGACAACCTCATCATGTTCTATGATTCAAATGACATCCAGCTCTCAACCGAGACCAAGGTTGTAACCGCCGAGGACACTGCCGCCAAGTATCGCGCATGGGGTTGGAACGTATATGAGATAAACGGTAACTGCGTTGACCAGATCCGCGGTGCCCTGACCATGGCTCAGAACGCCAACGGCAAACCGACCCTTATCATCGGTAAGTGCATCATGGGTAAGGGTGCCCTCAAGGCTGATGGTACCAGCTACGAGCGCAACTGCAAGACTCACGGTGCTCCTCTGGGTGGTGACGCTTACGTCAACACAATCAAGGCTCTGGGCGGTGATCCCGAGAATCCTTTCCAGATATTCCCCGAGGTAAAGAAGCTCTATGCTGACCGTGCCAAGGAGCTCCGCAAGATCATGGATGCCAAGTATGCCCGTAAGGCTGCCTGGGAGAAGGCAAATCCTGAGAAGGCTGCCCTCCTTAAGGAGTGGTTCAGCGGCAAGGCTCCCAAGATTGACTGGAGCAAGGTTGAGCAGAAGCCCGATGATGCTACACGTTCTGCATCAGCTGCAGTTTTGAGCCAGCTCGCACAGCAGGTTCCCAACATGATCTGCGCCAGCGCTGACCTGAGCAACTCAGATAAGACAGACGGATTCCTGAAATATACAACCAACATGGTTAAGGGTGACTTCAGCGGTTCATTCTTCCAGGCTGGCGTAGCCGAGCTTACAATGGCTTGCTGCTGCATCGGTATGGCTCTGCACGGTGGTGTTATCCCCGCTTGCGGTACATTCTTTGTATTCTCAGACTACATGAAGCCCGCCGTACGTATGGCTGCCCTCATGGAACTGCCCGTCAAGTTCATATGGACTCACGATGCATTCCGCGTAGGTGAGGACGGTCCTACACATGAGCCTGTTGAGCAGGAGGCACAGATCCGTCTCATGGAGAAGCTCAAGACACACAAGGGCAAGAACTCAATGCTTGTTCTCCGTCCCGCCGACAGCGACGAGACCACTCAGGCATGGAAGCTTGCTATGGAGAATACCACATCACCCACAGGTCTTATCCTGAGCCGTCAGAACATCAAGACCCTGCCCGCAGGCAATGACTACAGCCAGGCTGCCAAGGGTGCTTACATCGTAGCCGGTTCAGACGCTGACTTTGACGTAATCCTGCTCGCTTCAGGTTCAGAAGTATCAACTCTGGTTGCCGGTGCTGAGCTCCTGCGTCAGGACGGTATCAAGTGCCGTATCGTAAGCGTTCCTTCCGAGGGCCTGTTCCGCAGCCAGTCCAAGGCTTACCAGCGCTCAATCCTGCCCGGTAACAAGAAGAAATTCGGTCTCACTGCAGGTCTGCCTGTAACCCTGGAGGGTCTGGTAGGTGCCAGCGGTAAGGTTTGGGGTCTCAGCTCATTCGGTTTCTCTGCTCCTTACAAGGTGCTCGACGAGAAGCTGGGTTTCACCGCCGAGAACGTTTATGCTCAGGTTAAGTCATTGCTCAAGTAATGATAGGAATAGCAAGTGACCACGCTGCTTTCCCGTTGAAGCAGTTTGTAATTGAATACTTGAAGGAGAAGGGGCTGGAGTTTAAGGACTACGGCACCTATACTCCCGACAGTTGTAACTATGCTGATTACGGCCACGCTCTGGCCCGCGGCATTGAGAACGGTGAGGTAGAGAAGGGTATAGCCATGTGCGGCAGCGGAGAGGGTATCTCAATGACTCTGAACAAGCATCAGGGCATCCGCGCCGGACTGTGCTGGATCCCCGAGATTGCTCACCTTATCCGTCAGCACAATGATGCCAACGTATTGGTAATGCCCGGCCGTTTCATCGATACCGATATGGCCCGCAAGATAATGGACGAGTATCTGAATACCCCCTTTGAGGGCGGTCGCCATCAACTCCGCGTTGACAGCATTCCAGTGAAGTGAATTGACAATTGAAAATTGAGAATTGAGAATTGTAAAAAGGGTTCGGAGAAATTCCGAACCCTTTTTAATGTCGCGATTAACGCAGGTGCTTGTTAATTCTCAATTCTCAACTCTCAATTCTCAATTATTTATTTGTGTTCGGTGTAGTAGTCGTAAGCCGCTTTCATGTTCTCGCGTACGGCCTTGCTGCTGATGGTTGCGCCCGATACGCAATCAACCGTTGCATAGTCCTTGAACTTGACGTCACGGAACTTGGGCAGCATATATGTCTTTACGTTCTCAAAGAAACGGGGAGTCTCACGGTTGGGCAGAGCCTCCACATTCACAATCTTGTCCTTCTTGATGGTAACCTTTACCGGTGTGTTGCCGTGGTAGCCACGGGCATTGCAGATGGTCTCGGTATTGATTGTATAAATTTTACCCTTCTTTTCCATCACTCCGTCATTAAAGTCTTTTGCACCGCATGAGGTGAAAACAGAAAGTGCTGCTACAAATAGTATCTTTCTCATTTTTTTTACCTTTTTCTATTAGACTCGAAATAAGTAAAAAGGTTTGACAGTGCCATTGGGGACAGTGCCAATGGCACCGTCCCTTTTGCTCATTTGAAAATAAAGTCCAAGAGGGTGCAAATGGATTTTTCTTTAGTGTTTGAGCTGAATGTGAAATAGATTGCGTGCTTGCCGGTAAGTTCGCCTAGGGTGGGGAGTTTGATTCCCATCTCTGTGGGCTCCTGTCCCATACCGGTTTTGAGTTCAATCCTGCCCAGTTCCTTGCCGCCCTTTGATGTCCAAGGGCTGTCTGCCATGATAGTGATGGTGCCGTCAACACCCTCGGGAATCAGGTTGATGAATAGATACACGTTATTTCTGCCGTTAGTGGCGGTAAAATCAAAGTATTTGTAGCCCACAATAGAGCCGTCGGTGTTGTTGACTACCGGATTGGTGTTGTTTTCCAGATCGTAGGGCTTGTCAAACTTGCTGTCCGTGCCGTAGGCCGATGCTACATAAGACCCTGAAAATATGTTGTTGGGCCAGTCGTGAATGGCAGGAGTGGGGCCGGTGTACCAACATGCCAGACCTGCCGAATGTCGCTCCAGAGGATCCAGACCGTTCAACGAGAATCCTTCGGAATTGTATTCACCCTCGGATATCTCAACCTTGCCGCCGGGGCCCGGAGTAACCTTAACGGTGATGGGAGCAACCATTGCCTGGCGTGCATATTCATCGGTTCCGGTCTGGCGGTGATAGAATACGTACCACTGTCCGTTAATCTCACATATTCCGCCGTGAGTATTGCCGTCAACGGTGGCCGATGCAATGGTGCGGCCCTGCTCATCGGTCTCGCGTCCGCGTCCGTCTATTACCGTACCTCCGTAGGTCCAGGGACCCAGCGGATTGTCACTGTAGGCGTAAGCCAGTGTGTAGTTTGATGATGGCAGACCGAACTCACCCTCAAGAGTGAAACGGCTGTATATGAACACGTACTTGTCTTGAATCTTGCGTATGGATGATGCCTCAAAGAACTTGAACACTCCGTCCATGTATCGGCCGGGAACCATATCCTCCACAATCTGTGTACCCGGCTTTACGGTAGCCATAGTGGCAGGGTCAAGCTCGGCAGCGTATGATCGCTCAAAGCCCCAATAACCGTACACACGACCGTCATCATCAACAAACACTGCGGGGTCAAATGCCAGAACACCGTCAGCAAGGTTGGGGTTGCTCTTGCTCCAGTTGCATACCTCAAAGGGACCGTCCGGGCGTGAACTCTTGGCAATAAGGCCATTGCGCCCGCCTGCCTGGTCGTTGGGGTAGAGATAGTAGGTCTTGGTACCGTCGGGGGCTGTAACCAAAGTAACATCCGGGGCATACAGGACATCGGCCTGTCCGTTACGGCTTATAGGCTGTTCGTTGGCGTTCTTATCTACCTTAAGTATCTCTCCGTCATAACGCCAATGGATCAGGTCATTCACTGAAGCTGACCAAACAACAAGTTCACGTCCGCAATAGCCTGAAATCATGCTGTCATGTGAACCATATATATAAACACGGTACTGGCCCGGATTGTCCGGATCCTCAAATACATAAGGTTCGCCGTCAGGGATATGCTCCCACATGGGCAGGTAAGGGTTTCCTACTGTCATAAGCTCTTTCTCCTTGCTCTGGGCCTGTCCGGCACAAGACACTGTCATGGCAGAACCGCACACAAATGCCATTGCAAGCCATGATAGACCTTTATTAAATTTTGTCATTTTGGTTAGGTTATCAGTTCTGAGTCACGAAGATAACGAATTATCTCATCCAGCCTTCAACCTTGTAGATCTTTTCGGTCAGTTTACGCTTTGTCTTGGTGGCATAGTCCATGTACCAGACTTCAAAGCGAGCCAGATAAAACTCGCCCCAGTTACCTTCATAAATGGAGAACCGCATGGGCTCTGTTGTCTTTTCCTTGTCTTCTTTCGTGACTTTCCGGAGTGTCCTTTCCCTAATGCTTTTGGAGGATAATTGTGCGTTCTCCGTCACCTCATAGCATTCCAGCCATATCTCCCCTTCATCGAAAGCCTCAGGTATAAAGAGACTGTAATGATATATTCCACCTTGTAAACCGTTCTTGACTTGTAGCCATGTGCTGCTGTCATCGGGATTGATGAAATCGGACAAATCTACAGCCAGACTGTTCCCGTTTTCATCAACTCTGTCAGAGTAGTGTGATGGCAAAGGCTCATTATACTCGACATTTTCAGGGATGGTGTGTTGTTTTCCGAAATCATCCACAAGGTCAGCATTGAACATCCACCATACCCCTATACCAAGTATATTCCAGATACACAATGCCGTTGCTGCCGCCATCATCAGCAGATGCCATTTTACAGCTTTTTTGAATCTTTTTACTATATATGAGATCCAGATAATTACATTGCCTGCGTACAGTATCTTGCATATAGTAGATATGGCGCTTTTGCCATTTACAACCTGCAGGACATGTTCAGATACTACCCCTCCAGTATAATGACAGTCCCTTATAATGAAATACTGTACTATCTGAAGGATAATCAATGGCAGTGGCCATATCCACCATTTCTGATATATTCTTTTTGCAAATTCGCCCATATTCAAAGGACAAAGCAGATTATTAGTTTAGTAAATCAGGAACAGCGGGCCGGACACTCCAAAGTAACCTTCCTTGCCATCATGGCGCAGGTGGAACGTATCAAGGTATAGTGTTACCTTGGCCGGTGCATCCGTGCTTGATGCATCCACAAGTGTTCCGGAATAGCTTATTATATGATTGAAATCATTCTTGGCGATATTCTCTGGTGTCATCTCATTCTCCAACGCGCGAAGCTGTTGCAACGGTATGCGGAACTCATACATCAGAGTCAGGTAATTGCCGTTCTTATCGGTCTTGTCTGATATTACTGGAAGCTGCACAGTGAGTATTTCATCCTTTATGCAGTCTTTGTCCAGGTCAACGTGCTCATCATACATGAGCATACGGCTGGCATTGGCGGGCAGGTTGAAACTGGTACTGCCCAATACGCTGCGGTAACGGTGAATCTCCACGTTGCCGTCCTTGCCGTCCTCAAACACATGCTCGGGAATGCGTCCGGTAAGCACGCCTGTATCAATGATATCCTTTACCGATTGGCGTGAGAACTGCCTCTTTAGATAGTCAATACGGCTGTCCAGCTGATGTGACACAGATGAGTCCAGTGTGTTAAGAAAAATGCCGTACTCATCATCGCCCATGGCTTTTCCGTCCCAGCCATTATCCTGCAGTATGGCAGTAACCTTGTTTGTGAGATTCTTTCTTACACAGGTTGAAACGTTGACAGGCAGTAGCGTAAGAACAGAGAATGCCAGTATGAATGAAACGGGAATCCATAAAATCCCGGCATTGCGCTTGATAATCAGTACTATGCATACGGCATAACACCAAATGTTGAATGCCACCAGATACAGACGCAGAACGGTAATCCCGTAGTCCGAAATGCGCCGTGTAATACCGATGCTCATAAGGAGCAGCAACGGGAGCATAAGAATAGGCATACGCCGTGTGATAAATCTGACTGCCATCCTGTTCCAACCCGATGCACTCTGAGAAGCCTTCTCAATATACGGATAGACCATTGTAAAGAGTATCACCATAGCTGCCATTGAAGCTGTGACAAGCCATGACACCCAACCATCGGGTAACTGCCATGTAAACAGGATTTTGGCAGCATAGCAATATAATGTAACAAGGTATGCCGCTGCAATAGGCATGAACAGTTTGGTTACCGCATTCTCAATCAGACGGGACATTTCCATAGGTTGAGCGTCATGCTTCTGCGCGCCGCCGGGCACAGCTTGTATAAGCAATATCGGAGCCAGCAGACAGAAACAGACTATGGCAATGTTACTGTAGCAGTGTGAACTGATAAACACTCCGAACAGCTTCTCAATACCAACCACAAGCAATTCCAATCCACCGCACACTATGCCGCTTACAATCAGCGCGATGCAGACTGCCCCGATGCAATGCAGGCTGAAGTTCCAGAAAGCCACATCGGTCCTGTCACTGAAAAATGAAAGCACAAGCAGCGAAAGCGTGAGCGCAGCAATAAGAGCCACAACTACATAGGTATAAGGTGCATATCCCAGCATGTCATAATTGCGCATCAGCAGAACGCTCACCCCGATCCATGCTATATGAATCAGGGCCGATGCCAGCCGGTACCCCCAACGGCCTCTATGCTCCTCAAGCCATAGTGAAAGACTCAGTGAAAGCGCAATACCAGTGGCCGGATACCATATCATAAAGAACTTCCACTCCTTGCTGATACCGTGATAACCCTTCCAGTCAAGAATCATCATGCACACGGTAAGCGCTATGGCAAACGCCACCGTAAGCGGGAACCTCTGAATCCCGCTCCATACGGTATCGGCCAAACCTTTAATCTTTTCCTTTAATATGCTCATATATCTAAGGTCTTTAAATCAGTGAATGCCTGTTACTATTGTCCACTCTCGGGAATCCACCGGCAAGTGAATCTCATACGCACGGTCTCCCTGCAGGAATTCCTTAGGAACTCCTCTTGATAGGAAAGTGTTTCTTACAGTATCATATATGGTCTGGTCGTAGAATGCCCAGAATCTGAAATGGTATGTGTTTGTCTCCTCATTGAAATACCAGGGTCTATATCTTGTAGGGTTTTCGCTGTTTTCCAGAATATAAACATTCCGGCATGCGGTGCTGATAGTTTCATAGAACGAGGAATCAGGAGTGGTCAGGAACTCCATCCTGAAGGTATCGACGTATTCAAATCTACCTTTCTCCGGGCTTAATATGGTCTCTACCAGCCTGTAAGGCGGAAATTCAAAACCGGCATAACCTTCAACAATCTCCTTATGTGAACCAGCAGGGTCTTTCTTGTATCTGTTGATAGTTATCCTATCATAAATAAGTATGAATAGAACCAGGGTGGCGGGTATTATCAACAATGTCAATAGACACCCTCTGCATCCTCTTCTGTTATCAGCTTGCTTATGCTCGTTGTTATCTGTCCCCATTTCAAATCAGCGAATACGGTTTTATATCGATTCAATGTAGCTCAAAGACCATTCCTTCTGATACTTTGGTATTTTAATCCTTATTGAAATGTCATGCTTGTCAAGGAATTCCTGAGAATACCCGATTGATCTTAAGTAATCAGACGTATGCTTATTATGCGGACTATGGTTTATCGTAAAGCAATATGCGTCATTTTCATAATACCAAGGCCAATAAAGCCCATCGGACGAATAATTGTTTTTAAATTCCTCACAACGCGAATCCAACATGCTGTAGAATGATTCATCCGGCACATTCTTGAACTTGAGTGAAATCTGATGCTCAAATCCGTCAAAGCCAGAAAATTTTTTTGTCCATTTGACCTTATAGGCTGGGATTTCAATATTTGTGTATCGTTTTACGTTATCCGCCGATGCATAACCAAGGTTTTGCGTCCTATCTATGAAAGTCCAAACTATAACTAATCCTGCAAAGACTGATAATGTGGTCAGGCAACCATGTTTTGGTTTCAAGGTTTCATTGTTTTTGGACGGTTTACACAATAGGATTAAGAATATCATTCCTGTCAATGCGGTCATCCCTACCAATGGATAAACAAATGCATCTGTAAAATCCGGTGCAGAGCCGTCCATATTTGAGAGGGCACGGTCAAACAAAGCCAGAAAGGTTCCAATGCCAAGTGTTGCAGGTATTATGAGTAGCCATGGGTTTATTCCGGCGTCACGCAGGCGCCGTATCGTAACAGTGAGTGAAGGCAGGAACATTACGAGCCAGAATAGCCCCAAAAGGTCAATGGTAGCGTGAAACACTCCCTCAGCCACAGGATGTCCTGCCGTATTGCCAAACAGAAATGCAATTACAGCCAGCACGCAAACAACCGGAACCGATACAGCCAGCATGGCGAGAACCCACGTCCAAAACTCTCTGCGGTCAGCTCTGCCCCTGAACTGAAAGTACCGCTTAAACGTCTCTGCTATAGTTTTCATATTGTCTTTATTATACCATTAAACATTATCTCATCCACCCCTCTACCTTATAAACCTTTTCAGAAAGCTTCTGCTTGGTGTGAGTAGCGCTGTCTTGGAACCAGACCTCAATTCTTGCCAGGTAAAACTCACCCCAGACACCTTCGTAGATACTGAATTCTTTCGGGCTTGTTATCTTACCCTTGTCGTCTTGCGTGATTTCTTGTAAGGTCCTTTCCCTGATGCTCTTGGATGACAGTTGGATGTTCTCGGTTATTTCATAACATTCCAGCCAGATTTCTCCATTGTCAATATCCTGAGGGACGTAGAATGTATATTGATAGATTCCTCCCTGACCTCCGTTTTTAATCTGCAGCCAAGTGTCTCTGTTTCCGGATTCATCACCCCGTTCTATATAGTCCGATGACAGGGGCTCATGGTATTCAACGTTCTCCGGTATGAGATGTTTCCTGCCGAAATCATCCAATCGGTCACCGCCGAACATCCACCAGACACCAATTGAAAGAATATTCCATAAGCAGATGGCCACAGCAATTACCATCAATGCCAGATGCCCGGAGATGGCTTTCCCCTGCTTTTTAATTATGTAATAGATCCAAAGGCACAGGTTGGCAATTATTAGAATTATACTGATAATTGCTATTGGATCCCTGAAGTTTACAACCCTGATGACACTGGCCGGAACATCTGTCCCTACGTTGTGGCATTTCCTGATGATAAAAAACTGAATTATCTGCAGTACAATTAGAATCAATGGCCAAAGCCACCATTTAAGCAGATAGTATCTGATTGATTTGTTCATAGCTTTTGTGCTTATTTTAAACCAAGAAGTGAGCTGAGCGCCTCAATGTGGGCGCTGAATGCTTTGCGGCCGGCATCGGTCACGGAGTATGAGGTGTTGGGCTTTCGGCCGATGAATTGCTTGACGGTCTCGATATAACCCAGTTCCTCAAGAGCCTTGATGTGACTTGCCAGATTACCGTCCGAAACACCGAGCATGGACTTGAGGGTGTTGAAATCGGACTGGCCAGCTCCGGTCAGCACCGACATTATCCCCAGCCTTACGCGGCTCTCGAACGCCTTGTCAAGATTCTCGATAGTGGTCATCGGTTTTACTTTTTACCGTCAAACCTGATATGGAACCAGATGCCCCATACGATATGGATAATTCCGAACCCGATGGCCCATAGCATTATTCCCCATGGAGCAAAAGCCAATGCGACAATACCCAGAACGATATCGGCATACCCGATATATTTGGTAACCGATACCTTGAAGGCAATAGGTGATATGACCACCATAGCCAGCCCGTAGAATACCAGCATGATACCGGGCACCATGTTCCAAAGCCCGTTCATTAGCGGAGTAAGGCATACCAGTCCGCCTACAACCATAACGGTGAAGAACCTGCCCAGCAAATGCCGTGACCCCGCATCAAGCCTGAACTCCAGACCTTCACGCCTGGCCCTTTGTCTGGACATATCCCAAACGGTCTTGAA